>NZ_JARXYU010000012.1:0-180150 GCF_029893715.1 Paenibacillus sp. LBL | reverse complement strand
GGTAGATAGGTTGGAGGTGGAAGTGCAGCAATGCATGGAGCTGACCAATACTAATCGGTCGAGGGCTTATCCAAAAACACCCCAAAAAGTGAAGCTAAGCGTTGAAGCTGATGCCGAATACTTTTCGGGGACCCCGATACCACATCGGGTAATGCTACGGATATCTAATACACGCAAATTTCGTTTCGTATCTAGTTTTCAGGTGATCAAGCATCTGAAGCCGTTTGGTGGCGATGGCGGAAGGGTTCCACGCGTACCCATACCGAACACGACCGTTAAGCCTTCCAGCGCCGATGGTACTTGGACCGCAGGGTCCCGGGAGAGTAGGACGTCGCCAAGCGGATACATATTCCCTGATAGCTCAGTTGGTAGAGCACTCGACTGTTAATCGAGTTGTCACAGGTTCGAGTCCTGTTCGGGGAGCCACTTGCTTCCATAGCTCAGTAGGTAGAGTGCATCCATGGTAAGGATGAGGTCACCGGTTCGATCCCGGTTGGAAGCTCCAGATTCGTTTTTAGAATGGACATGCGTCATGTAAATGAGGCCCGTTGGTCAAGGGGTTAAGACACCTCCCTTTCACGGAGGTAACAGGGGTTCGAATCCCCTACGGGTCACCACTATTTCTCATCCATTACATATGGAGGCTTAGCTCAGCTGGGAGAGCATCTGCCTTACAAGCAGAGGGTCGGGGGTTCGAACCCCTCAGCCTCCACCATTTAACTCATGATTATTAGAGTGTTGAAATGAAAAATAGAAATACTCATCGATATTGGGGATTAGCCAAGCGGTAAGGCAACGGACTTTGACTCCGTCATGCATAGGTTCGAATCCTATATCCCCAGCCACTTCACACCAAAAAGTGAAGTTGCGCTTTGAAGGTGATTCCGGATATTTTTCGGAGGCCCTGATATGCGAGCCATTAGCTCAGTTGGTAGAGCACCTGACTTTTAATCAGGGTGTCGAAGGTTCGAGTCCTTCATGGCTCACCATTGTTTCATCTTGTGCGCGTGTGGCGGAATTGGCAGACGCACTAGACTTAGGATCTAGCGTCTTTGACGTGGGGGTTCAAGTCCCTCCACGCGCACCATTTATGCGGACGTGGCTCAGCGGTAGAGCATCGCCTTGCCAAGGCGAGGGTCGCGGGTTCGATTCCCGTCGTCCGCTCCATTTGCGCCCTTAGCTCAGCTGGATAGAGCGTTTGACTACGAATCAAAAGGTCGGGAGTTCGAATCTCTCAGGGCGTGCCATTTTTTCAAAGATTAATATCGGGATGTAGCTCAGCTTGGTAGAGCACCTGGTTTGGGACCAGGGGGTCGCATGTTCAAATCGTGTCATCCCGATTTGCTTAGGCGTTATTGCCCATAAAAGTAATCAGAATATGCTACAAAGCATAAGATCACTTTTGTGGGGTGATATGCGGGTGTAGTTCAATGGTAGAACTCCAGCCTTCCAAGCTGGTAGCGTGGGTTCGATTCCCATCACCCGCTCCATACATATGCAGGACATCACCGTGTGTGATGTTTTTTTTACATATTTACACGACTATCCTGCGAAGTGTTAATGTGATAAAGAATGCAGTCATATCAAGGGTTTCTTGGACTAATGTTTATCGTAGAAGGGCATATCAATAGCATGAGTTTTGTCGATTTGGCTAATTTTTTCGCCTGAAAAATGCAGATTTTCATTCGCTTTTATTGTATGATGTTAGGAAGGCGTTACGTCCTAAAGATAAACTGCTGAAACGGGTTGAGATGGGAGGAGTAGCATGACTGAACTTACAGTAACCGCAAAGAGCAATTCCAACAATCTGCTGCGGCGTGATGTACGGTTCCTTGGCAATATTCTTGGGGAAGTTCTTGTCCATCAAGGAGGCAATGAGCTTTTAGATATAGTTGAGAAAATTCGCGAAACGAGTAAATCGTTGCGATCCGTATTCCTGCCGGAATTGTTTGCAGATTTCAAAGGGATTATCAGCACGCTGGAACCAGACATTCGCCATCAGGTGATTCGTGCGTTTGCCATTTACTTTCAATTGGTTAATATCGCAGAGCAGAATCATCGCATACGCCGCAAGCGTGATTACGAGCGTTCCGCTGGGGAGAGTGTTCAACCAGGTTCCATTGAAAGTGCGATCCAGGATTTGAAAGAGCGCAATATTACGTTTGAAGAAGTTCAAGAAATTCTCGAAAGTCTATCCCTTGAGCTGGTAATGACAGCTCATCCGACAGAAGCGATGCGTCGGGCTATTCTGGATATTCATAAACGGATAGCAGACGATGTTATGCAACTGGACAACCCGACACTGACATTCCGCGAACGAGAGCAGCTTCGGGAGAAATTACTGAATGAGGTTATCACACTGTGGCAAACCGATGAGCTTCGTGATCGCAAGCCGACGGTTCTTGATGAAGTCAGAAACGGCATGTATTATTTTCACGAGACTCTGTTTCACATTCTGCCAGAGGTTTATCAAGAGCTGGAGCGCTGCCTAAGTAAGTATTACCCGGGTCACCATTGGCACGTTCCAACCTATTTGCGTTTCGGTTCATGGATTGGTGGCGATCGGGACGGAAATCCTTCAGTGACGGCGGACGTAACATGGAGAACGCTCGAAATGCAGCGGAAGCTTGCAGTTCGTGAATATCAACGGATCTTGCGTGAATTCATGAAATACCTCAGCTTCAGTTCATCCATTGTGAGCGTGTCGGATGAATTGCTTCAATCCATCGAAAAAGACCGCGAGCATGTGACACTGAAAAAGATGGAAATTTGGCACAATGAGAAAGAGCCTTATCGTGTAAAACTGGTATATATGTTAGCTAAAATGAGTCATATTCTTGATGAAAACATGACAGGAAGCGAGCGGTACCAGTCTCCTGAAGAGTTTATTGAGGACTTGAATATCATTGATCGAAGCTTGCGTTTCCATTTTGCTGACTATGTTGCAGACACTTATATCCAGAAGCTGATTCGCCAGGCGGAGTTGTTTGGTTTCCATACAGCAACACTGGATATCAGACAGCATAGCCAAGAGCATGAGAACGCAATGGCCGAAATTCTTCGTAAAATGAACGTCACTCAGGATTATGCACAAATGAGCGAGGACCAGAAAATCGAGCTGCTCAATAACCTGCTTAACGATCCTCGACCGTTGACAACTCCATATCAGGAGTATAGCGACAGCACCGAAGAATGCCTTGAAGTCTATCGCACGGTATTCCGCGCACAGCAGGAATTTGGTGTGAAATGTATTTCGAGTTACTTGATCAGTATGTCGGAAGGAGCAAGCGACATTCTTGAAGTGATGGTGTTTGCCAAAGAGGTCGGACTCTTCCGCAAGGATAATGATGGTTCTGTGGTTGCTACATTACAGGCTGCCCCATTGTTCGAGACGATTGAGGACCTTCATGCAGCGCCTGAAATTATGCGCAAGCTCTTCAGCCTGCCGATTTATCGTGAGGCCGTAAGCGCAATGAATGAACTGCAGGAGATCATGCTGGGCTACTCTGACAGCAACAAGGATGGCGGAGCTATTACAGCAAATTGGGAGCTGCAAGTAGCGCTCAAGGATATTACCGCTGTAGGCAACGAATACGGCATCAGGCTAAAATACTTCCATGGACGCGGCGGATCGCTTGGACGCGGCGGCATGCCTCTGAACCGCAGCATTTTGGCCCAGCCGGCATCTACTATTGCTGGCGGCATCAAAATCACGGAACAAGGCGAGGTGATATCCTCCCGCTATTCCTTGAAAGGAATAGCTTACCGCAGCTTGGACCAGGCCACTTCAGCACTTATTACGGCTTCTCTGAATGCACGCTATGCTGAAACCGAATCGACCGAGAAGGAATGGGAAGAGATTTCTTCCAGCATTTCGGCCGCTTCACAGAAGAAATATCAGGATTTGATATTCCGTGACCCGGATTTCCTTAGCTTCTTCAAGGAATCCACACCGCTTCCCGAGGTGGGAGAACTGAATATTGGCTCCCGACCTTCCAAGCGTAAGAACAGTGACCGTTTCGAGGACCTGAGAGCCATTCCTTGGGTGTTTGCGTGGACGCAGAGCCGTTACCTGCTTCCAGCATGGTACGCGGCTGGTACGGGCTTACAGAGCTTCTATCAGGACAAGGAAGAAAATCTGAAGGTGCTTCAGAAGATGTATACGAGTTATCCGTTCTTTACTTCGTTAATTGACACGCTTCAGATGGCTCTTGCCAAGGCCGATCTGATCATCGCCAAGGAGTACTCCTTGATGACGAAGGATGATAAAGCTCGAGAGCGTATCTTCGGTTTGATACAGGATGAGTTCAATTTGACGAAGGAGCTTGTTCTCAAGATAACGGGTCAACAGGACATTCTGGATAACCAGCCGGTCCTTCAGGAGTCCATCCGTCTCCGTAACCCTTATGTCGATCCGCTCAGCTATTTGCAGGTTCAACTGCTTAATGAGCTGCGTGAACTTAGAGAGCAAGAGCAGGATGACGATCCGGATCTGCTCCGGGAAGTACTCCTCACGATCAACGGCATTGCAGCAGGGCTGCGCAATACAGGTTGATTTTTGTAACTGGTCAAAAGGGTAGGCAAGGGTTAATATAAAGCGAGGTTCCCCTGTGGGCCTCGTTTTTTCATCTATGAGGTTGCTTGCCTGCTGATCATGAATTTACAGGCTGCAGGAAGCGTATCTTTGATATGGAAATGGGATTGTTTTTGAATTATTGTTGATTTTTAGAAACAGTTGAATTACCATTTGAATGATGCTTTTTAGACGTTACCCATCAGACCATTCTGGGGGAATTATGGTGGACAATTTGGATGTAAGACTGGCGAAGCTGGCCCGAAAAGGGGATCAGAGAGCTTTTGCCGAAATCGTAGAGCTTTATAAGGATAAGATTTTTCATCTGGCTTACCGGATGCTGAGCAACCGCCATGAGGCCGAGGATGTCGTACAAGAGACTTTTCTGCGTGTGTATAAGAACCTTGATCGATATGACGAGAACCAAAAATTCTCAACTTGGATATATCGTATTGGCACAAATCTTAGCATTGATCGGCTGCGTAAACGCAAGCCTTCTTTCTCGCTGGACGCAGATCTGAATGAAAGTGAAGGCATGGACGGCTACTCCCTGATTCCGAGTGATAACCGCACACCTGAGAGCGAGATGTTGCTATCCGAAACACAGCGCATCATTCATCAGGCTATTGATGGACTCCCTGCGAAGTACAAGACGATCATGATCCTTCGGTACATCCAGGATTTATCACTGCAGGAGGTCAGCGAGATTATGGACTTGCCTGTAACAACGATTAAGACGAGAGTACATCGCGGACGTGAATTTTTGCGAAAAAAATTAGAGTACAAGCTTTGAGGAAAAACGCCTATCGCCGTTCTTAGAGGAAGACAGACAGCGTTTATGGGCGCTTTTTCTTGAGGAATCAGAAAGTCATGTCATTTCATCTTTCTTTCCGATTTTCTTAAAAAAAATTGAAACATCCCCGATTCCGGCACGTATGAACAAGAAGCAAGTCTTATGCCTCTCAGGAGGTATAGACCCAGCAAAGAGATTGAATGAAAGGATTGGCTCACAAATGGATTGCAAATTAGCCGTCTCTTTGATGCATGATTATCTGGATAATGACTTGTCCAACCCGCAGCAGCTAGAATTGCAGAAGCATTTGCTGGATTGTGCTGACTGTCGGAATTACTTCGAGAAGCTGGAGCATACCGATATGCTTCTTTTTTCCTTAACTCATCATGCGACCAAGCCATCAGATGATTTAACGGATCGTATAATGGGCATGCTGCCGCAGCCCAAGACACAAAAAGTCTGGGTCAAATGGGTTAGGAATCATCCTGCGCTCACGGCTGCAGCAATGTTTTTGGTTGTCATGCTCTTTAGTACAATCAGTTTTTGGAGTCAGGATAATCAGCTGGTTGTGAAGAGTGATGAATTCGAAAAACTGGTGATTGAAGGAGATACCGTCATTATTCCTCCAGATCAGATCATCACGGGAGATATTACAGTTGAGAATGGCAAAGCTAAGGTTTATGGCCAGGTTAATGGCAATTTGACGGTCATTGACGGAGAATTATTTCAGGCTTCCACCGCACATATAGCAGGCCAAGTGAAAGATATAGATAGGGCAATGGATTGGATATGGTATAAAATTTCCACTCTGTTTACAGATGTCGCTTACCGCTAGGTGAAAGCCGCAGCTTGCTGAATGAAAGCGCCTCTTTTCAGTGAAAAGAAGGCGCTTCTTTTGTTGATTTTAGGCTTCTAAATACGAAAAGCGAGGGACGTCCGCTTGCATCGGAAAGATTAACGTTATAACCTAGAGAGTGTAGAGCACATACTACATATATAGTCTCAAGCGTTACTCAAGAGGAAGTTCAAAAAGTCCTGGGGCATTCACGAAGGATCATGTGGGCAGGTTCGGTATCGAATCCTGCGATCATCTTCGAGGAACCGGATGGATTGGGCCCGCACTTAAAGGAAATGACGGGGGTTGCTGTATGGAGTATTTCACAGATATGACCTGGGGTGAAACCATTAAAGATATCATCGATATCCTTATCGTTACTTATATAATATATCAATTGATTCTGCTCGTCCGAGGTACAAGGGCGGTCCAGCTGCTTAAAGGGATTCTTGTGCTGGTTGTCATCTGGGCGCTTAGCACCTGGTTTGATTTGTACACACTCAAATGGCTGATGAATCAGATCTTTACATTTGGGGTGCTTGCCATCTTTATCATCTTCCAACCGGAGCTTAGACGTGGTCTGGAGCAGCTTGGGCGAGGTAAGCTGTTCGGACGGGGCGGGGATGTTGATGAGGAGACGAATAAGTTAATCAGCGAAACCATTAAGGCGGTTAATTATTTGTCGAGGCGCAAAATAGGGGCTCTGATCGTGTTTGAGCGGACCACAGGTCTGAATGAATTTGTAGAATCGGGAATTCCGATGCGGTCTGTGATCAGCTCGGAGTTGTTCATTAACATTTTTATACCGAATACACCTCTCCATGATGGGGCGGTCATCATTCAGAATGGTCAAATTGCAGCGGCAGGCTGTTATTTGCCACTATCAGAGAATCCTTTTATCAGTAAGGAACTGGGAACGAGGCATCGTGCAGCCATCGGTATCAGTGAGGTGGGGGATGCCATTTCTGTTGTTGTATCCGAGGAGACTGGACAAGTATCGCTGGCTTTGAATGGACAAGTGGTTCGGGATATCAAGGAAGAGTCTCTGATCTCCAAGCTGTATGAGGAGCTTCGTCCTGCCGCATCCATAAAGGAGAAACGCTCGTTCTTCTGGAAACGGAAGGGGGATGGCCATAATGGATAAATGGATCAAGAACAACACGGCAAGCAAATTGATTGCTTTGGCGGTCAGTATCCTGTTATGGGCAATGGTTCATATGGACAGTGGGGCGCCTGCCCCGCCAACTACATTTTATGATACCAAGATCATTGAAGGCGTTAAGATCCAGACTTATGGATTTGATGATAGTGAATATGCATTAACCGGCATTGATAAAGATCGCGTGAATCTCGAAGTACGAGGGAAGAAGTCCAACATTGCGCTCTTGACGGATGAATATAAAGTGAAACTTGATCTGAGTACTGTCAGAGAACCGGGTACACACACACTTCCGCTAACTTACTCGATTCCAAGCGGAGTTGAGCTGGTATCGATGGAACCTTCCGCTGTAACCGTAACGGTAGAGACAAGAGTATCGGAATCCGTTACGGTAAGTATTGGCACGAAGGGGGAACCGGCAAAAGATTACCGGGCCGGAACACCCGTGCTGATTGACCCACGACAGGTCACCGTAACCCTGCCAGAATCGTCGATGGCGAATTTGGGACAGGTCAAAGGTAACGTGGATCTGGATGGAGCCAAGGAGAAAATTACGGAGAAGCGAGTCAAGCTTACAGCATATGATAAGCAAGGCGTCGAGATGGAGGATGCGGTCATTGAACCTGCTGCGGTAGCGGCTGAAGTACCGATTGAACCTGCGTTCGTGACTCTTCCTCTGGAGCTTGAATATACGGGAAGACTGCCGGAAGGATTCGTTTTATCCAAGGTAGACCAAAAGGTAAAAGAAGTGAAGCTGTTCGGCAGCAAGGAGGCACTCGCAGGAGCTGGGACCTATATCGAAGCCGCGATCAACTTGGGAGAAGTTAGGAACTCCGGAACAACAGTGCTTACGGCCGACTTGACGCCGCCCGAAGGTTTTGAGAAAATCGAGCCGAGCTCTATAACAGTGGATGTTACGGCCGTATCGCATGGTGAACGGGTTGTTAATGGCATTCCCATTACGTTAAAAGGGGTCTCCTCAGGCCTGGATGCTGTAATAACCGATCCGAAAACGCAGACGATATCCTTGACGCTTACCGGTGCGCCGGATTTGCTGAATAGTCTGGAGCCATCAGACATCGGGGTTGAAGCGAATGCGGCCGGCTTGAAGGCGGGGGTGCACGAAATTCCGCTGCAGATCACATTGCCAAGTTTCATCAACCGAGCGGACCGGAATCGACTTGTCATTAAAGTGGAGCTGAAGGACAATTCCAAGCCAGTTACAACGGATCCAAGCAGCTCTAACAACGAGGGAACCGACAAAGACAAGCCTGATTCACCGGGAACGGGATCAGGTAATGATCAAGTGGAGAATCCGCCTGCGCCTCCCACGAACGAGGGCACGGATAACTCCGGATCAGGAGAAAGTCCATCCCATCCGCCGGGAGACGGATCGAACGATGGAACAACGGGGTCAGAATCATCACAAGATGGATAATATCGAAGAGTAGATAAAGGAGTATATAAAACATGGGGAAATATTTTGGTACAGATGGAGTAAGAGGAGTTGCGAATCAAGAACTGACAGCGGAAATGGCTTATAGCATCGGTCGCTGCGGCGGCTATGTGTTGACAGGTGATAAAGAGAAGCCAACCGTAATCATCGGTATGGATACCCGGGTATCCGGGGCTATGCTGGAGTCGGCTTTGGTTGCAGGCCTGCTGTCCATCGGTGCACACGTCATTCGTTTGGGTGTTGTAAGCACTCCCGCGGTGGCTTATATTACAAGACTGTTGAAAGCTGATGCAGGTGTCATGATCTCGGCATCGCACAATCCGGTGCAGGACAACGGCATCAAATTCTTCGGCGGAGACGGCTTCAAGCTGTCGGATGAAACAGAACTCAAGATTGAAGAGCTAATGGATGCCGAAACGGATAATCTGCCGCGTCCGATCGGAGCTGATTTAGGTGAGCTTCTCGTTGATGATGAATCGAAATATAAATACCTGGATTATCTGAAAACCACGGTTAACAACCGGTTTGACGGCTTGAAAATCGTGCTCGACTGTGCAAATGGTGCTGCTTATGAGCTGGCTCCGAAACTTTTCCGTGAGTTGGGTGCTGACGTAATCACCATTGGCGCTGAGCCGAATGGCCTGAATATTAATGATCACTGTGGATCTACACACCCAGAGAAACTCGTTGAGGCTGTGCTTGCTCATGGGGCTGATCTCGGTCTTGCTTTTGACGGTGATGCGGATCGTCTGATTGCGATTGACGGTAAAGGCGAGGAAGTGGATGGCGACTTCATCCTATGCATTTGCGGTGACGCTATGAACCGTGCGGGCAAGCTTAAGGAAGGCACAATCGTTTCGACCGTCATGAGTAACATCGGCTTTTATAAAGCATGTGAGAGCTTGAAGCTGAAAACAGCAAAAACCGCAGTCGGCGACCGTTATGTCATGGAAGAAATGCGCCGCGGCGGGTATAACCTGGGCGGAGAACAATCCGGACATGTCATTTTCCTGGATCACAACACAACCGGTGATGGCATTTTGACGGGGATTCAACTGGTGGATACATTGGTAGCCTCCGGGAAGCCTCTGCATGAGCTGAAGAGCAGCATGCGCAAGTACCCGCAAGTGCTGGTTAATGTACGTGTGGGTGATAAGAGCAAATATCAAGGAAATGCGGTTATCGAGTCCGCGATTGCTGAGGTTGAGGGCATTCTGGGCGATAACGGCCGTGTCTTGGTTCGCCCATCGGGTACGGAATCCCTTATTCGAGTCATGGCGGAAGGCCCGGACAAAGAAGAGCTCGATCGTTATGTTACGCAGATTGCGGATGTAGTGAAGCGGGAATTGGCGTAAGTCTAAGGGTGTGTTTTTCAAGGAAAGCAGACTAATTTCTGTCAGGGCCAGTGAACTATGTTGTTCGGTTCACTGGCCCACAGCTTTTCCACTATGCCGAGTGTATGAAAGCGCAACACACCCTGTCCTGTCTGCGAACATAGCTGTGTAAGTCATCGCCTGTGAACATAGGTCATTCGATGTCATTAGTGTGGGTTATAGCGTGTAGAGTCCAGTCAGGCAAGGAAACGGCCGAGTTGCCAAAGTGATGATGTGTGAATATAATAAAGGATGTTATTCAAGAATAGAAAGTGAGGGCCGTGAGGTTACTATAAGCTTCATAAGCGCCAGAGCTTGTACCTGCGCGGGGATTGGTTATTGCTTGATGGAATGACCAAACGGCAGAACGCAAGTTGACGAGGTAGAGGTGTTCGGATTATTCGGCGGGGACCTCTCGGTGATGCACCAACCGTAAGCGGATCACGGAAAAGGAATGGGCGACCGTTCTGACAACGTATTTGCAGGTGCTGCACAATAACTTTTATACCAAAACATGAATGTGCGATCTAGAATGCGACAGCGCGGTGGAAGAAGAGTGCATTCATGTCTGTTCAACTAAAATCAGCCTACGTATTGCTGGGTTTCTTGAACGTTGATAATTGAATAGATCATTCTTCTTTCCTCATACCGCACAGATGCTGCCGTGTTCTATTTCCGCCTAACTATTATAGGGAAATCGAACGGAGGAATCATACTATGTGTGGTATTGTCGGATATATTGGAAATCAGAAAACGCAAACGGTGTTGATCGAAGGATTGAGAAAGCTTGAGTATCGTGGATACGATTCTGCTGGGATCGCGGTCTTCACGAATGAAGGTCTGCGCGTTGCGAAGGCACAAGGACGTCTTGCCAACTTGGAGGAGAGACTGGAGTCTGCTCCCCTCGTAGGAACCGCAGGTATCGGTCATACCCGCTGGGCTACGCATGGCCGTCCATCGGACGTGAACTCTCATCCGCATACAGACGAAAGCCAGAAGTTCTCCGTTGTTCATAACGGTATCGTTGAGAACTATTTGGAGCTGAAGGAAGAGCTGATCAGTCAAGGACATCACTTTGTTTCGGAGACCGATACAGAAGTTATTTCCCACCTCATTGCCCGTGAGTATGACGGTGATATCGTTAAGGCCGTGCAGAAGGCGATCTCTTACATGAGAGGTGCATTTGCCCTTGGAGTCTTAACCGAGTATGAGCCGGATCGTCTGGTGGCTGTGCGTCAAGCAAGCCCGCTTATTATCGGTCTTGGCGAAGGAGAGAATTTCATCGGTTCTGATATTCCGGCGATTTTGAAATATACACGGAACGTATATATTCTTAACGATGGAGAGATGGCTCTCTTGACAGCAGATGCTGTCGAATTAATGACCATTGAGGGGAACTTTATTTCTCGGGAAATGATTCGTGTCGATTGGGATGCTGTTACAGCGGAAAAAGGCGGATTCGATCACTTCATGCTGAAGGAAATCCATGAGCAGCCAAAAGCATACCGTGATACGATGCTGGGCCGCGTGGATGAGAGCGGACGCAAAGTGGTTCTGCCTGAACTGAAGCTGACCCAGGAACAGATTAAGAACATTCGCAATGTGCAGATCGTTGCCTGCGGTACGGCTTATCATGCCGGTCTTGTTGGACGCAGCGTGATTGAAGAAATGGTACGCATTCCGGTAGAAAATGATGTGGCTTCCGAGTATCGTTACCGTTCGCCAATCGTTACACCAGAGACCCTTGTCATCGTGGTGAGCCAATCCGGTGAGACGGCTGACACATTGGCTGCGCTTCGTGAAGCCCAGAGCCACGGTGCTCATGTCCTGGCCATCACGAACGTAGTAGGCAGCTCGATTGCCCGTGAAGCGAATGATGTACTCGGCACGCTGGCTGGTCCAGAGATTGCTGTAGCATCCACTAAAGCTTATACCTCACAGTTGATTGCCTTCTATCTGTTTGGTCTGTACCTGGCTCAAGTACGCGGTACAATGACTGAGGACGCTGTTGCTGAAGTCATTGCAGCGATGGAAGCACTGCCTGAACAGGTGGAATCCATGCTGACCAACGCGGAATCCATTAAGGGATATGCCGAGCAAATTGCGGAGCATGAGAACCTGTTCTTCATCGGCCGTGGTCAGGACTACGCCGTGGCACAGGAAGGCTCCCTGAAACTCAAGGAGATCTCTTACATTCATTCCGAGGCATATGCTGCCGGCGAGCTGAAGCATGGTACGCTTGCCCTTATTGAAGAGGGAATACCAGTCATTGCCCTGGCAACCCAGGAAGCGGTGTTGGAGAAAACCGTAAGTAACATCAAGGAAGTGAAAGCACGTGGTGCTGAAGTAATGGCAATTACGTATGAAGAGCATGTGGCTGGCCTGCTGAAATCCGTGGATCAAGCCTTTGCCATTCCGAAGACCTTGCCGATCTTGACGGCTGCCGTGTCTGTAGTTCCACTGCAGCTCCTTGCTTACTATGCATCTCTTGCCCGTGGCAACGACGTAGATAAGCCGCGTAACCTGGCGAAGAGCGTGACGGTGGAGTAAGGAAAGAGGGTGGGAGCAAGGAAAATATAAGCTTCCTAGTGGCACAAAGTGTAGAAGAGTAAAATGTGTGGAAACCACATATAAGATATCGTATATAGTGGGCAGTCTAAGGGAGTCATCCCAGGCTGCCCTCTTTTTATTTCAATGAACATTATTTCGTGTAGAATCTGATATATGCTGGTTTAAAGAAGCTGTTTGAACCTGTTTATTTCATCGAAATTTCAAAGCGGTCGTGGCTGGCTGTGATTCGATGGAGTTGTGCCGACCCAGGACACAGTCGGTGCTCCCTATATTGTTGCGGTAAAGCTGACTTACAAGATGCCGCTCAGAACTGAAAAGCAAACACCAAAAAGCACCTGATAGTATCAGGTGCTTTTTGGTGTGCTACTGCTACTGCTGCCGCTGCCGCGTACGGCATTTTATGCAAACGTAATCCAGCCCTTATGGAACATGGCTTACTCCAAGCTTTGGCTTAATTTGACAATCTGATTCCAGCCCTCGTCGATGCTGATTTTACCGAACATAATCGACTGCGTGATGTTGTCGTACTCCTTCGTGAAGTTGGCCCAGCCGCCCTTATTCCCCGGGCCGGGGTCAAATGCGGCGCCGTCCTTGGATACCTCGTTGATCAGACCGAGGGAGCTTTTATCGACGTCCGTAAATTTAGGCTGGAGCGCATCGGCTACGCTTTTATTGACGGGAATCCCCCGCGAAGTACCCAAGATTTCTCCGGCTTCTTCGCTGTTGACGAACCAGTCGATAAACTCCTTCGCTTCCTCTTTATATTGGCTGTTGGGGCTGACACTCCAGTACATGGAGGCTTTCAGCCAGCCGCTCGCCTGCGTAGCCCTCGGCTGAGTTGTTAGTGCCATCACGCCGGGTTTTAAGGCATCCGTTCCGCCGAATTCCGCCGCATGTGCGCCCCGAAGCAGAATCTTTTCCTGAATGAGCAGGTCCATTTGTGCGTCCTGCCCTTTATCCGACACGGTCACGTCAGGCGGCGTCACAAGTTGTTCTTTGCGAAGCTCAGCCCATTGGTTCATCCAATCCTTCCAGGTAGCCTCGTCATAATGGAATTTTCCGTCCTTGCTCATGGAGAAGCCTTTGCCCATGCTCAGCTGATAGGACATATAAGACGCGCCATCCGCGGTCAGGTCCCGCGTGAGGTATTGGTCTTTGGCCAGTCTCGGTTTCAGGTCGCGCGCCATGGCAAAAAACTCGTCCCATGTCTTTGGCGGTTGAATGCCGAGACTGTCCATCATCGTTTTGTTGTACACCATGCCCCAGGCATTGTTGCCCAGCGGCATCGCGTACAATTTGCTCTGATAGGTGCCAGTCTCAAGCAGCACCTTATCGATCTTGTCCGTCGGAATGGAGGAGAGATCCTCCAGCCGTCCGCTGGATGCCCAATCGTTGAACCAGGCGGCATCCATTTGGAAGATATCCGGTGTATTTTTCCCCGCGGACTGGGTAGACAGCTTGTCCTGGTACCCGTCGAACGACTGGTACTCTGGTTCGAAAGTGATGCCCGGATGCTTTCCAGAGTATAAATCAAGCGCTTTCAAAGTTGCGTCATGCCGGGCTTGAGAGCCCCACCACATGATCCGGAGTGTGATGGACTTGCCGTTTCCCGAATCCGCGGATCCGCCTTCTTCCTTCTTGACCCCGCTGCAAGCGGAGAGAATGAGTGACAGTGAAAGCACTGCCGCAGCGCCAGCGGCGAGACGATGCCATGATTTTCTCATCGGATGAACCTCCCTTAAGTAACTGATCTACTTCTTCACTTAACGTACCAAGTCCAGAGTCTCCCTCGTAGTGGACAAATCAACAAATCGTTTCAGTATTTTACGATTATCGAGTGAAGGGGGCCAGATGCTTAACGCCAGGAATAACCGGGAACTCTTCGTTCAGGCTCTGTGGAACTCAGTAGGACTGCGCCCGGTATGCTTTTTGAACAGGGTGGTGAAGTACGGAACATTCCGATAACCGACCCGCTCGGCGATTTCGGCGATCAGCAGTTTTTTCTCGAGAACCATGCGCTTGGCTTTTTCCATTCGGACCCTGGTTAGATAATCGCCAAAGGTTTCGCCTGTAAACTGGCGGAATAACGTGCTGAGATAGTTTTTGGAGATATAGACCTGGTCGGCCAAATCCTGAAGGTGGATGTTCTCGGCATAATGCTCATGAATGTATTGGATGATATAATCGACCGTTTCCTTATGCTTGAGGTTCTCGTTAGGCGTGTAACGCGAGCAGATTCGTTTCACTTTCTCCGCTACCCATGCTTTCCACTGCAACGCATCTTCCATTTGGTCCAGCTCTTTGGTCAAGTCCGTGAGAGGCAGTTCATCGTCGAGCCGGATGCCGGACTCATACAGGGTGAAGGAGAGGATGGCGAACAGCTGCGTTCCGATGGCGGTAAGCTCTTCGGGTTGGAGCCGGGCCGCGCCGTTATCCCTGCGGAAGAAATCATCCAGCGCCAGCAGCGCCCGGGGCTCATCGAAGGTTCGAACAGCGTCGGTCATCTCCTGGAAAAATCGCACCGGCCGTACGCTCCGTGCTGCTGAATGCCGGAAACCGCCTTCGTTATAAACGTAGACACAGGGAAAGGCGACATCCGGTTCGCGCCGCTCGGCGAGTGCCTGAAATGCTTCTTCGGTAGAATCGGGGATGGCAAGCCAGTCATCCTTGCGAAGACCTGCCCCGATGTGCAGCTTGACCTTGAGGAATCGATGCACAGATGAATTGATTCGCCCTGCCAGTGCCAGAACTTCCGAGCGGAACGCCTCTGTCGGCCAGGAGAGGGGCTTATACAGCAGCAGTGCCATATGGTGACTATGCAGCTCCAGGAAATAGCTGCGCAGCCCATCCTGGCCGGCTAGCTCCTCGACCGTGTTGCCCACGGCGAAACGGAACAGGTGCCAGTCACGGACGGAGATTCCCTCCATACGTCCTTGCCGCTTGATTTCTAAGGCCAGCATCATGAATTGGGCATTCTTCCAGCCGAGCCGTTCCAGCATTCGGGAGGGATCTGTCAGCGGGGAGGGTGTTCCTCCGGTGAGGGCGGACTTGACCCATTCCCTTTCCAGATAAGGCTCATACTGCATAAGCTGGGTTTGAATCTCCTGCTCTCTGTGTTCCAGCGCTCGGCGTTCCGCAAGCTCGCGGGTGACGCGCTGCAGCACCTCGCGGATCGTGGTCGGTGAGGCCGGCTTCGGTAAATAATCATCAACCTGAAGCCGAAGCGCTTTACGAGCGTAGTCAAAATCCGAGTACCCGCTCAAAATGATGATTTTGCCAGCGTACTGCTGCTTACGGAGCTGTTCAATCATATCGAGACCGTTCATCACCGGCATATAAATATCCGTAATGACAATATCGGGCTGAGTCGCTTCAATCAGCCGAAGTCCTTCTTCACCATCTAGAGCCTCCCCGACAGGCCGGACTCCGAGCTGCTCCCAGGGAATCAGCCGGGACATGCCGCTGAGCACTTGCCGGTCGTCATCCACGATAGCGATGGTCCACATGTATTCCTCCCCCTTCCTGATCCCGCGGCTGATTTACCTTCGGCCAATAGATCTCCGCTTCGGAGCCTGGCGCATCGGTACGGTTGCGAAGCGAAACGCCAAAGGGCGGGCCGAAATAAACCTGTATGCGCTCCTTTACATTGCGGATCCCGTATCCGCCCGTGGGATGGCGTTTACGAGTCTTCCAGTCTTCACGCAGTCCGATGCCGTCATCCCGAATCCAAATCCGGATGCCTCGGTCCTCTTCCATGCAAATCAGATGAATCCGGCCCTGGCGTCTGCCATGAAAACCATGCATAACGGCGTTTTCTACAAAGGGCTGCAGGGTCAGCTTCGGAATCATCAGATGCCGTAATTCCTCCGGGCAATCGATGTGCCATTCCAATTCTTCGCCCCACTTGAACTGCTGGATTTTCAGAAAGCAATCCACGTGCAGAAGCTCTTCCTGAAGCGTAATCATGGATTCGCCGCCTGACAGTCCGATGCGGAACATCTGTCCCATCAGCTCGAGCACTTGGCTGATCTTCTCCTGGCCAGCTTCAAGGGCCATCCAATTCAGCTGATCCAGCGTGTTGTAGAGAAAATGGGGGTTAATCATCGCTTGCAGCGCCTTAATCTCCGCTTCGCGCTGTGCTTTATACTGCTGCTCCAGGGATTGATACAGGGTTTCGATCCGCTCGGTAAGCTTGCGGTAGCCGCTGAACAGGCTGCCGAATTCGTTGCGGTATTCCGTCGGCAGCGGCTGTCCGCGCTTCTCGGGATTAAACGCCTGCATCAGCTGAACGAGCTTCCGGATCGGCCGCGTGAAATTCCGGGATAGGAACATTGTGAAGAACAAGGACAGCAGAATGGCGGCGGCTCCAACTACAGCCATCGTCCACGCCAGACGTACACTTCCGCTGGTGATGTCCTTCCAGGGCGTAAGCTCCACCAGCATCCAGCTGCCCGGGGACGTCCGGGACCATACGGTGAGCATGCTCTTCTCCGGCAGCGAGCCGGCGGCAGCCAGCACCTGATGCGCTTGGCCGGTGTCCCCGTCGACCCGCTCCAGGATGGCGTTGATTTCCCCGGGAGGCGGAGCAATCCGGGTGTGCATGATCATCCGGCCGCCGGAGTCGAGCAGCAGTCGGCTGGCCGAGGAGTTGTCTTCAGTCAGAATTTGCTGCAAAAATTTAACCCGGACATTGATGATCAGAATCCCCCGGTTCACGCCGTCCAGCGTGGTGATTTTACGGATAAAGCTGATTACCTGCTGCTTCCCCTGCGGGGAACCGACCTCACGCTGGCCGATCCAGACAAAGTCGGACTTATCCACGGCCGGATACCAGCTCTCCCGGCTGGCCGAGGCGAGAGGGAGGTACTGAATGTTGGCGTTGGGGTCGACCTGAAGCGGATCATTCATATAAATCTGAAAGGAGAACATCGAGCGAGAGCTATTCAGCATCGGCGCCAAATAATCCCGGTTCAGCTCGTCCCTCGCTGTCTTTCGTGCATAATAATCTCCGTTCATCGTTACATAGTTGACCAGAGGCGAGTTAATGGACACGGCTAACGAGGTTTGCTCCACAGCACTCATATGGTCGGTAAGCTGCTTGTTGAGCTGCTGCAGCACCGCCTGCTGGTACATGGAGGTGCTGTCCGCCTGCTCAGCTGCCGAGAACCGATAGCTAACGATCATCATGATCGTGATGAGGACCGCGACAAAACCGGCAAAGCTGAAGAAAAAGACGTAATCGATGCGGAACGTGCGAAACGGATTCATGCGTTTTTCCCTCCTCTTGGTAGCTGTGAGGACTCTGCATTCGCTCTGCTGCCTCAAAGCCAACGTTGACGGAAGCCGAATGAACGAGACCGTCCGGCTTAACCGCTGCCTGAAGAAGAGCTGGAATAAACTTGGCACAGCGATCCGTTTACCGATCTGAAACCTAACCTTTCAGCCCGGTTGTGGCGATCCCTTCCACGAAGTGCTTTTGCGCCAGAAAGAAGATGACAACCGGCGGCAGCACGGAGAGCAGGGATACGGCAAGCAGTTGTCCCCACGGAACGGCTGACTGGGAATCGATGAACATCCTGAGCGCGAGCGGGACGGTATACTTGTCCACGGTATTCAGATAAATCAGCGGGCCGAAATATTCGTCCCAGCCCCAAATAAACGAGAAAATCGTGACCGTAATGAGCGCCGGGAGAGTCAGCGGCATGATGATGCGCAGATAAATGCCGAACCAGGTGCAGCCGTCGATTTTTGCTGACTCATCGAGCTCTCGCGGAATACCGCGGATGAATTGGACAATCAGGAAAATAAAGAAAGCTCCGCCCATGGCTGACGGGATGATCAGCGGCAGATAGGTGTTGATCCAGTCGAAGGAATGGAACATCGTATACTGCGGGATGAGCGTGACCTGCCCCGGAAGCATCAGGGTCATGAGCAGGATGGAAAACCATAATCCCTTCAGCGGAAAGGTCAGCCTAGCGAAGCCGAAAGCCACCAGGCTGGCTGAAATAACGTGAATGATCGTAGTCGCCACGTTGAGCTTGAGGCTGTTCATAAAGAAGCGTGTAAACGTATACTTGGGCAGTGCCATCCAGCCTTCCGTATAATTTTGCCACAGCCATACCTTGGGGAACAGGGTGGGCAGACTGATTTCTGGTGTAGACTTAAAAGAAGCGCCGATCCACCAAAGCACGGGATAGAACATCACAAAACAGAACGCAATCATCAGCACATGGACCAGCCAATTTTGTTTATTATGAGCCCCTGTCATTTGCGACCCTCCGTTTCAGTTTCGTAGAACACCCAGTATTTGGACGCAACAAAATTGAGCGCCGTGGCAATGCCGATGATAACGAGCAGTATCCAGGCCAAGGCCGAAGCGTAGCCCATCTGCAGCGAACCGAAGGCTTTATTGTAGAGGAACAAGGCAAACATCTCGGTTGAATTGACCGGTCCTCCATTCGTGACCACAAAAGCCGAAGTGAACATCTGGAATGCGTTGATGATGCCCATGATCAGATTAAACAGGATGACCGGGGATAACATG
The DNA here is from genome assembly GCF_029893715.1 of Paenibacillus sp. LBL. Classification (NCBI taxonomy): domain Bacteria; kingdom Bacillati; phylum Bacillota; class Bacilli; order Caryophanales; family Paenibacillaceae; genus Paenibacillus; species Paenibacillus sp. LBL. The sequence goes on along the minus strand of NZ_JARXYU010000012.1, from coordinate 160,846 downwards.
GGCAGGGTAATCCGGATAAACTTGCGGAGCGGCGATGCTCCGTCCACGGAGGCAGCCTCATATAACTCACCAGGGATTTGTTTGAGACCGGCAAGGAAGATAATCATCGATGAACCGAACTGCCATGCCGTCAGCAGCACCAGGGTGGCAAGGGCGGTGGAGGGGGTGCCAATCCAGTTTTTGGGGGCGATTCCGACCCAAATCGCGAGATGATTAATGAAGCCGTTCAGGCCGAAGATATTGCGCCACAGCACGGCCACCGCCAAGCTTCCGCCGATCAGAGAAGGCAGGTAGATGATGGTCCGGTAGAAGGAGATTCCACGGATGTTCCGGTTCAGCAGCAGGGCTACAGCCAGCGCAGCCAGCAGTTTCAGCGGCACGGAAGCGATCACGTACAGAAAGGTCACCTTCAGCGAATTGAAGAAAAGCCGATCTTGGGAGATATCCTGGTAATTCTTGAGTCCGATCCAGCGGGCCGGCTCCAGCAGCGAATACTCGGTGAAGGATAAATAGAAGGATTGGATGATGGGCCACAGCTGTAAAATGAGAAAGCCCAGCAGCCAGGGTGCGATGAACAGGTAGCCGGCTAACGGAGCGTTCCAGCGTCCTTTGAACCTTTTGGTAATCGCTTTCATCTTCTTGTCCAGTTCGACCTTACCCGCCGACTGTACCGTTTGTGGATTCATGATTGATTAATCTCCTCTCGCCTATTGATAGCTCCCATTGTATCCTGATGAAAATGTGGCCTGTAGGCGAAAGATGCACAAATTCTTTCATTATTGAATGATGATTAGGAGTGAATTCAAGGTAAATTGCAGGGGGATGTTTTAAGAGTATCTTTTCTGACGATGGGTGTTCAGCACAAAGGACTGTAAAAAGCATTAAAAGCATGCCGGTTACTATGGGCGTCAAGCAGTTGAGTTAATGTGCTGAGGAGAGGTCTGCAGAATCACAAAATCCTTATTTCACAAGGGTTTTGTGACATCGTTGTCGAATTTATCTGCAAGGAAAACCGACTCCACTACATTTTATCAAAACAAGATAGAAAGGTGACCAAGATGGATGGTACACGGTCTCAAAACATTTGTTTTTTCGAATAGACCTTATAAACTAAAAACGCTTATCATTTTACTGGTAACCGTTGTGCTTGCGGTGTCTCTTATTTTGACAGGTATACTTATTGCAAATGACTATGCAACTACAACCCAGAGAAATCTCGAAGATAAAGCTAAAGCGATTGCAAGTGCAGTGGGGCACACCTCCACCACTCTGGAAAGCCTGCGCAATGGAAGTTATGGCGGTGCGGTCCAGACTTATACAAAGGATGTTCAAGCGGACACAAACATTGAGTACATCGTGGTCATGGATATGAATAGCATTCGCCTCTCTCATCCTAACGAAGAGATGATTGGCAGAAGGTTTGTAGGAGGAGACGAAGGGCCAGCCCTTGCAGGAGAAAGCTATACATCGGTCGCTCTCGGCACTTTGGGAGAGTCGATGCGTGCCTTTGTGCCAATTTGGGACGGAGCAGAGCAGGTTGGCGCAGTGGCGGTGGGGATGGCAAAGGATAAAATAAATGATGCGGTTTTTCATAGTCAAAAGATTATCCTTTTCGGCATGAGCATTGGTTTGGCTGCAGGCTTAGTTGGTGCACTCCTGCTGGCGCAAAAGGTCAAGAACACGATGCATGGGCTGGAGCCGGCTGAAATAAGCAAACTACTGGAGGAAAAGGAAGCGATGCTTGCTTCCGTTCGTGAGGGAGTAGTGGCTATTGATGAAAAGGGGATCATGGTGGTGGCCAATCCGGCAGCGCGGGATATATTTAAGAGGGCTGGTCTTGGAGTCGATCCTATTGGGAAAAATGTGCAAGAAATTATGCCAGAATCAAAGCTGCAGGAAGTTCTCATTCATCAAAGAGCAGAGATGGACCAGCCGCAAAAACTTAACAATCTGGAAATCGTCGTAAACTGTGTTCCTGTTAAGGCAGCAGGCAAACTCGTAGGAGCACTGGCTACGTTTCGTGATAAGAGGGAGTTGACAAGCATGCTGGAGCAATTATCAGGGGCCAAAAATTATGCAGAAAGCCTTCGGGTTCACACGCATGAGTTCATGAATAAGCTTCATGTGATATCAGCAATGGTACATACAGAATCTTACAAGGAATTGCTGGAGTATATAAAACAAATTTCAAATTACTATCAAAAAGATGTAGGCTGGGTCTCCAACTATGTGAAAGACCCTGTGTTAGCAGGATATTTGCTTAATAAGCTCACCTTTTTACAGGGTCATGATGTCAAAGTCACACTTACAGGGCAAGAAGCGTGGCCTTCCATTGCACGGTCAGAAGTTCTGGATGCGCTTACTACCATAATAGGAAACAGTTTGGACAACGCCTATGAAGCGATGGCCGGGCAGGAAGAAAAAGAAATAACGGTTGAATTGTCTTCAACCAAGGACGGCTGGCTTGAATGGACGGTGCGTGACAATGGCCCAGGTCTATCGGAAGAGCTTCCAGGGGAATGGATCAGAAAAGGAAGTTCTACCAAAGGAGAGGGACGGGGCTACGGCATGCATCTAATCCACAAAGCGGCGGCAGACACAGACGGCACTGTGCATATATCATCAAGGAAAGGAGACGGGATGAAATTGACGGTGCGCATCCCATACCAGGCATGATTCAGGTCTTGATTATTGAAGATGATCCGATGGTGGCAAAGTTTAACGGAATGTACGTGGACAAGGTGTCAGGATTTGAATTGGCAGGAACGGCAGATAGAGTGGAAGCGGGATGGGAGATTCTAAAAAATAAAAAAGTTGATTTAATTTTACTTGACGTATATCTGGCGAACAAGAACGGGCTTGATTTACTCGTTGATGTACGGAAATCTAACCATTCAGTTGATGTTATCGTTGTCTCTTCCGCGAATGACCAGGGCTCTATACAAACGGCTCTTCGTTACGGGGCTGTTGACTATTTAATCAAGCCCTTTGATTTCGAGCGGTTTCAAGAGGCGCTTATGCGATACAAGTTCAGATATATCCATTTGCAAAAAGAAGGAATTCAGCAAAAAGAGCTGGATGAATTATTTCATCAAGGGAACGGGAACAAAGAAAGAACTGAGGAGAACTTGCCCAAAGGGATTACAAAAGAAACATATATTCGTGTTCTACGTGAGCTTCATGGGCTGGAGGGCTGGTTTTCCACAGCTGCGTTAGCTGAGGTAACAGGGATTTCAAGAGTCTCGCTGAGAAAATATCTGCGCTTCCTGGAGGACTGCAACATACTGCTTAATGATGTCAGCTATGAAGGCAGCGGCCGTCCGCTTCATCGCTACAAGCTTAGTCAGGAGGGGCATGATTACGTGCTTTCTATTCTGCAAAAAACCAGATAAAAAATGAAGTTCATGCAGCTCGTTTGCAAATTTGCAACGAGTTTTTTCATGTTCACACACTTTTTTTAGTTACAAAAAACCAGATATTAGTTACAAAACCTATACGGAAAGGCAAATATATAAGAGAATTATCGAAAGCGCTTACAAAATGGAGGGGTAAATGATGAGACAACTGGCTTTGTCAGCTTGGCGCAGCCTGTGGGCACAGCACAAACGAACAAAAAACATACTGAATGTATTCTTTTATCGGAATCAATCAGCAGCTGTGCCAGAACCTAAACAAGCATCAGACAAGATAGCTATTCAACATAACGAAGAAAATGCTGTTGAGGATATGAAGAGTCAAGAACCGAATGAAAACTCCAATAAGCCGTACTCAAAAGCTCAGCTGATCGGGCTTATACTGGGGCCAGCCTTGTTCATATTGACGATGTTATTTTTCCAACCTGACGGACTGTCCACGGAAGGGAAATCCGTGCTCGCCGTTACGTTATGGATTGCCACATGGTGGATTACAGAGGCGATCCCTATACCGGCTGCATCATTGCTGCCGCTCATACTTCTTCCTGTTACAGGAGCGATGCAGGGCAGTGAGGTGGCATCATCATACGGCAACGATATTATTTTTCTGTTTCTGGGCGGTTTTTTCATTGCTACGGCGATGGAAAAGTGGAATTTGCATAAAAGAATGGCCCTATTTATCATCTCGATGATCGGTACCAGCACACAGCGTATCTTGCTAGGTTTTATGGTTGCAACTGGATTTTTATCGATGTGGGTGTCAAATACCGCGGCTGTTATGATGATGGTCCCAATGGGCCTTGCGATTACCGCCCAGGTTGCCAGTGCTTTGAAGGGAAGGCCGGAAGAAAAGGATCTGCCGAAATTTGAGAAGTCCCTTATTTTTGCTATTGGCTATGCAGGAACGATCGGTGGACTCGGGACATTAATCGGCACTCCGCCCAATATTATTCTAGCTGCCCAAATGAATGAGTTATTTGGTATTACCATTTCCTTTGCCCAGTGGATGCTGTTTGCCGTACCCGTTGTCATTGTAATGCTGTTCTTCACATGGTTTTATTTGGGGAAAATGAAGTTCAACACGTCCATTAAACAACTTCCAGGCGGAAGAGAATTGATTCAAAGCGAGCGCGGAAAACTTGGCAAGTTATCCTTTGAAGAAGGTATGGTTGGCGCGGTGTTTGTATTTGCTGCATTTATGTGGATCACTCGTGAGTTTTTATGGGTAGAAGATGGTTTACTCATCCCAATTCCCGGGATCTCGGATGGGATGATTGCAATTATGGCAACCGCACTTTTGTTTATGATTCCAGCTAAAGCAAAAACAAGTTCTCGTATTTTAAATTGGAGTGATTCGAAGGAAATTCCGTGGGGTGTACTCCTTCTTTTTGGAGGCGGCCTGGCTATTGCGGCAGGGTTCCGTTCCAGCGGCTTATCTGACTGGATGGGTGAGCAGTTGACCATACTCAATGGTTCTCATCTTATTGTTATTATTTCATGTGCTACACTTCTCATCATCATGATGACCGAGATCACGTCCAATACGGCAACAGCAACGATGATCTTGCCTGTCGTAGCTGCCCTTGCCATCGCCCTTGGTATTCATCCATTCGCTCTTATGGTGCCTTGCGCCATGGCGGCCAACTGTGCCTTCATGCTGCCTGTCGGCACGCCGCCCAATGCGATCATATTCGGCACGGGGAAAATAAAGATTATTGACATGGTTCGCGCAGGTTTCTCCGTTAACATATTTGCCACAATCATTATTATCCTTGCCGTGTATTATTTGCTTCCCATCGTTTTTGGGTTTGATCTTACCGTTGTCCCTGAAAGTTTCTTGAATAAGGCATAAAGAAGCCACCCCACTTCTACATCTGCATCTGCATAGCTTGATGAAAGTGGGGACCTCTTTCGGTATCGTTTATACGCTTTAATATGTCTTGCCGATATTTCTTGTAATTTCTCTTCCATCTTGAATTCATCCTTGTCAATAGGATGAATTCATTGTGACAGGCCTTCATTCTTATGACTCATTCTATCGATTCGACCTGAATGACAGGAACCTGCGTGAGTTTAGCAGTTTCAGTACTGTCACGACTCTCACTGTTGTCTGGTTGGGTATCCTCAGGATTGATGACCTCGGTGGGGACGGAATCTCCTGGAATATCCGTTTCCTCCGTGGAATCGCCCTCAGCTGGCATATCCTCCGGTTCGGTCACGTCGGAGGCAGGAGGATCCTGGCTGCCTGGTATCTCCATCTGCTGATACTCGCTAAACGTTCCTATAATGCTTGCACTCCCCGCAGGGAAATCCAGCTCTCCTCTTAAGATCACATAGTGGCCATCCCGTTCAGCAAGGGCTTCACCATAGCCCCCTGCCAGAATATTGATGGTGAAGCGGACTTTCTTGTTCCGGTGACTTTCGATATCAGCAATATCGATGTCGGTATAATTGGGCTGAAACCCTGTGAATCCGTATTGATCTCCCTGACGCTCGAAGATGGCGATCTCTTCCGGGCTTGCTCCTTCGAAGTTGGTAACCAGCAGAGACTTATCCGGCAGGATTTGATAGCTTACGCCGGTAAACTGGAACAGCGGAATCAGATTGGAAGCCCTGGCTTCATAGGCTGAATACCATACCAGATCGGTTCCTGTGCCGCCTTCCACCAGGACGACCGGATTTGTCTCCGTGCTGAGCGATTCTTCAATTGAAACTTGGCGGATCGCGATTTCAGACGGGAAATCATGATTTTGGAATAATTGCACGCTTTCATCGGCGTTTAAAACCGCTAGATAGATGATATTCCCCTCATCGACTCCAATGGCATATGCCAATCCCCCGAAACGTTTCCCACCTCCGCTGACATAACTAAAGCTGCCTTGAATATCTGCCATATTGAACAAACGAATGGGATCGTGAATAGTCCAGGCCAATTTTGCAGCTTGCAATGGTCTGCTCATATCCTGGTACCCGGACAGCGCTTCATAGAGCGCTACAGCTTCCTCGTAGTTCTTCTCTGCTACCATTTCATCCGCAGCCAGGATCCACCGGTTGATCTGATTCTGAATATACTCCAGCATATCCGAATTCTGTTGATTACTCCGATTCAAGTAGTCTCTGTAACCCTTGGCGTGTGAAACAAAGTCTGCCGGCCGTTCCCGCTGTGCATCCTTTTGCAGCATGGCAAGCACAAGTTCATCTGTCTTGCCGCTCACCCAAGCAGCCTTCACTGAACGGCTGGCATATTCGGAGCTTATGGCATGGGACCAGTTTAACAGCTCGGCGTAATGTCCGGCTCCTGCCAACCGGGTCATTACCGTCTCATCGTAACGCTGGAACAGGCTGAGCAGCTTCTCATCCTTCTGCTTCTCGCCGCCATAGAATGAGTCCGGGATGCGAAGCAAGTTCCATTTAAAGCTGTTGTCATCATACTGCAACTCTTCAAGCTGTTCGTCGGCCTGGCGGTTAAACAAACCGATGAATTGCAGGAAAATTCGCTTCACATCATCGGGTATGCCATAGAACGCAACAATTTCATCGTAATACGAAGCATATGATCCCTGGTGCCCCGTCAGCTTCTCCTCCGCATCAAGCAACTCGGCATATACGTTCATGAAGGCGGAAAAGTCGCCTGCTTCTCCCACTTGATTCAACCGTTGATCTAGAGAGGAGAGATTCTGCTTCATAGACGTAATGGGGGCGAGCTCCTGAAGCCTTGAGGCCAGCAACGCTTCTTTATATAGAAGGGAGTGGTTTCGGCTTGCCTTCTGATACCACTCCTCAGCCTGAACGAGTTTCTTCTGAGCATACAATCGTTCGGCTTGCGCCATCGTCTGGATTTTTTGATAGATATGAACGCCCTTATATCCAATCAACAACAGAAGGACTATACATAGAAAAAAATACAGATTACGCAGGGTTAGCGTGTTTTTTATCGTCATAACGGTATAGCCCCTCTAATCCCATTTTTGAAAATCAGGGTCCGAGCGGTATTGTTCATTATAAATGGCAGATACCCGGTCCCGCAGGCCGTTCCACGACAAGCCGGGATTGCGGCGTACGATCTGATACAAGCGGAGGAAGCGATATCTTGGTAGTCCATCCGCATAGCGGCTAATAAAATCAGGGAATGTGTCGATATATTTTTTCTTCCGTACCGCTGCTCCGGCAGCGTCAATCATAATCTGCCTGCCTTGCTCCATCCGCAAAATGTCAGCCTCATGATCAAGCAGGTAACGGATGGCTTTACTGTTAATCAGTTCCCGCTTGATTTTGGCGATTTCACCAATATAAGCGGCCAAGTCCGGATCAAACTCATTCAGCAACAGCGGTTCAAGTTCAAGCTCCATATCCTTGCGCAGGCTGAAGGTTTGCAGAAGAACGATCTGCTGCAGGCGGATTCGGTCATTTCGGACCAGGGAAGAAATTTCCCTGACGATCTCATACCCTAGTTGGGCATCTTCCTTGATGGCGGCAGCAGCCGTTGCTTTGTTCAGATCCAGGCCATCAAGAATCTGTTTTTGATGACTTCGTATTAACTTGTCCAGAGCATGCAGGGTCTCCGTTTGCAACACTCGCCGCTGGATCAGCCATAACCATACGAGCAGGACCACCATACAAGCAAAGGAGATCACGATCTGCAAGAAGGTCTGACTAAGAAGTACGGCAGAGAGTCCTATAATATAGAAGAGAAGCCGGTCACTCTGCATGGAACGCTTGGCCTTTTTCTCTGCAAGCTCCATCACGTGGATCAGCGAGTGACGTTTACAGAACGCGCAGCTGTCTTCCCACAGAATCGTAAAATTGTGGCAATGTTTGCAAACCCTTAACTTTTGGTAGACATATCTCGTTTTAATATAGGGACGAAGTTGTACCGGCTTTTTCTTATCCATGCCGTTCCCTCTTTGAATTGGCGACTTCTAGCAGCGTTTGGTGCAGCTGCTCCGGTGTCGGGGCGTTCTTCTTACGTTTGAAGTATGCCGTGATCTTGATGATGACAAAAAGAAACAAAATCCCGAGACATCCGTATGTAATCATATACCTATTCCTTTCCGGTATCGTAATGGGGGTGAAAATGGTGAATGAGCCTTGTGTCCTAAGTCCGGGTGATACACTGATTATGTTGAACTTTGGCAGGTATAATTATATCATATGGACATAGTACTGGGATATTTTAGTGAGTTGCATGGTATTTCCTATATAAACATACCAAGGAAATGAAAATGCATGTATCGTTTTTAAGCTTTTTTTCATATATTTTTAAGACTTAATGCCTACAGTTAGATTAGAGGATCGAACATAGGCATCCTCAAATGCTAGATTAAATGGGTGAAGGAGTAAAATCAATGCTACGTAACAATAAATGGCTGCTCTGTCTGATGGCAGCAGCGCTGCTGATCGTGACCTGGAGCGGGGGAACCTTGCCTCAGGCAATGGCAGCCTCGCAAGGCTCCAAGATAGATGCCGTTCTGGTGATGGATGCCAGCAACTCGATGAAAAACAGTGATCCTGACAGAATCGGCAGCGAAGCAATGAAGATGTTCATCGACATGCTGTCCACAACCGGCGACAAAGTCGGCGTTGTTTCCTATACCGACCGGATTCAGCGGGAGAAGGCACTGCTGGAAATTCAATCGGAGGCGGACAAAACGGCGCTGAAGGAGTTTATCGACCAACTGGACCGCGGTCCTTACACTGACATTTCGGTAGGTCTTGATGAAGCGGTGAAGGTGCTGAAGCAGGGCATGGACCCGGCTCATGCACCCATGATCGTTGTTTTGGCCGACGGTAACAATGATCTGGACCCCAACACAGGCAAGACGAGCCAAGAAGCGTCAGATCATTTGAACCAGGCGGTTCAGGAGGCCAAAGGAAGCGACATCCCGATCTATACGATTGGTCTGAACGCCGACGGGAAGCTGAATAAAGAGGCTTTGGCTGAGCTGGCGAACCAAACGGGAGGAAAATCCTTTACCACGAGCTCGGCGGATGATTTGCCGCAAATTCTAAGCGAGATTTTTGCCAGCCACCAGCAGCTCAAGATTGTACCCGTGCAGTCGATTACCGGCAATGGCAGCTATCAGGAGGTCACGGTCAACGTACCGAATGCAAACGTGCTGGAAGCGAATATTTCTATTATGTCCTCAAGTCCCGTGGACGTTAAACTGATGGACCCCACTGGTGCTGAGCAGAGCATTCCATCGGCTAATGTCATGCGCTCCACATCCAATTCCTACTCGCTGCTCAAGCTGCTGAAGCCGCAGCAGGGCGATTGGAAGCTGCAGGTGAAGGGTGTATCCAAAGACAAAATCGATATCAATCTTGTGTTCAACTACGATCTGGAGCTGACCATGGATCCTCCGTCATCATCGAAGGTGAAGGCAGGGGATACAATCGATATTAACGCGTATCTTGTCAGCAACGGACAGAAGCTGCAAAACAATGAGCTGTACGGCAACATGAAGGCCAAGCTGTTGGTGAAGGATCTCGACACCGGTGACGAGTCGGAGGTCGAGCTGGAGAACAAAGGCGGCAGCTTTGAAGGGAGTTACAAAATTCCGCAGAAGCATGACTATGAGCTGCGGGTAAGGGCGGAGGAGCAGAGCTTCTACCGCGAAAGCGCGCCTGTGAAGATCAGTGCGAAAGCAGCCGCCGCGGGCTCCGGCAGCGGTGGGAATGAGCTGACCGCAGGCGATGAAGAGAAACCTTTTCCATTATGGCCCGTAATCATTGGCATCGCTGCTCTGCTCATTGTGGGGGCTGGAGCTTATTTCATACTAGGCGCGATTAAGAAAGCGAACAAGGGCTTTGTCGGTCAGATCGTGATTGAAATCAGGGATGAGAATACCGGCGAGAAGACCTTCCCGCAATACAAAAAGCTGACTTCATTCAAAGGGAAGTTCAACCTGCACCAGCTTCTGCAGCTGGCACCTGAGCTGAAGGAGACGGAGAAGATTCTGTTCACGCCTGGCAAGAATGATCGCATCATGCTTAGAAATAATTCTTCGGCTGTGATTGAGAAGTCGGGACGTGCCCTGGATGCCACGAAAGGGACGGAACTGAAGAACGGAGACCGGCTGAGAGTTTCCCTGCAGCAGGCTGACAAGACCATATTATTTGAATATTTGGCTTAAAGTGCGTGTTCATGATCAAAAGTGGACTTTTTGAACAACCTCTTAAGCCATGACCTATCAGGAGGGGAAATTATGAAACCGGTAGTTAGAGAACATATACAACAGCTTGACGTTTCACTCGGAGGCGGGATTGTCAGTGAGAAAATACGAGTGGATACCATCGACAACCCGATTCTCATCATTGGACTTGGAGGCACGGGGATCGATGCGCTGCTGCGCCTGAAATATCAGATTAACCGCCGGTTTAAGCTGCCGGAGGATCCCTTGTCCAAGAAAAGAATGGACAAGCCGGACAATGTGGAGTTTCTGGCTTTTGAGACCAACGAACAGGATAAGAATAAACGCTATAAGGGAATAGGGCTTGATCCGATCAATGAATTCGTGCTTCTCTCGAATGCGGAGATTGGAGGGCTCCTTCAGAATCGCAGCATCCTGGAGCCATACATTACGGATTGGCTGTCGCCGGAGCTAAGCATTACCGATGGAATGAACGGGGCAGCCGGTGTCCGTCAGGCCGGCCGCTTGCTTCTGTTTACGAAAATCACCCAGGTGGTGCAAGCGATCGATAAGAAGATTAAGACATTATCGGTTGGCACCAACAAAAAGCTGATGGTCTTCCTGTTGACCGGATTGTCCGGCGGGACAGGCAGCGGCTGCTTCCTTGATATTGCTTATATCGTCCGCGGCATTATTGAGCGCGATCACGGCTCTGCGGGGATTGACCGCGTGAACACACTCGGTTATCTGTTTACGCCGGATATCAATCTGGCTAACAAAAGCTTGAGCGAGCACACGCGCGAGTACATCAAGAAGAACGGATATGCGGCGCTAAAGGAGCTTGACTACTGGATGAACGTGGATGCCAGAGGCGAGCGGTTCAAGCAGCAGTACGGCAGCATTCTGAACGTGAATTCGCCGCTGCCTCCGTTTAATCTGTGCCATCTCATCTCTGCTACCAATACGGAGGGCAAACTGCTGGAGAACGCCTATGATTACTGCATGAATGTCACCGCCGAGAATATCACGAACTTCATGGCCAGCGAGGAAAAGCAGTCCGGCGAAGAGTTTGCAATCCATGATTATATCAGCAACATCCGAACCAACATTGCCCAGATGAACAAAGCCTATCCTGCCAATTACGATTACAACATTATCGGAGCATCCTCGGCCGTGCTGCCTATCGAGGAGATGACCACCTATCTGGCATACCGCGTATTTGGCAAAATGCAAACCATGTTCGAGAAAGCGCCAAGCCAGGAGGATGTTGAGAAGTTTGCAAGCAAGCTGGGCATCGACCTGGACTCGATGACGAAGAATTTCGAGTCCCGCGTACCGGAGCCGCTGCCCGGGTATCAGAACAGCGAGCGGCTCAGCTATGCCAATGTGGTGAAGAATCAGGTCATTAATATGGATACGGAGCTGGAGCAGAATTTTCTCGCCAGAGCCCGTGAGGAATACATCAAAGCGAAGAAGCAGCTTCCAGGCGAGATCGTGGATCAATTCAGCGACCAAATCCGCCGGATGTTCCTGCATCCGCAGCAAGGACCGTTCTATGTATCCCGTCTGATTTATACGGAGAAGGGCTTCAGCCTGCTGAAGATGCTGCTGTCTTACATCGAAACGCTCCGGGAGAACCTGACCCGCATTCCCCGCGACATCGAGTCGGCCAGAGAACAGGCGATCGAACGCCTGGGCGATGCGAAGAGTGCTTTTGTTTCTAAGGATAAGAAGAAGAACATCTATATTGAAGCAAAGATCAATGAATACTGGCTGGAAGCCGATGTGGAACGCACCGAGCAGATGATTGAATTCTATGAGGATTTATACGATCTGCTCAACCAGGAGAATAACCGGATTTATAGCGTATATACCGAAATTCTGAACGCGCTGAACTCCATATTTGCCAAGAACGGGGACATCCTTGTCAACGGTGATGAACAGCAGGATCATAAAGGGAACAAGACGTATTACTGGAACTTGGTCAGCGTGCCCGACATCTCCGATGTGATCAACAAAATCATGGATCAAAAAGATGTGGACGATCTCATCCGGGATTTCGCACAGGAACTGCTGAGCCATGCCAATCGTTGGACACGGGAGCAGGAGATTGATATCGTCAGATCCATCTCCGAGTTTCTGACGGACAAATTCGGCGATTTGATCACCCGCTCGATGGAGGATTTCCTGACCATGAAATTCGGGCAGGAGGATTCCATCGAAAAGTTCGTCGAGCGCAACATCGCCAGCAAGCTGGATGATGAAGCCGTGCCGGTCTTCCATCTGAGCAACAGCGCAGGCAATTTGTACTTCCCATCCTGGGGCTTTGTGTCCGTGCCTGTGCAGGCGCCAAGCATTCTGAAGGGCATTCGCAATTACCAGAACAATTCGGTGGGTAAATCCCATTTCACGGTGAAGGAAAGTGAAGTGAAGAATCGGATATTCTGGTTGAATACAAAGAACGGTGTGCCGCTGTTCGTTTACACGCCGCTTAAGGTTTATGAGGAGAGTTACGAACGCACCATCATGGACAAGGAAGGCGTAGGGCGTCATTTGGTGCAGACAGACCGCAACAACTGGACCTACCTGCCTTCGCCGATTCCTGAGAAGTCCTGGGGCGATACTTATATCAACCCGCGGGTTCAGGATTATAACGCCCGGGTTCGTGCAGAATTCAACCAGGCACTTACGTATAAAGTTATCATGGAGAAGGATGTGGACCAGAATACAAGCAGCCGTTATGCGGTTGTGTTCACGAAGCCATTTGATCTCAGCGAGCTGCTTCGTGCCTATGATCTTCAGCTGGACACGCCTAAGCCTAATCTGGGCGAAGTGAAGCGGGCCTGGACGGAGCTGAAGCGACTGATGAACGAAGGCCTCGAGCAGGTGGGGTCCAAGGATATCTTCAACAGCATCAATGAGGATATGGCTAAAGAGAATTTGATCCGTTCACCGGAAATGATTCGCAGCGTGCGTGAAGAGTTGAAGAAGTATGCCGCCATTGCCGCCAAAATCACGGCATTCGAGCTCTTGATCAGCGACAATCAGAATGAGGAGAAATGGCTGGATCAATTTATCGAGGCAATGTATACCGGGACCATTACCAAGAAGGGTGCGCTGTTCGTCTATGACCGCGATCCGGAAGAGGATTCCTGGGAGCCGTTTGCCAATCTGCTGAAAAGCGTGAATGACGTGGAGTATGAAGTCTACAAGCATTTCCGCCAGCTGGATGAGAAAAGCCGGAGCACGCTGCTGCGCAAATCTTCCCGCCGGGATCAGGAGCTGACCGCTTCCGAAGATATTACGCCGCTGCTCGGTAAGCTGGAGGAATTGGCTGAGCGTTTCCTGGAGACGCGCGACCGGTTGGAATACGAGAAGGTGGAGCTAGCGGACGGCGAAGAGCGGTACCAGTTCTACCGACAGGTATCCTCCAAATTAAACGACATTCGAAGAAGGTTGAAATAGACGATGAGGGAAATTCTTCGCCAGTATGCTGCCGGTTATGCCAAGTCGGAAGAGCAGCTTACCTTGATGGAGGATGATCAGAGCAGCATCCACTACCCGGAGGTATACTTGTTCATCGGTGATATGACGGCGGCAGCCATCGAACCGATCATGGAGATTCATGACCGCAAATGGGACAACAGCGCAAGTGTCATCTATTTTCATGTGGGAACAGACCGTGGCGGCAGGCCGGGGCCGAAAGGCTCCGAATCCTCCAATCGTCTTCACAGTTATCAACTGGATCTGCCGGTGGCAGACGGTGCGTCCAAGTCCTTGCGCAAAGAGCTGTATCAGGCGTTCTATCAAGAACGGGGCCCCCTGTCTGGGTTAAATAAAGCCATTCGGAAGTTGAGCCACCATATTTCAGATTATGGACGCAGTTATTCGTCTTTTGACCGGGTCCATCTGTCTATCATTACACGGGTCGATGACCCGTTTAATGTATTTATCCCGGAAATTTCATTACTGGCAGAATCCATCTTCAATCAGTCGTTCAAATCGGTGCAGATGGATTTGTACGCGCTAATCAATGAGAGGGAGCAGATTGAAACCTATGGCTATGCGAGCTCCGTGGGGGTCGCCTTCTTACGGGAGCTTGAGTTGATGCAGAGCCGGGATTACAGCTTCTCCGCACCGCTTCAAATGACGGAGGATGGACTGAGCATCCCGGTCGTTCACCCGGCTTCGCCGTTGTTTGATCTGGTCTACGTGCTATCCGATAAGAATGAGCGGGGCATCTCCGGTTACTCCGGCATGCAGGATATCTATGATATCATCTGTCATCTCGGCTTGCTTAAGAATCGGAAGCAGAAGGACGAGGCATATGACGGGATCAGAGGCGTTTACAACAATACATCCTTCAAAAGCAACATCATGACCGAATCCGGTCGCCAAGGCTTTGTCTCGGCTGGCTTTGCCCGGGTAAAAAGGCCGAACGAGCCGATTGCCTTAACGGTCCTCTATCATCTCTGCCGGGGACTTCTCCAGCGCATGAAGACCGGACCTGAACCGGAGGTACAGGAATGCCTGACTTACTTCGGCCTCGACCCGGAAGCCGTAACGGCTAGAGCGAACCGGATGCTCCCGAATGTCGAACATCTGGACGGACTGAAAGGCATGATGTCCCATCCTGTCAGTTATGCCGGACTGAAGCGGATGAATATCCGCGAGGCCGAAGAGGCACTGTTCGGAGAAGGCTGCCAGCAGTTTTTCCATAGCAATTATGAGCTGGAGGTCCAGAAGAGACTGAGGGATACGAGCACAGCCGAAGAAGTACACGCTGCCCTTCGCCGCTCGTTGTCCACACATCCGCATATCGGCTGTTATCAAATCGTGGAGTGGACAAGCGACAAGGGTGGAGCGGGGATCCTGCTCGAAGCGGTCCGTTCCCGAATCCGGGATCTCGGCAGCCTGCTGAAGACGGAGCAGGAAGGACTAACCCGCTATTATGAAGAAAGCGTGGAAACCCAGCCCTTCAAGAAACTGCCCTTTCGGGATAAACAGAATGTGCGCCAGTTCATTCGTTTTTTTGTAGGCGAGGTTTATCATCGCAGGTATGAGCTGCTGCTTCTGGAGACCGAACTTGCGCTGTACAGGTTATATGAGGCGGAGCTTGAGCAGATTCACCGGCATTACAAGCAGCAAGCGAGCATGCTGGACCAGTTGGAAGCAGAATTGCTGGAAGCAGCTCAGTCCAGTATCCGCACGGCAGACGATTATATCGGTCAGAACTTGATGGAGTATTATGGCCTGGTGACCGAGGAGTTGATGCTGGAGCTGGAAAGTAAGCGCGGCGCGGCTGTATTCTTCGAGGATCGCTATGTCGGCAATTTATCCGTTCTCACTCACGAAGGTACGGAGCCGATCCTGGCCAATATGATTCGAGTCTGTCTAAGGGATTTATTGACGGCAGAGCCGTTTGTGCAGACCTTCGAGGAGGAGCTGCTGCGCCGGGCGAACGTAACCATCGAGTATCATAACAAGCAGGTGCTTGCCAAGGAAGATTTGTTTAAGGTGCTCTACCGGATGCTGGAGGAGAACTCCGTTACTTTGGTCAGGCTGCTGGACTATACGCAGGAGCATCGATATGAAGAGAAATATTTCTTCGGCGATGCCGACAGTGAATTCGTTCGCTACGCCATCCGTGCGGATGAAGCATTACGAGTATACAAGCTTGGCATCGTGCATGAGAAGCGCTCCAGCGGGGTCGAGAAGCTGAATCTGATGGGGGGCTTCCATCTGGAGGATCTGATGTATTACCGGAATGGCAGAGCTTACTACGAAACCTATACGGCGAACGGTTATGAATTTCATGGAATGGAACCGGCGCTGCTCCCGGAGCTGCGCTAGCGTTCTTAGATTCTGATAAAGAGAGTAGGCGCGTATTGTGCAACGAAAAATAAACCCTCTCCTGCTGCTGTTGAGTCTGGTCGGCGGGGGAATTGGATTTGCCATTGGGGAATTTCTGCTCCGCCAGTGGGGAACAGGGCTTCCCGTTATTGTGGTTACGGGAATTTATTTCGGGATTCTGGCCTTCTGCATCGGCTTGGCCTGCTTAATCGCAGAATTGATCTCCCCCCGTTTGAGCGGGAGCTCCTGGAGACAGCGATACACGGGCACATCGTGGAAGCTGCTGATTCCATCCACTTTGGTGGCACTGTTCCTGCTTGGCATGCTGTTTGAGTGGGTGTACCAGCTGAACCCGGGCAGCGCCAAGCCCGTGAAGGACGTTGTTCTGGTCATAGACAATTCCGGCAGCATGAAGGATACCGACCCGAATCAGGATCGCTATACAGCAGCCAAAAATCTGATCAACCGCATGGATCGGGATAACAGGGTATCGGTGATTGTGTTTGATCATGCAACAACGTTACTGCAGCCATTCACCCGTGTGAAGAACCAGGAAATCAAGGATGAGATCATGGCGGAAATCGACGGTTTGGCAACAACTGACGGCGGTACGGACATTAGTCTCGCACTTGAGGATACCATGTCGCATATTCAGGAAAGCCAGGATGCGGGGCGAAGCGCCATGGTCATTATGCTGTCAGACGGATTTAGCGAAACCGACCATGATCGTGTGCTTGCGGACTACAAGCAGCAGCAAATCGCGGTGAATACGATTGGCCTTAGCCTCGTGTATAAGGATGGTGCCAATCTGCTTCAAACGATTGCAGCCGAGACGGGCGGGCAATATTACGATGTGCAGAATGCGGCAGACTTGTCTTTTGTTTTTCAGAAAATTTATGATGATGTCGGGGACCGTTCGCTGTTGACGAAGCGAACGGGCGCTATGGAAGACAGCGTTTATTATCAGATCGGAAGAATTGCTGCGATGCTGCTCATTGGCACTGCCATGGGTCTGGCGCTCGGCCTGGTGTTTGACAACCGTTATCTCGCGCGCAGCTTTAGCATAGGCGGTGCGGTATCGGGCTTACTGGCGGGCGTTGTTCTGGAATTTGGCCTCTCCGGGGGAGAAGTCAGAGATGCCAGTGTGCGTCTCTTGGCATGCTTCATCCTCGCAGGTATGATGACCTTGTTCACGCTGGTGATACCTGTCAAGGAGAACGGCAGGTTAACTGGCGGCACGCAGCGGCCGGGCCGAACAGGACGTGGACAACGGCCGAATGATTCGACAAGCCGAGGATTTTAAGCAGGGGGCGTTCGATATGCAGTATAAAAATGCGGAGCCCGGAGATTGGGTTATTCAGGGATTAAGCCATCAATTGGACGAAGGTTTCTGCACGATTCGCTGGAACTGGCCGCCTGGTCTTCAAGCGGTATACATTCAACGTGTGATGGATGACGGATTCGCCGCATCGAATGGAGATCCGCATCTTGGCAGCCTGCGCTTGTATACCAGAGACGAATACAAGGCGAATAATGGTTATCGGGATCGTGTGGATGGTGTTGGGCAGATCTCATATACGGTGTATGCCTTCTCTTCTGAAAACGGGGAGACCACCTTGATCACACAGCCCGATGAAGCGAACTGCATTCAGTTCAGCACCGGTAAAGCCATGCTGGTATACTCCATTCGCGAAAAAAGCCGCTGGCTGCAATCCTATAAAACGATTGAAATTCAGGTTACAGCCGAAGTGCCTGTACCGAAGGAGGCTCTCTGCTATGTGAAGAAAGAGGGAGCTTATCCGGTGAACAAGGAAGACGGGATATTGTACCCGTTCGTTACGGATTTTGGGGCCGGACGGAATGTACTGCCCGTCATTGAGGTCGGTAAGAACGATTATGTACGCCTGTTTTTTACGGACGGGAAGAAGTATGGACAACGGTATGAGCTGGTGTATAGATAGAGAGAGCAGAGATAGAACACAGTGACAACAACGAAAGCGTCCATGCAATCCAGAGGTTTAGAGGGAGGTACAAATGATGGGCATTTTTGATATTTTCAAGAAGAAGCCGGAGCCGGAGCCAAGGCCGCTGTTTTATGATATTGTGTGCCCTTACTGTTTCAGTAAGTTCACGCCGAAGGAGGTTGTCTTCCGGGCTGCCCACGACCGTGAGGACGACGAGGATTATGCGCTTGGGGAAGACGACGAGCTGAATCGTTACCGCGAACGCTTTGGGCTGGATTCGGTCTATGATATTGAGGCTATCATCCGGCCAAGCGACATACCGGAGGAGCATCACATTTATTCGGATCATGTGCTGGTTGGATTGAACGACCGCTACGGTGTCGTCACACGCAGACGCTTATGCCCGAAATGCCATAATGAGCTGCCTGTGACCGCAGGGAAGGTACCGAGCAACATTATCTCGATTATCGGTGCATCCCAAGTGGGCAAGTCGGTGTATATGACTTCGCTGATCCATACATTGCAGCATACGACGGCGGATCACTTCGATGCGGCCTGTATGCCGCTGAATGCGGAGATCAGCCGCAAGTTCCGCACCGGATATGAGGAACCGTTGTTTGAACGTGGAGATTTGCTGGCGTCTACTCAGAAGGAGAAGATGCAGGAGCCTTTTATATTTCAATTCGTGTTCAAGGATGAATCGAAGCCGCCGTTAACGCTTGTATTTTTTGACGTGGCGGGTGAAGGCATGGTGGACGAGGACTACCTGGGACTTCATGGGCAGCATATCAAGAACTCCGCGGGCATTCTGTTTATGGTCGATCCGCTCCAGATTCGCTCCATTCGGGAGAAAATCCGTTTGAAGTTCGGCGATCAGCCAGGCGAATGGGTATCCCAGTACGATGAACCTCGCGATGTTGTCCTCACCATGTTCGGTGATTTCATTGCTTATGAGGACAAGGGCAAAACGGATATTCCGACAGCTGTCGTCCTAACCAAGAGCGATATGCTTCATGCGCTCAAGGATGAGGATGGCGAATATGTGAAGCTGAACAGCAACATATTCAACAATATGGTTCACCGCAAGCATTTGAACATGACCGAGTTTGAAAATATCGATGGCGAGATTCGCCGCTTTATCGAGAAGGTCGACCGTCCGTTCAAGGGCACAATGGATGTATATTTTTCGAATACAGCGTATTTTGCCGTGTCTGCCTTAGGCAGCAACCCTGTGGATCAGAAGCTGCAGAGCGTGGTCAGCCCGATCCGGGTGGACGAACCGTTCATCTGGCTTCTGTACAAGCTGAAGTATATTGAGGGGAGGGATGATTAGTGCCGGATTTCCCTTCCCGAAACATACAGCAGCAAATGTACACGAGGGAACGGCGGGGCGTGTTTCGCTCGGCTGAAGGATTTGATACGGTTGCGCGCTCGTCAGGATTGGAACCTTCCTATATCAAAAAGGTGCTGCATCCCTTTTGTCAGTATGAAGCTCCGGCAGAGCTTACGGCACGCAGCGAGAAGGACGCCGAGGCTTATCCTGCCGCTCTTCATCTGTTCCATACGGAAACAGGGGAGACGGTGCTGGGGCGCAGTGTGTTTCAGCCAGCGGATTTCACGGGACTACGCAGCGCTTTTTTTACGCACCATTATGTGATTCCTGACGGATTTCTGGAAGATGAGCATTCCGCTTACCGGACTTGGCTTCAGGCCTCTTTTGCCAATCATTACGATATTGAAGAGGGGATAGAGCTGCCGGAGTTATCTGCCATGCCGATTCAGGCTCGCCCGCAAGTTCCCGTCTCGCCTGACCAAACCCCGGCCTTACTGCAGGAACTGGGCATTGACGAGAAGATATTCAAGCAACTGCTCTATGCATCGATAACCGCAGCTGCGGGTAAGAAAAAGGTGTATATCGTACTGGATGTACCGGTGGAACAGTTGTCCGCGAAGGCGGAGCAGCTGCTCTTTGTGTTGTTTGGCCGACTGCCTTACGCGCTGCGCCGGGTGCTTGGGTTCGTAACGTATGCCAAGGAACCCTACAGCAAGAAGGGACTTCATCTCATGTTCGTGGAGAAGGGCGGCCTGCGCCTGAATGACCGCAACATTGAGAAGGACTATTTATTTGAGCTTGCTGCCGGAAGGGTCATTAATGCGGATTTGAAATGGTCCGAGCAGCCTTATCTTGATTTTGCATGGGATACAGTGCTGGATCTGGCCCGATCTGAACGTTTTTTTGCCTTCGCGGAGCAGATGCTCTCGGATATGGAGCCGTCCCGTCAGATTTCTCTGGATAGCTACGACGATTTATGCGTGCTGTTCCAGATCGAAGAGGGCCGTGAAGATCTGTATAACGACCATAAGTTTGCTGTGCTTCGTGCCTTGCTGCTCTATCTGGAGCCAGCCGGGGCTCTGGGTTTAAAGAAACGGCTGGATGATCTGTTCCTTGCCCTGTTTGCCCATGAGTTTGAGCTTGTGAAGGGAGGACAGGTTCCCGATCCGGCGATTGCCGGGTCCGTGAAGGACTATCACAGCATCAACCCTAGACAGCACAATGACATGATTGTGGAATATTTTATTCGCTCATTAAATAATGCCTTGTCGAAGCAGCGTCAGGATGTGACCCAGGCGATTTATGGCTTGCTGGAGGGCAGTCCGGCTCTAAGCCGTGCCTTCTATGCCAGAGTACTGACCAGCCCGGGGCTGCCTGCGCTGATGTTCGATCCTTATATGAAAGCCAGTATGAAACAGAGGGCAACGCCAACGGATCTGGTTGATCTGATCAGTCTATGGGTGAGGAACCATCCCCTTCTGCTGGAACAGGAGAATTATGTTAGGCTGGCTGAAGCCCAGCTCATCGATAAATTACAGCATGATGCAGATCCTGTAAGAGCGGTCAACGCCGTGCTGGATCAATTGGATTCCCTGGAGCATCACGAAGAGCGGGGGATCGCTCGTTACCAAGGCGGGACCGCATTTGCAGACCGAATGATTTATGCAGCCAACCTCTTTCTCTTGCGAGAATTGGAGCCTGAGCAATTGAACCGGAAGCAGCTTCTGGACATTGGATTTCTGCAAATGCCGAAGGAATTCAAAGGGTGGGTAGAACGTTTTGATTCCCGAATACGCTCCAAAGCGGCTGTCATGCTGGCGCTGTACCAGTGGTGCAGCAGAACCGAAGTTAAAGCGGAGGTGCTTGCCGATCTTTCAACCGAGGAGCGGGAGCGCACCCAGCATATTATGCGGAGGTGGCTGCAGCAGGATGTGGCGCCATCCCATTTTGAAAGCATCACCTTGGCCTTCTGCACGGAGATTCATTCCGGCGCTATTGACTACCGTGGCCTGCTGGATTATGTACATAAGTACAGCAAGAGTCCTGAAGTGGTCTACCAGTATATTCAATGGTCTGCGAAGCAGCCGGTATTCGTTAAGCCACGGGGTCTCGTGCCGGCCTATGCTGCCGCGATCGTCCAGTACTTCAAGACCCATGACCGCGAAGCATTCAAGAATAAGGAGTACGTGAAGACTTATTTTAGTAACCCTGACCCTGTTCTTAAAGGGGTCTATACGAAGGTTAGGGCCGAGCTGGCTTCGCCATTCATGAGATTTATCCGAAGCCATCCGAGGTTCGTAAAAATAGCTTCAGCTGCACTTGTCCTCATCTTGGCCGGCGGTATCTTTCTCATGGTGCAAAACGGGAAGGACCCTGCGGATCCGAATTCAGTTGTTACGCCTCCAGTTACCGTGCCTCCTGTCTCGCAGGATACGGTTCCGGAGCAGCCGCTGTTGACGGCGTCCGTAGTGGAAGAAGGTGAGCAGAAGGGCTTGACTGAACTGAGCTTCCATTTCAAACAGTCGGCAGCTTGCCGGGATTTCAATATGGAGAATCTCCAGGTCCTGGGTCAGGATGCAAACCTATTGTTTGAAGCGGCAAGTCCTGAACTATCACGGACGTGCACGGATGAAACAACAGGGGGAGCGGACACCGATCCAACAGGAACAGATTCTGGTTCCAGCCAGGATCAGACAGATTCGAATTCGGGGACAACAGCGGGAGACGCAGAAGGAGCAGGCTCAGATTCTTCCGAGTCGGTTGATGGTGGAGAAGAACCGGAGTCCTCAGGAACCGAAAATGACTCACAGCAGAAGCTGCCATATACAAGCAAAGTTATCGTGAAGCTGGATAAACCGCTGGATGTGTCCCTAATCGACAAGGTTGTTGTGGATGGCATATCTTATGAGCTGTCCGATGAAAGTGCGCTTTCTGAAGAGCAGACGCCTGAGAATGGAACGTCTGAAAGAAATGAGTCATCTGAGAATGAGTCTGGCAGCGGAAAATGAATATAATGAGGGCGAAGGAGCATACAGATCATCTGTGTGCTCCTCATTTTATATATCCACGCAGCAGCCGGACTACTCCCTCAGCGGCTTCAATCGCCGCAGTCAGGGAAGAGGTCAGACGATCGGTGAGGGCAATGATATCTTCGTGCTCATCCGGCGTGTTGAGAACCTGTTCAACGTTGGGTTCCTGTGTACGTTCTGTTTTATGGAGAAGTCGCAGGACTTTAACAAAGCAACCGTGGCTTGGAACAGCTCCAAGGCTTACATTGGCGGTGAACGGGTATCTTACAATGGAGCCGTTTGTGAAGTAAAATGGTGGACCAAAGGGGAAACGCCTGGCCAAGCCGGTGTGTGGAAAAAGGTTCAGTAAAAAAAATGTGCCATCCTTATAATGGATTAGAGATGGGAGGTTAAGCGAAATGTCATATCAGAACGCACTTGAGGCTTATATTGCGGCTACGAACACACATGACTTTGATCAAGTGGCCCGGCTGCTGGATGAAGAGGCGGTTTATTGGTTTTCGGACCGGAGCTGCACGACCTTGGATGAGATCAGGTTGTATTTCGAGCAGGCGTGGGATGCCATTCGGGAGGAGGTATACCGGGCGGAGGATGTGGAATGGATTGCGAGTGATGTCCATTCGGCGGTGTGTATCTACACCTACCACTTCGAGGGTTATCATCAGGGGACATTTATGTCCGGGAGCGGCAGAGCCACCAATGTGTTTATTCGAGATGTCGAGGGATCATGGAAATTAAAGCATGAGCATTTAAGTTCGATGAAGTAGATCGAAGATTATTATGGTTTGCTTACATAGGGAAGTGAATAGACAAAAGAGCCCCTGGAGGGCTCTTTTTCAGCTCATACGTCTGCTTTGATTACTGGGACCGGCTCCATTCGTACAGTGGGTTTAATCGCCCCGCCCCGCTTGGAATCCTAGAAGGCTTCATTATGGCACTTCGTTGCTTTTGGGATCGGATAATTCAACGGGCTGAATATGGAACGCTTCCCCTTGAGCAGATGTAACGGCTGCTTGAGTTTTTTTTATGATGGTACTCCTTTTCTTTTTTATGCAAAACATTCGTTTAGTGGACACTAGCTGATTCTATATAGATTGAATTTATTAACAGAATATAAAATGACAAGATTTTATCCCATGTTTATGGAAATGTATCCCTTCTCAATAGAGAGGTTAGGTTCCATGATACAAATATGAATATGCATTAAATATATGAAGCTCTTTGAAGGGAGGCTGTAGCAGAGCGTTGGGATAAGAGATTGATATACTGGAATGAAGAGGGGGATATGATAAACGTTACACAATCCATCTGGAAAAAATAGTAACCGCTTTCAAAATAAGTTGAATTTCGGGCGAAATTCGAAATGGGGCAAGCCATCATGGATATAACCCGATGACACCGAGAGAACAGACATTCATGGAAATGCTGTATCCTTTGCAATCGAAATATATCGACAGAGGTGAAAACGGTGAACTCATTTATGACGAAAAAGCACCCGAAATGGGTGGTATGGTTTCTGGCTCTAATCCTTATCTTTACCCCTCTTCTCAACGCGCCTGTATCCTATGCTTCAGATGGTGCCCCTCCCTCAGACATACCGGCAGTCAGTTCCAGCGTCGATCCGTTGACGGTAACAAGCGCAACTTATGGATCTCAGGATCCGTTGGCGCCGCAGAATCTTCGTATTGAAAGTGTCTCTCATAACATGGCGGTATTTCAATGGGATTTCAAACCCGTCGAAGGTGAAAATAATATACAAGTGTGGGACGCGGATTCAGGCAACTGGCTGGCATGGGGAAACTTCTGGACTCGTGCGGTGACCGGATTGACACCTGAAACGACCTACCGAATCTATATTACTTGGGACGGCGACGTGAAAAAAGAACACAAAAGCAATGTATTGGAATTCACCACAACCAAAGATGAAGCTGAATATAAAGATGCACCGTTGACTCCTCCAAGTCATCTTAAGATTGAAGATGCAACGGAAGATACGGTTACGCTGAGTTGGGGTTCGAGTCCCGGGGCCGAAGCCTATGACATTTATATTAATGGAGCATGGAAAGGCGGCACTTGGGAAAACTCCGTTACCACGGCTACTTATGGACCTTTGGAAGCAGGAGAGACTTATACTTTTAAAGTAGGTGCACAGAGAAGTGTGAATGGAGCTTTGGAAGCATCCGCCAATAGTAATGCTGTTACCCTTAAATGGGGGGAGCTGGCTCAACCTCGAGGGTTACAAGTAGTCACTTCTACACGATC
Organism: Paenibacillus sp. LBL; assembly: GCF_029893715.1. NCBI lineage: Bacteria > Bacillati > Bacillota > Bacilli > Caryophanales > Paenibacillaceae > Paenibacillus > Paenibacillus sp. LBL. The sequence continues at coordinate 135,862 of NZ_JARXYU010000012.1, read as the reverse complement.
TACGGCTTCACTGGGCTGGGCACCGGTGCCCGGGGCCACAAGTTACGACATTTATCAGGATGGGGTAAAGGTTGGCTCGAGTAGCGGGAGCCGATATGTAGCTGCTGGACTGGAAGAAGGAAAGACCTATTCGTATAAGGTAGTGGGTCATAACAGCCTATGGACTTCGTCTGAAAGCGAAGCAGTGTCGGTAGTGCCTGGCAGCAATTATAACAATATTACGTACTACACTTCTTGGTCAGCTAGTACCGAAGAGCGTAATTTTCATCCTGGTGACTTGGATGTATCACAGATCACCCACATTAACTATGCCTTCGCCGATATATGCTGGAAAAAATACGGGAGCGGGCCGAGAGCCTGCGAAGACCCTAATATTCCTGCACAGGATCGATACGTCCATGACGGAGAAATTGTGATTGGAGATCCGACATTTGATTTTCAGAATTTCGCAGCTTTCGAATCCATCAAGGCATCGAACCCTCATTTGAAGCTTATGGTTTCAGTAGGAGGCTGGACTTGGTCTGATAATTTTTCTAACGTAGCCATGACGGAAGAAACACGCCGTACTTTTGCTAATTCTGCTGTGAAGTTCCTACGAGATTATAAGTTTGATGGTCTGGATGTTGACTGGGAATATCCTGTTGAAGAAGGTGAAGAGTCGAACTCCAGAGCACCGGAGGATAAAGAAAACTTCACATTATTAATGAAAACCGTTCGCGAGGCATTGGATGCTGCGGGGTCAGAAGATGGAAAATATTATCTGCTGACGATTGCTTCGGGTCAGGGAGATAACTTTACCGTTAACGCAGATTTTGCGAATTCAGTCCAGTATCTGGATTTCATTAATATTATGACTTATGACTATAGTGGCAAAGATGACCCGTTTGGTCATCATAATTCACCATTGTTCTATGATAAAGCTCTTTCAAAGTCTTCTGCTCCAAGAAATCATGTGCTTGGCGGATTGTTAGGCCATCTGAATGGCGGGGTACCACAGCATAAATTGATTGTGGGAGTACCCTACTATGGCAAGGGCTGGGATGGCTGCGGGCCACTTGGTCAGTATCAGACTTGCAATAAGGGCGGGACTGATTTGAAGTCTTGGGAAAATGCCATTTTCGATTTCAGTGATCTCGAGAACAACTACATCGACAAGAACGGGTACAAGAGATATTGGAACGAATCGGCTAAGGTGCCTTATCTGTACAATGATCAGAATAAAGTGTTCATCACCTACAACGATAAGAACACCATGAAGTATGCGGCTTCCATCGTGAAATCGTTGGATATTGCAGGCGTCATGAGCTGGGAAATAAGTGGTGATCGTAATAAAACATTAACCACCCAATTAGTCCATGACCTGCCGGTTAACGGCAAAGTCAATGCTTCAGCATTACAGGCCCCAACGAATCTTCAACGGGTCAATGCCGACTCCAGCTCCATTCAAGTCACATGGGATGCAGTGCCAGGGGCAACGGGGTACGAAGTCTATGTGAACCATGCATTGGCAGGTTCAGTCACCGAGAAGGGTTATATCATTAATGGCCTTAACGCTCTAACGAATTACAAGATTCATGTGCTTGCTGTGGATCGGGCGGGGGATGAAATTAACCGCGTATCCAGCGCTTCGAATCTACTGAGCGTTACGACTTCTGGCAACAGCACAGGCGGATCTGAGGGTTCCGGCGGATCAAGCGGATCCGGTTCTACTACGCCTTCGACGCCGCAGCCGCCTAAAGGAAAGGATGAACTGGAAGCAAAAGTTGTGCTTGAGGGAGATAAGGCGGTGGTTACCGTGCCAACGGCAGCAGCAGTTAACAGCATTAACCTTTCGGACTCTTCCAGCTTCCAGATTCATGCGGGCACGGGTGCGAAGCAGGCTGAGTTTGAGATTCCACAAGAAGTGATTGCAGCCATCGCGAAAAAAGGAGCCCAGGCCAGTCTGTCCGTTATCGTAAACGGCACAGAATATCGGATTCCGGCTTCGCTGATCTCGGTTTCCGGCCATGTGAAAGTCTCCATTGTGGCTCCCGGTGCAGCCGATGCTACGAGCGTGGCATCCCTGCTTAAGGGTAAAGAAACTCTGACTTCTCCGCTGTTGTTCAAGCTCGAGCAGCTGAACGCGGATAAAACAACTACGGAGCTGAAACATTACGGGAAATCCTATGTCAGTGAGCTGGTAACCGTGGATGCCAAAAAGATAGATACAAAGCGCGCGGGCGGAGTGGTTTATATATCAGGTACAAATGAGCTTCGATCCTCTCCAACCTTGTATAAGGTGAATGCGGACGGTACGGTTACCGTGGAGATGAGGAGGACGGGAAGCGGTATTTATGCTCTGCTTCAGCAGGATGTCCGGTTTAACGATAGGATTCCTTCTTGGGCACAGGAAGACGTGGAACAAGCGGCTGCGAAGCTGATTGTGTCTGGGGAGAGCATCAGCACGTTTGGTGCGAATAAAAACATTACCCGTGCCGAAATGATATCCATTGTAGTGAAAGGGCTGGGTATTCTTCCAGATGATGGCCTTGCTAACTTCCAGGATGTGAGCGCGAATGCCCCTTATGCCAAAGAAATTGCGGCTGCCAAGGCAGCAGGGCTGGTGAAGGGGCGTACAGGCGATATCTTTGATCCAAACAGTCTGATTACCCGTGAGGAATTGGCTGTTATCCTGAGCAGTGTACTGGAATATGCAGGCAAGAAGAATGAGGCTGGTCAAGGGCTGTTAAACAAATTCAAAGATCACTCCAAGGTGTCGTCCTATGCGAAGTTGTCCGTCGCCTTCGTAGTGGAACAGAAGATTATGCAGGGGGTATCCGCTGCCAAGCTGGATCCGCAATCCCATGTGACGAAAGCTCAAACGGTTGTAACTGTCATGAGATTGCTGCGCGTAGCGGAGTTATCGAACTAATAAACATGACGGAATCAAATTAAATGGATGCCTTTCAGGCGGTTTGACGCTGCCTGGAGGCATCTTTTTTTCGATTCATGGGTACAGCTTACAGTCGGCTGAAACGCTGCTGCGTATGGTTCAGAAAACGAACCCGTGCTTCGGAAAAACTTCTTCGGTGGGCAACATTTTCGGATGCCTTTCCGCCATAGGGATGATCAAACACAATAACGGCTCTCATAAATGACCTCTCTTCTCAGGAATATTGTTTCCGCGATTATAAATATGTTTCTAGGGAACGATATAATATATCCATGCCCATTAAGTCAATATTGTTTCCAAGGAAACTTTAATTAGTTCCAGGATCTTGTTATACTAAATAGGACGATAGCCGAGCGTAAGGAGATACGGATATGGAAATAGACCGGAATTCTGCTTCTTCTTCGGAACGAACCTCTCGGAAGGATCAATGGATCCTTGAATTAAAGCAGAAGGTTTCCGTGCTGCAGAAGAAATTCCAGGCCGAGGATGACGAAGAGAGACAGTGGATGATACAACGCTGCAATCAGCCGGAGCTAATCGAGTTGCTGAGGGAAATGACCGTCACGATGCTGCACGTGGTGGATGCGGTAGGCAGATTGGAGCCTGTTAACGGGATCACGATTTCCAAACAGTTCGGGATTCCGAAGGGCAGCGTCTCCAAAATAACCAAAAGATTGGTTGATAAACAGATTCTCCATATGGAGAATCTGCCGGATAACAAAAAGGAAATCATATTTACGCTGACTCCTGCCGGAAGAGAGATCTTCAAGCTGCATGGTGCGCTGCACGAGCAAATGGATCTCGGAATCAGCCTTTTCTTGCGAAGATACAGCGAGGATGAACTGCGATTTTTGAATCGCAGTATGCAGGATACGATCGATGCATCTTGGGTTAACTTTGAAGACAGCGAGGTGCCGAGCCTGATTCAAGGGGAAGCTGGCGAACTGTGCCTCCCCGAAGACCAACACAAGACTGAGGGGGTTCCGCTATCGGTTTTCGGAAGTGAAACGGAGGAGATCGAGAGGATCCTGAGCATGCTCCGCAGGCTGGATTCCCCCAGCTTGAAGAGAGCGGAGGCCATTTTGACGGATGTGTTTTTCACTGAATTCGACGAATAATGGTTTGAACATAGCAAGTGAAGAGAAATGTTGTACTGCTGCCCGTGTTAAGATGAGTCTATCAAATAAAATGAGGTGATCCCGAGATGGCGTTGAAATGCGATAATATTTTTGTGAACCTGCCTGTAAAGGACCTGGAGAAAACGAAGGAATTCTTCTCGAAAATCGGTTTTGAATTTAACGCGCAATTTACGGATAAGAACGCAGCCTGCCTGGTAATCGGCGACAATATTTTTGCGATGCTGCTCACCGAGGATTATTTCAAAACTTTCACGAAGAAAGATTTGTCCAATGCGGCCAATACAACGGAAGTTATTCTGGCATTGTCGGCAGACAGTCGTGAGCAGGTAGACGAAATCGTGAATCATGCACTCGCTGCAGGGGGATCGCCTTCCAATGACCCGGTGGATCATGGATTTATGTATGGATGGAGCTTCCAGGATCCAGATGGTCATCTGTGGGAAGTCATGTACATGGATCCGGGTCACGTAGAATAAAAGTGATTCACATTAAAAGCACAAACCGTAATGAAGCATAGAAACCATAAAATGAAGCGGCGGAAGACTCCAAGTGTTATGGGGAAACTGCCGCTTTACTTTTATTTGGAAATCCATTATATTTGTATGTGCAAACAATAAATGGTTGATCATCGTGATGAACTTAGCGAAAGAGGTAGCCATGATGCTGAATACGTATATCAAAGAATGCCTGTACTTTACAGCCAATCGTCTTAGCCGGGTGATTACGAAGATGGCAGAAGACGAGTTTGCCGCAAGTGGATTATCACCAACGTATGCTTATCTACTTATGGCTGTATATGAGAAGGAAGGGATCTCGCAGAAGGAATTAGGCGAAATTCTCCATCTTCAGCCTTCTACGGTTACCCGACTGATTGAGAAGCTGGCCGTCAAAGGCCTCGTGTATAATCGGGTAGAGGGAAGGATGTCGCTGATCTACACAACGGATAAAGGGAAAGCGCTCGAAGAGGTTATTCACGAATGCTGGAACCATCTGCGCAGCCGGTATGGTGCCATCTTAGGCAACGCTGAAGGCGACGAATTATCACTGCGGCTCTATGAGGTTAGCGATCAATTAGAGAATAAGGACTGAGGTCTTTATTTCCACGAATTATAATTGTATGTACAAACAAATTTAATATAAAATAATGAGCTTCACGACTGAATCTTGATTCTAACAAGGAGGTGGATCCACTTCGTCATTACGGGTTATCGGTTATCTGGAACAAACAACATATTAAAGGAGTGAATGGTTCATATGGAAAGAGTACTTGTCATTAATGCCCATCCTAGAGTTGTAAGTGCAGATTCTCTAAGCTTGCAGGTGTTGGATCATTTCATAAGCCAGTATCGCGCACATAGTCCTGAGAGCGTGCTCGAACAGATTGATTTATATCGAGAGCATGTGCCTGCCATTGATGTGAATTTGTTGAACGGGTGGGAGAAGCTTGAAACCAGGGAGCTTCTAACAGAAGATGAGGAGAAGGTGATGGGCCGGATGGCAGAAATCTTGCAGCAGTTCAAGAGGGCTACGAAATATGTGATCGCTATGCCGCTGCATAACTTTAACGTCCCTTCCAGGCTGAAGGATTATTTGGACAACATCATCATACCGCAGGAAACGTTCAGATACACCGAAAGCGGTTCCGAGGGACTCCTTACGGATGGGCGAAGCGTTGTGGTGATTCAGGGCAGTGATGGGATATATACCGAGAACGATTGGTATAGTGAGGTTGAATATTCGCATAAGTATTTGAAATCCATGTTCGAATTTCTGGGCATTACCGATTACCAGATCATCCGTGCGCAGGGGCACGCTGTTCTGGATAAAAACGATATTCTGGATACAAGCCGTTTGGCGGCTGCCGAGATTGCCGAGCGGTGGAGTGGAGAGTCAGAGGCAGGTTAACCGGTGTTGGAATAACACATCCATTGAGTTTTCAATAAAAACGTTATACCAGCCGAGGCTCTCTAACCACGGAGCTAATATGAGAAGAAGGCCCTCCAAGGTAACTTGAAGGGCCTTCTTCGTTTAATTGATTTGAGCTTCTGTTGTAACTTGCCATAATACGCCGAACTTGTCCTCCAGCACACCGAAAAGCGTTCCCCAGAACTGAATCTTCAGCGGGTCAATGACCTTGCCGCCCTCTGCCAGTCGGTCAAAGTCTTCATGTGCATCCGAATCTATTTAAAGCAGTGTACGGGTCGTCCTACAGAATAGGTGACAGCAGACGGGAGATCGACTCCTTGAACTTGACCCATCTCGAGCGTTCAAGATACTGCTTCATGGTGAGCTGGCTGGATACACGAAGATCATGGTGGAATATTCGAGTCAATCGTTTCGACAGCTGCTCATCGTACAGGAAGGCATTCACTTCGAAATTGAGCTTGAAGCTGCGAACATCAATGTTCGCCGTGCCAACGGATGAGATTTTCTCATCAATGATGATGGTTTTGGCATGAATGAACCCGTTATTGTATAGATATACGTTAGCACCCGTTCGCAGCATCTCCCCGATGTAGGACAAGGTTGCCCAGTACACAAAGGGATGATCCGGTTTATCCGGGATCATCAGGTGGACCTCTACACCGGACAGCGCCGCAATGCGAAGCGCATCAAGCAGGCTTGCATCCGGGATAAAATAGGGCGTCTGGATATAAATTGATTGTTTGGCGGACGAGATCATTTTGATATAACCGTTCTTGATGTGCTCGTATCTTGAATCGGGACCGCTGGTGACAATCTGAATGCCGACATTACCCGGTGAATTGATCTTGGGAAACAGATTGGATTCATAGGAGATGTCATTATGGTGAGAAGCCTGGTTCCAGTCCAGAATGAAACGAACCTGCATCGCGTAGACGGCTTCGCCTAAGATGCGCAGATGGGTATCACGCCAATACCCGAATTTGGAGTTCAGGCCCAAATACTCATCCCCGACATTAAAACCTCCGACATAGCCGATATTGCCATCAATGATCGCCAGCTTCCGGTGATTTCGGTAATTTAAGCGCAGATTAATGAAGCGCAGCTTGGAAGGGAAGAAGGCTTCGGCTTCACCACCAGCTTCGCGAAATGCCTTGAAGAATCCCTTGGTTAATTGACGTGAGCCGAGCCCATCGTATAGAACCCGGACTTTCACGCCTTCTTTTACCTTTTTGGTTAACAGGGTCATCAACTTCTTGCCAAGCTCATCACGACGGATAATATAGTATTGAATGTGTATGTAGACTTTGGCTTCCTCAATATCCTGAAACAGTCGTTCAAACTTCTTGCGTCCATCCGTGAAAATCTCGACGTCGTTGTCGTCCGTAAGAATAGCCTGATTTTCGTTGATGTGCATATGAATCAAATCGCTGTTATCCTTGGCGGCCTGGTTGCGAAACGGGTATTCACCGGAACTCATTCCTTCCATCTGGGACAGTAACACCTTCTCAATACCGGTTTTCTGCAGGTCATCCCAATGAAAGAGTCGGATTCTTCTTAAGTTTTGAGCGAACAGCAGGTACAGAATAAACCCGAGAATGGGTATAAAGGACAGCACCAACAGCCATGCCCAAGTCGAGCCGGCATCCCGCCGTTCCCTAAAGACCACGAACATGGAGAACACAATATTCAGAACGATGATCAGACCAAGAATAATGGAAGTAACATGCATGTTTTTAATTATCCTCCTAAACTATAGCCTTGCCCTTGCAATGCTTCATATTATACGTGAGCCGTTAGGAGAAGTATATATCCGCAGTATGGCGTGCAACCGATGTTTTTAAACGGTGGATGCGGCAGCGTCTTCATTTCATACAAGCTGTCACGGTTGCTATTTGTATCACAACTCGTTGTCATGATACGATGATTGAAAAAAGTAGGAGAAGGGGCATGCTGTTTTGCTGAAAATGAATAAGTTTTTCAAATTGTGTCTTGCCGTGATCCTGGTTCTGATCATTATTTACTTGGGATCGCTGGTGAATTTTATATTCAGACCGATTCTTTCGTTCTTCTCCATTATCCTCGTGCCTTTGATGCTATCGGGATTTTTCTATTACCTGCTCAGGCCGCTGGTTGATCTTCTGGAAAAGCGAAAGCTCAATCGCTCGCTGGCGATTCTGCTCATTTATGTCGTATTTGCCGGTATATTCACGGGATTCATTATCGGAGTGTGGCCGTCCCTGCGTGATCAAATCATTGCGCTTGTGGACAATGCGCCTGCGTTGTTTGCTGCATTAGGGGAACAGCTGCAGGAATGGGAAAATAACGGTTTGTTCAAGGAGATATTTCCGGAGGATTCTAATCCACTTACCCAATTAACCGACTATTTGAATCAAGGCTTTACGTTCCTCACGAATTACATTATGAATCTGTTCTCGATTGTATCGAACTTTGCCATTGTATTGTTTACGTTCCCGATCATGCTCTACTACATGCTGAAGGAAGGCGGGAAGTTCGGGAAGATGATTGTCAGCTTTATGCCGAACCGCTTCAAGGAAGTGGGTGCTTCGGTACTGGATGAAATCAATAGCGCACTCAAAGGGTTTATCGTGGGACGGGTGCTCGTCAATTTGGCTTTGGGCGTCTTGATGTACTTCGGCTTCCTCATTATTGGGCTGCCGTATGCCTTGCTGCTTACAGTGGTAGCGTTCTTTGCAAACTTTATTCCGTTTATCGGGGCCATTCTGTCCTCCATCCCGATCGTTATCATCGGGTTCATCCAATCCCCGGGAACGGCGATCTGGTCCCTCGTTGTCATTCTGGCCGCTCAGCAAGTTCAGGATAACCTGATTGGACCGTATATCTTTGGTAAACAGCTGGCCATTCACCCGATTACAATCATCATCCTCGTTCTGGTGGGACAGGATCTTGGCGGGATTATCGGAATTCTGATCGTGGTGCCCGTGTATATGATCATTAAAATTGTGGTTACCAGAGTGTATCAGCTGTTCTTTAAGGAAAAATGGGAAAAAGCTTGAGCTCAGAAATGAGCTGATTGTAAAAAGTGAAGCCGTTAAGAACGGGTATTCGTTCTTGACGGCTTTTTTATGAAGGGAGAGGGGCTTGGAACAGAATATCTTGCTTGACAACAAATAGGAAAGTGTATAATCTTGAATTAAAGATATTATAAATTGAGATTGTATTTACATAACTATGATCATCTACCAAATAACGTTCGATAAGGGGGAGAAGAAACATGACGTTACAAACGGCAGGCATTCATCATATTACGGCTTATGCACAGGATCCGCAGAGGAACGTTGATTTTTATACTGGCGTGCTTGGGTTAAGAATGGTGAAGAGGACGGTCAATTATGATGCGCCAGAGGTATATCATTTGTATTTCGGGGATGAGTCAGGGCAGCCAGGAACGATTATTACGTTCTTTCCGTCTTCCGCTTCGCGAAGAGGCATGCATGGAGGGGGGCAGGTCGGTTATATCACATTTGCAGTGCCTATAGGCGCTCTTTCCTACTGGGAGCAGCGGTTGCGGGGCTTTGGCGTCTCGGTTATGAAAGCGTTCAGGTTTAATGAGCCTTATCTTCAATTCTCTGATCGTGATGGGCTTCGCCTGGAACTGGTTGAGCGGGACAGCGGATCGATGAGCGGGTGGAGCGTGGATGACATTACTTCGGAGACAGCAATTAAAGGATTCGGCGGTGCGGTGCTGTTCAGCAGCAAGTGGAAGGAAACGAAGGAGGCGCTTGAGCAGGTACTAGGACTTACATTCATTGGGGAGGATGTGAACTATGCCCGGTATGCGTCCGCGGGACCCTGCGGGAATATGATTGATCTTCCGATGCGGGATATCTCTTGGGGCGCTGGAGGTGCCGGAACTGCTCATCATATTGCCTGGCGGGCAAAAGATGATATGGAACTCAGTGAATGGAAGGAATGGATGAAGAAGTACGGGTACGCATCCACCGATATGATGAACCGCAATTATTTTAAATCGTTATATTTTAGGGAACGAGGGGGCATATTGTTTGAGATTGCCACGGATGTGCCTGGATTTACGATGGATGAGGATCTCCGTTCATTGGGTGAACGATTGAAACTTCCTGCGTGGTTGGAGCCGGAACGCCTCCGAATTGAGGAAGGACTGGAGCCGATCCAAATTCGTACACTGGAGAGGGGCAAGTGAAATGATATCCATTGATCCAAAAGTCCAAGACGAACGGGACAATTACAAGCTTTTGATTGGCAGTGTTGTCCCTCGACCGATCGCTTTTGTTACCACATTATCAGCGGATGGCGTGCTGAACGCGGCGCCGTTCAGCTATTTCTCGATTGTGTCCAGCAATCCTCCCATGCTATCCGTTTCGGTTCAGCGAAAGAATGGCATTGCAAAGGATACGGCGAGGAATGCCATGCTTAAGGGTGAGCTTGTCATCCATATCGTGGACGAAGATAACGTGGCAGCCGTGAATGAAACGGCTGCGAATCTTCTACCGCATGAAAGCGAGATTGAACGAACGAATCTGACGCCGGTGGCCAGTGAGGCTGTTGCCGTTCCCGGCATTCAGGAAAGCAAGATTCGCATGGAATGTGTACTGGAACAGGCGGTTGCCTTGAATGACGCAGAACAGAGGCCAGCTGCTGATCTGCTGATCGTCCGCGTGGTAAGGTTTCACGTATCGGAGGAGGAACTCTACGAGAAGGGCCGGATTGACGCTGCCAAGCTGAAGCCTGTGAGCCGTATGGCGGGGAACATCTATGCTGCTCTGGGAGATATGTTCACCATTGAGCGGCCATTATAACGCAGGCGAGATACGATAAATAATTCAACGATATAGGAGGAGTGGTTAACGGATGAGATTTCAATCGAAGGTTGTTATCGTAACAGGAGGCGCCAGCGGGATTGGCGAGGCAACGGTAAGGCTTTTTGTTAAAGAGGGAGCCAGCGTTGTTATTGCGGATTTCTCTGACCGGGGACAAGCTGTTTCAGACGAATTAAGTGCAGCGGGGTTTAACACCCTGTTTGTCAAAACCGATGTAACCAAGGAGCAGGATGTTGCCAACATGGTTGAACAGACGGTCAAGCAGTATGGGCGTGTGGATATCTTGTTTGCGAATGCAGGCATTGCGCATGACGCTCCCGCAGATCAGTTAACGATGGAGAATTGGCAGAGAACGATTGATATTAATCTTACAGGCGTGTTTCTCTGTGATAAATATGTAATCCAGCAGCTGTTATCCCAGGGATCGGGCGGGGCTATTGTAAACTGCGGATCGATCCATAGCCATGTCGGAAAAGCAGGAGTAACCGCATATGCTTCGGCTAAAGGCGGCGTTAAGCTGCTGACGCAGTCGATGGGCGCTGATTATGCCTCCAGAGGAATCCGGGTCAATGCAGTGTGCCCGGGTTATATCGATACTCCGCTTATTCAGGGAAGAACTGAAGCGATCACGCAGCACTTGGTCGGCCTGCATCCGATGGGGCGCTTGGGGCAGCCTGAAGAAGTAGCTAAAGCCGTGCTGTTTCTTGCCAGCGAAGACGCATCCTTTATTACTGGCACCACCTTGCTGGTGGATGGCGGATATACAGCGGTTTAAACCATATGAAGAAGCCCCGAGCATGCTCGGGGCTTCTTTGTTATATATGACAGATACGGGATAGGGCAAATTATATAATGCTGACGCCAGCACTGCCGTAACCGGCAGTTGCAGTGATCAGAGTCAGACCTGTTGCTGTTGTGGAGAATACCATCAACAAGCGGGTATTTGCTGCAACCGGAATAGCCAGGCCATCCAAGAAGCCGTTGCTGACCGTACCCAATGTGACTGCGCCGGTATATGGAGGAGCCAATGTGACAAGGGCACCGGGGATTGGCGTGAAGATATTGCTTGTAGCCGGAGCGCTGTACAGCTGGGCTGTGACCGTAACAGTAGTTCCAAGCAGGTCGAGTGCCAAGGTGTTGCTGAAGGTTGCGGAAATTGCCGTGATGGTGCCTGCGCGTGGCGTATTGAAAGCAAAGTCAAGCGCAGTACCTCCCGCACCCGTAAGGTCGATCGTTCCGCCAGCGAGCGTAACGGTTGGACCCGAAATACCGAAGCCTACGAGACCAACCGTTCCGACCAAACCTCCAACAATGGTTGTAAGCGCAAGAGGTATGCCGGATGCGAAAGGAATGATCGCTCCTCCACCTGGCAACCCAGTAGCCCCTGTTGGCCCAGTAGGGCCGACGGCTCCAGCAGGACCAACGGGTCCGATCGCTCCAGCAGCTCCAGCAGCACCGACAGGTCCAACAGGTCCAACGGGTCCTGCAGGTCCTGTTGGACCCGGAATGCCTGTTGACGATCCAGCAGGTCCAGCAGGCCCAATTGGCCCAGCTGGCCCGACCGGTCCAACGGGTCCAAGAGCTCCAACCGGCCCCACAGGTCCGACTGGTCCAAGAGGTCCCTGCGGTCCAACCGGTCCGCGGGGACCTCTGACACAGTGGCGACGAATCGGCTTGTGTCCACCTTTACCACTATTGCCGTTATCAGGACATCTTTTTTTCTTGGCGTGCAGTACTTTTTTCTCTATCTTTTTAAGAGCACACAATTTTCTCTTTCTAGAAGAACGATCCAAATCAAGCACCTCCTTTAGATTTGCTTTATACTACGCAAATGCTCTCTTAGCCGCATGGGTTAACAGCTTATAAATGATAGATATATACCTATTATTTTAAGAATGTACGATAGCCTCTGAGGAATCAGTCTATAAACGAATAGCGAAAAAAAGCGATCGTGATGATATTGGAATAGCGAAATTGGGGGCTAACAAAGCTTATAATGGATCGTGTTGAAAAAAAAAATTCTGTTTCGAAGTTGAGGGCTTGTCCCCTCTGCATCGTTCATGATTCATGTCATGAATGATCTACCGCATGAATTATCTGTTATCTGATGGGCGCAATGCCTGCTGTATAGCGAAAAACACACCTCCGAACAAGGAGGCGACAGGCAGGGGACAGCCCTGAATTTGTGGAGATTATGGCTACTAATATGCCTTGGAAGAGCGCTGATTTCACCTCCGAATTTCCAGAAAATGCAGCTCCAGGGGTTTGACTTTTACTGAGCTTCCCTTTATCATGAACACACGCTTAGTTTCCGGCATACATTTCCGGAGAGCGGGGGAACCAGTTTCATCAGGGGCGAGTCACTTGAATTCACGAGTGTAGGGTACCATCTTACCCGAGTCCGTCAGCTAACCTCGTCAGCAGTGGATGGGTCTTGTATACATAATGGATGTTCATAACAAAGGCCCTTTATTCTCTATAGGGGCCTTTTCTCTATTTTTTGACCCCCTGCTGGCGGAGCTATGTCTAGATCCCCTGTTTGGTGGTCTTTTTGTATTCTGCAAAAGAGGAGGGCAATGCCTGCTAATGTTTAGCCAATTGAATCAGTCAGACGGTTTGGGTTTACAAGGCACAGGGAAATGGATGCAACCTCTCCCCTGAGCCCCCGGACTGTGCAAGTGTGTCTGAATGTCACATATCCGAGTTAACACATGTGTTAACATGGATAATTTCATCATGCCGTTTTTAGGAACGACAAAGTCATTGCGAAAGGTTGTGGAAGGTGTTGAAGAAAGTTGTTGTGCTGTTGTTGTCATTGGTTATGGTGGTATCGCTCGCGGCCTGCGGCGATAAGGGGAGCACGCTGGAACGGGCCAAAGAGCAGGGGTACATTACCGTAGGTTTTGCCAATGAAAAGCCTTATGCCTACAAAGAGGCCAGCGGGGAGCTTACAGGCGAAGCCGTTGAGATTGCCCGTGTCATTCTGGAGCGACTTGGCATTAAGGAGATGAGAGGTGAGCTTACGGAGTTCGGCTCCCTGGTTGCCGGGCTTCAGGCGGAACGGTTTGACCTGATCACTGCAGGCATGTTCATCAATCCGGACCGCTGCTCCGCCGTTTTGTTTGCTAATCCGGAGTACAGCATAGGGGAAGCTCTTGCCGTGAAGCAAGGGAATCCAAGTGGACTCGGAAGTTACGAAGATATTGCCAAGGATGATCAGGCGAAGGTGGCCGTCATGACTGGCGCGGTTGAAATCGGCTATATGGAGAAGTCAGGCATCCCTTCGGACCGGATCATACAGGTTCCCGATCAGGCCTCGGCCATCAGTGCCCTCCAGGCAGACCGGGTGCAGGCGATTACCATGACGGGACCGTCCCTGCAGGCGATGCTGGATTCGGCCAGCGATGACAACATCGAACGCGTCGCGGATTTCGAACAGCCGGTCATCGACGGTGAAAGCGTTCGGGGCTATGGGGCCACGGCATTCCGTCAAGCGGATACCGAATTCCAGGAGGCTTATAATGCGGAGCTTGAAAAAATGAAGGAGTCAGGTGAGCTGCTGGAGATCTTGCAGAAGTTTGGATTTACCGAAGAAGAGCTGCCGGGCGAGATGACAGCCGCTGCGCTTTGCGGTGAATAGTATGCCGAATTCATGGATCGATTTTCTTCCTACTCTGCTGAAAGGAGCGGAGATTACGGTTTTGGTCGCCTTCTTTTCAGCTGTTCTGGCCATTGCCATGTCCTTCGCAGCCGGTTTATCCAGACTGTCGAAGCTGTGGATCGTCCGCACGGTTACAGCCGTGTATGTGGAAATCTTTCGGGGAACCTCCTTGCTGGTGCAGCTGTTCTGGTTGTATTTTGCTCTTCCGTTTATCGGCATTGAGCTTCCCAAAATGCTGGCAGCCATCCTTGCGATTGGATTCAACTTTGGCGCATATGGCTCCGAGATTGTCCGAAGCACGGTGCTGGCTGTTCCAAAAGGACAGTGGGAAGCTTCGGTGGCGCTTAATATGAAGCCATGGCAAAGGATGTGGAATGTTATATTGCCTCAAGCTTCACTGCGAATGCTCCCGCCATTCGGAAATCAGCTGGTGGAACTCATCAAATCTACGTCACTTGTCTATTTCATCACGATGGCGGATCTGACGTATCAGGCCATGGTGCTGCGCAACAACTATATTTCCTGGACATCCGAGATTCTGGTGCTGCTGCTTCTTATGTATTTTGTCATAGCTACGCTTGTCTCGATGGCAGTTCGGTTGCTGGAGCGTAAATGGACGGCGGGGAGGCTATAGCGGATGTGGGATTGGAATTATGTGTTTGATATCCTGCCGGAATTGCTGAGTGCATTAAAAATGACGGTATGGGTGACGCTCTGCGCTTTTGTGGTGGCCTTGATAATCGGGCTGCTGCTTGCCTTTGCTGCTCGAAGCCAGTGGAAGCCTGTGTCGCTCATGACCAAAGGTATTATCGAATTTATCCGCAATACACCGCTGCTGGTTCAGGTCTTCTTCCTGTACTACAGTCTGCCGCTCCTTACCGGAATCTCCATTCCGGCCTTCTATGCCGGGGTGATCGGTCTTGGGCTGCATTACAGCACGTATCTGTCCGAAGTGTATCGTTCTGGCATCGAAGGGGTCCCCAAGGGGCAGTGGGAAGCTGCAACTGCTCTGAATTACACGAAAGCCCAAACCTGGCGGAGCATTATTCTGCCGCAAGCGGTGCCGCCTATTATTCCGGTGCTGGGCAATTATTTGATTGTCATGTTTAAGGAAACACCGATTCTGTGTGCCATTACGCTTGTTGAGATGATGCTGACAGCCAAGAATATCGTTTCCCAGTCGTTTCGTGCATTCGAGCCGTATACGCTGGTTGGCATTCTGTTTCTAATTATCAGTTATATCGCGTCTTTGCTGGTGCAAAGGCTGGAGAAACGAATGAATCTGCAGCGTGGAAAATAAGGAGGGAGTCTATTGAACGCAGTAGTAATTGATGCGTTTGCCGGAGCCGAGGTGCCGCAGCCTGATCCAAACCCGGCAGCGGAAGTGAAGCCGATGGTGAGATACAAGGGCGTGACGAAGTCGTTTGGTGATCTCCAGGTGCTTAAAGGCATCGATCTGGAGATGCAGCCTGGAGAAAAGGTGGCTGTTATTGGTCCGAGCGGCTCGGGCAAAACGACGATGGGGCGGATGTTAATGACACTGGAGGAACCGACCGAAGGCACCATCGAGGTTGATGGTGAGCTTCTCTGGCATATGCAAGAGAAGGGCAGGCTTGTTCGGGCAAACGAGAAGCATTTGCATCGAATGCGCTGCAGCGTCGGTATGGTTTTCCAGCATTTTAATCTGTTCCCGCATATGAGTGTGCTTCGCAATGTGACGGAGGCCCCGCGCAAAGTGCTGGGTTTATCCAAGGAGGAGGCGGAGGAGCGGGCCGTCTCCATACTGGGCAAAGTCGGCTTGGACGACAAGCTGAAGATGTACCCGGCCAATCTGTCCGGGGGGCAGAAGCAGCGTGTTGCTATCGCACGAGCGCTGGTCATGCGGCCGAAGGTGATGGTGTTCGACGAGGTGACCTCGGCTCTGGATCCGGAGCTGGTAGGCGAGGTGCTGGAGGTGATCCGGGAAATCGCGGAAGAAGGCGATATGGCGATGATGCTGATTACGCATGAAATGGATTTTGCCAAGGAAATCGCCGACCGGGTCATATTCGGTGCGGACGGCTTGATCGTCGAGCAGGGGACGCCGGAGGAGATATTCGATAATCCCCGGAGCGAGCGGCTGCAAAACTTTCTGCAGCGATTCCGCTCTAATTGAAAAATGAGCAGGGGACTGATCATGGAAAGAGGTGCTTGTATAGAATGATTGTTGATACTGGAGTGGACATCGTTTATCGCAGACCGGAAGCGCAGGATGGCGCCCGGGTGTGGGAGCTCGTAAGAGATACCGGATCACTAGATCTGAATTCCCCCTATTGCTATATGCTGCTTGGAGACTATTTCAATGATACCTGTATGATCGCCGAGCACGAAGGAGACATCATCGGTTTTATCTCTGCATTCCGCTCACCGCGTAATCCGGAAACGCTGTTTGTATGGCAGGTGGCCGTTGCCGGCTCGCATCGGAGGCAAGGGATTGCGAAGGCCATGCTGACAGGACTCATGAACCAGAGGGCATGTCATGGCGTTCGCTTCATTGAAACAACGGTATCGCCAAGCAACATGGCATCCCGCCGGTTATTTCTCGGTTATGCCGAGGAGAAATCCATTCCCAGCACCGTAACCGTAGGTTATGGAGCGGAGATGTTCCCGGATGGAACGTCACATGAAGATGAGCCATTATTCGTGATAGGCCCCTTTTTCAATGACATATAGACCAATGGAGGGAATTATGGACAATCAAGTCATGGAGAAACCGAAGCTTACGGTGTTTAACAATCTGGAATCGGAAGTAAGAAGTTATTGCCGCAGCTTCCAGACGGTCTTTGACAAGGCTCGGAATGCAAGGCTGTGGGATACGCAAGGCAATGAATACATTGATTTTTTTGCCGGCGCCGGCGCGTTAAATTACGGACACAACAATGAGAAGATTCGACAGAAGCTGGTTGATTATATGATGCTGGATGGTGTTACACACAGTCTGGATATGGCTACCGAAGCGAAGGAGACCTTTCTGACCCGCTTTCAGGAAGTCATTCTAAAGCCGCGAGGCTGGGATCATAAAGTGATGTTCCCCGGTCCGACCGGCACGAATGCGGTAGAGGCAGCGCTCAAGATCGCGCGGAAGGTGACAGGGCGCAGCACCGTTCTGTGCTTCACGAATGCCTTTCACGGCATGTCCCTCGGCTCACTGGCTGTTACCGGCAATTCCTTCAAGCGGCAGGGTGCTGGCGTGGATCTGAGCCATTCGGTATTTATGCCTTATGACGGTTACTTCGGCGATGACGTGGATACGATGGCATATATGGAGAAACTTCTGGATGATCCGGGGAGCGGTATTCCGCTTCCGGCGGCGGTTATCGTTGAAGCTGTACAAGGTGAAGGCGGATTGAACGCTGCGAGCGGGGAATGGCTGCAAAAGCTTGCGCGCATCTGCAAGGATAAGGGGATGCTGCTCATTCTGGATGATATCCAGATGGGCTGCGGCCGAACGGGTCCGTTCTTCAGCTTTGATGATGCCGGTATTGAGCCGGACATCATATGCCTCTCGAAATCGATCGGCGGCTTCGGCTTGCCGATGGCGCTCACGCTGATGAAGCCGGAGATCGATATTTGGGAGCCGGGCGAGCATAACGGCACCTTCCGGGGCAACAATCTCGGATTCGTTGCTGCAGCGGCAGCGCTGAATTATTGGGAAACGGAAGATTTTCAGCTTGATATCGGTATTCGCGAGAATCAGATTCGCGAATCCTTGGATTGTATAGCTAAGGATTATCCACAGCTCAGCGGTGAAATACGGGGCAGGGGGCTGATCCAGGGATTTGCCTTTAATAAGCCGGAGCTCGCAGGCAGATTGTCTGAAATCGCCTTCGAGCAGGGACTGATTATGGAAACGTCAGGTCCGCACAGTGAAGTAGCGAAACTCATGCCGCCGCTGACGATTGAGATGGACACATTGGAGCAGGGATTGGGGATATTTATAAACAGCGTGAAACAATTAGCAGCAGAGGAGAGGTTGTCATGATTGTTAAACATTTGGAAGAGATTGTGGATACGAAGGACGATATCGATGCGAAGACTTGGAATTCGAGAAGACTCCTGCTCACCAAAGACGGCATGGGCTTCTCCCTCAACGACACCATCATTAAGGCCGGAACCGAGACGCTGATCTGGTACAAAAATCATGTCGAGGCTGTTTATTGCATCGAGGGAGAGGGTGAGATCCAGGTGGTCGGGGGTGAGACTTACCCCATCTCTCCGGGGATGATGTACGCACTGGATGGACATGAGAAGCATTACTTGAGAGCTCGTTCCCAGATGCGGATGGTCTGCGTGTTCAATCCGCCGCTGACGGGGGCTGAAGTTCATGACGAGGAAGGAACCTACCCGCTGCTTGCCCCCATATCGAACAAAGGAGATGACATGCGATGAGTCATAATCAGGTATCGGCGTTTCAGGAAAAAGAGATGGACGTTTATCCTTCAAGATTGCATTCAGAGCCAAGACTCTTAAAGAGACAGGATCCTGTGGTGTATTCGGACTGGACACCGGATGCTTCTATAACACTGGAGCAATCCGAATTCTATGAGCGCAACGGATATTTGTTTCTGGAAGGTTTCTTCGATCGGGAGGAACTGCAGCACTATCAGGCGGAAGCCCGCAGTCTACAGGTGACCGCGAGAGAGTCGGAGAAGGATGAAGTTATTCGAGAGCCAGGCGGTGACGAAGTGCGTTCGGTGTTCGCGGTGCATCACAGCCATGCGGTATTCCAGGAGCTGTCCCAGCATCCGAGACTCCTGGCCATTGTGGAATATCTGCTGGGAAGCGAGACCTATATCCATCAATCGCGCATCAATTACAAGCCGGGTTTTACGGGCAAGGAGTTCTACTGGCACTCCGATTTCGAAACGTGGCACGTGGAGGACGGCATGCCGCGGATGAGGGCTTTGAGCTGCTCCATCGCACTAGAGGATAACTATCCCTTTAATGGCCCGCTCATGGTCGTGCCTGGATCCCATAAGGAGTTTGTGGCTTGCGTTGGCAAGACACCGGATAATCACTTCAAGGATTCGCTGCGCAAGCAGGAATATGGCGTTCCTGACCATGACAGTCTGACACGCTTGGTGAAGGAAGGCGGAATTGATACACCTGTTGGCAAAGCGGGATCGATCGTGCTGTTTGACTGCAACATTATGCACGGCTCGAACAGCAATATCACGCCTATGCCGCGCAGCAATATTTTCATGGTCTATAACAGCGTGGAAAATAAGATCGTTCAGCCCTACTCGGGTCAGAGCCCTAGGCCGGAGTACATTGCTGCCCGTGATTCTCGATGATCTCGCTGTCGCTTATCGGCTCGATCATCGGCATCAACGTAGTCTACGTCTCCATTTTTACGCTGCGCTTGATTCTGATGATCAAAGGCAGAAGAGGGGTAGCCTCTCTTCTTGCCATGCTGGAGGTATTCGTTTACTTGCTCGGTCTGAATCTCGTTCTGCAAAATCTGGACAATCCCTTTAATATGGCGGCTTATTGCCTGGGCTTCGGCCTTGGGGTATATGCCGGCAGCCGGATCGAGGAGTATTTGGCACTCGGGTACATCGTGGTACAGGTCATTGTAAATTCCGTAGAGACCAACCTGGCGATGAACCTGCGGGAGAAGGGATACGGCGTGACCGCATGGGAAGCGGATGGCAAGGACGGCAAGCGGCTCGTGCTGCAGGTTCTCGTGAAACGGAAGAACGAGCGCCGTCTGATGGAGACGCTGGGCAAAATGTCGCCGCAGGCGTTTATCATCTCTCATGAACCGAAAAGCTTCAAAGGCGGCTTCTGGGTTCGGTTGACGGAAGGTCGCAAATTATAGAACGCGTGACAAGGCATAGCCTGCTCGGAACCTGGTTTTTCGAAGCGGGCTTTTTTTATATGGCAGTATGTCGGGTTTCGTACAGTAGGAACAGCTAGCCACTTGCGAGTCAAGAAAGGAGCCTTCGATTCTTCGAATCCTCACTCGAGGACCTGCTCCGACTCACTCCGGTACCAAAAAAAGCGTAATCGGTCATCGTGGAGGAGCTTCCGAGCTGTCGCAGCATGGCGGTAATATTTCCCCGACGGTAGGTGCCATGATTCACGATGTGCAGCACGATTTCGGAGAAGCGGGTATCCCGGATGCCGGCATAGGGATTATCCAGCCGAATGCTCTGCTCAAGATCCGGATGCTGAGACAGAAAGGCCGTGAATTGTTCTGACAGCTCGATAAACCGAAGATTCAGGTCCTCCAGCAAAATTGTTTCCAGCTTCTCGCGAAGCAGGTAGGCATCCGCTAAAGCAGCGTTCATGTCCATCCCGGACAATATCTTCATCCAACCGAGATCCGTTGTGTAGATGTGAGTCAACGCCTCGGATACGGTCGGGAAAATGCTCGTTATTTTCCGGTTGTATACATCGCCCGGCAGCTCCAGCAGACGGTTGAATATGGCTTGATTCGCCCAAGCATGGTATTCATACATTTTGACGGGATAATTCATGAGCATTGTCCCCTTTAGCTTCGTGATTTGGTTTTGTTGAGATCAGTGTAAATAAAAAAGTATGACAGCGGACTGTCATACTTTTGCATAAAGCTGCAGCATTTTTTCTAGCTTGGATTGCATGCGTGTCCTTAAGCTGGCAGGCTCTATGATCTCGATATCCTCACCAAAGCTCAGCAGGGTGGACCAGAGCCACCCGGAGTCCGGATGGTCGATTTTAAATGTAAGGCGGAGTGATCCGTCCTCACAAAATTCCCGCTGGACATCATAGAAATGGTCCATTGCCTTCGCCAAAGCTTGAGTTGATACATGCAGCACGACTTCAATGCCATCTGAGGAAGCTTTCCATGCATGCGTTTCGTTCCTGTGGTGCTGCCGCTCTTGAAGATGGGGGCCTTGGGTGTGCTCCTCCGAATGTTTGCGCTGAAAGGGCTCAGCGGATGCAGAGAGCTCCGACATTCTTGATATGCGGAATTCCCGGTAGTCGGCCCGGGTTCTGCAGAATCCGTACACATACCAGACGCTATATTTATACATAAGCCGAAGGGGCTCAACCTTCCTGTAAATCCGCTCATTTTTGGCGCTGATGTATTGAAAGGAAATCACGTGTTGATCCGTAATGGCGCCGCGCAGAAGACGAAGCGATTCATGGTGTGACCGCCAGCTCCCGATATCCATGGACAATCCTCGCGATGCAGAGCTGCCGGAACGGTCAATGGTCTGCAGCCGCTGTATGGTATCCATTGCCCGTTCATCCTCAAACACGGTTGACATGCTGTGCAGGATCGTGATTAAGGCGCTGACGTCGTAAGAGCCAAGCAGGCTTCTGTCCATCTTATACTGTTCCATGATGCCATATCCGCCGTTCACCCCTTGATAGGATACAACCGGAATGCCGGCTGCGCAGATTGCGTCAATGTCCCGATAAATGGTTCTCTGGGATACGTTATATTTCTCAGCCAAGGCAGACGCCGAGAGAATTTCGTTGTTCAGCAGCATATAAATCATGGATATGAGCCGCTCCAATTTCATATCGGGTTGAACCCTCCTATCCTTA
Source organism: Paenibacillus sp. LBL (assembly GCF_029893715.1). Lineage (NCBI taxonomy): Bacteria > Bacillati > Bacillota > Bacilli > Caryophanales > Paenibacillaceae > Paenibacillus > Paenibacillus sp. LBL. The sequence continues at coordinate 113,788 of NZ_JARXYU010000012.1, read as the reverse complement.
TTGGGTCTATTCTCCAATGATTCCGTATTATATCATAGCTTTATAGAAAGAAAGGGGAGGAAGACACAGATGAGACAAAATATGAAATCTTTATTATTATCGCTGCTTGCAGCGTTATCTGTGCTGGCATTGTCCGCGTGCAGCGAGTCAGCTCTGTCGGATCCGGAGAAGGAACAAATTGTGAAGCAGGTTGAGCAGCTGGAGACGGCCGAATATAAATTGCTGCATTTTCAGATGGACTACCCGAAGTATCAGGCGGAGCTGGACGGGATTGTCAGCGATTCGTACAGGGATGTTATCAGCGACCGCATTATTTTCGGATATAACGAGAAGGAATATCGTGCTGCGGATTTGATGGGGATGCCCAAGGAGGAGTACGAGAAGCACAAGGAGCATATGCTCGGGCTGATTCATTCTATGGGGATGGACGAGGAGAAGGCCGTTCTCCGCGTTTCGGAGCCTTATGGAAGCGAAGGGGCAGATGGTGTCTATGTCTACGTCTCGGAATCCAGGGAGCTGAAGGAGAGACTGCTGTCGCAGACGAACCGAAGATATTCGCTGGACAACGCGAGCGGATCGTGGACCATCACGAATGTAGATCAGGATAAGGTCACGATCGGAAGTGACGAACGTGATGACGAGGCTGAGGCGAAGCTGAACGGGCTGGAATACCAGACGCATGACGGAGTGAAGATCGTTTATCGGGACAAGGCCCTTGCGTTTGATGGATGGAAATGAACAGCTGTGTAAAGGGAGTGGGAGTCTGCGCGAGCTTTTCGTTCCATTCCCTTCGGGTTTGCCGTACAATATAGGGGAATTCCATAATATAAGGAGTGTGAGCCTCATGGCCCGTACCAAAACACAAAAAGCGCTCCGCCAAGCGGAACGTGCCGGCACATGGTCAGCCGCGATGATGAGAAAGACCAATGAAGATTATAGTTCACTGTCACAGCATGTGAGAGTCAAACCTACGAAACAAGAACAATTGCATAAGGTCAAACACAGAAAGCGGATCGGAGACGATGGCGCTTTTTTTGTTGGTTTTGGGGGATGTGATATAGTACGCTAGAGAGGTTAGCTCAGGATGGAGGTTTATGATGGCGAAGCAGAAATTTTATGTAGTCTGGGTAGGTAAGGTGCCCGGAATTTATACAAGCTGGGCCGAATGCCAGCAGCAGGTGAACCAGTTTACTGGCGCTAAATTCAAGGCGTTCGAATCCCGAAGCGAAGCGGAGAAGGCTTATGCTGCGGGCTATAAGAATTACTGGGGACAGCAGTCCGGAAGCGGTGCCGGAAGTTCAGCATCCAAGGGTTTCAAGCGAAGCAGTGCTTCACCTGACATAGATCCGGGAGAGATCGATTACGATAGCATCTCAGTGGACGTGGGAACGCGGGGAAATCCGGGACCTGTGGAATATAAGGGTGTAGATACTCAAACCGGGGATATTCTATTCTCATGCGGACCCATCCAGAAGGGGACGAATAACCTCGGCGAGTTTCTGGCGATCGTTCATGCGTTAGCTTATTTAAAGAAAATAGGAAGCACCAAAACGGTGTACAGCGATTCCATGAATGCGCTCAAGTGGCTGAAGCAGAAGAAGGTGGTGTCTACACTCCCGCGGGATGCATCAACCAAGGAAATCTGGGATCTGGTGGACCGGGCAGAGCACTGGCTTAGAACCAATACCTATGAGAACAAGGTGTTGAAATGGCAGACGAAGAGCTGGGGAGAGATTAAGGCCGATTACGGGCGCAAATAAAGAGAAAATTAACAGGAGGAAACCATACGATGACGTACAAAGCCGTGTTTTTTGATATAGATGGAACGCTTGTGAATGAAGAGAAGGAAATTCCACAGGATACGATCGATGCGATTCATCAGTTGAAAAAGAACGGGATCGACGTTTTTATTGCCACAGGGCGGGCGCCGTACTATTTTGAGCATTATGCTAGGCAGCTAGGTGTCGATTCCTTCGTAAGTTTTAACGGATCTTATGTCGTGTATCAAGGGAAAGCGGTATACGAGCACCCGATCTCCGAGAAGACGCTGGAGCTGTTGGAAAATACGGCGCTTGCGCACAATCACCCGATTGTGATGCAAGGTGCGGAAGCGGGATTTGCAAACCATGAGGAGCATCCGTATGTTGCCGAGTCTTTCTACGATCTGAGGGTCGAAGTTCCTGGATACCGCAGCAGCTATTGGAAAGAGGCCAAGGTATATCAAGCGCTGCTGTACTGTGAGGCGCATGAGGAAGAGCTGTATACCTCTGCAGAGGCTCCGTTCAGCGATGTGAGCTTTGTGCGCTGGCATCGGGTCGCTATGGATGTCATTCCGGGAGGCGGTTCGAAAGCCAAGGGGATCGAGGCTGTGCTGAAGCATCTCGGGATTACCGCCGAGGAAGCCGTGGCCTTCGGGGACGGGCTTAACGACAAGGAAATGCTGTCTTATGTAGGGCTCGGTATTGCCATGGATAATGCGCATGAGGAAGTGAAGCCGCTTGCTGATTATGTAACCAGGCATGTGAACGATGGCGGCATTCGCCATGGATTGGAGTATGCGGGCCTGATATAGGACAGGTTACATCATATGACCCGAAATCGGGCGCTGCCGCGGGCAGGCCTAAATTCATAAGCGAAGACAGGGAGGAGCTTCCCTTGTCTTCGCTTTTTTTAATATACCTTAGCGATATGCAGAAAAATCCAAATTCTATATTGTGGATAATTCAAGCTCTCACAGCAGTGAGACTCTTAATGGACTGTGCATAACATCGTTTTGGAGTTCTTTATACACAGAGTTATGAACATTATCCACGCTAGATTCGTGTAAATTGAATTTAAGTCGCATATTCCATGAAAGTTATCCAGTGTTTGTGAACATATGTGGAGAAGTGCAAAGATAAGTGAGCGTCAAAACTCTTGTTCAATGTTGACAGACCAAAATCAGCTATGTATATTTTATTTACCGACTATATAGTCGGTAAATAAAATGAGAGATGGGTGAATGTCATTGGAAAAAAAATATGGCCTTCAACCGCTGATACCGTTCAGCGTCAAATCTTTAGCAGGCTTCATCATCATTTTTATGATTTGGCAGGGCGGCACTTTATTGTGGCTCAGTCTGCTTCATAACTTGATTCCCGCTACTCGCTCAGGACTGCCTGGTCTGATCACGCTGTATTTGTCCTTTGTTTTCCTGATTCTCGGAGTTTTCCTAGTCACCAGATATTTCTTCAAAATTCGTTTTAGAACATTTTTGTTTGAAGGTAATAGGCCTGATTTCCGGAAGTTTGTACGTTATTTTTTATGGTATTTATTTGCCCTTATCCTGTATTTGCTTGTGGATATAGGCGTACATCCTCAAGCTTTTACGCTTCATTTTGATCCGCTTCCATGGTTAGGTGTACTCCTCATTACCGCTCCTTTGATTTTGCTGCAAAGTGCTGCTGAAGAGATTTTCTTCAGAGGCTATATGTACCGTATGTTCAGATCATTAAGAGGCGGGGTATTCTGGTCCATCTTTGCCACTTCCCTAACCTTTGCCCTGATCCATGGTTTTAATCCCGAAATGCTAAACTATGGGATTTTTGGACCGTTGTATTACCTGCTGGGGGCCTTCTTTCTGGGAATCGTTGCTTACCACACCAATGGTCTGGCTGCTCCCATCGGGATCCATTTTGCCACGAATATTTTTAATACATCCATTTGGGGATATGGATCATCGACGTTGGATAATATGGGACTGCAGAGCATTGTATACCGTCACACGCTGGATATGCCGTTTGCATTCTTTGGGATTTTTGCTATTGTTATCACATATGGGGCTTTTCAATTTTTCAAGCATCAAAGGAACCGTCCATAAGGTTCCGGGAGGAACATATGACCAGAAGGCGACTGCCAGCAGAAGAAGCAAAAACGATCATATTAAACCATGCCAAGTTATTATTTATTGAAAAAGGTTATGACCGAGCCACAATGGACGACTTGTGTGCATCGACACAGATGAGTAAAGGCAATTTGTATCATCATTTCAAAAATAAAGAGGTGCTCTTTCTCCAATTGCTTACCCAGCATGCGGAACAAATGTCACAAAAGTGGCTTCATTTGATGGAGCATTCCACGTCTCCCAGCGAACAGCTGATTGAAATGGCTGATTTATTCGGCAGAGATTGTGAAAGTCCATTAGTCCAAGCACTCGAAGAGTATGCCAGAACACTTTCTGGCGAATCCGAGTCATTGGCTACATTGAGAGAGATCACAGAAGCAGCCTATCGTGCAATAAGGCAAGTGCTGCAAACGGGGATCGACCAAGGCGTCTTTATTAATGAAGATATCGAAACGTTGAGTTTTGGTGTAATGTCCACATTGGCTGGAGCAACGCAGCTCTGCCTAACGATGCCAAATCTAAGCGGGGACGAGTATGCAGCTCTGCATGTCAATGCGGTCAAGCTGCTATTAAAGGGGATATCGATTGAACGATAATGAAATGGCCGGAGCAGCCTTGCGAGAAAATGATACACACGTAAAAGCCGCATCGTTGCGGCTTTTTGTGTTTTTACGATCTATAATTTTGTCTAAACCGGAGGGTGATCCAAAGCTCGGGCCGCACCTGCTGTGCCGACCACGGTGACGAGTTAGTCCGTGTGTGCAACGGCGCTTATTTCAATCCATTGTTCAGCGGACGCAAGATAGGTCACGCCGAGGAGACAGCCAGCCGGCCGGTGTTGTCCTACGTATTCCTTGAACAGTCTGATGACCGGATCGAAATGTTCTTCAGCGTTTGTTAAATAGATCTCCACATAAGCGAGGTTCGACCTCGTGACATCAAATCCCGCCAGTACGCGATCTAGATTTTCCAGCGTTTGCCGGGTTTGTGCCTCGATATCGCCTTTGCCAACGAACGTGCCCTCCGTGTCGTGGGAAAATTGCCCCGAAATGTAGATAGTTCCGTTTACGGAGTAACCCTGGGTGATGCCGTGATCCCAAAGACTGTGATTGTAGCTTTTGATATTCGTCATTTTTTTCTCTCCTTTACTTGAAGTAAGGTTAGTATAGATTGAAAGTATATAAAAAAATAGTACGCACATTATTGATAGGTACTATCAAAAAGGATAGTGTACGAAGTGAGACTAAGAAGGGCTTGAGCTCAAAATTGATCATGTGAAGAAACTCGATGTATGCAAGCCAGAAACATGAATATGGTTCAATATGGCGTAAAGCGCATGTTTTCTTCTTGACGTAATGAAACAAAATAGCTATTATAGACCTGTGAAGTCCCTAATTGAGGTGATGTTGAATGAAGTACTCCAAGGCTACAGACTATGCCCTCCATACGATGCTCTTTCTTACTGCGGCGACTCCCCAGAAGCCAATAGGCGTACAGCAGTTGGCGGAGCGACAAAGTGTGTCTCCCACCTATCTGTCCAAAATACTGACCAAGTTGGTGAAGGCGGGCATGATCGAATCGATAACGGGGGTGAATGGCGGCTATCGCCTCAAACGAAATTGGGAAGATATTTCGTTTCTGGATATTATCCATGCGATTGAAGGTTCGGCTTCCTTGTTCGATTGCAGTTTCGATCATGGACCAGGATGCCCGATTCAGAAGGTGGTGTTGTCGGCAGAAGAGAAGATGGAAGAACTGTTGAGAAATCAGAAAATGTCGGATCTTGTACGTGAACATAACATCGTTATATGATCCTTCCTTTTTTTAAGTCAATTAAAGACAATAAGAGTCTTTGAAGTCTGTAATATGATTTTTAACGGGCATGATTGAATCGATAATGGGGGTGAATGGCGGGTATCGATTTAAACGAAGCCGTTAGCCCATGGGTGACAAGTGATGGTTATCTAGCGGCCGTGCCGCCGGATGTGTCTGCCGATCGCATTATTTTTTAGCTTGTGATGGACCCCCCAATGCGCACCTTGGCGAACAGCTGATCTTGATGGATTATGAAGGACAAGAGCGACCCTGATCAATGGGAAGGAGAGGAGACTATGAATATGAATATCAATATGAAAGCAATTGCGCTTGGACAATACGAGGGAGCGAAATATCATCCTTTTGCGCATATTGATCACGAATTACAAACCATATTTGAACCTATGGACGTTGAATGTACGGATGATTACGCCGTGCTTCAGGAGGATAAGCTGGAGGGCTATGATCTGTTCATATCGTACGCGGATTTCTCGGATCTGGAGATCACCCCAGATCAGGTGCAAGCGCTCATATCCTATGTGAGAAACGGTGGCGGCCTGCTAGTCATCCATAACGGTATCTCACTGCAGCAAAGCCAAGAGCTAGAAAAGTTAATCGGCGGCAGGGTTACGGGACATCCGGACTATACGTCACTGCCAATTCGATATAATCGGGGGAGTCACCCTATTGTGGAGAACTTAAGCGATTTTACAATAGATGAAGAACCGTTCCGGTTCGAGCTGAGTCCGCATGAATCAGCGGTTATACTTGCCGAATATGTGCATGATGGCCAGCGGTGGCCTGCTGCGTGGGCACATACATATGGCTCTGGCCGCGTGGTATATCTGATGCCGGGGCATCATCTTCCATCTTTCCAGGTGGAATCCGTGCGTAAGCTGATTCGGAATAGCGGAATGTGGGCTGTTCGGGGGGCGAAGAGTAGTGATGCGACATCCTAATTTTATGTGCATCGCTATTAACGGCGGTATTTTTTAGCGCTTTGTATGGCGATTAACTAGGTGGGGAAATCCGCAATTTAATCATACGTAGCTTATTATCAAAAGGAGGGGAAGAAGATGGATGTATTCAAAAGCCAGTATGATTTGATTAAGCGTACAAGGGAATCATTATTTCGTTACTGCGAAACTATGTCCCCCAGAGATTATGTTAAAGAAGTTGAAGCCCTGGGCGGAGTTTCTATTCGGAGTCTGCATATTCATGTAGCTGATTGTTATCGGGTATGGTTGGGGAGTCGTGGCCTTGGCAAATCACTTCCCAGATTAAAACCGGAATCCGTTGACAATGTGCAGGGAATGCGTGAAGTTTTTAAGAAAACGGATGCCCTGGTTTATGAATTTCTGAATGAATTTAAAAACCAATGGGATCCTACCGTTCAAGCATCCTGGCAGAGTGACAGCGTAGAGTTAACCGAATTATGGCTATTTACCCATGCCATCACGCACGAATTTCATCATAGAGGACAAATTGTGAAAATAGGCAGGCAACTCGGATATATCCCGCCGAAAATGAACCTCGCTAAATTTTAGTGATTTCATGGAGATACGTTACTGTCCGAGCTGGTGAAGGCGAGCATGACAATCCTGGGCCAGAACGCCCGATTGTTGTTGCGATTGCAGGTTTCGTCCTTTCTCTTTTCATGAAGCGTGTTCACATATCGGTCAGAAGGACAGGAACGTTTAGCCATTCCCGACCCCATGTGAAGAATGATTATGAATAGACCTCCGTGTTGGTTTTTCAATTGAGTCATAAAAATCGTGAGAAAATAGGTGATATATACAATGAGCCATGAACTGTTTGATTCGGCGGTATGGGAAAAAGCATGGAAGGAAGATCCGTATACGGGTGTAAACAAGATGAAGAGGGCCGGCATCGACCCGGCTCATTCATTTGATTCATCGGCTAAGTCATTCAATAAAGAAGTGTTCAGCGAGGAAGGCAGACAAAGGGCTAGACGGATTATGAACTGGCTGGAGGACCAGGGCGTTGAATTTTCAGGATCTTCTGTTCTGGATATAGGTGCGGCGTCGGGTGGCTTTTCCGTACCTTTCGCGGAGCGGGGAGCGGATGTAACCGCGGTGGAAACCTCCCTTCCGTTGGTCGAGCTCCTGCAGCAGAATAGTTCAGCCTTGGTCAATGGAACGGTCAAGGTGGTACACGAACCTTTCGAAAATATTGATCTTGAGGCAAAAGGATGGGAGCGAGCCTTTGATCTTGTCTTTGTCTCCATGTGCCCGGTTTTGGTTGATTGGGCCAGTGTGGAGAGGGTACTGAGCTGCGCGAGGGCGTTCTGCTACATGAGCTTGGCGGTAGGTTTCAGGGAGCACAGCCTGGTTGACGAGGTATGGCCGCTTGTCACTGATCGCCCCCGAAAGACCGAGCATTTGGAGATGATTTACCTGACCCAATTACTGCTGCTGAAGGGCTACTCTTATCAATCGCTGGTAACCCGAGAGGTGAAAACAACAACGCTTACCAAAGAGGCGGCATTCCATGATACGATCAAATGGTTGAATATGCACGGCTTGACTGTGGATGAGCGGGTTCGTGGCATCGTCTCGAGGCATCTGGACAATCATTATCCGACTGACGAGGTTCCGCTTCGGCAAGGAGGCAGCTTTGGTAAGGTGCTCGTTCGATTGCAAGACGAGAATATGTACAGCAGAGAAGATAGGGGTTAGCCCGAACAGCATGGGGGCAAGAATAACTTCCCAAATGTTTTGCCATCCCGTATCCAAACGATACTACATTCAGCGTTTTCGGCAAAACCGGAAATACTCCCTTAACTTTCTTTTGTAGGCGTAGAATTAACCACTTTCCATTGATCCTGTTGGTAAGCTAGAGTTACTTTTGCGGTGAGCCCGCCCTCATTCGAACGATACTTGCTTACCTCGATAGTCATGTTGTTCTGATCCGATTGCTCCTGCTTTTCGATGCTCAGTAAAATCCCTTTACGTTTGGTATCACTAGCGTCATATAACCCTTGCGCAACCAATTGTTCATAGGTGAGATGATAAATCTTCACGTTATATCGGCTTTGCAGGTATTCCTCGATGCTCTGCTTATCTGAATCCTCTAATGGAAGCTGTTCATCGAAATCCAGTGAAATGAACTCCATGCCGTCATTGAGGGCTGTATCGGTTGATATTAATTCATCCAGCGCCAAGCGATAAGGCTCCGCTAAACCGTTCCGCGAATCTGAGTCAGTAACGCCATTGGCGCAAGCTGATATGAGAAAAACGACTACAACACTGAGCACAACATACAACGACTTGAATCTTATGATAATCCCCTCCTTGGCATTCGCTACTTAAACTAACGCATTCCGTTCATTTAATGTTCCATTTATGCCTGATATTTTCCAACAAAAAAAGCGGCTGACCGCCGCTTTATTCCTTCTCATGCACCTGTTTATAGTATTGATTGGGGGACATGCCAACGTATTTTTTGAACACCTTGCTGAAATAGAATGGATCATCCAGGCCAGTCAGATACCCGATCTCCCCGAAGCTGAGATGGGTGGCCTCAATCAGCTCCTTGGCATGATGAATCCGGACTTGGTTCACGTAGCGCATGATCGTAAGGCCAGTGAGCTTGGCGAACACCCGGTTGATGTAGTCATAATTGCATTCGAAGCGCAGCTCGATTTCCGAGCTGATGATCTTCTGGGCGTAGTGTTCATGGATGTAATCCAGCAATGCATGCACCTTCATGTAGGACTTGGTATGCGGGCTGTCGTTCTCCAGCTCGTCGAAGAGGCTCTCGCGGGACAGCTCGATCAGCATTTCCATGAATTTGAGCGCGGTCAAACTGCGGTTGAAGTGCTTGCGTCGGTACAGTTGCAGCATTTCACCCAGGGCATGGTGCATATGATGGAGGTTTTTTTTCTGAGTCAAGGTGCAGGTCTTAGGGAAGTATAGCTGCCTGTTGCTATCCTTGCCTGCGGGGTCGCTCTCACCCATTATCCATTGTTTGGCAAGCAGGGATAAGGGACGGTCCGGTGCGGGATGAATATCCGGATGTTCAAAATGAATATAGTAGTAGTCGCAGGTATGCTTGCGGGTCCCCTCATGGTCCAGATGCGGTTCAAGCACGAGCAAGTCGCCTTTCTTGAGCACATGGGCAACACCATTCTCCTGAAGATGAAGCTCGCCGCTCTTCACAAAATACAGAATAAACTCGTGCGTATTCCGCTTGAAATGAATCCAGGGGTTCTTGTAGGAGACAAATCCCATGAGTTTGATTCTTGGTACATAGTCCGCGTTCATCGATAGCACGAATACACCCTCTCTCCCCAAAAAAACGCAAAGTCGTTTTTGTACAAAAAGAGTAACTTTCTCACATTCCCGTTCATTGTAACACAGCCTATACTTGGGGTGAATTTAAATGGTTTGCCAACGAACGATGGATGTTATTTGCTGATTTTGGTCGGAAGAACGCAGAATGATCATACTTTGGGAGGTCACTAACCATGGCTAGGATTAATGTAACGGTATGGAATGAATATCGGCACGAGAGACATAATGAACAGATTGCAAAAATTTACCCCGAAGGCATACACCGGACGATTGCGGACTTTCTGGAGAAGGATGCCGAGTTATATGTACGTACAGCCGTTTTGGATGATCCGGAACATGGTCTGACAGATGAAGTGCTAGCTTCAACAGATGTTCTGCTCTGGTGGGGGCATGTGGCACACGGTGAAGTGAGAGATGATATCGTGGAAAAAGTACGCCAGCGCGTACTGGACGGCATGGGGATCATTGTGCTCCATTCCGGGCATGGATCGAAGATTTTTCAGCGCCTTCTCGGCACGAATACTGGCGCCCTGAAATGGCGTGATGATGGCGAGAAGGAACGCTTATGGGTTATTGATCCAAGCCATCCTATCGTTAGCGGGCTCGGAGAGTATATTGAAGTTCCGCAGGAGGAAATGTACGGAGAACGCTTTGAGATTCCGGCACCGGATGAACTGGTGTTTGTCTCCTGGTTTGAAGGCGGCGAGGTGTTCCGCAGCGGCTGCTGTTATAAGCGGGGGCGCGGCAAGCTGTTCTATTTCAGACCGGGTCACGAAGCGTTCCCTACCTATCATCTGCCGGACATTCAGCAGGTAATCGTGAACGCCGTAGGCTGGGCGGCACCGATCCAAGGTGCCAAGGCTTCCTATGGCCGAGTATCTCCGCTCGAATACAATCAGCCGGTATAGGCTGGTAGATGGCAAGTGGCAAGTGCCCGTTGTTAACGTGTGAAGCGACTGAGTTTTCAGCGATAGCATGTGCTGAGCGGGTGCTTGTCTGTTTTTGCAAGGAGGCAGTTGGTTGACACAGGAATTCCTATGATGCTGCACATCAAATTGCGAACATATCGCAAATTTATGTGCTTCTTTTGCATGGCTATCGAAATCCGCATAAGAACGCTGTATAATGTACCCAAATTGTATACGACACAACAAAGTGGGTTGGATGATGGAACAGGATAAACAGCGTCTCAGTATCGAGGCCGCAAGATTGTACTATATGTCGGATTACAGCCAGCAGGATATCGCCACCAGGCTCGGCGTTTCACGCCCTACGGTTTCAAGGCTTCTTCAGCACGCTAAAGAGCAGGGGTATGTGCAGATCAGCATTGTGGACCCGCTTGAGAATCTCGATGCTTTGGGCGAGAGGGTCAAGAAGGTATACAAGCTGGAGGAAGTGCTTATTAGCTATTCTCCCATCAATGAGTATCGTGAAATTCAGAAGCATATCAGCAAAAGGGCAGCCGATTATTTGCATGAAACGGTTCAGGATGCCGACATTATCGGCGTGACCTGGGGAACGACCATGCATGCCGTGGCGCTGCAGCTGCAGCAGAAATCGGTCCGTGGCGTAGAGGTCGTGCAGCTGAAGGGCGGGGTCAGTCATTCGCATGTGAACACGTATGCAGCGGAGATTGTCAATCTCTTCGCGGAGGCGTACCATACGATGGCGAGATATTTGCCGCTGCCCGTCATATTTGACACGATGGAACTGAAGGAAATGGTTGAGAGGGACAGGCATATCCAGCGAATCATTCAATTAGGCAAACAAGCCAACATTGCCATGTTTACGGTGGGCACGGTGCATGAAGATGCGCTCCTCTTTCGACTCGGCTACCTGAGCGAGAAAGAACAGAAGCTGCTGCAGCAGGTCGGCGCAGGTGATATCTGCTCCCGGTTTTTTGACGCCGAGGGCCGGGTGTGCAGTGAGGATATCAACAGCCGTACGGTCGGCATCGATTTGGAGGATTTGCGGCACAAGGAGAAATCCATTCTCGTTGCAGGCGGACAGCGAAAGGTAGATGCCATAAGAGCTGCGCTAATCGGTAAATATGCCAACATACTTGTGACGGATCAGTTTACGGCGCAAGCCTTGCTTTCATGAAATCGTGCATGTCGATGCACAAGAAGGATCAAACACACCTCATTGCGGTGATCATCGAAGCGGATCGGCTTCGTGCTCACCTTCATGAGGTGTGTTTGTGCTGTGGAATATGTGACGGACTAGTGAAGGGACCGTATCTTCTGTTTATGTTTACCCCGACAGGGTATAGAGCATAGTAAACAAAGAGTTGTTAGATTATTCCTGAATGATGGCAAGTTGTTAAGCGAACAATGATAAATATCATTGCCATAAATCGGAATGAACATATTTTCATCATGTGTTTTACATATGTTCATAGCTGTGATATGATGGTCCCGTCTACAGGTTTAAGCGTAATGAGAGCGCTTTTACAAAATTACAAAAATTATATTAGGGAGTGTTTAACCAGATGAATATAGCAGGAATGATTGACCACACACTGTTGAAGGCGGATGCAACCCAAGCCGAGATTACGAAACTTACGGATGAGGCCAAAAAATACGAATTTGCTTCGGTTTGTGTGAACCCGACTTGGGTATCCTACTGTGCTGAGCAGCTTGCGGGCACTAAGGTTAAAGTATGTACCGTTATCGGCTTCCCGCTGGGAGCTTCTACAACAGCAGCCAAAGCATTTGAAGCGAAGGACGCTATTGCCAATGGGGCTGGAGAAGTGGATATGGTCATTAACATCGGGGCGCTTAAAGATCGTAATGATGAGCTCGTGCTTATGGATATCCAAGCTGTAGTGGATGCAGCTAAGGGCAAAGCGCTGGTTAAGGTCATCATTGAGACAAGCCTTCTGACCGAGGAAGAAAAGGTGCGTGCATCCGAGTTGTCCGTGAAAGCGGGAGCGGATTTTGTTAAGACCTCTACAGGCTTCTCTACAGGCGGAGCTACTCCGGAAGATGTTGCCTTGATGCGCAAGACCGTTGGTCAGAACACCGGCGTTAAGGCGTCCGGCGGCGTACGCAGCAAAGAAGATATGGAAGCTATGATCAAAGCGGGCGCAACCCGAATCGGTGCAAGCTCCGGCGTGAAAATCATGGAGGGCGGCCAGTCCAGCTCATCCTATTAATGTAACCAGCAGTTCTGTATGATCATCGGGTAACCGTGTTATATCATAAAAATTCACCTATGGGGGAACAACGACGATGAAATTTTTAATCGCCATACTAGGTTTGCTGGTCGTATTCGGTCTTGCGTTCCTTATCAGTAATGATAAGCGCAAAATTCGTTATCGTCCGCTGGCTGTAATGATTGTGCTGCAGCTGATCCTGGGATTTATCCTGCTGAACACCAATGTCGGCGAGTATCTTGTTAAAGGGATAGCGAATACGTTTAAAGCGCTGCTTGACTACGCGGGAGCCGGAATCGAGTTTGTATTTGGTGGCATTGCCAATGAAGGTGCAGGTCCGTTCTTCTTGAACGTTCTGCTGCCCATCGTGTTTATTTCCGCGTTGATTGGTATACTTCAATATATTAAGGTACTGCCGTTTATCGTAAGATATATCGGTCTCGTCTTAAGTAAAGTCAACGGCATGGGAAAGCTGGAGTCTTACAATGCGGTAGCTTCCGCGATCCTGGGGCAATCCGAGGTGTTTATATCGGTTAAAAAACAGATCGCCTTAATTCCGAAGCACCGTATGTATACGCTCTGTGCTTCCGCGATGTCCACGGTATCGATGTCGATCGTAGGTGCGTATATGACCATGATCGAGCCGCGGTACGTGGTGACCGCGCTGGTACTCAACCTGTTTGGCGGATTTATTATTGCTTCCATCGTGAACCCATATAAGGTGGAGAAGGATGAGGATATCCTGGAAGTGCAGGAAGAGGAGAAGCAATCCTTCTTCGAGATGCTGGGCGAATACATCATGGACGGTTTCAAGGTAGCGATTACCGTTGCCGCGATGCTTCTCGGATTTGTTGCATTGATCGCGATGATCAACGGCATCTTTGATATGATTTTCGGGATATCTTTCCAAGAGCTGCTAGGATTTATCTTTGCTCCCTTTGCTTTTGTCATGGGTGTGCCTTGGAAAGAGGCAGTGGACGCCGGCAGTATTATGGCAACGAAGCTTGTATCGAATGAGTTCGTAGCCATGCTTGAGCTGTCCAACTTCACGAATCTGTCCGAGCGCACCATTGGTATCGTGTCCGTATTCCTGGTGTCGTTCGCAAACTTCTCCTCCATCGGCATTATTGCCGGTGCGGTGAAGGGGCTAAACGAGAAGCAGGGGAATGTGGTTGCACGTTTCGGCTTGAAGCTGCTGTACGGTGCAACGCTGGTAAGCGTGCTGTCTGCAACGATTGCCGGACTGTTCCTGTAACCAAGGGATGGAAGTAAACAACAAGCGAGCCTTATGGATAGTTTGATTTTTTGAGATCATATATGAGGGGGAGCATGGATATGGAACGTTTTGACCGAATTCACTTGATTGTACTGGATTCTGTAGGCATCGGTGAGGCACCGGATGCGGCTGATTTTGATGATATCGGATCTGACACGCTGGGGCATATCGCCCGCGAATGCGGGGGGCTCAACATGCCGAATATGGCAGCGCTTGGGCTGTCGAACATCCGGGAGATCGAAGGAGTGCCTGCTGCCGATAAGCCTCGGGCCTATTATACGAAGATGCAGGAAGCTTCGAACGGCAAGGATACGATGACAGGTCATTGGGAGATCATGGGCCTGTATATTGATACGCCTTTCCGAGTGTTCCCGGACGGTTTTCCGGATGAGCTGATTCAGCGGATTGAAGCGAAGACCGGACGCAAGGTTATCGGCAACAAGCCGGCAAGCGGAACGGAGATCATTGAAGAGCTTGGCGAGGAGCATGTAAAGACAGGCGCGCTGATTATTTATACCTCGGCGGACTCTGTGCTGCAAATCGCGGCGCATGAGGATGTGGTTCCCCTGAAGGAACTGTATGAAATTTGCGAATTCTGCCGCGAAATTACGCTGGAAGATCCTTATATGCTCGGCCGGATTATTGCGCGTCCGTTCACTGGCGAGGTTGGCAGCTTCAAGCGTACCGCGAACCGGCATGATTATGCCTTGAAGCCTTTTGGACGCACAACCATGAACGAGATGAAGGATGCAGGACTCGAAGTGATTGCCCTCGGCAAAATCTCCGATATTTATGATGGTGAAGGCATTACGAAGGCTGTCAGAACCGTATCGAATATGGACGGCATGGACAAAATGGTGCAGACCATGGATGATTCCTTCAAGGGTCTGAGCTTCATAAACCTCGTGGATTTCGATGCGGTGTACGGGCACCGCCGCGATCCGAAAGGATATGGCCAGGCATTGGAGGATTATGACCAGCGCCTGCCAGAGGTGTTCGAGAAAATGACAAACGATGATCTTCTGATCATCACGGCAGACCACGGGAATGATCCTACTTACAAAGGGACGGATCATACGCGGGAATACGTACCGCTGCTTGTCTACTCCCCGCGTTTTGCGGAAGGCAAGGAGTTGCCGCTGCGCAAGACCTTTGCCGACATTGGGGCCACGGTTGCAGACAATTTCGGGGTGAAGCTGCCGGAGCATGGCATAAGCTTTTTGAATGATTTGAAATAAATCGAAAAGTGGAGGAATTTGCACATGAGTACACATATTGGAGCGAAGCCGGGAGATATCGCAGAATCGATTCTGCTGCCAGGCGATCCGCTGCGGGCTAAATTTATTGCCGAGACGTATCTGGAGGATGTAACCTGCTACAACGAAGTGCGGGGGATGCTCGGATTTACGGGAACTTATAAGGGAAAGCGCATCTCCGTGCAGGGCTCGGGCATGGGCGTGCCTTCCATCGGTATCTATGTCAACGAACTCATTCGTGATTATGGCGTCAAAAATTTGTTCCGTGTCGGAACCTGCGGCGCGATGCAGGAGCATGTTCGTGTGCGCGACGTCATTCTGGCTCAGGCAGCATGCTCGGATTCCGGTATGAACCGCCATCACTTTAGCGGCTATGATTTCTCTCCGATTGCCAGCTTCCCGCTGCTGCTTGGTGCATATGAGCGCGGCAAGGATAAGGGCTTGAAGATGCATGTCGGCAATGTGTTCACATCCGATGTATTTTACCGTGAGGACAAGTCGGTGGTTGAGAAGCTGATGCAGCATGGCGTGCTGGGCGTAGAGATGGAGACAACGGCTCTCTACACGATTGCGGCACGGTTCGGTGTGAATGCCCTGACAATCCTGACGGTAAGTGACCATTTGCTGACAGGGGAAGAGACTTCCTCCGAGGAGCGCCAAACCACGTTTAACGAGATGATGGAAGTAGCGCTGGATACGGCGATTTCGTTGTAAAGGAATGACGAAGGAATCCGGGGGCAGCAGCGATCGGCCGAACCATTCGCGTTTGTAGTGTTGCCCATAGAAAGAACACAATCATCGCAAACAGTGAGGAGAATGTACGATGAGAATGGTTGATTTAATTGCGAAGAAACGCGACGGCAAGGAACTGACAACAGAAGAGATCAATTTCTTTATCGATGGATATACCAAGGGAGATATTCCTGATTATCAGGTAAGTGCCATGAATATGGCGATCTATTTCCAGGACATGTCCGACCGGGAGCGGGCGGACTTGACGATGGCGATGGTAAACTCCGGAGAAACGATTGATCTGTCCGCAATTGAGGGAATCAAGGTTGATAAGCACTCCACCGGGGGTGTTGGCGATACGACAACGCTTGTATTGGCACCGCTCGTAGCGGCTCTGGACATTCCCGTAGCGAAGATGTCCGGACGCGGTCTCGGTCATACCGGAGGAACGATTGACAAGCTGGAGTCCATTGAAGGCTTCCACGTGGAGATCAGCAAAGACGAATTTGTGAACCTTGTGAATCAACATAAAATTGCTGTAATCGGCCAAACCGGGAACCTCACCCCGGCTGATAAAAAGCTGTATGCACTGCGGGATGTGACGGCAACCGTCAATTCCATTCCGCTGATTGCCAGCTCTATCATGAGCAAGAAAATTGCTGCAGGTTCCGATGCGATCGTATTGGATGTTAAAACCGGTGCGGGCGCGTTCATGAAAACCGTGGAGGACGCCAAGGAATTGGCGCATGCCATGGTTAGCATCGGCAACAACGTCGGCCGCAAAACGATGGCCGTCATCTCCGATATGAGCCAGCCCCTTGGGGCTGCGATCGGCAACTCGCTGGAGGTTCAGGAAGCGATTGATGCGCTGCGCGGCGAAGGTCCGAAGGATCTGGAGGAGCTGTGCCTGGCTCTGGGCAGACAGATGGTTTATCTGGCGCAGAAGGCAGACTCGCTTGAAGATGCCGAGGAGAAGCTGCGTGAGGTTATCCGAAACGGCAAGGCACTGGAGAAGTTCAAGGAGTTCATCCAGAACCAGGGCGGCGATCCCTCTGTGGTGGATTATCCCGACCGGCTGCCGAAGGCGCAATATCTGATTGAGCTTCCTGCACAGCAGGACGGCGTTGTCGCCGAACTGGTGGCGGATGAGATTGGTACCGCGGCGATGCTGCTTGGGGCCGGACGTGCAACGAAGGAATCCGAGATAGACCTGGCTGTAGGCCTGATGCTGAACAAGAAAGTTGGCGACACCGTGAAGAAGGGTGACTCCCTCGTCACGATTCATGCCAACCGCGAGAACGTGGACGACGTGAAGCAGAAGCTGTATGAAAGCATTCGAATTGCTGATCATGCGGATGCACCTGTATTGATCTATGATATCGTAACGGAGTAGGTTAAATCCTAATCCGATCAAGCCATAACGCTGATCACCGTCAGGCGAAGCGAAGACTCTTCAAGATAGGGGGAGAGGGAGCTCTGCCCGGTGTGTCAGCACGATGTACCACCTGCCCTTTCAACCGTTCGCTGAACGGGGGCAGGTTTTTTTTCTGGGATCTCGTCATAAATCGGGAGCGAGCCCTCATAGGATGGTAGTGGGGAAAGTAAGTAAGGCATTTAACGGGAGAGTGAGATGTATAGTCCGGGCAAGAGCCATCCTGTCATAAGGAGGCTTTCCGCCATGACCATCGATCAGTTGATTGCTTTGCTGGCACTTATCGTTATGATCATCGGACTTGTGGTGAACAAGAAGGAGTCTTAACCTGTGAGTCCGGAGGGCTGCTGCTAAGTAGATAATTCTACTGATGTGGCAGTCTTTTTCTTTTGATAGGTTGATAGAGTTCCTTATAAGTCATATACTTAGATTGCAATGTTCTCCATTATTCATCATTTATTGGGAGGAAACCATGCTCTATTTAGCAGCGTTTGTCATATCCATGGTGCTGGTCCTGGTATTGATTCCGCCATTTCGCAAACTTGCGATCAAGATTGATTTTGTGGACAAGCCAAGGTCGGACAGCGAGCGGAAAATACACCGCGAACCGATACCGCTGACAGCGGGCATCGCCATATTCATCGGATTTTTTATCACATATTTTGCACTTACCGGCACCATTTCCAGGGAAGCGGTAGGTATCTTTATCGGTAGTGCCCTGATTCTTGGGATTGGTCTTGTGGACGATTGGTATAAGTCCCAGGGCAAGGAACTGGCTTCACTGCCGAAGTTCATTGTTCAGATGAGCGCGGCTATCGTTGTATACAGCTACGGCATTGCGTTTGAAGGATTCAACAATCCGTTCACGGGGCAATATATCAATTTGCCGGAATGGCTGCAGCTCATCTTGACGATATTGTGGATTTTTGGTGTAACGACCGTCATTAATTTCTCGGACGGCATTGACGGACTGGCCGGAGGACTCTCCGCCATATCCGGAGGCACGTTGTTTGTAGTGGCCATTACGATGGGCAGAGGCGAATCCGCGCTGCTTGCGGTCGTTCTCGTGGGTGCTGCGCTTGGCTATTTGCGGTACAATAAGCCGCCGGCCAGAGTATTCATGGGGGATGCCGGTGCAACCTTCCTTGGGTTTATACTCGGGATCATTGCTCTGGATGGCGCGTTTAAAGGGGCCACCTTGGCTTCCTTGTTCGTTCCCATCTTTGCTCTGGGTGTGCCGATCTTCGATAATATCATTGTGGTTATCCGCAGAATGCTTCAATCCAAACCGATTTATCAGGCCGACGCTTCCCAGGCGCATTATCGTTTGCTGGCAACGGGGCTGAATCAGAAGCAGACACTGGTATTTCTGTGCTTGCTGAATCTGTGTTTCGGTCTGGCTGCGATCATACTGGCGATGAATGGGAGCGGAGCCTAAGGCGCTGATCCTTTGTCTGAATTACATCTGTACGTTATCTAAGTCCCGTCTCCAAATTGATGTTGGTGGCGGGATTTTTTGTTAGCATGATAGGGTAGGAAGTAAGAGGAGGTCTGCGGATGAATGACATGGCAGGGAGTATCATCATTGTAACAGGGGCTAACTCTGGTATGGGCCTGGTTACAACGATTGAGCTTGCCAAATTGGGGGCGCATGTTGTGATGGCATGCCGGAGCCAATCCAGAGGGGAAGCGGCGCTTCACCAGGCGCTGGAAGAGAGCGGAAGCACAGAACTTGAACTGATGACGCTGGATCTGGGCTCTTTTGACAGCATTCGGGCATTTGCTGCCGATTTTAAGGCCAAGCACAACAAACTCGATGTTCTGGTGAACAATGCCGGTGTGGTTACCATTAAGCGGGAGTTGACGAAGGACGGGTACGAAGCCATGATCGGCGTTAATCATTTAGGTCATTTCCTGTTGACAAACGAGCTGCTTGAACCCCTCCAGCGTGCACGGCAGGGTCGGATCGTGAACGTATCCTCGGGGGCGCATAAGGTTGGAAGCATCCACTGGGGAGATCCTAATCTGGCGAAGGGATTCAATGTGGCCAAGGGTTATGCGCAGTCGAAGTTAGCCAATATTTTATTCACCAAAGAGCTGGCCCGCCGACTGCAGCCGACGCGGGTGACGGTCAATGCACTCCATCCCGGCGCCGTAAGCACCAGTCTTGGTGTAAACCGGGATACAGGCTTCGGTAAAGCGGTCTATAAGCTGCTTCGCCCGTTCTTCTTAACGGCGCTCGAAGGTGCCCGGACAGCGATTTATCTGGCCTCTAGTCCTGAAGTAGAGCATGTGACAGGGGAATATTACGTCAAGTGCAAGCCGGACAAAACCACTGAGAAGGCAAGGGATCCAAAACTTGCCGCTCGCTTGTGGGAATGGAGCGAACAACAGGTTGGAATGAAACAGGGCATGGACAGATGAGATCATAGGCGGTGAGTATCCGATAAAACAGCAAAAAATAAACGGGATATCGTACAGGCCAACATGGACCTGGAGATATCCCGTTTCTATTCATGGAAGGCTTACGCAGCATAACAAGCCCATTGCTTTACTTGGACGCCTTTAGATCAATCGCACCGCGAACGAATCCGCGGGTACCATCAAGCAGCGTGGATGCCTCCGCAGCACTGACATTCGCCAAGAGCATAACAATTGCTGTTTTGACATGGGCACCGGCTTCATGGTAAGCCTTCTCCACTTCCTCCTCCGATGCACCTGTTGCAAGCGTAATGATGCGTTTGGCACGATGCACAAGCTTGTTATTCGAAGGGTTGAGGTCGACCATCAAGTTTTTGTACACCTTGCCAATTCGAATCATGGCCGTTGTTGTCAGCATATTGAGGATCAGCTTTTGCGATGTACCGGCCTTCATGCGCGTGGAGCCCATAATGACCTCAGGGCCAACGACGGCTTCAATCACAAAATCCGCATACTGATGCATGGGCGATTCGTAGTTATTGCAGAGCCCGACAACAACCGCTCCGAGTTCCTTGGCACGTCGCATAGCTCCAAGAACATAAGGCGTGCGTCCGCTGGCGGCGATACCAATGACAACGTCCTTCTTGCTGATACCGTTTTCATTGATGTCCTGGGCACCCAATTCCTCGCTATCCTCCGCACCTTCAATCGCCTCCTTCACGGCTCTGAAGCCGCCTGCGATCAACCCTTGCACCATGGACGGATCCGTCCCGTAGGTAGGTGGGCATTCGGATGCGTCAAGGATACCGATTCGACCGCTGGTTCCTGCGCCTATGTAGAACAATCTGCCGCCATTCTCGAAAGCTTCTACCACGAGATCCGCTGCTCGGGCTATAAGAGGGATCTGTTCACGAATCGTTTCGGTGATCAGACTATCCTCGTTATTAATAAGGATCATAATTTGTTCTGAGCTCAACTGATCAATGTTCTGCGTATGTTCATGAGGCTGTTCGGTTGTCAATTGACTTAGAGTATTCGTCATGAGACAGGTCTCCTTTTTTGCCTTGGAATATGGACGGGCACTGATGATGTGAATGCTACAGCAAGTCAGAGACGCCGTCTGTAAATAGCTTGCAGGCTAACAGGGCCGCACCATGCGCGGGTGTTCGTTCACGGTTCCCTTCGGGAAATCGCAGCTGAGGATAACGCATTAGCAGGGAGTCGCAGTACGCCTTCCGGAACTCTGGCGAATGCTTGAATATCGAGCCGATCCATACCAGATCACTCTCTTCGAATTCAGCTTGCTGCCTGATGAGAGCGCTAGTTGTATCGGCCAGCTCTTCAGCCTGCTGCCGGATGATACGGAGTGCCGCTTCATCCCCGGCTTCCGCTGCTTCAATGCAGCAGCGGGCGAAGGAAGCGATATGCTGTTTCGTTATAGCGGGCAGGTAAATGTAAGATTTGAGATCGGTAATATGCTGGAGAGGGTAGGATTCAACAATCAGGCTGGTCATGATAGTGGGCGGTGTAATGCCTTCATGACTCTTGATTACCGATTTCAGGGTCTGAAGCCCAATCTGGTAACCGCTGCCTTCATCCCCGAGAAGATGCCCCCAGCCGCCGACGCGGTGGATATCTCCCGATTGGGTGATACCGTAAGTATTGGAGCCGGTTCCCGAGATGGCGAGCATTCCATGCTGACGCTCCAGCACAGCCATTAATGAAATCTCGGCTTCCGAACGCATGTATATGCGTATGGAGGGCAGCCGCTGCTGAAAATAGGAAAGAAGGTGTAATTGAACACGCCGACGTTCATCCACAGAACTTATACCTGACATTCCAAGACATATTGATGTTAATGAAAATGACTTATCATTCAGAGGTGTCAGGAGCCCATCCAACACGTTTTGGAGTTCCGCCATCGCTTTATCGAACGTTACAATATAAGGATTTGTGGAACCTCCGGTAAAACGGGACAATACCTCTCCGCTGCTGTGGATAGCGGTTGCATCAGTCTTTGTGCCGCCACCATCAACACCGATATAAATTTCCATATTGAACCACTTCGCTTTCTATATCCAGTATAGGAGAAAAAAGAAGTGTTGTAAAATAAAATTTTAAATCACCAATTATGTATTGAAATATAATTTCATACAATTTATAATGAACTCAATCCACTGATATTGAAAGCGATACCAGTCATGCTTTCATTCAATAGGTGTAAAGTAATGTTACATATGAATGATCATCAGAGGATTATGAGTAAAGGGGGGCAAGGAATGAACGGCGGATTGGTTCGATTGCGTGAGGTGTATGATTCATTAAATCCGTCCGAGCGCAAGGTTGCAGCCTTCATTTTGCAGGAACCGGCAGAGATGATACAGATGTCGGTCGCGGATCTTGCTGTCCGAAGCGGTTCCAGTCAGGCTGCTATCGTGCGCCTGTGCAAAACGATGGGATTCAAGGGCTATCAGGATCTGAAGCTGAAGGTAGCCGGAGACTTGCAGGAGCCATTAGCCACCGGATATCAGGATATTCGGCCCAATGACAGCATTTCTGCAATTATACAGAACGTCTCGAACAATAACATTCAATCGATTCGGGATACGATGAAGATTATGGAGGAAGGGAAGGTGAAGGAGGCCGTACTGGCCCTCGATCAGTCTAAGCGTATTTTCATGTTCGGGGTAGGGGCTTCGAATCTGATCGGGATGGATGCCCAGCAGAAATTTTTGCGGATTAATAAGGTATGTATATCTTTTCCGGACCCTCATGTTCAGCTCACCTCGGCGGTGCTGCTGACTCCAGATGATGCGGCCGTATGCATCTCCTATTCCGGTGAAACGGATGAAGTGATTCGCGCAGCAGCCATAGCCAAAGAGAAAGGATGCAAGACGATTGGCATTACGAAATACGGTGACTCTACCTTAAGCCGATCGGTGGATATTCCCTTGTACACCTCCTCGACGGAGAACGAAATTCGCAGTGGCGCGATGTCGTCTCGTATTACGCAGTTGAATCTTATCGATATTTTATATCTTGGCGTCGCCAGCCGGAATTACGAGAATTCAGTGAAATACCTGGATGAGAGCCGGCAAGCGATCAAGCGGTTGTAGTTCATAGCGAAACCACAAATATATAAATGATAAGGGGAGTAGTACATGAAGAAAAAAGGTTGGCTTACATTGTTGGCTTCTTTAATGCTCGTGTTCACCGCGGCTTGCGGCGGTTCCGGCGGGGCGAAGGCTCCTGAAGGCGGAAGCGGAACAGCTTCGGAAGGAAATGGCGAGGCTGCACCGAAGCAGGACACGGTTGTTGTCTGGACTTATCCGGTACATGGTAAATATGAAGATGAATTGAAAGAGCATGTAGCGGATTTGAAAGAAAAATACCCGCACATTACAGTAGAAACCGAAGTGCTTTCATGGGCTGAAGGTCCGAAGAAGTTCGATGTAGCCCTGAATGCCGGTAATCCGCCTGATCTTTATTTCCATGCGGTGGACGGTGCTTATGTGGATACCGGTCTGGCACTGGAATTAACCCCTTATATCACAGACGAGATAAAGAACGACTATCTCCCGGGCACACTCGAGCTTGGTCAAATCCAAGGCAAGCAATACGGTCTTCCGCTGTACCAATCCCTGTGGGCATGGGGCGGCAATAAGAAGATCCTTGAAGAAGCAGGCATCGACTGGAAGTCCATTCAGGAGAACGGCTGGACCTGGACCGAATTCAAGGCAGCTGCCGATAAGCTGACCACCAAGCTCCCGAACGGCAAAACGCGCTATGCGCTGGTAACGGACGGAACTTCCCTTGACTTCATCGAAATGCTGACACGCAGCAACGGGATGCCGGACGTCCTGAACGATAAAGGCGAGTTTCAATGGAATGATGAGCGCATTCTGGACACGATGACGTTTGTTTCCGATCTGATGAAAGCCGGGCATATGCCGGCTGAGACAGCGGCGATTCAACCCGCTAAACGGATGGACTGGTTCTACGCAGAGGAAGCCGCCATCGTATCCAAGGCAATCCCTTATTACGATGTGATGCTGCAAAACCGTGCGAAGGACATTGACAGCGGTACGGTGCAAGGCGAGAAAATCGACTTTGTTCTGCTGCCGGTTCCGCACAACGACGGGGCAGAGCGCAAAACCTCCATGTTCGGCGAAGGCTACGTAGCCTTCAAGCAGAAGAAGGATAAGGGTGAAGAGCATGCGAAGAATACCTTCCTGATCATGGAAGGCCTGAGCGGCGCGAAAGCCGGTAATTCCGCCAATGAACTGGTGCTGCCATTCGTTCGCAAATCACAGGCGGAATTCTATGCAGGCAAAGGACTTGGAACAGAATCGACCATCAAAGCAGCAGAAATTTTTGCGAACTTCAAAGACATTCCTGTGACCTTGAGCCTCGATGCCAAAGATTCCGGCAACCAGAAGAAATTCAAGGAGCAAGTGGTGAAGCCGAACATCCAGGCGTTGTTCTCGGGTGAGAAGACGCCGGAGCAGATCGCACAAGACTTCATAGACAAAGGCAAACAAATTTTAGGACAGTAATTGAAGTTATAAGGGGGTGTCCCGTTGTCCTTAGCAGGAACAAATCGGGTCACTCCCTTTTTAAACGAATCGCTCTAGGCTTTGTAAGAATTAAGGCTTCATGAACATACTTCACCTGTGCGCAAAGGAGGAAATCAAATGCAGACTGCCCCGGCGCAAGCCCGGCCTTCACGTCCCCCCATGAAGGGGTACTGGCGCGAATATGGATGGGCGTATTTATTCATTCTGGCTCCAGTACTGTTGTTCTTGGTATTTACGCTATACCCGGTTGCTTCCGCCTTTCTGATGAGCTTCCAGGAATACAGCGTTATGGGCTCCGAATGGATTGGAACGGATAACTACACACGGATGGTACAGGATGAAGTGTTCTGGAAATCCATGAGGAATACGGTCTTATTCACGATCGGCACGGTTCCGGTCAACATTGTTATCACGTATGGTCTGTCCTTTTTTATTTTCCAGATGAAGAACAAATGGCAAACGTTCTTCAAGGCTACGATGTATTTGCCGGCCGTAGCCTCCGGCGTAACGATCTCCGTCGTATGGCTTGCCATTTACGATCCGACGAATGCCGGGCTTTTGAATCGGTTCATTGGATTGTTCGGATTCGATCCTGTCATATGGCTTGGCAAATCGGATACCGCCCTCTTTTCGCTCATATTGATGAACTGGCTCGGTTCGCATGGTGCAGGCATTATTCTCTATCTGGCCGCCATGGGCGGGATTCCCAAATCGCTCTATGAAGCCGCGGATATTGACCATGCCAGCGGATGGTCCAAATTCTGGCGCATTACGTGGCCACTGATGAAACCAACCACGCTGTATCTGCTTGTGACGGGCGTCATTACGTCCTTCCAGGTGTTTATCTCGGTGTATCTGATGACACAGGGCGGACCGAACTTTGCGACGACCACCATCGCCTATCTGATTTACAGCACGGCGTTTAATTTCTACGAATTCGGGCTTGCGGCGGCGCAATCTTTTGTGCTGGCTGCATTGATTATCGTCATTTCCATCATTCAGTTCAAATATTTCTCTTCCGACGTAGAGTACTAACGTATATCACTGAAGCTAAAAGGGGGTGCACCCATGAAATCAAGATCAAAAGTGATCATGCTGATTGTGGCTTCGGTCATCCTGGTGGTATGGAGCGTTCTGACGATCATTCCGATGTACTGGATGTTGATTGGCTCTGTACAGGACACCAAGTCGGCCGCTTCGTTTATTCCCAAAATGATCCCGGACGTGCTGTCCGTAGCCCCATATGAGCGTTTTTTCGGCAAAACCAACGTAATGAGGTGGCTCTTTAACTCCTTATTAATCTCCACCATCCTGACGGTGACCAACGTGTTTCTCGCATCGCTCGCAGGGTATGCCTTTGCGAAGCTGAAGTTCCCGGGGAACAAAGCGGTATTCTGGGTTTTGCTCAGCACCATGATGATTCCGGCACAAGTTACGCTGATTCCGCTCTATATTTTGATGATTGACGTATTTGATCTCGGGAATACATATACGGCCATTCTGCTCCCCGGAATCGTAAGTGTGGGCAACATTTTCTTGATGAAGCAGTACATGTCGTCGCTGCCCACCTCCTTGATTCATGCAGCGCGGATCGATGCTTGCGGAGAGTTCGGTATCTTTTGGAAAGTCATTCTTCCTATGGCTAAACCGGGTCTCGCCGTACTCGCTATCTTCACGTTCGTTGCATCATGGAACGATTTCTTCTGGCCCTTCCTCGTGACCAATTCGGCGGAAATGAGGACCATTCAGGTAGGTCTTGCTTCCTTCGTCTATGCGGACACAACCGATTTCGGCGCACTTATGGCTGGAGCCACCGTCGCGGCACTGCCGATGATGATCCTGTTCTTCTCGCTTCAGCGCTATTTCCTGCAAGGCATCACCATTGGAGCCGTTAAAGGCTAGAAGGAGGCAAAGTTATGGCACGCGTAGAATTCCGTAATATACGAAAAGAATTTGTAGACGACAACAAAGGGACCTTTACCGCTGTAGCGGGGTCGGACTTTGTAATTCATGATAAAGAGTTTGTGGTATTTGTCGGTCCTTCCGGCTGCGGCAAAACCACTTCGCTGCGCATGATTGCCGGGCTTGAGCGTCAAACATCCGGTGACATCCTCATCGGCGACCGGGTGGTAAACAATCTCCATCCGAAAGACCGGGATATCGCCATGGTGTTCCAGGATTACGCCCTGTATCCCCATATGACAATTCGCGAGAATCTCTCCTTCGGTTTGAAGAATCTGAAGAAACCTAAAGAATATATTGAGCAAAAGGTATCACAGGCCGCCTCCATTCTCGGCCTGGAGTCGATGATTGATCGGAAGCCGCGCGAGCTGTCCGGTGGACAGCGTCAGCGCGTTGCGGTGGGCCGGGCGATTGTACGCGATCCGCAGGTGTTCCTGTTTGATGAGCCGCTCTCGAACCTGGATGCGAAGCTTCGCGTGCAGATGCGCGTGGAGCTGTCCGAGCTGCATAAACGTCTTGAGGCAACCATTGTATACGTAACGCATGATCAGGTTGAAGCGATGACACTCGGCGAGCGGATTGTCGTGATGAACAACGGGATTATTCAGCAGATTGCATCACCGACGGAGCTGTATGCGAATCCGCAAAACATGTTTGTTGCCGGTTTTATCGGATCTCCGCCGATGAACTTTATCGATGTGCATAAGGAAGGAAACGTGCTTCGGATGGAGGGCGGCGAATTTGTCATTCCCGATTCCATGGCGGCTGCGCTGAGCAAATACGAGAATGAGCATCTCATTCTGGGCATGCGTCCCGAGCATATTACGGGTGAGGATATACCGGTCATCTCGAATCTGGACTATACGTATTCAACCAAGGTACAGGTCGTTGAACATCTGGGCTCGGAGAATCTGGTGTATTTCCGAGTTGGCAACCGGACCGTTACCGCGAAGGTTCATCCCGAAACGACAGGTTATCCGGGCATGGAGAAAACATTCATTTTCAATTTTGATAAAGTGCATTTCTTCGATCCTGAGACGGAACAGCGTATTGATTGGTAAACAACGACGAAGAGGAGAGGAAATCTATGCACAAGCTGAATGATGTGTTAAAAAAGACAGGGGTTGAGGTTTACCGCGAAATTACGGCGGTGGCCTTATACAGCATGATAACCTCGCTGATCCTCGTGGTTGTCGTGATGTTTGTGCCGCTGATGGCGGCGCTACTGCTGCTGCCGGTGCTGTATATGCCGTTGTTCTACGGGGTTTGTTATGCTTACCATCGCAAGACGGAACGGGGCAAGTCCAGGCTCAAGGACGTGTTCCAAGGTGCGCTTAAAGGCCTCGGGCCTGCTGTGGTTATGGGCTTCTTCTTCGTAGTGATGGCACTGATTCTGTGGTCCACCTGGTGGTATTACGGAGGCAAAGAGGGAATCGGCTATCTCGCGATCGGTGTATTCCAGACCTATTTTGTCATCATGGCGCTCATCTCCCAATTCTACACCTTTCAGCTTGTCATTCAGGAAGGGATGGGCATCTTTAAAGCGATGGCCTACAGCGTCAAGTTGTTCCTGAAGTTTCCGGCCTATACGCTTGGAGCAAGCTTTCAAGCCTTCTGCGTTGCGATTCCACTGGTCCTTACCGTGGTTGGTTTTGGATTCCTCTTTAACGGCATGTGGGCGATATACCAGCATAAGGTTACGTATAATGTACTGAATCCGGAAGAGGCCAAGCCGGCAGAAGACGGTATTGCAGCCTCGGAAGCGAGAGGTGTAAGCGTATGATGAGGGGTAACATGCGGAGCGGAATTGATGTCCTGCCGGGATTATCGCATGAGAAAATCACAGGCTGTCGCCTTGGCGTCATCACGAATCCGACGGGGCTCACGTCGGATTTTCGTTCATCTATTGAGGTGATTGCAGGCTTGCCGAATTCGGAATTGACGGCTTTGTTTGCTTGTGAGCATGGGCTGCGCGGTCAGCTTCAGGCAGGCAAACACGTGGAGGATGAAGTAGATCCGGTATACGGTGTTCCTGTGTACAGCCTGTACGGCTCCCGGCGTAAGCCGGATGCCGATATGCTGAAGAATGTCGATACCGTCATCTTCGATATTCAAGACCTCGGTGTGCGTTTCTACACCTATATGACCACCCTGCTGTATGTCATGGAGGCATGCGCCGAACATGGCAAGAGCCTGCTCGTTCTGGACCGGCCGAATCCGCTCGGCGGGGAACGCTGTGAAGGCGGCTTGCTGCAGCCGGGATACGAATCGATGGTGGGCGGATGGCAGATACCGATTTGCACCGGGATGACCATCGGTGAATTTGCGCGTATGGCTAACGAGATGCGGGGAACCGGCTGTGATCTGGATGTCATTGGGCTGGAAGGTTGGACCCGCAGGATGGACTACACCGAGACGGGGCTTCCGTGGGTGCTGCCTTCCCCGAACATTCCCACGATGGATACGGTTCGCCTCTACAGCGGAACCTGCTTCTTCGAAGGGACCAATCTTTCGGAAGGCAGAGGCACGACCCGGCCATTTGAATGGATCGGTGCTCCGTGGATCGACGGCGAGGAGCTGGCCAAGGCGTTTAACGCCTATCGACTTCCAGGCATCCATGCCCATCCCATGTTCATGACACCAACCTTCTCGAAGCATCAGGGTGAAGGATGTGGAGGCGTGATGCTGTTCATGACGAAGCCATCTGAAGTGGAGGCTGTACGTACTGGGCTTACGCTTCTGCATCTGGTCAGCCGGATGTACCCGGAGGAGTTCCAGTGGCTTACTCCGCCGGCAGGACGCAATCGATATTTTATTGATTTGCTCACAGGAAGCGAGGATGTCCGGAGGCACATCCATGAAGAAGCCGGACTTCAGCGTATTGCTGCGCAGTGGGCCCGGGAATCGGAACAGTGGAGAACGATGAGGGCTCCTTACCTGCTGTATGGGGAGGCGTAGACGATGATGTTCTCACCATGGAAGGATGGAAGGCCGACCGTTGTGGTCGGCTTGATGTCCGGCACTTCGCTGGATGGCATCGATGCTGCGATTGTCCGCATAGAGGGAAGCGGCCTTGCAGCCTCGGTCGAGCTCTTGCATTACTACAGTAAGGCATATGAGCCGGAGCTTCGTCAGCGGCTGCGTGATTTGTGCGTGGAAGCGAATTCGAACAGTGCTCTAATATGCAATATGAATGCGTTCCTCGGTTATCAGTTTGGAGCGGTTGTTCTGGAAGCGGTTGCCGATGCGGGCATGCATGTCGATGAAGTGGATCTGGTCAGCTCTCACGGACAGACCATCTGGCATCAGCCGGTACCGGAACAAGGCGACCCGTATGCTGTCGCGTCGACTTTGCAGATCGGCGATATCTCTGCTATTGCCAAGCATACCGGCAAGCTCGTGGTCGGGGACTTTCGTCCCGCGGACATGGCGGTCGGGGGCCAAGGCGCACCGTTTGCTCCGTATGGGGATTGGATATTATTCCGTCACCCGGAACGTGGAAGGCTGCTGCAAAACATCGGCGGGATCGGCAATTGCACGGCGCTGCCCGCAGGGGCGGATCCTTCGGATGTGCTGGCCTTTGATACCGGACCCGGCAATATGGTTATAGACGCTGTGGCCTACATCCTGTCCGGAGGGCGGTTGTTGTATGACGACGGAGGTAATTGGGCTGCCCAAGGCAAGCCGGACCGCGTTTTATTGGACGAAATGCTGGGCCATTCTTACTTCGGCACCCCGCCGCCCAAATCAACGGGGAGGGAGTTGTTCGGCCACAGTTATGCGGTTTCGTTCCTGGAACAAGCCAAGCTGCGCAAGCTGTCGGACGAGGACGCAATGGCAACGGCAACGGCTTTTACAGCTCATTCCATTGCTGACAGCTATGAGAACTATGTTTTCCTCCGTCACGGGATCGATGAAGTGATAGTGACCGGTGGAGGAGCCCGCAACAAGACATTGCTCTCCATGTTAGGCGAGTTATTGCCGGGGCAGAAGGTGATGACCTCCAGAACGCTGGGGTTTGATGACGATGCCAAGGAAGCCGTGATCTTTGCACTGCTTGGCAATGATTTCATGTTCGGCGTTCCCAACAATCTGCCTGCAGCTACTGGAGCGTTTCGCCCAACCGTGATGGGAAAGCTGGCGCTGCCCTAGTGGGAGAAGCAAGCCTGAATTTCTCTAGCTTAGGAAGAGGGACGATGGGCTCGATGCCGTTCCTATAATTGATATTCAAGCATCAGGACGGAAAGCGTATTTAACTTCGTGAGAAGCAAGGGGAATTTATCGTAGTAAAGCCCGTAATGGGAGGGGGAATGAAATGTGCTGGAATCGGTTATTCGCGAGTTGTTGATCAAAGTGGTTGGCGGGGAGTGGTTCAAGGACGATCCGGAAAGCCTGGTTTCTTACAGTTATGATGCTACCCCGCTATATCAAGCGATGCCGGACGGGGTGATTTTTCCCGAAAGCACGCAGCAGGTATCCGACATCGTCAAAATTTGTTCAAAGCATCGGATACCCGTCATTACACGAGGTGCAGGCAGCAATCTGTGCGGCGGCACCATTCCGCTTCAGGGCGGGCTGGTGGTGGTCATGACTCGAATGAACAAGCTGCTGGAGATCGATTCGGATAATCTGACCGCGACCTTCCAGACCGGTCTGAATACAAAGCAGTTTCATCTGGCGGTTGAACGGACCGGGTTGTTCTACCCGCCGGATCCAAGCAGTATGATCATCTGTACGATGGGCGGCAATATTGCCCTGGGGGCTGGCGGACTGCGCGGTTTGAAGTACGGCACAACCAAGGATTATGTCCTGGGGTTGGAGGCTGTATTGCCGGACGGCAGCATCCTGCGTACAGGCGGCAAGCTGGTGAAGGATGCGGCAGGGTACGATCTGACCCGACTATTGGTAGGATCGGGCGGAACGTTAGCCATACTCACAGAAGCAACGGTTAAATTAATTCCGAAGCCTTCTTACAGGAAAGCGATGGTCGCCGTTTATGATGACCTCCATGCGGCTGCCCGAACGGTTTCGAACATTATAGCCCATCATATTTTTCCGTGTACGCTGGAATTTATGGATCAGCCCACACTTCAGGTGGTCGAGGATTTTGCCAAAATCGGACTGCCGGTTCACGCTAAAGCGATGCTGGCTATCGAACAGGATGGCAACGCCGATGATGTGGAGCGGGATTTGAAGCAGCTGGAGGAAATATGTCTTGCATCGGGTGCGGTGCAGCTGAATATCGCCAAGACTCCGGAGGAAGGGGCGAAGGTGATGGAAGCCAGACGGAGTGCGCTCGCAGCGCTATCCCGTCTGCGGCCCACAACGATATTGGAGGATGCTACGGTTCCCCGTTCGAAGATTGCGGATATGGTGCTTGAGGTTCAGCGAATCGCTCAGAAATATGATGTGCAGATCTGCACATTCGGTCATGCCGGGGATGGCAATCTGCATCCGACCGCGATGACGGATGCACGGGATCCGGAAGAGATTCACCGCGTGGAACAGGCCTTCGCCGAAATCTTTGAAGTGGCCATTGCGATGGGCGGCACGATTACCGGGGAGCATGGCGTTGGGATCGTGAAGGCACCTTACTTGGAATGGAAGGTGGGCGAAGCCGGCATCAAGATGATGAAATCCATCAAGGATGCGATCGACCCGCATCAGATCATGAACCCGGGCAAGCTGTTCGCGGAAACGAGAAAGCGGATCATTTATCAGGATCGAACGGAAGCTGTAGGACGGACGACAACGCAGGATGAGGAGATTCAAACACCGTGAGGGGAGCGAGAGCGCATGAATTCAACCCATGAGAAGCTGGCCCAGTCGCTGAAGCTGACGCTGGATGAGGATCAGCTGACAAACTGTATGCGCTGCGGATTTTGCCAGACCGCTTGCCCAACATTCATCGAGACGGGACTTGAGGCGGCCTCCCCCCGTGGGCGGATTGCACTTATGAAAGCCGTTGTTGATGGCTTGATGGAGCCGGATGAAAGCTTCCGTAGCCAGATGGATCTGTGTCTGGGCTGCAGAGCCTGTGAGCCAGCTTGTCCTTCGGACGTGAAGTACGGCCAATTGATCGAGCAGACCCGGGCTGCCATTGCTGCGGAGAAGCCGTATTCGATGCCTGTGCGAATCGTCCGCAAGACCTTCCTGCAAGGGGTGTTCCCGCATCGCAGAAGGCTGAAGCTGATTGGCAAGACGCTTTCCTTCTATCAGAAATCAGGGCTGCAGAAGTTTGCCCGAAACTCAGGGGCCATGAAGCTGTTTCCCGACCATCTTCAGCAGCTTGAGCAGGCACTGCCTGATGTATCGGGCGATGGCCTGGAAGAGCTGTGGAGCAAGGCGGGCTTTCCTTACCGGCGTGAAACGACTGACAGTGGTTCAGGGCTCATGGTTATTCCAGCGGCAGGAGATACGGTTGGCCGGGTGGGCATGTTCCGGGGCTGCATTATGGATGTTATGTTTGCACCTACGAACGTAAATACCGTGCGACTGCTCCGTCAGGCCGGGTTCGAAATCGTCATACCGGAGGAGCAGGTATGCTGCGGAGCACTGCATGCCCATGCGGGTGAGATGGGTGATGCCAAGCAGCTGGCCGGTCGAAATATTTGGGCTTTCGGGGAAGCGAACGTCGATTATATCGCAAGCAATGCGGGGGGATGCGGTGCCTTGCTGAAGGAATACGATCATCTGATGCATGCGGAACCGGATGAGCGTCTTTCGCAAGCGGCGGTCCGTTTTGCAGATCAGGTGAAGGATATCTCCGAGCTGCTGCACAACCTGGGCAGGCCGCTTGAGCCGATCCATGCGGAAGCCGGGAAGGACGATGCGGCGGTTGCCGTCACCTATCAGGATTCCTGTCACCTGCGCAACGTGATGAGGGTGCAGGAAGAGCCGCGCCAGCTGATGTCGCAGCTTCCGGGCGTGCAATTGTGCGAGCTTCAGGGGGCAGAGGTATGCTGCGGTTCCGCTGGCATATATAACCTGACCCAGACGGAAATGTCGACAACGCTGCTGGACCATAAGATGGAGCATGTGGAAGCTACCGGGGCCAAGGTCATTGTGACTTCTAATCCGGGCTGCCTGCTGCAAATGAAGTGGGGTATCGAGCGTGCCGGTTTGCAAAATGGCGTAGAGGCCGTTCATCTCGCAGATTTCCTGGCAAAGCAGGTACGAATGGAGGATCAACTCGATTAATTGCACGAATGGGTGTCCCCGTGGTCAATGATGATCATGGGGATGCCCTTTTCGTTTTGGGCATAACCGGTTTACATCATCAACGAACAACGGTATGGTAACCTCAGGAAGACGTATGGTAGCCACAGGAAGGGTGGACTCTATGTCCCCTACAGAATTTGTATTTATGTGCTTACGTATGAAATGCAATGATACAAGGAGGGAAACAACAAGATGAAGGAAAGCTTTGATAAGACACTCATAGACCGATTGGAAAGTCCGGAAAGAAAGAGGGAGCTGCCCGCATCTTCGCTGCTTGAGAGGCTGCAGGTGAGTGGAGAGGTGGATGTGCTGGATATTGGAGCAGGCACCGGATATTTTTCCATACCGGCCGCTGCGCTAACGACAGGCACCGTATATGCTCTGGATACCGAGCCAGCCATGCTGCAAATGATGCGGGATCGTGTACGGGAGCAGGGGTTAACGAATGTCAACGTCATGGAAGGGATCGTGGAAAAGCTACCGTTCCAAGAGGGAACGATGGATCGTGTCATCGCTTCCCTCATTCTTCACATCACGGATGAACTGGAGGAGTCCATTCAACAGATTGCACGAGTCTTGCGCCCGGGCGGACGCTGCTTATGCCTGGAATGGCAGGAGGATCCATCGGAGCAGCGGGTTCCTCGTCCGAACCGGATCGACCCGTATGTCATGAAGAACCTGTTGGAGCAAGCGGGGCTGAAGGTGGAGAACATCGAGTACCCAACAGAACGACACTATTTGATGGTAGCCAGTAAACAGCCTGTATGATGCGACCTATAAATCTCTTGCCGGATCGTCCTTCCTTTTATAGACCAACGGGAACATTTTAGAGGAGAGAGACGTCTAGGGATTGAGGTGATCCTTTATGAGAAATTTCACGGTCATGATCCTGCTTAGCTGTTTGCTGCTGCTTGTGAGTGTATATGCTGTAAAACCAACGGATGTATTCGCCTGTTCTTGCGCTGGACCGCCTACGGTTCCGGAAGGCTTGGAACGGAGCGCTGCTGTATTTGCTGGCAAAGTGACTAAGATGGTTGGCCCGAAGCCAAAGCTGGTGATGTCCTCTACAGATCCGGTCGTTGTGACGTTTGAGGTAACTGAGGTATGGAAAGGGGAGTTGCCACTTAAGACGGAGCTTACAACGGCGATGTCTTCAGCCAGCTGTGGTTATGATCAGTTTGCGGTGGGAAGTGAATTTTTGGTGTTCGGTTATGTACTACGCTCCGGTCAGCTGCAAACAGGGCTGTGCGACGGAACGAAGCTCCTCTCTGCGGCAGGTAAGGAACTAACCGAGCTTGGCAAGGGGTATTCTCCACAAGAAATACCTAAATCAGGGGATACAGGGAAGAACGCCCTTCCCGAGGAAGTCCCTGCAAGCGAAGATCAGGGGGCAGGTCAGTCGCCGTTACTGCAGCCTTTCTTGTGGGGAGCTGCAGTCGTTCTCGCAGTTGTACTGTTGGTCTATGCCTGGAGGAAGAAAAGAGAAGTGTAAACGGAATGTAAAATTTTCGGAAATCTATTGGCGCCATTATACAGCCATGCTATAATCCATTTATTCAAGTAAAGGGGAGTAGCAGCCTCAGCAAAGTCGTCAATTCGTGACACGTAACGTGTCTCCGGCTTTGTTGGCAACGAAAGTTGTTTGCGAGACCTTTGCCGATTCGGTAAAGGTTGTTATTCCTGTGAGCTATTTCTGGGTATGATACCTTTATCGCCGATTTTCGGGATAAAGGTTTTTTTGTTTCCTTCAACCTTTTTAAAACGGAATCGGAACATTTCATAACAAGAAGGAGAGATTGCGTTTGGAAATGGGACTGTTGCTTGAATATGGATGGGTACTGATTGTGCTGATTGGACTCGAGGGTATCCTCGCAGCCGATAATGCACTTGTCATGTCCATCATGGTCAAACATTTGCCGGAGGATAAGCGGAAGAAGGCGTTGTTTTACGGATTGGCAGGAGCTTTTGTATTCCGTTTTGCCTCGCTATTCATTATTTCGTTCCTGGCAGATGTCTGGTACGTACAGGCTATCGGAGCCTTCTACCTGTTGTATATCAGTATCAATCATATCGTTAAACAGTTCTTTGTGAAGAAGAAGAAACATCTGAAGGAAGCTGAGACGAAGACCGAAAAATTCTGGGTTACCGTATTGAAGGTAGAGCTTGCGGATATTGCCTTTGCAGTCGATGCGATTTTGGCAGCCGTTGCGCTTGCCTTGACGCTTCCAGAGACCAACCTGCCGAATATCGGGGGGATGGACGGCGGACAATTCCTGGTTATTCTCACAGGCGGAATCATCGGCCTCATCATCATGCGATTTGCGGCGTCGTATTTCGGAAGGCTGCTGGTCAGAAGACCCGGCTTGGAAACGGCAGCTTTCCTGATCGTAGGATGGGTAGGGATTAAGCTGGCCGTATATACGCTCGCGCATCCTGATATCGCTGTACTGGAGAAGACATTTCCGAAGAGCACGGGCTGGAAGCTTGTATTCTGGGGAGTGCTGATCCTGATTGCGGTTCTCGGCTGGTTCCTGTCCAAGGAGAAGAGCGATATGACCGATGAGGAACGGAAACAAGTGGAAAGCTAAGTACCTGGATCCATTTGATATAATAAAGCATAGGAAAAAAGAAAGGATTTGTGATCTCACGTGTAAAATTATCGTTTCTGCGCATCCTTAATGTATATTTTATTTTATGAGGAGAAACGATTGTCTTGGTTAAATGAAGTTTTAAATGGGGAAAATGGATGCCTGCTTTTATTCTGCTCATGGCTATAGAGAGTCATATGACCTCCTGGATTACGGCAGAGTTGAAGCTGCCCCCGAGAATACAAAATGTATACGCAGCGGCTCTTGTACCTGTTACGTTTAAATCGGAGGGCAGATATTCATAACGGAAATGTTTGAGGTTACCTTAGCTTAAGAGTAGAATAAGATGATGTAGGGCGCTTCAGCTTTTCTTTTTGGGATATACGATTTAAGAAGAAAGCAGATACATCTTGTGCTTGTGAATCAGCCTTATTGGCAGGGGAGTATGGAGGGCAGGTGCCTGTCCTTGGCTCTCCAGCCAGCTAAGGCTTTTTGATTTGGATAGGAGATAACAGCATTTGAAAAAAGGAGTGAGCAGGATTGATAATCCTCAAAACACAAGAACAAATCGCCAAGATGAATAAGGCTGGAGACATTCTTGCCGAATGTCATCGGCAGATTGCGCAGATGATTAAGCCGGGCGTGACAACACTGGAGATTGACCAGTTCGTGGAGCGTTTCCTGGCAGAGCGAGGTGCGACCCCGGAGCAGAAGGGATATCACGGATATCCCTTTGCCACCTGCGCGTCGGTCAACGATGTGATTTGCCATGGCTTCCCGAGCCATGAACCGTTAAAGGACGGAGATATCGTTACCATTGACATGGTAGTGAAGTATGATGGCTGGCTTGCCGATTCCGCTTGGTCTTACCCGGTAGGCAGTGTATCTGAGGAAGCACAGCACCTGCTCGATGTGACCAAGAAATCCTTGTATCTCGGGATTGAGCAGGCAGTGGTCGGCAATCGGATCGGTGATATCTCTCACGCCATTCAGTCCTATGCAGAGTCGCAAAATTTATCGGTGGTTCGCCACTTCGTAGGGCACGCAATCGGCGAGAACATGCACGAGGAGCCGCAGGTTCCGCATTACGGCCCACCCAATCGGGGGACACGGCTTAAAGAGGGCATGGTCATTACCATCGAGCCGATGCTTAATCTGGGGACGTACCAATGCAAAATTGACTCAGACGGATGGACGGCAAGAACGGTGGACGGCAAATGGTCAGCTCAATATGAGCATACTCTGGCCATCACGAAGGATGGCCCGGTGATTCTGACGGAACAATAAGTTTCTACTCCACTCCATAGGGCTAATGCCTAGTGGGAGTGGGGGAGATGTACAAGCTGCGAGAACTCTCACGATGCTCCAACGGAGCAGGCGGAATTGTTTTGGAGAAGCGAAGCGTTCGCCTGAAAGCTTTCCAGAGGAAAGCTGGCATCGGAAGCATAGGCTCATCCGGATTTTAACGATTTATTCGTGATTCAGAATGAAATCTGGGGGCAACAGCGATCGGAAGAACAATCCGCATGCGGAGTGATGCAGCATCTTTCAGAATTCGTCAGCATCTGCGAATAGACGCCAATAAGATCTTTTCATATAATAGAATCATCATTTTACAAGCGAAGGGAACATGGAACATGACGATACGTAAAGCACTAACAGTAGCGGGCTCGGATACGAGCGGCGGTGCTGGCATCCAGGCCGATCTGAAGACGTTTCAGGAATTTGACGTATACGGTATGACCGCTCTCACCACCATTGTCTGCATGGAACCGAAAACATGGGATCATCAGGTTTTCCCGGTGGCGCTCGATATCGTGGAAACACAGCTGAAAACAGTGCTTGAAGGCATCGGCATTGATGCAATGAAGACCGGAATGCTCGGCTCTGTTGAGATTATTGAACTTGTCTCCCAATATATCGATCGCTATGACTTGAAACGGATTGTCATCGATCCGGTCATGGTATGCAAGGGAACAGATGAGGTGCTGCAGCCGGAAAATACGGAAGCGATGCTGGAATTCCTTCTTCCGCGTGCCGATCTGGTAACGCCAAATCTGTTCGAAGCGTCCCAATTGGCGAAATCCGGTCCGATCACGTCCCTGGATCAGATGCAGGAAGCTGCCGCCATCATTCACGAGCGCGGCGCGAAGAATGTGCTGATTAAGGATAGAGGCAAAATTCGCGAAGGAAAAGCGATGGACCTGCTCTATGATGGAAAGAACTTTGAATGGTTTGAGGCCGATACCATCGTGACGAAGTATACTCACGGTGCAGGCTGTACGTCATCGGCATCCATTACAGCGAATCTTGCCAAGGGATTGACCGTGCGCGAGTCGGTACAGCAAGCGAAGGCCTTCATCACGCAGGCGATTTCAAACGGCTTCCCGCTGAATGATTTTGTGGGTCCGACAAGACATTCGGCACATCGCAGTATTTCTGCAAATTAAACAAAATACATTTTTTTGCAAGCTTATTCATTTTTGATTCCGGCTTGCACAATGTGACGAGAAACCTTTCTTACTGCAAGAAAGGTTTTTTTGTTGTTAGTTGAATTCGATGCATATACTATATAGGAGCAAAGGCATGCTCATTTATTCACGTATTTCCGCAGGGCTGGAGTGGCTTAGGTCCTTTCCAGTATAATTATGTGCTATAATTTATAAAGGGTCTGATAGAAACAGGAAGAAAATATTTAGGGGTTGAGACATGTTTCAGGTCATTTTGGATTTTTTGAAGAGTTTTGGTCCATGGGGATTGTTTATTCATTCATTTGCTGATGCTGTAATTTTTCCGATACCCGCCTTTTTTCTGCAAGTTTCGCTAAGTATTGTTCATCCGCAGGATGCACTTTGGCTTGCAACTTATGGTTTTATCGGGTGCTTGCTGGGAACGCCATTTGGTTATTTAATCGGAAAGCTGCTTGGGAAGTCGGTATTATACAAGATTTTGAAAAAAGAGTGGATTGACGCTGCAACGAACATGTTTCAGAAAAACGGCGAGGCGGCCATATTGATTGGTTCCTTTACGCCGGTTCCCTTTAAGGTGTTCACCATCCTTTCGGGTTGTTTGAACTTCCCGTTATGGAGGCTCCTGGCGTATGCTGCGATTGGCAGAGCCACCAAGTTTTATGTGGTAGGTACTTTGTTTTACCTGTATGGCAACGCGGCCGAAGGTATGGTTAAGGACGTATCCTTGTATATTGCGCTTATTGCCGTTCCGCTTCTGTTAGTCGGCGTGTATTTCAACCGTAAACGCAAGCGCAAGAAAATGGAGCAGCAGAAGCTGGCTGAAGCGAATTTAACTGTCGTGGAGAAGACACCAGTTGTTCTGGATCAAACCTCGGATCAGACTCCATCAGCCTAAACCTGAGCACGACGTCGGGGAAATCCCGTGAAGAACATATAAAGAAGCAGCCGGGCGATCGCCCGGCTGCTTTTTTTTCCAAGATGTTATAGGTTCCTATTTATATCATAGCTAAACATTTCGGTATTAACCCGTTTTCCCGATTCGGAAGAACTTGCCTCTGCCTTTGGTTGTTGCAGGAGCAAAGGTCGGCGTCGGGGACAGCGGGGAGGTCATTTCTTGAGCAAGATAACCATGAAGAGGACCGTGATAGATTTCATTCAACTGCGGTGAATGGGCGAAATCTTCTGGCGTTACCAAGTGACAAGGTTTGTTCACAGGCCGCAGGCCTGCTTGCTCGAGAACGGTAGCGACAAAGTGAGAGCAGAAGAAAGCATCATCACGATCAATATGAATCCGAAACAATATACCCAGCAGCCCTAGCAGATTATATTTGTAGCGGTTCTGATCACGCATCATCTCTTTGACAAGATTGTGCATGCGTTGATAGTCCTCATTACTGACGCGGCAGCGGTAAACGGCGCATTCCGAGGTGTAGAAGAATGGAGCGCGCAAATTCTCGCGAACCAAACCGCCATCAAACGGATTGTTTGCCTTCTTTCGGCCAAAGCTGTACACTTCGCGTAATTCGGAATCAAACGCAATGGATGCATGGTTTAGTGGGGCCTTCGTGAAATATTGGATCATTCTGCTGAACCAGGTGCCCGTGCCTGTAAGCACAATCCAAATATCTTGTTCCGTGTACATACTCGCAAACTCCTTTGTTAACGGTCCTAACGACTAGCAATTGTAAATGACTTGCTTTCTTTCACAATAAACGAAAAAGCGATGGCGTTCAAGTCAAAAAATACCATTTTCTCTCAATTTCACTAGAATAGCTCTGGTATTGACACCATATATTAGAAACTCCATAACAATATATTCGCCTTATGTCCAAATTATCCTTTGGTTTGCTTTATTTATATTTTCTAATATAGAGAAGAGGAGAGGAGAAGCAAACCTATATCTCGAAATATGTAAAACGATTTGAACAACGAAGGACAGGAGGATCTCCACGATGATGAATAGTGAATGTCTCAACTATGATTTTATGGTTCAGGCGGTTGAAGTTGCGCCGATCGGAACGGTATTCATCGATTCTGAGGGGAGCATTATCAAGATCAATCCCGCTGCTTGTGTCATATTAGGGTATGAGGCGGAGGAATGTCTGTACCATCCGTACTATCATTGGATTTATCCGGAAGACGTGAATAAGGACAGGGAACGACTGGAGAAATTAGTGTCGGGTAAGGCCCTTTCCCTGCAAATGGAGAAGAGGTTGTTACATAAAAAAGGCGACATCAAGTGGGTATCCTGCAGGTTAAGCATGGCCCATAGCAGAGATGGAAGAACGCTCGGCTACATAGCTCACTTTACGGATATCACCGATTTAAAGCGAGCCGCCCATCAGGAAGAGGAGAGGCTGATTCAGTCCGATAAGTTGTCGATGGCCGGGCAGCTTGCGGCAGGTATCGCCCACGAAATCCGAAATCCGATGACCTCCATCAAAGGATTTGTCCAATTAATTCGATCCGGTGCAGGTCGGAAGGATCAATATTTCGATATTATCTCTTCAGAGATCGAACGGATTGAGCTGATTGTCAGCGAGCTTCTGTTCCTGGCAAAGCCGCAGAGTGTGAAATTCGAACGTACGGATATCCGGCAGCTCCTGGAGCAGGTGATAACACTCTTGAATACACAGGCTATTATACATAACGTTGAGATCATCACGGATTTCGGAGCGCACGAGGCCAGCGTGGATTGCGATGTGAACCATCTGAAGCAGGTGTTTATTAATTTTATCAAAAATGCGGTGGAGTCCATGCCAGATGGCGGGGAGCTGACCATTCGGCTGGGAAGAGGCGAAGGCCATACCATCGCCATCCATTTCATTGACAATGGCTGCGGGATTCCCGAGTCTATTCTCTCCCGTCTGGGTGAGCCCTTTTTTACGACCAAGGAGAAAGGGAACGGCTTGGGATTCATGATCAGCAAAAAAATGATTGAGGATCACAAGGGGGAGGTTCATGTTTCCAGCAAGCTTCAGGTAGGTACAACCATCACTGTGATCTTGCCGATGGCATAATCCAGCTTGACCAGACGTATTGTTCGCTCTACATTATAGAAAGATATAGGAGAGGGGGCGGTCAATATGGGCAACATGCAATTATTAAAAGAGCCGAAGCGGCGCAAGCTACTGTTCAGCGCGGGACTCAGCTGGATGTTTGATGCGATGGATGTCGGAATGATTTCGTTTGTTGTCGCAGCGCTGGCAACCGAATGGTCGCTAAGCTCGCAGCAGGTTGGAATCCTGACGAGTACAACGTCGATCGGAATGGTATTTGGCGCGGCGATGGCTGGGTTTTTGGCGGACAAATACGGACGGAAGAACATTCTGCTCTGGACGCTGCTCATATTCTCGATAGCGAGCGGCCTTTCCGCGCTGGCTACCGGTTTTGTTATGTTGTGTTTTATGCGCTTTATCGCCGGCTTTGGACTTGGCGGAGAGCTTCCGGTTGCATCTACCCTGGTGTCGGAAAGCATGCCGGCAAATGAACGGGGAAGAGCGGTTGTACTGCTGGAGAGCTTCTGGGCAGCGGGCTGGATTTTATCCGCACTTATCGCCTATTTTGTCATACCGGATTACGGCTGGCGGGCAGCCTTTGTGATTGGAGCTCTGCCTGCTTTCTATGCACTCTATCTGCGGCGTGCGATTGAGGATTCGCCAAGGTATATACAGCAGAAGGCAAAGATGGCCACGAAGGTGACCTTAAGACAGCGGGTAGCCTCGGTCTGGTCGGTCGAACATCGGCGTACAAGCATTATGCTGTGGGTGCTGTGGTTTACAGTCGTATTTTCCTACTACGGTATGTTTCTGTGGCTTCCGACGGTTATGGTGGACAAAGGCTTCAGTCTGGTCAGGAGCTTTCAGTACGTGCTGATCATGACACTTGCCCAATTGCCAGGATATTTTACAGCCGCCTACTTTATTGAGAAGTTTGGACGGAAGTTTGTTCTGGTTACATACTTGGTGCTTACGGCTCTAAGTGCAATCTGGTTTGGCTATGCCAATACGGAAGCATCACTTCTTGCTGCGGGGATTTCCCTGTCATTCTTCAATCTGGGGGCATGGGGCGGACTCTATGCCTACAGTCCGGAGCTCTACCCGACGAAAGTACGTTCAACAGGGGTTGGGCTGGCGACGTCCTTCGGACGGATTGGCGGCGTGATTGCGCCGCTTCTCGTCGGTGTGCTGAAGCAGAACGGGACCAGCATTGAGTTCATCTTCGTGATGTTCTTTGTGACCATTCTAATCGGGGCTGCGGGGGTATTGATTCTTGGAAAAGAAACAAAAGGGCTGGAGCTTGCGGATTAAGTAATCAGCATCGCAAGCAGCGATAGCTGTTCTGTTATTCACAGCAAGGAACTGAATGTAAGAAAAGGGTGGACCCACAAAGGTATGAAATACCTTGGGTCCACCCTTTTTGTATGGTGATTCTGTTCATGCGGCAGGGCGTGAAGCGTTTATATTTCCATAATGGAAGGCATAATGTACGGGCTTCGGCCCAGCTCCCGCTTGAAGTAACGGTTAAGCGTGTTGTTGGTCATCTGCTCCCAAGCCGCGCGGTTGTATTCACGCTGCTCTCCGGCCTTGTTCAACTGTTTGCGCAGCATGGCTTCTGCGCGGCGGAGAAGAGGTTTGGAATCCTGCATATAGACAAAACCGCGGGTGATCAGCTCCGGCCCGGACATCAGCTTGCGCGTTTCGCGATTGATGGTAATGGCAACGATGACAACGCCATCGTGAGCGAGCTGTACCCGCTCTTCAAGCAATTCCTTTTCATGAGTGCGAAGCTCACCGTTATTAATGTAGACGTCTCCGGAAGGGATGTTCCGGCCTTTCCGCGCGTAGTTGCGGAACAGGGACAGCGTATTTCCGATGTTCATCAAGTAAACGTTGCTGTCAGGAACACCAACCTGCACGGCCAGATGACGGTGATTGAGCATCATCCGGTACTCCCCGTGAATCGGTACGAAATATTTAGGACGCAAACTGCTGATCATCAGCTTGAGATCTTCGCGGCAGCCGTGACCCGAGGTGTGAATATCGAGAATGGATCCGTATTTGACCTCTGCTCCGGCCCGCATCAAGAGATCGATGCTGCGGTTTACATTCTGGGTGTTTCCGGGAATCGGCGAGGAGGAGAAAATGACGGTGTCCTCCGGATGAATTTGAATGGAACGATGGGCACCTGAGGCGATACGGGTCAGTGCCGCATTGGGCTCGCCCTGACTGCCTGTACAAATAATTAGCACCTGGTCGTCCCGATAACGGTTAGCGGCTTTGGCATCGATAAACATGCCGTCAGGGACGCGAATATAACCGAGTTCTTGTCCGATGACAAATACCTTCTCCATACTACGGCCGACAATCGCGATTTTGCGTCCTGTTCGGATGGCAGCCTCAACGACCTGCTGTAACCGATGGACGTTAGAAGCAAAGGTTGCGAACAAAATCCGTCCGGGACATTCCTGGAACAGACGCAGAATGGAGTTGCCCACGGTACGCTCTGAAGGCGTAAATCCGTCGCGCTCGCTGTTGGTGCTGTCGGCCATAAGGGCGAGCACGCCGCGTTTGCCAATATGCAGGATTTTATGCAGATCAGCGGGTCTATCCTCTGGCGTAAAATCAAATTTAAAGTCCCCGGTATGTACGATCGGACCGTATGGGGTTTCTACCACGACCCCGAAGGCATCCGGAATGCTGTGGGTGGTTCTGAAGAAATGAACGGAAAGATGA
This sequence comes from Paenibacillus sp. LBL, assembly GCF_029893715.1. Lineage (NCBI taxonomy): Bacteria > Bacillati > Bacillota > Bacilli > Caryophanales > Paenibacillaceae > Paenibacillus > Paenibacillus sp. LBL. The sequence continues at coordinate 68,946 of NZ_JARXYU010000012.1, read as the reverse complement.
CGGAATGAGATGGTTTCGTCTTCATGAAACACACGCAGATCGCTTTGGTCCAGCAGACGATGCTCTTCCAGCTTCGCACGAACCAATCCGATGGTCAGCGCCCCGCCATAAATCGGCATCTGGATTTGACGAAGGACATAAGGAATAGCCCCGATATGGTCTTCATGGCCATGGGTCAGAAACAGACCCTTCACTTTGTGTTTGTTATCGATTAAATAACGGATATCCGGAATGATGTAATCGACTCCGCTCATTTCGGCATCCGGGAATTTCAGTCCGGCATCGATGAGGATAATCTCATTCTTGAATTCCACACCGTACATGTTTTTTCCGATCTCTCCAAGCCCCCCCAGCGCAAAGATGCGCACAGGCGGAGCGGATGGCCTCGGTTTTTTGGCAGGCTTGGCAGTTTGAATCTGATCTGTTAGCAGGGGTTTAGACATAATGTGAAAGAATCCTCTCTATGGTAATTAAGGCAGAAGCCTGGTCATTTTATATTTCTTCTCTACTTAAGATATCAGAAAGTTCAAGCTTCGTGAAACGCTTTTCGAAATTCATTTGGATTTCGGCCGGGACAGTCACCCATTTTTATCCACTCTTATATGCTGTAGAAAGAGGAGGACTGGTGATGAGCGGTTTAATGAGGTTGGAAGATATGGATGCTATTCATGGATTACCGGAGGACTGGCAGCGTGAAGCGATAATAAAGCTAACCGAGAAAATGACGGACCGTTCCGCCAAATTCCCCTGTATTCCGGCAGTGCAGGGACATGTGCTGAAGCATTTTAGATATGGCTTTATTAATCAGGGCGAATCGCAGGAGGCAGCGGGACAACTGGCCTCACTGCTGCATGAGTTCGGACTCGGCTCCAGAGATTTTGGGCCGTATACTTCACTTGTCGTGTTGATCAACACGGAACATAGCAGGAATGACTTGGCAGGCGTCGAGTACTATGAGCGTTTATTCTGGCAGCTGCTAAGCCGAACAACCGAATACGACGCAGAACCTTGGCCGGAGGGTCTCCCCGAGGAGCCTTCGGAACATCTGTGGGAATTTTGTTATGCAGGCGAGCCTTATTTTGTGTATTGCGGCACACCCGCGCATGAGCTTCGTCAGAGCAGATATTTCCCTTATATGATGCTTGCCTTCACGCCCCGCTGGGTTCTGCAGCAGTTCAATGCCCGGGAAGGGCAAGCAGAACGAACAAAGGCCATGATTCGCCAGCGGTTAGTTGAATATGATCCCGTACCGCCTCATCCGGATTTAAAGTTCTATGGGGCGGAGGATAATTATGAATGGAAGCAATATTTTCTGCGGGATAACACAGAATCGCTGTCAAAATGTCCGTTTGCAAGGCTCCACAAGGAGATCAACAGATAACAAGAAATAACACACTGCTATCATCATACCCTAAATTGTAGTAAGGGTTAACCAAGCTTATCCATTCAAGGCCGTTATTTTGCGAAAATTTGCAGAGTGACGGCTTTTTATTGGAAATATGGATTCATTAGGGTGTAGGATTTTGCCCCTATATAAGTAAATCTTATCCTTTTTGTACAAAGATCCACCAAGTTACACTTAAAGTGCGTTTTATAATTTCATTGGTATAGACCTGAGGAGGTGTATGGAACGAAGCTTTTATCAGATTTGAAAACGCTTTAATAAGAATAATGGAAGGAGTTGTATGATGATGAACAGCATGTCCAGAACCATGAGAGGTTTTATTCTCGGAATCGTTGCTGTACTGGTATTCAGTGTATTTCCAGTGTTCAAGGCCCAAGCAGCCGAGGCTTGCACAGAGCCTGCGTGGAGCAGTTCGGCTGTGTATGGTGGAGGCAACATAGTAACCCACAATGGTCATGCGTGGAAAGCGAAGTGGTGGACGCAGGGCGAGGTTCCTGGAACGACCGGACAATGGGGCGTATGGGAGGACTTGGGGGCCTGCAATCCAGGAACACCACCAGTCGATCCGCCAGTGGATCCCCCGGTCGATCCTCCTGTGGACCCACCTGTTGATCCTCCGCTGCCTGGGAGCCGGATGTATGTTGCTTACGCGAGCTCTTGGAATACAAGCATATACGACCTGACTACGGCTAATGTTCCCAATTACATTACCCATGTCAATCTGGCATTTGTAAGACCAGATACCACGTATGCCAAAGGTTCTTATGCATTTGACCAAGCCGTTGCGGGTTTGGAATTTGTGGAAGGAGCAACAACGCCAAACGGCCAGCGTAAATTTACTTCCCAGCAGTCCCTGGACCTTCGAAACAACATCGCGGCGCTGAGAGCCCGCGGAACGAAAGCGTTCCTGTCAGTAGGAGGCTGGTCGTACAGCCAAGGCTCACAGTGGTCCGGATTCAATGCCAAGAACATTGTGGATCTGGCACAGGATTTGGGTGTGGCCGGTGTCGACATCGATTGGGAGTCCAGCGGCAGCAGCTGCAACAAAGGAACAGCCGCTCAGTTCAGCTGCTCCAAGGATGGCGAGATCGCCGACATTATTACGAGCCTCTATAACGAGATCAATGCAAGGAATGCCAATCTTCAGATCTCCATCGCAGGATGGTCTACGGGCGCTTATTATGTGAAGGGAACGCCGTTTGAGGAAGGCAAAGTTCAATGGGGTTCCCCTTTTGGCGGCACGATGTACCGTGTCGTCAAGGATCATGGCAGCAAGATCAATTTCATTAATCTGATGTCCTACGATGGAGGCATCTACTACGATCCTCGTGAAGGATACGAATCTTATAAGGCGATATATAACGGGCCGATCAACATGGGCATGCAGATTGCACCGGAGGGCTCCGGCGGCGCTGTCCTGCAGCTAAATGCAGCACCGGGGACGGTGTATGATGCCGAGATGATGAACGGACAGAATAACATCGCAACACAGTATTATAATGTAGAAACGATGGTTAATTACATCAAGAATAAGGGAAAGGCCAATGATGGCTTCATGCTGTGGCAGCTCTGGAAACAGCGGGTACACCAGCCTGCACCTTCGGGAGCAGCGAACGAGAACAGCGCCGGACAGTACGTATGCCGTAATTTGCCGCTACCTGGGGATTGCAATCAGACCATACCAAGCTTACCGAAATTATAATTTCTTCCGATACTCCGATGGTGTGCAGTTCATGATCTTTCGGAATACCCGAACAAAATAACTGATGTGTCCAAATCCGACATCGAGTGCGATGTCGGATATTTTATTGTCCGGCTGCCGAAGCAGCTCTGCCGCTTGGCGAACGCGATAGGAGTTCATATAATCCACGGGGGTTTGCCCGGTCATGGATTTAAAGAACCGGCAGAATTGGCCTTCGCTCATCGGAATGAGCTCTGCCAGCTCACTCAGCCGGATGGGGCGGTGGTAATGATTCTGAATGTAGAGAATCACCTTTTTTAAGCGCTCGGTCCTCGTGATATCAGCGGTCTCGCTCCGGCTTCGGTTTGCCAGCCTTCCAGTGGATGCAGCTTCAAACAACATGAGAAACAGATGTCCCTTTATAGCGGCTTCATAACCGGCAGGCTTTTGCTCCGATAACCCAATCATTTCCTTTATATGTCCAAGCAGCCTGTCATCGGTTTCGGAGGTCATCCGTCTTGGAAAGGTTGCCCTCCGCTCCTGAAACGGGATAATCATGCCCTCCTGAACAAGATCATAGTGGGGGCTTGCAAGCATGCCGAAATCGAACACCATGGCGCAGAAGCTACACCCTTGGTCGCCCTGGGCATGTCCGGTATGGAGGTCGCCTCCGTCGATAAATATCGCTTCACCCGCCCGAACAGGAATATATTCCGAATCAATCTGAAACAGAACCTCCCCTTCCATGACGTAAAAAATTTCCGCTTCCTTATGCCAATGGGAGTCTACCACATGGGCACCGGGGGCAAATTGATACCAGTAGGCGCCGAACGGAAACCGTTCATTCCCGTGGATGGTGCTTTCTTTTAACGATTGACGAAAAGATTGATCCATATGGAATCCCCCTTGGACTTGGAATGCGTGAAGTGGAATTAATATTGAAATTGAAATTGGTAAACCGATAGTTTGCGTCAATATTGTGCTATATATAGATCGAATACTGATAGTATGGGTAAAAATAGATCAGTATAATGACATTATAACGCTTACATCATAAAGTTCAATTTACCAAATATAGAAGGGCGGTATATAGCATGAAATTTACGGACGGCAACTGGCTTATCCGGGAGGGTTACTCCGTTTCGGGAGCGGTTCAGGCTTATGATTTCGCGGTAAAAGGAAACACGCTGACGGCTTATGCATCTACGGCACCCATTCCGGGAAGAGGAGCCACAATTAATGCCCAACTGATCACCGTGCAATTTCATTCACCGGCACCCGGCGTCATCGGCGTTAAGCTGGTTCACTATGCGGGGGTACGAGATCGCGGTCCTGCATTTCAATTGTATGGGAATGAAGGTGACCACACGGTCATAGAAGAGAACGAGCAGGAGGCTGTTCTTCGCAGCGGCAATCTGAGCGTTGTGATCAGGAAGGGGCCGGAATGGTCGGTTCACTTCTATAGGGGAGGCGAGCGCATCACCGGCAGCAGGGCCAAATCCATGGCGCATATCGTGGAAGACGGCGGACAGGCCTACATGCGCGAAGAGCTGGACCTTGGCGTCGGCGAATGGGTATACGGACTTGGCGAGCGCTTCACTTCGTTTGTGAAGAACGGTCAGGCTGTGGACATATGGAACCAGGACGGCGGCACCAGCTCCGAGCAGGCCTATAAAAACATTCCATTCTACATCACGAACAAAGGATATGGTGTGTTTGTGAACCAGCCGGATCTCGTATCCTTTGAAGTAGCATCGGAAAAAGTGAAGAAGGTGCAGTTCAGTGTGCCAGGAGAGTCCCTGGAATATTTCATCATCGACGGACCGGACCCGAAAGGCGTCCTGGACAAATATACGAATCTGACGGGGAAACCGGCACTGCCGCCGGCTTGGACCTTCGGATTGTGGCTGTCGACGTCTTTTACCACGCAATATGACGAAGACACTGTAAACTCTTTTGTTGACGGTATGCTGGAGCGCAATATTCCTCTGCAGGTCTTCCACTTTGACTGCTTCTGGATGAAGGGGCTCAATTGGACGGATTTCCAGTGGGATGAAGAGGTGTTCCCTGATCCTGAAGGCATGCTGAAGCGGCTGAAAGAAAAGGGACTGAAAATTTGCGTATGGATCAACCCGTACATCGCCCAGCGCTCGCGTCTTTTTGAGGAGGGCCGTGAGAAGGGCTATCTGGTGAAAAAAGAGAACGGCGACGTTTGGCAGTGGAATCTGTGGCAGCCGGGCATGGCGCTTGTGGACTTCACGAACCCGGATGCGTGCGAATGGTACGCAGGATACCTGCGCGAGCTGACGGATATGGGCGTTGACAGTTTCAAAACAGATTTCGGTGAGCGCATTCCGACGGATGTGGTTTATTTTGACGGCTCCGATCCGCATAAAATGCACAATTATTACACCCAGTTATACAACCAAGTGGTATTCAACGTGTTAGTCGAGAAATTCGGCAAGAACGAAGCGGCGGTGTTCGCTCGCTCCGCAACGGTTGGCGGGCAGCAGTTCCCTGTGCACTGGGGCGGCGATTGTTATGCGGATTATGAATCGATGGCGGAGAGCTTGCGCGGGGGCTTGTCCCTTGGTCTCGGCGGCTATGGCTTCTGGAGCCATGATATCGGCGGTTTCGAAAATACAGCTCCAGCGCATGTGTTCAAACGCTGGCTGGCATTCGGCCTGCTGTCCAGTCACAGCCGTCTGCATGGCAGCAGCTCCTACCGGGTGCCATGGTCTTATGACGAAGAGGCTGTTGACGTTACGCGTTTCTTCACGAAGCTGAAGAGCCGTTTGATGCCTTATTTGTTCCATACGGCTGTGCAAGCATCGGAGCAAGGCGTACCAAGCATGCGCGCCATGTTCCTGGAATTCCCGGACGACCCGGCTGTCGAGATGCTGGATCGTCAGTATATGTTAGGGGATTCTCTGCTTGTGGCACCGGTATTCAGCGAGAAGGGGGATGTGAAGTACTACCTGCCGCAGGGCCGCTGGACGCATCTGTTAACAGGAGACACCGTGGAGGGCGGATCCTGGCGCAAGGAAACGTACGATTTCCTTGGACTGCCATTGTTTGTACGCGGCAACTCGTTTGTTGCCCTCGGTTCGAATGATGCCCGTCCGGAATATGACTATGCAGACGGTGTAGAGCTTGGTCTATATACGCTGGAAGACGGCAGCGAGGCATCCGTCACGGTTCGCAGCATGAGCGGAGAGAGCGAGCTGGTCGTGCGGGCCGTACGCGCAGGAAACCGCATTGACTTTACGGTGGTGGAAGGCAGCGGCAAGCCATTCTCCGTGAGGCTGCACGGGACAGGAGCCGTGTCATCCGTCGAGGGCTCAGGGGCGAGTCTGCAAGAGGGTCAGATTCAAGTAGAAGCAGGACAACCAGCGGTGAGCTTCTCAGCAGTGCTGGCAGGATAAGAGTACAACACTTGTCTGTAGAGGTTTCTGGCATGAAGTAGAAGGTTTGCTTATTAAGGAAAAAACATAGCGAAGATAAGCCCGGACCAGCCTTGTGTTGGAGTCGGGCTTCTTCCATATTTTAGTTGGCCTTGGATGAATGGCAATGCTGATATAATAGGCCTGCGGCAAGCATAAGTGCACTGTTTTGTAATCGCTTTCCTAAAAAAATGCCGAAGACTAGAGGACAGGAGCGAGACGGTCCGATGTTATCCAATTTCATTCAAATTATGAACGACATGAAGATCCGCAACAAACTAATATTGTCCTTTGTTGTTGTGGTTTTTGTACCGGTGGCCATCGTGGGGATATTCCTTACGGGAGAGCTCCGGAAATTCGCTTTGAACAATGCTTTGGAGCAGGCTTATCAGAATGTGGACCGCATTAAGAAACGGTCAACCGAAGTTATCAACGTGGCGGACGATTTATCCTATCGCCTATCGTATGATGAGCGTCTGAAGAATGTTGCCAACCGGCAATATGAAAGCGTATACGACGTATTTGTAGCATACAGGGAGTACCCTGACTTGCAGCAGGCCATTCGGATGTATAAGGAAATATCGAATATTCGCTTTTATAGCGACAACCCCACCATGCTGAACAATTGGGAATTCATATACCCGGAGGGTGAAATCAGGAGAACCGAGTGGTATCGGCGAGCCGAAGACAATATCGGCGTCATCTACTGGGATTATGTTCGAGATGAACGGGATCAGAAGGTATACCTCAGCCTGATTAAAGGGGTCGACCTGGGAAGCAAGGACAATCTGGGTGTATTGGTGATTAACGTGAACACCGGCTTGCTGAATACGATTCTGAGCCAGGAAACGTTCGACACGATTATAGTAGACAGCAAGAACAATATCGTTGCGGCCAACCGCCCGGAGCTGTACGGAAAGACTTTGGCGGAAATTCACGATAACAACGGCGCTGTGTACAACGCCAGTGGAAGCTATGAATCCGTCATTGACGATGAAGCCTCCAAAGTTCTGATTGAGCCGTTGAATACGGAATCGGGCGTAAACGGCCTGCGTATTATCTCCATTTTTTCGATCGACAGCATTGTGTCGGATGCCAACCGAATCAGCAAGCTGGCAATGACGGTTATTATTGTGAGCCTGCTGTTGGCCGTTATCCTCATTTACAGCTTCTCTGCACTGATCTCTAACCGGTTGCTGCGTCTCAGCAAACATATTACGAAGGTGGGTACGGGTAACCTTGGCGTTGCCATGGCCATTGACGGCAAGGATGAAATCGGCCAACTGTCGCGTCAGTTCAACTCCATGGTGGGCAATGTTAACGACCTGATGAACGAAGTGCAGGAGTCCAACGAACAGAAGCGGTTAATGGAGCAGAAGCAGAACGAAATCAAATTCAAAATGATGGCCAGCCAGATCAATCCGCATTTTCTGTTTAACGCGCTGGAGTCCATTCGCATGGAGGCGCATCTCAAGGGTGAGAGTGAAATCGCCAGAATTGTGCGGCTGCTTGGCAAAATGATGCGGAGCAACCTCGAGGTGGGCAGTGGAAAAACAACGATTAAGGACGAGATCGAGATGGTGCAGTGTTATCTCGACATTCAAAAATTCCGCTACGAGGATCGTCTGAAATATGAGCTTCAGGTGGATCCCGATGCGAATCACGTCAGAATCCCGCCCTTGATCATCCAGCCGCTTGTCGAGAATGCGGTCATACACGGGATGGATCACAAGGAAGAGGGTACCTTCATAAGGGTTAGGGTCACGGCCGCCGAAGGGATGCTGCACGTCATCACCGAGGACAATGGAGCGGGCATATCTTTGGACCGGTTAAAGATGATCTATGGCTATTTGAACGATACCGACGAGAAGGACGGCGGACGGATCGGGCTCCGTAACGTTCATGTTCGTCTGCAGCTCACCTACGGCCCTGAAGCGGGGCTGATCATATATAGTGAACCGGGAACTGGAACACGTATTGAATTCAGGATTCCGACAGGAGGAGAGAAGGATGTTGAGAGTGTTAATCGTGGATGACGAACCCAAGCTGCGTGAGGGGTTGAAAAGCATTGTGCCTTGGGGCGAACTGGGGTATCAGATTGTGGGCACAGCAGCGAACGGGAGCGAGGCATTGGAGAAGCACAGACACCTAGCCCCTGATGTGATGCTGGTTGATATTCGAATGCCAGGTATGGACGGATTACGGCTAATTGAAGCCATACGGACCGTGGATGCTGCGATTCATCTGTTGATCCTGAGCGGATACGCTGATTTTGATTATGCCAAGCGGGCCATCTCCCACCGCGTTGACGGGTACCTTCTGAAACCGGTAGATGAAGAGGAGCTTCGCCAATATTTGCTTCAGATTAAGGAAGCGATAGAACAAGAGCAGGAATGGAGGACATTGAACAGAGCAGCTTCCGATATGAGTCGTGAGCAGTTCATTCAAACCTGGTTCAGCCAGGAGAGTAAGCCGGACCCGGCTTGGCGGCAAATCGCCGAGAAGATGGGGCTGTTATGGAATCATTATCAGGTGCTGCTTATCCATGATCATCGGCATGTTGAATCCGGGCAGGAGGGCAGCCATCTGTTGAAAAACAGGCTGATTGAGGCTTTTGAGGAACAGGGGCATGGCGTGGTATTTTCAATGCATGACTATATCGGCATTCTAATGCCGATTCCGGTTCTGACGGCAGGAGGAAGGAAGGAGCTGCTTCAGATGGCGGAAGGAGCTGCAAGTCTTGCAGGCACTGCAATTACATCTTCTCTAGGACGCCAGGCTCACCGTCTGGAGGAGGTCCCAAGCTCTTACCGCTGTGCCAAGGAACGAATTCGCGAACGCTTCTTCTATGCGCCGGGGGAGCTATTATTCTCTGGATCTGAGCGATTTGCGGGTGACATTTCACGCGACGAGCAGCAACCCTATGATCCGTTGCAGTGGATGGAACAGCTCTATTATGCCGTGGATGTGGGCAATGTCGAGGTGCAGCGAAATCTGCTGCGCTCCGCCGCTTATGCCATGGTCCATGAGGGATACAGCGAGGAGGGAATGAAGCGTTCGTTCGTTGCGCTCCTCACCGGCGTGTACAACAAGCTGATGCAGCATCATACCGAGCTCCAGTCGCGGACGAAGGAATATTCGGATCGGATCGCCGCGATATTCCGTCAGCGGACGGCGCATGATTTATGCCAGCATTCATCTCAATTTCTGGAGGAGCTGATCTGGCAGGCAGGCAAGGGGGGGCGGGACCAGGAGATGAAGCGGATCATGGATTTGATCCAGCGCAATTACAGCGAGAATATCAAGCTGGAAACCCTGGCGTCGGTATTTAATTACAACAGCGCTTATTTAGGGAAAATGTTCAAGAATACAACCGGAGAATATTTTAATACCTATCTCGACAAGGTCCGGATCAGCAAAGCCAAGGATTTTTTGAAGCAGGGCATGAAGGTGTATCAGGTCGCGGAGAAGGTAGGTTATACCAACGTGGACTATTTCCACAGCAAGTTTAAAAAATACGTCGGCACATCCCCGTCCAACTACCGCAAGGAGCTGGATCTGTAATTTAGCCGTGCCGTAACGCTGATTCGCACAATGTGACCGAGCCCGGATGTGGCGCCGAGGTTATACAGCCCATTGTGACAGAGTATCGCATGAGTAACCGCAGTGAGCCGGCACACGGCAAATAGGCTTCAAGCAGCTCCGCGCCATAAATACTTTCATATATCGCTGCCCTTTAAGACGCGACTAAGGCACGCGTCTTTTTGTTTTTCCTGTGCCTCCCCCAAGGCATTACCGTGGGAGCCGAATGCTGCGAAGCATAGAGCGGAGGGGCCGGAATCGTATCGGAGAAGCGGCAGCGGTCACCTTTTAAAGCCGGGAAACCACCGCCCCGTGTCAATCGAAGTTTCCCGGGTTTAACAGCGATCGGAGATACGATCCGGACACGGAGCGGTGTAGAGGTCTTTCGCATTTTCACTCCCACCGTTAATGTCTAATTTTTATATGATTTTTAAGCCAATCCTTTGGGTACTTCCCTGCCGCAGCCTGGTTTATCATCAGAATATACAAGAGAGGAGGGGTTGGTTTGAAAGCGGTAACAAAGACAGAAGGCAGCATCCAACCTGCCGCAAAGAGAAAGAAAGGCTTCTGGGCCACTTTCAAAGAGCAGAAAGTACTGTATGGAATGTCGCTCCCATTTATCGTCATTGTGTTCATCTTCAGTTACATGCCGGTATGGGGCTGGTTGATGGCATTCCAGAATTATAAGCCCGGCAGGGGCATATTTGACCAGAAGTGGGTGGGTCTGGACCATTTCATCGCCCTGTTCTCTGACGATAAGTTTTATCTGGTGCTGCGAAATACACTCGCCATGAGTTTCATGGGATTGATTGTCGGATTTACGATTCCGATTCTATTCGCAGTCTTGTTGAATGAGCTTCGTGGAAGCGTATTCAAGAGGACGGTACAGACGATATCTTATCTCCCGCATTTTGTGTCCTGGGTTGTGGTAGCCGGTATCGTAACCAAGATGCTGTCCACAGATGGAGGCGCTGTCAATCAGCTGCTGATGTGGCTGGGCTTCATCGATCAGCCGATACAGTTTATGGCTCAAGGGAATCTGTTCTGGTATATCGTAACGGGTTCAGATATATGGAAGGAAATGGGCTGGAGCGCGATCATTTACTTGGCAGCGATTTCAGGGATTGACCAGGAGCAGTTTGAGGCAGCCAAGGTCGACGGTGCGAGCCGGATTCGCCAGATATGGCATATCACGCTGCCCAGCATCGCTCCTACGATTGCTATTCTGATGATCATGTCGATCGGGCATCTGATCAGTATCGGTTTCGAGAAGCAGTTTTTGCTGGGCAACCCGCTGGTGGTTGATTACTCGGAAGTATTGGATCTGTATGCACTGAACTATGGGCTTGGCATGGGACGTTTCTCATTCGGTACGGCAATCGGGATGTTTAACTCCATCGTAAGTATCATCTTGTTGCTGCTCGCCAACGGGGTGTTCAAAAAATTCACCAAGCAATCCATTATGTAAGGGGAGGGAAGCAGCATGGCACGAACCAAAACAGCATTCAAGCCCACGCTCTCCGACCGCGTGTTTGATATTTTCAATTTTACATTTATGATGCTGGTCATGATTGTCACCCTGTATCCGTTCCTGAACGTTCTTGCGATATCGCTGAACGATTCCGTTGATACGGTGCGCGGGGGAATCTACATCTGGCCACGGGAGTTTACGCTGGAGAACTACGTGCAGATCTTTAAATACGAAGGCTTGATTACCGGTTCAAAAATCACCATTCTTCGAACGCTGGCAGGAACCTTCCTTGGTCTGCTTAGCGGAACGATGCTGGGGTATGTCCTCAGCCGAATGGATTTTCAGGGAAGGAAGTTCATGTCGACCTTTCTTGCGCTGACGATGTACTTCTCGGGCGGCATGATTCCGGTGTTCATTCTGATCCGCGACTTGAACATGATGAATTCGTTTCTGGTCTACATCATTCCGGGAATGGTCAGTGCGTTTAACGTATTTGTTATCCGCTCCTTCATCGACAGCTTGCCTTACTCGCTGCAGGAATCGGCGAAGCTTGACGGGGCCAGCGATTTTACGATCTATTACAGAATCATTCTGCCGCTTTGCAAGCCCGTGCTGGCTACCATTGCGTTGTTCCTGGCAGTCGGGCAGTGGAATTCATGGCTAGATACGTATCTCTACAACGGTAACGCTCCCCATCTCACGACGCTTCAATTCGAGCTGATGAAGGTGCTGCAGAGCACGCAGGGGCAAACCAGCGGCATGATGTCCGGGCAGAATATGGCGGAAATCGTGAAGCAGGTCTCGCCGGAATCGATCAAAATGGCAATCACGATTGTGGTCACGGTTCCGATATTGCTCGTCTATCCGTTTCTGCAGCGGTATTTCGTGAAGGGCATGACACTCGGCGCTGTGAAAAGCTAGCATTCATGTACGGTATCAGCAGGGCTTGCGTCCTGTTATACGATAGATTTTTTTGAAAAATATCAGAACATTTAAAAAATCGATTAGGGGGTAAAGCAATGAAACACAAGCAGAGATTGTCACTGCTGCTCGCTATGATGATGCTGGCTACGTTCGTTCTTGCGGCGTGCGGCAACGGCGACAGCAGCAATAGCGCCAACGGCGGCAAAGATGGCAGTGGCGGAAGCGATACGCAGCAGGAAGAGAAGCTTGAGCCGATGACCATGACGTATTACAGCGCCGATTCCAATGCGAATTGGGCTAACATGCAGGATGCGGTCGGCAAGAAGCTGACCGAGAAGACCGGCATTACGATTCAGGCCGAATACGCGGTGGATGGCTCCAATCAGAAGCTTCCGCTGATGGTGGCGAGCGGCGAATATCCGGACCTGGTATTTGCCAAGGGCGATGCCAATCTGTTCGTGGATTCCGGCGCGTTTATTGATTTGACGGATTTAATTGAAGAGCATGCGCCGAACATCAAGAAGGTATACGGTGACTACATGAGCCGTCTGAAGTGGAGCAACGAGGACGAGGCTATCTATGTGCTTCCGACACTTGCAGCGGTGGACCATCAGATGCTTGATGCGGGCGGCACGTTCCAGATCCAGCATGAAGTGCTGAAGGAACTCGGATACCCGGAACTCAAAACCGTGGAGGATTACGAGAAAGCGTTGAAGGATTATTCCGATAAACATCCGACCATTGACGGACAGCCAACGATTCCGCTCACGCTGAATGCGGACGGATGGAGAATTATGATCTCCGTCACCAATCCGGCCTTCATCGCGACCGGCGCATCCGATGACGGTGAATATTATATCGACCAGGAAACGGTGGAGGCGAAGCTGCACTACAAGCGCCCGGAGGAGAAAGAGTATTTCCGCTGGTTGAATCATATGAACGCTACAGGACTTCTGGATAAAGAAACCTTCGTACAGAAAACGGACCAATACGAAGCTAAAATCTCCTCCGGCCGCGTCCTTGGTGTCATTGACCAGGAGTGGGGCTTCGGCAATGCAACGAATGCGCTGAGATCCGCCGGCAAGGAAAATCGCACGTATGCAAGATTCCCGATCCAGCTGGACGAGTCCAGTAAGGATGCAACGTTCCAGAACGCGGGCTACGTCGCAGGATGGGGAGTGGGAATTACGACATCCGCGAAGGATCCTGTTCGGATTATCAAGTTCCTGGATTATTTGGCCTCCGAGGAAGGGCAAGTTTTGATGAACTGGGGAATTGAAGGCGAGCATTACGACGTCGTGGACGGCAAACGCGTCATTCCGGAAGACGTGCAGGAGCGCAAAACCTACGATAATGCCAACTTCACCAAAGAAACGGGAATCGGCTTGTACAATGCCATGTTCCCTCGTTACGGCGACGGTGTGAAGGATTCGACAGACAACTACTATACAACGAACTTCCCGGAGACCATCATCGAGAACTATACGCCATCCGCCAAGGAAACGCTGAAGGCCTACGGCGTGGAAATGTGGAAGGACCTGTGGCCGAAACAAGAAGAATTCGAAGTGAAGCCATGGGGCGTGGCTTACAACATTCCGGTACCAAGCGACTCCAATATCAATATTACCTACAAAAAAGTGGAGGAGATTACCCGCAAACGCATTCCTGAAATTATTCTGGCCGATCCGGCCAAATTCGATGGGCTGTATGATCAGTTCATTAAAGAGCTGAACAGTGCAGGTGCAGAAAAAATGGAACAGGAATATACCCAGCTGGTACGTGACCGCGTCAAACTTTGGAACGATTAAAGGAATAGGGGAATAGAAGGGGCCGGCTGCATGCGGCCCCTTTTGCCGCTATCTGAAGGCCGGGATTGTATAGCTGCGTCCTTTTGCTCATCGCAGAAATACGGTTGGGGGTTGAAGGATTTGAAGAACTCTTCGAGAAGACACTTATCAACAGGAATAAGGAGGGATTACAGTGAAACCAGCGTTTACAGTGAATCCAGCGAAGCAATGGACCTCAAAGCTATGGTACCGGGAACCGGCAGCCAAGTGGGAAGAAGCGCTCCCGCTCGGGAATGGCCGGCTGGGTGCAATGGTGTTCGGGGGAGTAGAGGAAGAGCGTATTCAATGGAATGAGGATACACTCTGGTCCGGATTTCCAAGGGACACGAATAATTACGAGGCACGACGGCATTTGGCAGCCGCAAGGAAGCTCATCACATCCGGGCAGTACAAGGAAGCGGAGGAGCTGATTGAGGACAAGATGGTGGGAAGGGGCACGGAGTCCTTCCTGCCGCTAGGAGATCTGTTGATCAGACAGTCGGGAATTCACGGCCACCGGACGGAATATCGGCGCGAACTGGATTTGGATACGGGGATCGCGTCCGTTCGCTTTCAGTCCGGCGGTTCGGCTACCTATGCCAGGGACATGTTCATCAGTGCCGTTGACCAGGTAGCGGTTATACGCTGTGCGAGCCCGAATAACGAAGACATCCGGCTGGATATTAGGCTGGACTCTCCGCTGCGGCATGGTACACGCCGCTGTGCGGAAGACGGGTCCCTGGTGTTATATGGACATGCTCCAACCCATATTGCTGACAATTACAAGGGCGATCATCCCGGGTCGGTACTCTATGAAGAGGGGCTCGGCATACGGTATGAGATGAGGCTGCTGGCCTTGCCGGACAGCGGTCAGGTGACGGTGGATGACCGTGGCATGCACATCAACGGGAGCGGTACGGTCACCCTGCTGATTGCGGCGGCAACGAATTTTGCAGGCTTCGACCGTTCTCCGGGCTCTGGAGGAATCGATCCGTCCGTTATATGCAGGAAGAGGCTTCAGGACGCGGTACAGCATGGATATGAGGAACTGCGCGCGAGGCATGTGAAGGATCATCAAGCATTGTTCCGGCGTGTGGATCTTCGGCTTGAAAGCCTGGATTGTGAGCGGTCCACAGAGAGTGCGGCGACCGACGAGCGCATGAAAGCGTACAGGGAAGGGCAGGAGGATCCGGCACTGGAGGCACTGATGTTCCAGTTCGGAAGATATTTGCTCATGGCGAGCTCCAGGCCGGGAACACAGCCTGCACATCTGCAGGGAATATGGAATCCGCATGTACAGCCGCCATGGAATAGCGATTATACAACGAATATCAATACCGAGATGAACTATTGGCCGGCAGAGACAACTCATCTGAGCGAGTGTCACGAGCCGTTGATACAGATGATTCGGGAGCTTAGCGTGAGCGGGCGCCGGACCGCGAAGATTCATTACGGAGCCCGCGGATGGGTTGCCCACCATAATGTGGATCTATGGCGCATGGCAAGCCCGAGCGATGGGAGAGCGATGTGGGCTTTCTGGCCCATGGGTGGCGCGTGGCTGTGCCGGCATTTATGGGAGCGTTATCAATTTCAGCCAGACCTTGAATATTTGCGGGGAACGGCATATCCGTTGATGAGGGAAGCGGCGCTGTTTTGCCTGGATTGGCTCATTGAGGACGGAAAAGGCCATCTGGTGACCAGTCCGTCAACATCACCGGAGAATCAGTTCCTCACCGCGGAAGGCGTGCCTTGCAGCGTGTCTGCAGGCTCCACCATGGATATGGCCATTATTCGCGATTTGTTCCATAACTGCATAGAAGCGTCGCAGCTCTTGGGGCAGGATGCTGATCTGCGGGAGGAGTGGGAGTCGGCGGCCGCACGGCTGCTCCCTTACGGAATGGACGGGGAGGGCAAACTCATGGAGTGGAGCGAGCCTTATCGGGAAGCAGAGCCTGGTCATCGGCATGTGTCCCATTTATATGGACTCTATCCGGGTTCCGATATTACCCTTCAAGGCACGCCGCAGCTAGCGGAGGCCGCATATCGTACGCTATCGTCCCGCATCAGCAATGGAGGCGGACACACGGGCTGGAGCTGTGTGTGGCTCATTAATTTGTTTGCCCGGCTCCGGCAGGCGGACAAGGCCTATGGTTATATCCGGATGCTGATTTCCCGCTCGATGCACCCTAATCTGCTTGGAGATCATCCTCCGTTCCAGATTGATGCGAATTTTGGAGGGACTGCAGGACTTGTGGAAATGCTGCTCCAGAGTCATCTGGGGGAGCTTCAGCTGCTCCCTGCGCTGCCCTATGCATGGAGGGAAGGCTCCGTAAAGGGCTTGAAGGCGCGCGGCGGATTTATCATCAATATGGAATGGAGCCAGGGGCTTCTCATTTCGGCAAGCCTCACCTCAACCCATGGTCAGCATTGCAGGCTGAATTACCCTGAGTCTCTTATCGTTACAAGGGAAGACGGAAGTGTTGTGAAGACGCAGGAGGACGGTGCGTTTGAAACGGTGATCGGGAGCACTTATTATATTACGCCGGTTACCAACAAGGCCTGATCGAACAAGGGCAAGGGCTGCTCATGAATGGACCGTTCGAGTTGAATGTATACCGGATCTAAAATCTTAAAGGAGCTGAGTCCAATATGATTAACGAGAAGTTACCCAAAATGTGGTATGGCGGCGATTATAATCCGGAGCAGTGGGATGCGGATGTCTGGAAGGAAGATGACCGCATGTTTAAACTGGCGGGCATCGATGTAGCTACCATCAATGTATTCGCCTGGGCTTTAAGTCAGCCGGATGAGGAAACCTATGATTTTGGCTGGTTGGATGAGACGATAGACCGGCTGTACAGCAATGGAGTGTACGTCTGTCTGGCAACCAGCACAGGCGCACATCCGGCCTGGATGGCACGTAAATACCCGGATGTGCTGCGTGTCGATTATGAAGGGCGGAAACGCAAATTCGGCGGCCGCCATAATTCCTGTCCGAACAGCCCCACCTACCGTAAATACGCAACGATTATGGCCGGGAAGCTGGCGAGGCGTTATAAGGAACATCCGGCCGTCCTGATCTGGCACGTATCGAACGAGTATGGAGGTTACTGTTACTGCGACAACTGTGCAGCGGCATTCCGTACCTGGCTTCAGCAGCATCACGGGACGCTGGATGCCGTAGACAAGGCATGGAATACCCGTTTCTGGGGCCACACCTTCTATGACTGGGAGGATATTGTTGTGCCTAACGCTCTAAGCGAGGAGTGGTCCGGCAGCCGGACCAATTTCCAGGGCATATCCCTGGATTACCGCCGTTTTCAGTCGGACAGCCTGCTGGAATGCTATAAGCTGGAGCGGGATGAATTGAAGCGGATCACGCCGGATATTCCGGTGACCACCAATCTGATGGGCTTCTATCCGGAGCTGGATTATTTCAAATGGGCCAAAGAGATGGATGTTGTATCCTGGGACAACTACCCGTCGCTGGATACTCCGTTCAGTTATACTGCCATGACGCATGCCTTGATGCGTGGGCTTAAGGGCGGACAGCCCTTTATGCTGATGGAACAAACGCCAAGCGTGCAGAACTGGCAGCCGTATAACTCCGCCAAGCGTCCGGGCGTTATGCGATTATGGAGCTACCAGGCGGTCGCCCACGGTGCGGATACGGTGATGTTCTTCCAACTTCGCCGCTCGATCGGTGCCTGCGAGAAATATCATGGAGCCGTCATTGAGCATGTGGGCCATGAGCATACACGCGTGTTCCGCGAGTGCGCGGAGTTGGGCAAGGAGCTGCAGCAGTTGGGGGACCGCATTCTGGATGCCCGTTCCGACGCTAAAGTCGCAATCATCTATGACTGGGAGAACCGATGGGGCATTGAGCTGTCGAGCGGTCCGACCGTGGCCCTCCATTACGTGGATGAGGTCCATAAATATTATGATGCCTTGCATCAGCTGCATATCCAGACCGATATGATCAGCGTTGAAGAGGACTTCAGGAAGTATGAGGTAGTCATCGCACCTGTAATGTACATGTCGAAGCTGGGATTCGCAGAGCGCGTTGAGGCTTTTGTAGCGCAAGGCGGAACGTTTGTGACAACCTTTTTCAGCGGTATCGTGAACGAGAACGATCTGGTGGCGCTGGGCGGTTATCCCGGAGAGCTGCGCAAGGTCATGGGAATCTGGGCCGAGGAAATCGACGCGCTGCTACCTGGCCAGCACAATCAGATCGTGATGCGAGGACGGCAGGGCCGTCTGGAAGGCACCTATGACTGCGGAATTCTGTGCGACGTGATTCATGCAGAGGGAGCGGAGGTTGTTGCCGAATATGGCTCAGATTATTATCAGGGCATGCCGTCGTTAACCGTCAACGCCTTCGGGCAAGGGAAAGCATGGTATGTGGCGACAAGCCCGGAACCCAAATTCCTGAAGGATCTGATGCAGACCATCTGCAACGATCATGGCATTGAACCGGTCCTGAAGGCTCCTCAAGGCGTCGAGGTAACAAGACGCATCAAGGAAGATAAAGCATTCACCTTCGTGCTTAATCACATGTCAGAGAGCAAATACGTTCCCCTGGACGGGGATACCTATGTGGACCTGCTGACAGGGGAGGAGCATCGGGATACCTGCGAAGTTCCGGCACGAGGCGTGATGATATTAGAGCAACGGAGGGGGTAGAGAGAGCATGAGGACTTTTTGATGAAAGCAAATAGGATAGGGGCCGTTTTTGGAAAAGTCTATGTTAAATTCTAATTCTAATGCTGATTTGTGACCATAAGAAAACCGCCTTTGTGAAAAGGCGGTTCATTGAGCTATCGTCTCCCGTTAGCGTAATCACCTTAAGTGACAAGGTCATCTTACCGTCTGGTAAACGAGACCTATGGCTCCAGAATCAAAGGTCTTGTTTTCGATTAGCTTAAGATTGATCTTCTCCTTGAGACCTTGGAATAACGGCAATCCCTTACCGATCAGGACGGGAGAAACCGTAATTTTATACTCATCAATTAAATCAAGCTGCATAAGGTGGTGTGCGAACCTAGGACTGCCGAGGATGACCATATCCTTGCCTGGCTGCTGTTTGAGGTTATTGATCTCTTCCTCGACATCTTCTTTCACGAGTCTGGAATTATTCCATTCGACTTTCTCCAGCGTTGTGGAGAAAACGATTTTGGCTGTCTTTTCGATCCACTCGGCATGATTTCGTTCATGCTGCGAAGCGGATGGGTTTGAAGGCACAGATGGCCAGTAACTGTGCATCATCTGATAAGTCCCACGTCCCCAAATGACAGTGTCGGCAGTACTCAGAATTTCTTTCGCATGTTTCTCCAAATCAGCATCGTAGGAAACCCAGCCAATGTCCATTTCACCATTCGGCCCTTCTACAAAACCGTCAAGCGATGCGTGCAGAAATAGAACGAGTTTTCTCATTTTCAGTTCTCCTTAGTTTATAAGGGATATATATATTATAAATTAACTACATCTTAGCAGAATTCAACTCGGGTTGTTTCTTATGGATTGCTAATCTCAAACCTGCCCTTTTCGACAACGTCTGAGAGATTTGACGTTGCAATAATTTTTTCAATTGTTGAAGCGCCGTAATCTGACGATCCACTTGGGTATGCTCGGGTTTTACAACAAGTAAAAGTTCCAATTTAAGGTGCAGGTGAATTAGACGGGGCTACGTATAACTGCCCGTTAGCTTGCGGAACTCCTTGGGGGAAATGCCCTCTTGCTTCTTAAATACAAGACTGAAGTATTTCTCGTTCTTGAAGCCTACCATCTCGGAGATCGCTGCCATCTTCAGGGCCGGGTTTTGCAGCAGGATTTTGGCTTTGGAGATGCGGATCCGGTTTAGATGCTCCGGGATGTTAATCCCGTGTTTTTGCTTGAATTTGCGGGAGATGTACTCCCGGCTTACGTGAAAACGGTTTGCAATATCATACAGGGATACATCGTTCTGATAATTCTGCTCGATAAACGCCGTAATGTCATGGATCAGGTCTTGGCCTGTTTGCTTCTGGGACTGCACAAGCGAGGCCAGCAGGCTCATCAGCGCTCCCCAATGCTGCTGCCACTCCGCCAGGGAGCATATATACTTGTCCGGGCTTGGCCGCTCCATATTGGCGCTTTCTTCTTTGTATAATTTCAATAGTGTTTCAGACGAAGGGTTTGCAGCTTCATGAATGACATGGTTGGCGAATCTTTCAATTTCCCGGTCCCAGCGCTCCAGAAGCTCCGGCGTGAGGATGCCGCTTTTGCGGATGGCCGCTATCCAGGTTTCTACTGCTTCGGCGATGGGTCCGGGTTGCCCGCTAAGGATAGCAAGCCTCCATGAATCTTCAAATCCGCTGAACTGCACGCCATTATGATGATCGGCAGCGGCGAGATGCTGTTTCTCTCCATCATGGATGAAATGGTTCAGCACCGTTAAATCACGCGAATGAAAGGCAGCCGAGCTGCGGGCATACAATTCGGGAATGTCTTGGGGGTACCGGCCGTCAGAACTGATGCCAAAATGCATGTGGCGCGACAAGGTGCGGTGCATCCCCTGATTGATCTCTTGAAGCCTCGTAGGCAGCGTGGCAAGCTGATCCCACAACAGAATAACGAGCTGGTGCGGAGAACCGAAGTGACGGAAGGCGATCCCGGTCCGGTCCTTTTGCAGAAATTCATTGCATATATTCAGCAGGGCAAACATGAGCAGGTCCAGATGGCGGCCGAAGCGGTTAAAAAGCGCATGATCGGTCTTGTCCATCTGCATGACGGCCAAGCGTATGGTCTTCGTGTCCTCCGGTACGATGCCTTCGTCCCTGAGACGGTTGACCACCTGGGAGTGGGCACTCCTGTCATCGATGAGGCTCGACAGCAGCTTCTCCGAATAGACCGGCCGGTACTCGTTCACCTGAACATGCTGCTGCCGCGCCGCAAGGCGCTCCTGCTCCTCGGCCCTCCAGGCCGTGGTTGCTTTGCGGACTGCTTGGTTAATGACGGTCTCCTCGATAGGCTTCAGGATATAGTCCGTGCCGCTGTACCAGATCGTGTTGCGCACGAATTCAAAATCGTCATGCCCGCTGATAACGATGAATTTGATATCCGGGTAATTTTTGTGAATCCATTCCATCAGGTCGACACCGTTCTTGAGCGGCATCAGCATGTCCATCAGCACGAGGTTTGGCCGGAACTTCGGAATCAGCTCCATGGCCTCCAGCCCGTTGGCTGCTTCTTCAATATCGGTTATCCCGTGCTCTTCCCACTGGACCAGCAGCCGGATGGCTCTTCGCACACGAGACTCGTCATCCACGATTAATGCCTTCATCCGTTTCACCTTCCACATTTATAGTCAGCACAACCCGAAAGCCGTGAGGCTGGTTGTTTTCGATGTTGAATTTGGATTTTCCGCGATAATACAGCCTGAGCCTTGTCATGATGTTGATGAGCCCAATTCCGCTGCTGTCTTCCGCTTCTATCTCGGAATGAACCTGCAGCTGTTCCAAATCCATCTCTTCCATCAATAATAAGTGTTCCTGGAGTGCTTGGAATTTCTCATCCTGCATTCCGTTTCCGTTATCCTCGACCGTGATCTGAACGATGGAGGCCGAGAGGCGGCGGCTTTTTAATGCGATGTAATTGTCTTGTGTCAGAGGGTTCATCCCATGCTTGAAAAAGTTCTCGATCAGCGGCTGAACCAGCATCTTCGGTATCAACACCTGCAAAGTCGACTCATCCACATCGTAACGGAAGTCGAACTGATTCTCAAATCTCTCTTTTTGCAGCTCGACATAATCGTGGATATGATCAAGCTCTGTGCTCAGTGTGACCGGTTTGTCGGTGTTGTACATGCTGTATCTCATCATTCGGGCCAAGGCCGAGATCAGGGAGTAAATCCTCTTCATCCCATGCTCCAGTGCAAGCGTTCCGATCGTTTGCAGTGCATTGTTCATAAAATGCGGGTTTACCTGGGCCTGCAGCGCCCGGAGCTGATTGGTCCGGTTCGCGAGTTTCAGCTTGTATTCCTGCAAAATAAGGTTGTTGATCGTATCCATCATGCTGCCGAATCTGCGATGCAGGGTTCCGATTTCGTCCTTGCGGTCGGAGGAGATATCAACGGTCATTCGTCCGCTTTTCACTTGGCTCATGAGTCCTACCAATTGTCGAATCGGTGCTGTGATGTACACCGAGATCCAGATCATGGCGATGATGATGAGGATCAAGGACACGCCTAACAGTGAAATGTTGACAAATGCCGCTTTTTCCGCGCTGCTCAGAATATAGGAGGACGGAATTTCCTTGATCATTGTCCAGTCGCTGACAGACGTCTTGATATTGTTATATAAATAGATTTTGTTGTTATATTCGAAATGACCTTCCTTGTGGCCGGATTCCTTTATTTTGCTATACCAGTCTTCCTGGATCTGCCGACCCAGCGTGGCTTCGTTACCGGAATACATGACATGACCGTCTTCATTCACAATATAGAGCTGCTCATGCTCGGGCTGAAACAGCTGACCGCTAATTCGGCTGAGGAAATTCATATTCAGATCAATGGCGAGAATACCCAATCGTTCCGAAGAAGGGACTCGTTCAATGACTCGGTACATCGTGAATACTTGTTGATCGGCTTCATAAGGATAGGCTAATTGAAAGCCGTATGTGTGAAGGGGATGGGGAGGCTGAATGGACACCGTATGGTTCTTTAGATCGGGTATTTCGGGATAAAGCGCGACATCGCTTGTCTTTCTGGCGATATCCTGCGCGAACAACGTAGCTTCTCTTTTGCCGTCAACATAGAGATAGACCTGCCTTGCGCCGCTTATAGCTTTATTGATCGATTGCAGCGTAGCGGATTGCCTGCCGCTGGCATTGATATTCTCGTGGCTGTAATAGAGGCTGCGGAAAAAATCCGGATCCGAATAAACCGTAAGGGAATTACGGTTCATGTCTTCCAGATAGCTCTCCAAATTCAACCGTCCCTGATAGAGAAGGTTCATATTCTCAACAACCGCCCGTTCCTTGAGCGAGTTGGTTGTCATGACATAACTGATGATCATGGAGATGGTGGTCGGAATGATGGTAGCCATGATCATGAAGGTAATTAATTTAGTGCGTATGCTGTTCCAGTTCAATATTTTCACCGCCGATCAATTTTCTATACCAATTAGTTCACATCCTATGGTAGTGCCAGGGTCTTCATCTTAGCATAATTAAATCATAGAGAAATGGATAGAGAAACGATAGGACAAGCGGAGGGGGATTTACATGAACAGCAAGAGAACGGCTGCCTTGACGCAGCAGTTGGTTTATATCGGACCCGCGCTGCTGTTTTTCGGTATTACGATCATTATCCCATTTGTGATGGGGATGTATTACTCGTTCACCAACTGGAATGGTGTATCGGGGAATGTCGAATGGGTGGGGCTGGACAATTTCAAACAGATTTTCACAAATGACAGCGCATTCGCACAGTCGTTCTGGTTCACCACCAGGTTTACGATCGTCGGTGTGCTTCTAACGAATGTGGTCGGTTTTTTCCTGGCCTACTTCTTGACAAAAAACATCCGGGCGCGCAACTGGCTGCGAACGATCTTCTTTATGCCGAATGTGATCGGCGGATTGCTGCTCGGTTTCATCTGGCAGTTTATCTTCGTGAAGGGCTTTGCAACCGTTGGCGAGGTTACGGGAATTCCGTTCTTTAATCTTCCATGGCTGGGAGACGAAGTGACCGGCTTTTGGGGGATTGTGATGGTATTCGTATGGCAGTCGTCAGGCTATCTGATGGTCATCTACATTGCGTCCATTACGAATGTATCCAAGGAAGTGATGGAAGCCGCTGAAATTGATGGAGCGAACCGCTTCCAGGTGCTGAAGAGCATCATCGTTCCGCTCATTATGCCAGCGGTCACCGTCTGTTTGTTCCTGGCGATCTCATGGTCATTCAAAATGTTCGATTTGAACCTGTCCCTCACAAAAGGCGGACCGTATCGCTCCACGGAGTCACTGGCCATGAATGTGTACAACGAGGCGTTCCTGAATAACCGGTATGGACTCGGGACAGCCAAATCTTTGATTTTCTTCCTCGTTGTTGCGGTCATCACACTCATTCAAGTCCGATTAACGAAACAGAAGGAGGTTGAAGCTTAAGTGAGAACGAAGAAACCTCCGATGTCGGCTTCCCATATCGTATTGCAGATTGTTATGGTGGTTGTGGCTCTGATCTTTCTGGCACCTTTTTATTTCCTGCTGGTGAACTCGGTCAAATCGCTGGGGGATATTATGGTGGATGCGGCCAATTGGCCGACTGCGTTTCACTTTGACAATTACAGCAAGGCATGGGAAATGACCCGCTTCCCGGAAGCATTCACGAATTCCATCATCATTACGGTCATCAGCAACCTGATCATCGCCCTGCTGAGCGCGATGGCCGCTTACCGGATGGTTCGGTCCAATACAAGATTCAATCGCATCGTGTTCATGCTGTTTGTATCGGCTATGGTCATTCCGTTCCAATCCATTATGATTCCACTTCTTCAGGTCATTAACTTCCTGGGCGTTAACAACAGCATCGTAGGCTTGATTCTCAGCTATCTGGGCCTCGGCATACCGCTGTCGGTCTTTCTGTTCCATGGTTTTGTGAAGGGGATACCACTTGAAATCGAAGAGGCTGCTACGGTGGACGGAGCTTCCCCGTTCAAGGTATTTGCCCGGATCGTTTTGCCTATGCTGAAACCTATGATGGTGACGGTCATCATCCTGAACTGTCTCTGGGTCTGGAATGACTACCTGCTGCCATCCTTGATCCTGCAAAGTCCGGAGCTGCGTACCATTCCGCTCGCAACCTTTGCATTCTTCGGGCAGTACTCGAAGCAATGGGACATGGCGCTGCCGGCTCTGGTGCTGGGCATTACGCCGATTATCATCTTCTTCCTGTCATTGCAGAAGTATATCGTTGAAGGCGTCGCTGCCGGCTCCGTTAAGGGGTAGGGCAGCCGGGCGCTTCCTACATTGGTTTTCCATCATTTATATATAAACATTACTAGGGGGTAGTAAGATGAACAAAATGAAATTATCACTTGTGATGCTGCTGGCTTTCTCCATGCTGCTGGCAGCGTGCGGCGGCAAGTCGGAGGGAAGTCAAGGCGGGAGCTCGGACGGGGCCTCTGGTGAAGTCAAGACGGTTAAGATTTTCCAATTCAAAACCGAAATCGTGGATGGCTTGAATGAGCTCAAGGTGGAATTTGAGAAGGAATACCCGAACATCAAGCTGGATATTCAAACGGTAGGCGGCGGTGCGGACTATGGCGCTGCACTGAAGACCAAATTTGCGTCCAACGATGCGCCTGATATTTTCTCCAATGGCGGCGATGCCGAGATGGAGATGTGGATCGACCGTCTGGAGGACTTGTCCGACCAGCCTTGGGTGAACGATCTGGTTGAGATGGCGAAGGAGCCGATGACCAAAGACGGTAAAGTATACGGCATGCCGATGAACCTTGAAGGATGGGGTTATATCTACAATAAAGATTTGTTTGAGCAAGCAGGCATTACCGAGCTCCCGAAAACCTATGCCCAGCTGGAGGAAGCTGCGAAGAAACTGGAAGCTGCTGGCATAACTCCTTTTGCGAACGCTTACCAGGAGTGGTGGTTGATCGGCAACCAGGGCATTAACCCGGCATTTGCCCAGCAGGATGATCCGAATGCATTTATTCAGGGCTTGAATGACGGAACGCAAAAATTTGCAGGCAATGCGAAGTTCGAAGAGTGGGCCAAGCTGATGCAGTTGACCTTGGATCATGGCAACAAGAACCCGCTGACTACGGACTACAACACGGCGATTTCCCTGCTGGCCACTGAAAAAACAGCCATGATGCAGAATGGCAACTGGTCCCAAACCGAGATCGATGCCATCAACCCTGATCTGAATCTCGGCTATCTGCCGATGCCGCTTGGCGACAATGCGGAGCAAAATGATAAGCTGAACGTGGGCGTTCCTGCGAACCTTGTTATCAACAAGGATTCCGCATCGAAGGAAGAAGCAAAGATCTTCCTCAACTGGTTTGTCACATCCGATATCGGTAAAGAGTACATCGTGAAGAAATTCAAATTCATTCCGGCATTAACGACCATCGAAGCGACGCCGGAAGATATGGGCGACCTGGGCTCGGCTGTGTGGGAATACGTCCAAGCCGGAAAAGTGCTGCCAAGACAATCTGCCAAGTTCCCTGACGGGGTAGCGCAGGAATTCTCAGGCTCCATGCAGGCGTTCTTTGCAGGCAAGTCCGACGCAAACAAGATGCTTGAAGACATGCAGACATCTTGGGACAGCCTGAGCAAGTAAGCGGCAGGTAGTGCTCGTAATGTGTAAGTAGATCTTTCATAGAGGTATGATCCCTTGTTCTTAGATTACAAGGGATGGTGCCTCTTTTCTTTTAGACAGATTATCAACATCGATTGAGGTTTTTCTTATTGGACACTCATAAAGGAGGCAATTCTATGATAAATCAGCGTGTTCCGAAGATATGGTATGGCGGAGACTATAACCCCGAACAATGGGATAAGGCCACGATGGAAGAAGATCTGCGGATGTTTGAGCTGGCAGGGGTCGATGTGGCAACTCTCAACGTATTCTCCTGGGCAAAAACACAGCGCGATGAGCATAGCTACGATTTCACATGGCTGGATGAAATTATGGATCGTCTGGCAGAGGAAGGGGTCCATGTCTGCCTGGCAACAAGCACGGGGGCGCATCCGGCCTGGATGGCCAAGAAATATCCGGACATTCTCCGAGTGGATTACGATGGACGCAAGCGCAAATTCGGAGGGCGCCACAACTCATGTCCAAACAGCCCGACGTATCGCAAATATTCTGCGCTGATGGCGCGCAAGCTGGCTGAGCGGTACAAGGACCATCCGGCACTCGTGATCTGGCATGTCTCCAATGAGTACGGCGGCTATTGTTATTGTGATAACTGCGAATCGCAGTTCCGTATTTGGCTGAAAGAGCGTTACGGGACGCTCGATAAACTGAATGCCGCCTGGAATACCGGATTCTGGGGCCATACCCTTTACGAGTGGGACGAAATTGTGGTGCCGAATGCACTCAGCGAAGAGTTTGGAGGGAATCGGACGTTCTTCCAGGGGATATCGCTGGACTACCGTCGCTTCCAGTCGGACAGCCTGCTTGCTTGCTATCGCCTCGAACGGGATGAACTGAAGAAGATTACCCCGGACATGCCGGTGACCACGAATCTGATGGGCTTTTATCCGGAGCTGGATTACTTCGAGTGGGCGAAGCATATGGATGTTGTGTCCTGGGACAACTATCCCGCAATCGATACGCCGGTAAGCTTTACGGCGATGTCCCATAACCTGATGCGGGGCTTGAAAAGCGGTCAGCCATTCATGCTGATGGAGCAGACCCCGAGCGTTCAGAACTGGTCGCCTTACAATTCCGCGAAGCGCCCCGGCGTGATGAGATTGTGGAGCTACCAGGCTGTAGCCCATGGCGCGGATACGGTGATGTTCTTCCAGCTACGCCGTTCCGTGGGGGCCTGCGAGAAGTTCCACGGCGCCTTGATTGAGCACGTGGGGCATGAGCATACCCGCGTCTTTCGGGAATGCTCGGAGCTGGGCGCAGAGCTGCAGCAGCTCGGAGACCAGCTGCTCGGCTCCCGCTCGAACGCCAAGGTGGCGATTATATATGATTGGGAGAACCGCTGGGCGCTGGAGCTTTCAAGCGGACCTTCCAAAGCCCTGAACTATGTGGACGAGGTTCATAAATACTACGATGCGCTGTACCAGTTGAATATTCAGACTGATATCATCGGTGTTGAAGAGGATCTGGGCAAGTATGATGTGGTGATTGCGCCCGTAATGTATATGGTGAAACCGGGTGTAGCCCGGCGCGTGGAGCAATTCGTATCCCGGGGAGGAACCTTTGTGACCACTTTCTTCAGCGGCATCGTCAACGAGAACGATCTTGTGACCCTTGGAGGTCATCCCGGCGAGCTGCGCCACGTGATGGGAATCTGGGCTGAAGAGATCGATGCCCTGCTTCCTGGGCAGCACAATCAGATCGAATGGAATCAGGAATGGGGATCACTGCGTGGAAGTTATCCATGTGGATTGCTGTGCGATGTCATCCATGCGGAGACAGCGGAGGTTCTGGCTGGGTACGGTTCTGATTTCTATAAAGGAACTCCTGTTGTAACCAGGAATAGGTTTGGAGAGGGACTGGCCTATTATGTAGCCAGCAGCCCGGATTCGAAGTTCCTGCAGGGCTTTCTTGCTAATCTGTGCGAAGAGCAGGGGGAGAAGCCGCTGCTGAATACACCAACCGGGGTAGAGGTTGCGGAACGGGTGAAGGATGGGAGCTCCTACCTGTTCGTATTGAACCACAACGCCGAAGAGATGACGTTTGATGCAGGTTCTGCCAAGCTATTCGATCTTCTGAGCAACCGGCAGGTTTCAGGTCATGTTACGATTCCGGGAAGGGACGTTATGATCCTGAAACGGTCCGCTGCCCAGTCTTAAACAGGTCCAGGAAGATAAAAAAATGGGACTCTGGTTAGGTGGCAGAAGCCTGCACTGCCGGCTGAGTGCCAGCGCGTAACGGCCCATCGCTTTATGCTGGGACCGAGGGCCGTTCAGACGCGGGATTGGCCATCCCTGCGATGCAAGGAGATGTCCAGAAACATATGTGGAGATTCAAGCGAGAATAGGGATGTTGTGTAGCCTTTTTATGTACCTTTTCGTTCGTTTGAGCACCAGCGTGCAAACAGCCTAAAAGAACCGCCAGATGAATCATGCTGGCGGTTCTTGGCGTTTTTCAATTCGGCTGCGTCAGGTTGCCTTGATGGTGTAAGTACCACGCTCCGTTGTGAGCACGACATGATTGTCGTGGATCTCCGCAGCTTTAAGCCCATCCAGCCCGATGACATAGGCGTTGGTTGGCAGCGGTGCTGTGTGGCCCGCAGTCATGACAACACCGGAACCGTGCAGCAGCAAAGCGCTGCGATCCCCATAACCGTCAATGGACGGCTCCTGATGCTGATGATGCTCCAATCGTTCCAGCTGTAATTCAATCTGGTCCTGATCTTTGTCTTCTTCCTTGGATATGTGAAGGGTGTGGCTGCTCTTGGATTCAAGCCAATTCGTAATTTCTTCGATGGATGGATTCATCATGGACACCTTCCTTGATTTCGATTGCTTCAAATAGTCTGTCCATGAATCGGCCTCCTTATTTCAAATTTCAATTCGAGAGCCCCTCCGGAGAAACGCACCGAAAAATTAACGCTGTGCAAACCCCCTTATTATATTTACGTGTTAATATAGTTAAAGAATAAGAACAAACGCTTGATACATAAGGAGGGGCCATGAGCAAGAAGTGGTATTATGGGCTCGCCATCCTGCTGGTTGCCTGCAGCTGGATCGGAAATGTCTGGTATTATGAAGCCAACCAACTGGGAAGAACGGTATTCCTTGCGCATCATGTTGAGACATCGGATAGGGAAGGGCACGTGTTTGACTTGTATTATATAGAGGACAAACGAGCCGATAAGACCCTGAGCACCATTCAGATCGAGGGTTACCCTGAACAGATCGTGACACCTTACCCCAAATATGCAGAGTACCAAAGGCAGTATCTAGGGAAAATGATGGTGAATTTAAATAACCCTGCTCGAGGGCAGGGCGTGGCGGAAGAGCTGCTTAAGGAGCCAGTGCTTGTCCGCGAGATCACCGCGCTTTACTCCGATGGAACCTCGGAACAGGTGGATGTAGGAGAAATTTACATTTGGCCTGGCACATATAACGAAGTCAAACCCGTGGAGTGGACCTCCGGTGGATCCTCGTCGGATCACTCGGGAAACAACTCCGCGGTCATCAAGCGGCCGCTTCAGTTAACAGCGTTCTCCTCGAAGTTTCTGGATATCGCAGAAGAAGGAGCTTTGCAAATCTATGCCGATATCTCGGGTCAAGGGCCGGGTACAAGTTACCGCCCGCTACCTCCGGAGTCACAGATGGAACAGAGCGGTATGCCTATTCAGGAGATACAGCTTCCAGCGAAGATGAATCAAGGGGACTCTTTTAGGATCAGCCATCAATTTAACATGCCGTCTCGTGAGAAGAGTATGCAAGTGTATCAGTTAATGCTGAGAACAACGTTTACGGAGGAAGGTCAGGGCACCTGGCAGGAAGATACGATCATACCTTATCATCCAAGTCCGACCGATAAAGAAATGACGGCATATGTCCGCGAAAGAAGGAAGGGATTATGAGAAGCGCTTGGTATCGTATACTCTGGGGGCTGCTCTTTGTACTCATCGATCTGAAGGTTGAAATGGTGGATATACTGCCCGATATGCTGGGGTATCTGCTGATTGCCTCAGGGTTATGGCGGCTGCAGCGATTGAACGGATATTTTAGGCTGGGACATCTGTCGGCTTGGCTGCTGCTGGTGTGGTCGGCGGCTTCATTATTTTGGTTCCCCGAGGTCGCAATGGACAGCGTGCACATGCAATCGGTTAAGAACCTGTTCATTCTACTGCCTGCCGTGCTCCTGCATACGGCATTGATTTACAGTATTTGCAGAGGGATTCAAGCTCATTATACAGGCACGGAATCCGAATTGGATAGGAAAGCCCGCTTCCGGCTGCACCTGTTTATGGCTGGGCAGCTGTTATTGCTTATCCTGTACCCCTTCATGCTGAATCTGGATTCGGGGGATATGATGTCTGTTATTTTCATCTGCTCACTTCTGGTGATGGTTGCTGAAATTACAGTTCTGTTTCTCGTTAGATCAGCGGGAGGGGAATGGATTGAGTAAGTAAATGGATTAGAGACGGTATGAGCGATTGGGATGGTTTATGCCGGGTTTAGGCTGATTTAACTGTTGTCTTTACTGGGATGATAAACAATTGTAACGCCCAACTGATTATATATTTCCTCGGTGTAGTGGTGATCCGGGCAATGCTTGATCGTAGCCATGTCTTCCTGCTTGGAGATCAGCTTCTGCTCGCAGTCAGGACATCGGTCCTGGAAGAGAAATTTCAGCTTGTTTAACATGATCGCCACACACCTCCCTGATTTCCGATATAAATACTTGGGTTTTATTATAAATCAACAACGAGGTACATTCAATAGCAATGTGCCCGTAAAACGATATCAAATGAAACGGAGATCGATCACCTTGATAGTGCAGCTTGTAGTCATGATCTTTATAGGTATCATTGGTTCCTTTTTCTCTGGGCTGCTGGGTATTGGCGGGGCTATCATTAATTTCCCATTGCTGCTGTATGTTCCCTCCTGGTTTGGATTGGAGGCTTTCACTTCCAAGGAAGTGGCATCCATTAGCATGCTTCAGGTATTTTTCGCCTCATTGTCAGGCATGATAACCAACCGGATGAGTTCGCGCGGAAGTGAGTCATACGTTCACAAGCCATTGGTTATTCAGATGGGGGCCAGCACGCTGGTAGGCAGTCTGATCGGGAGCCTGTCATCGATGCTGATGACCAGCGGAACGATCAACGTCGTTTACGGTTTCCTGGCGGTTATCGCTGTGTTATTAATGATTGTGCCGACACGGGCGTCCATGGAACAGAGGTCGGTGAGCGAGGTTACCTATCATTCAGGGATTGCAATGGGAGCCGCGTTCATAGTCGGAGGCATTGCCGGGATCGTTGGTGCCGGAGGCGCCTTTATCCTCATCCCCATTATGCTCACGGTTCTAAAAATACCGACTCGGATCACCATTGCATCCTCACTTGCTATCGTATTTCTGTCTGCGGTCGGCGGTGTTATTGGCAAAATCGTTTCAGGCGGCATTCCGTTCTGGCCTTCCCTGTTTGCCGTTGTGGGGAGCCTGCTGGGTGCGCCTATCGGCGCCATGATCAGCCGCAGGCTGAATGTTCGTCTGCTGCGATATGCCTTGGCGATTCTCATTGCGGTAACGGCGTTCAAGATCTGGATCGATATTTTAGGGTAAGTAAAGGGGTAGAACCTTATTCATCATAAATAAGAGGAGGATATCGAACATGAGAACCAATCAGCTGGGATCTTCAGAATTGTATGTAAGCGAAATTGGGCTGGGCTGCATGTCATTGGGAACGGATGAAGGACAAGCGGTGAAGCTGATTCATGAAGCGCTTGATCAGGGCGTGAATTTCTTGGACACGGCGGATTTGTACGATAAGGGTCGTAATGAAGAACTGGTCGGCAAAGCCGTTCAAGGCCGGAGAGAGGATGTCATTATCGCTACCAAAGTAGGCAACCGGCGTGTTGAAGGTCAGGATGGCTGGGTATGGGACCCCTCCAAAGATTACATAAAATCCGCCGTCAAGGACAGTCTTCGCAGGCTGGGTACGGATTATATCGATCTGTATCAGCTCCATGGAGGAACGCTGGATGATCCGGTGGAAGAGACGATCGAAGCTTTTGAAGAGCTGAAGCGGGAAGGATGGATTCGCTATTACGGGATTTCGTCCATCCGTCCGAATGTCATCCGTGAATATGTGAGTAAATCCAATATCGTCAGTGTCATGAGCCAATACAGCATCCTGGACCGGAGACCGGAGGAGGAGGTGCTCGATCTGCTGGCGGAGAATGGGATTTCCGCCATTGCGCGGGGTCCCGTTGCCCGGGGGATCTTGTCGGATCGGGGCCAATCCAAGGCAGAGAAGGGTTACCTGGACTACAGCAAAAATGAGCTGCTGGACATTCTGAAGAGACTTGAAGAGTATGGAAATGGCGCGGATCTGACTCATACGGCCATTCGCTATGCGTTAAGCCATGCCGCCGTTGCCTGCACGATTCCCGGCGCAAGCTCGCTTGAACAGCTGCTGCATAATATTGCTGCAGGTACTGTGGAGAAGCTGTCGCCGCAAGATATCCAGACGATTCAGGCTATAACCCGCGCGAACCAGTATGAAGCGCACCGGTAACGCAAACAGCACATGAATGATCGATCCCGTTAATCATTTGGGACGTGAAATATTTACGCCTTGAAGGAATGCGGATGAACATTGCCGCTGCATGTTATACTAATAAGATCAGAACCCATTAGATTATGCCCGCAATCCGTTTTTAGGATCACGGGCTTTTTTGCACCTTATAAATAAATTGGCTTTAGAACGGTAAAAATTCAAACTTTTTGAGAAGGCGGTTCGTTCCAATTAACGTAAACCGCGCGGGCTTATCCCATAATCGTAAATGGTGAAAGGATTCTAGAATGATTACCATTGAACATCTATCCAAAACCTATCGCAAGGGCGCATGGGCGCTCTTGGATGTTTCTCTACAATTTGATAAAGGCATGACCGGTCTGCTGGGACCCAATGGCGCTGGCAAAACAACGCTGATGCGTATCCTGTCGACCTTATTGTCTCCAACCTCCGGGCAGGTAAGAATGAACGGGATATCGCTTGGACGGCCTGAGGATATTCGGCAGATGATCGGTTATTTGCCGCAGCACTTTCATATTTACCCGCAGTTGACTGGCAGGGATTATCTGGATTATGTTGCCGCTATGAAGGGGATTACCGATCGAAACGCAAGGCTGAAGGAAATCTCCAGGCTGCTTGAGATGGTGAATCTCCAAGAGAAGGCCGACAAGAAAGTGCGCACATACTCCGGAGGAATGAAGCAGCGGCTGGGCATTGCCCAAGCGCTATTAGGATCCCCGGACGTTCTGATCGTTGACGAGCCGACATCCGGGCTTGATCCTCAGGAGCGTGTCCGGTTTCGTAACGTGCTGACTCGGTTTAGCATCAACCGGACCGTGCTGCTGTCAACCCATATCGTAGCCGACATCGAGAGCAACTGCCGGCGTATCGCCGTTATGAACAAGGGGAGGCTGGTCATGACAGGGAGCCTGGCTGAACTACAGGCCTGCGGTCAAGGGCAAGTATGGGAAGCCGTGATGAGCCCGGACGAATTTGCCTTGATTGATCCCATGTCCGTTGTGTCCACCCGAACGGTTCCGGAAGGCATCTTGTGCCGCTTTATCAGTCCAACTGCGCCGGTTGAAGGGGCGTTTGCGGCTGATCCTTCTTTAGAAGACGGTTATCTGGCCTTGCTGCGGAGGGATCGCCATGCATAAATGGTGGAGGCACAGCCTCCTGGAACTTCGGCTCCTGTTTGGCAATCCTCTGTTTGCCTCAATGCCAATCATCTATGCCGTTTTGTTTATCGTCATGATGCTGCAAGCGGCCAGCGGCAACGGGGCAGACCATAATCTGTACACGGCTGCGTATTCCTTCCATATGCTGGGCCATACGATGACGCTGGGCCCGGCTATGCTGATCGGCATTTTGTCCATCCGCAGAGACATCAGCCGCCGATCCTTCGAATGGAATCACAGCTTGCCAGTACCCTTCTTTACATTGTTGTCATCGAAATACGTGGTGAGCCTGCTGTACTTTTCCCTGTTCACGCTGTCCACGTCGGTTATATTCTACATCCTGTCGGTTAGCAAAGGCATTGCCAGTGAAATTGCGATCATGCACACGATGCAAATTGCCGTGCAGTATGAAGTTTCCTATATGGTAACTCTGGCGCTCGCGATGCTTCTCGGAGCGAGCATTCCGAATCGGATTGTTTATTTGATCGGTTTCTGTGCATGGATGTTTGGAACTTTTTTCATGGAGATTTATATCATCAGCGAACTGAAATGGCTTCCGGCTCAAGTGTTCCATCTCAATCAATTTTTTCTGCAGTCCAACCGGTATGAGTATGAGAATTGGGGATACGGCTTGTTAACCGAGGATATACAGCTGGCCCGGTGGTTCGTGCTGGCTTTCACCCTCATGCTGCTTACCGTGTGTTTGTTCTTGTTAAACCGCAGGCGTCCAACGATGCTCTTGAGGGCAGGTTGGGTTGCCGTGCTCGGCGCTTTTGTGTTAACAGCGATTGCCGCGGTACCTTACAGTACGATCTGGTCGGAACGATATGCCCAAATTGATAACAGGCTGGAGGACCCTTCGGTTTCCTATGTTAATGATACGGAAATCGGATCGATTTACAGGGTTTCCTCCTACGATATCAAACTGAAACGACTGCCGAATGATGAACTTCTGGTTACGGCGAGGCTGAATATACCACTCTCTGATGAAGTATCGGGTAAGAAGCAGCTTCCGCTGACCCTGAACCGGATGTTCAAGCTGGACCGTGTCCAGCTCCAGGGAGTGGACGCTCCATATCGCAGACAAGGAGAGCGGATTTCGGTAAGTATGGCGGGCGTTGCGAATGGAAACGACATTCAAGCAGAGCTGACATACAGAGGTCATGTTATGGATTTTATGCCCGGATACTCCAGCGAAGAATTTGCCGCCTATAGTGTGGGACCCGAAGTTAAGCTGGAGGGACATATGGCCTGGTACCCGCTGCCCGGGCATCAGAATGTGTACTTGAAGAATCCGGAGGAAAACAATCGGCCAACCGAAATGTATCTTGGCGGGGAATACGGCGTCATGCGTTATTCTTTCGGCGATATGCGGCTGGAGGTGGAAGGTTACCCGGTTCCCTTGTATACGGGGATGAAGGAGCTGGAACGAAGGCCGGGCTATCAGCGGTTTGAGGTCCAGGGGACCGAACAGAATGTTTCCCTGTACGGAGGCAAGTTCTGGAGGGAGATTCGCTTGAATCAATTTCCGATCATGGTTGTGACAACCCCGTATCTGGAGAAAACATCAAAATTGATGCTGCGTGATCTGAAGAAAAAATACGACTATTTTGCCAAATGGGTACCCGAGTTTAAAGGCAGCGTGGACAAGATTTTGTATCTGGGCCAAGGATTTAGATATCCTCGGGTAGACCATTCGTTGATTCTTTCCTCTCACCAATACACGTATAACATCAGCAATCTGTCAGGCGAGTGGATGAATTCCATTCTGTTTGGCAACCAGGGTGCCATTTATAATTATTATGAACATCCAGAGAGAGATGTGCGCGGAAAGATCAGCAGTCTGTTCTGGTACGTGTATTACATTGAAGAGAAAGGGCTCAGCGATAAGGAATTAAGATCGGCGTATCTCAATTTGCGTTCGGTACAGCAGCTGCTATTCAAAAACGGGGACGGCAGCGACCCTCAGAACAAAATCGGCATCAGCATGGCCAAGCAAGTCAGAAGGGCATTGGAAGAGGGCAGAGGGCACCAGGTCAAAGAACTGCTGGTGCATTTTTACCAACAAGGGGTGAGGCTGCCCGATACCGAGCGGAACAAATTCCTGGACCCGGAGAAACCGATCACATACCAGGAGTGGCAGCAAAAGTGGGATGCCATGATGAATGTCAAATAATGACGACTATGCACATGCACACGGTCGGTTATAATTGAGAAATAGATAAAATGGGAAGATTAGAAATGCATATAGAAAGGGGGGGAAGGCATGATTTCTGATCAGCAGCTGACCGAACGCATGGCGGCCGGCGACCAGGAAGCATTCGAAATGTTGGTGACCAGGTACCATGGACCTCTGCTCAGTTATACAACCCAGCGGCTTGTTGACAGGCAGAAGGCTCAAGATATCGTTCAGGAAACCTTTATCCGGCTCATACGGCATCTGAACCAGCACGGGACACTGGAACATGTTCGCTCCTGGTTATACCGCGTCGCCCTGAATATGTGCAAGGATTACTGGAAGAGCGCATCGTACAGGTCTGAGGGGCTTGCAGGCGAGGAGATGCCTGATGCATACGATCCTGCACCCGGTGCCGAGGAGCTTGTGGAGAGGCAGGAGACATCACTGGAGATAGCCGCATCGCTGGAGAGCCTGCCCGATATACAACAGGAAGTCATATCCCTTCGATTCTTTCATGATCTGAAGCTGCAGGAAATCGCAGACCTGGTTGACCTCCCCTTAAGTACGGTAAAAACACATCTATATAACGGTTTAAGAAAGTTAAAGAAAACGTTGTCCATGGAGCATTCCGATTTGGTACCCGTGAATCCGCGCCAGCGGACACGGGAGAAAAGTCCTCAAGAACAGGTCAGGAGCCGCTCCAAATCGGAAGAGTCAGATTCGCAGTGCAAAGTAAAAGAAAGTGAGGTGTATCTCCATGGATCATCCATTCGATAACGAATTGAGAAGACTTGAAGACGAGCTGCGGGGTCCCCTTAGACGAGCTGCCCTTCCATCGCCGTCACCGGATGAGACGGCCCAACTCATTGCGTCCCTTCAGGGAGAGTTCAATCAGCTCAAGATTGAGCCCGAGTCCCCCAAGCTGGATTTTAATCCACAGGTGGACCCGCCCTCATTGAAACAGATCCTACGGAGCCAGATTCGTTTGAATCAAAGATCCATCCTGCTCACAGCCGGGGCGGTATTCTGCATGCTCGTCCTGCTGATTGACCCGGAATACCCGTTGGATCAGTTTGCCGGATTGCCTGGCGGCATTTTTCCATTAATCACGCCCCTGCTGTTGATCGTATCCATGCTGTTCAGCAGCCGAACCTGGGATAAAGGGATGAGAGCTGTAGAGACGCTAACCCCATACCCGCCGGCACTTGTTCTGTATACCCGGCTGCTGCTTGTGACCGGCATTGTCATCGGAATGGCGCTGCTGAGCACGCTTGCCCTCGGGCTTCGATCCATCCAGGCGGAGACCTCTCACTTTTTATTCGGACCCTTTATTCTGGAGTGGATGGGGATTCTATTGGTGACGGGTGGTGCTGCGATGTATATGCTCTTTCGCAAAGGGATGGTGGTATCGCTGATCTCTGCCGTATTGGTCTACGGCATGTGGATTGTCATCCAGGGCCAGATTATCGATCACGGGGTATCGATGGGCGGTAAAATGCTGACGGATATGACCCTGCTTGTTATCGGATTGATCCTGCTTGTCTCCTCCTACGGCCGCAGTCTGAAATTGAACGGAGCCTGGAGAACCGCTAATGATTAGGGTAGAAGGACTGGAACGTCAGGCCGGAACGTATCGGCTTGAAATCGAGAAAGCGGAGATTCATTC
Organism: Paenibacillus sp. LBL; assembly: GCF_029893715.1. Taxonomy (NCBI): domain Bacteria; kingdom Bacillati; phylum Bacillota; class Bacilli; order Caryophanales; family Paenibacillaceae; genus Paenibacillus; species Paenibacillus sp. LBL. The sequence goes on along the minus strand of NZ_JARXYU010000012.1, from coordinate 30,653 downwards.
CGGCTTGAACCTGATTGTCGGAGCGAACGGCGCGGGAAAAACAACGCTGATCGAGCTGTTGGCCACGCTGCAAGCTCCCGACGCAGGTGAAATTCTGTATAGTGGGCGCAAGGCAGGAGACCATCTTCCGCTCATCCGGAGCCAAATTGGTTATGTTCCGGCTGATATCGAGCTATACGGGGATATGAAGGTCGGCAAGCTGCTGACCTATATGGCGGAATTGAAAGGCATCTATAACCCGGAAGCCATCGACCGGCTGATGCTGGACTTTAGGCTGGAGCCTGTTCGCAAGAGTAAGGTCAAGAATCTATCGCAAGGAGTACAGCGGCGGATTGCCGTCGTACAGGCGCTTATTGCTTCGCCGTCCTTTCTGTTCCTGGATGAACCCCTGAACGGCATGGATGCAGAGGAGCGCAAATTCCTTATCACCTATCTTACTAAATATGCGCGCGGCCGAATGGTCATCGTTGCTGCCCACGAGTTGAATGAATGGGAAGAGGCAGCAGATACGGTGATTTGGGTTCATCGCGGGCGCATTCGATATATTGGTTCCCCGAGCCAATGGAAGCTGAATGTTGCCTCCAGCGTCTGGGAGGGAGAGGTTGATCTTGAGGCCTTCGAACGGATCCCGCAGGAACTGTTAATTCACTTTCAAATGACGGAAACTAACATGAGAGTCAGGCTGATGGGGAAAAAGCAGCCGGGTGCTGAGTTTATGGAGAAGGCACCGACGCTGGAGGACACTTTTTTCCTACATATGAACGCTTTAGCCAGACGCGGCTGACTGCAGCTCGGATCTTGGAGAATCATCGCCCAAAAAGGGCGATGATTTTTTTGCGTTTCATCCATCAGCGACAATTCATTTGGACGCTTTATGGTCCCGGTGCCTTCAGTATAGTGTCATGAGGCAACCATGGAGGAAGGCCAAAGCCATCCTTGCGTAATGTAATGCAGCTGTTCTTCCTGAAAGGACATGTTGGTGTTATACGCTTCTTGATCGACCCCTTGACTTCGGGGAGCAACTCTTCAATGCGTGCAAATAGCACTACTGTACGGGAATCATGATCAACTATTCAGGGAATGGAATGGCTCTTCATTCGGATTTTATCTCGGAAAAGCAATCATCCCTCGCAGAACAGGGTAAGGAAGGTTAGGCAGGATGAGCATCATTGTTTAATCCACGGCAAGCCACCGTGGCATGAGAGGATGAAATCTGAAGGGAGAGAACGTGATGGGAACCGTAGGTAATCAAGGCTTGGAGAAGGTGGCGTTAGTTACAGGAGCAGGTGCAGGAATCGGAAGAGGGATTGCCAAGGTACTGGCTGAGAAAGGTTACCGGCTGGCGACGACATACAATTCAAGCAAAGACGGCATCTTGGACGTAGCAGAGGATATCGGCCACATCTATGGCAAGGAGCCGCTCATTATTCAAAGCGACCTCACCGTCCGCAGTGAAGCGGAGAACACGATCCGCAAGACGGTTGAAGAGTTTGGCCGGATTGATCTGCTGGTGAACAATGCGGGGATCGGCATTTATGACGAGCTGACGGAGCTTGAGGAGGATGCGCTGGACATGACCGTTCATCTTGATTTTAGAGCGCCGATGCTGCTCAGCAAATATGCTGTCAGGGAAATGATGGCACAGGAGATCCCGGGGAATGTTATTTTCATTACCTCTTCCCGCGGGGAGAGGGCCTACCCCAAGGACAGCATCTACGGCGGCATGAAGGCAGCGCTCATACGTGCGGCGCAATCGCTGGCGTTGGAGTGGGCGCCGCACGGCATCCGCGTCAACTGCGTCGCTCCGGGCGCGACTGTCCATAAGCCGGGACAGTCGGCAGAGGATGAGCCGCTGGGTAACAAAATCCCTCTGGGACGGTTAGGTACGCCATCGGATATCGGTGAAGCAATCGCTTGGCTGTGTTCGGATGCGGCATCCTATATTACCGGGATTAATCTCCGTATCGACGGCGGTCTGATTCTGCCCGGCATGCCGGAAGATACGTCTCCCGAGGCAGGATACGGATGGGGCAAGGTCTATAAGAAAGAGAAGGAATGATGGAAGCCCACATAGGTGATTGAAATAATTTATTATATTCCGATGAAATTAGTTGGTTATAACTCTTTTCAAACGATGGAAAGTATGAGAGAATGGGAGCAATTATGAATTCATAATACTTTCCATATGAAGAAAAGGGAGGAAACACCCATGTCAGAAGAACGCCAATTTTCCATTGAAACCTTAGCGGTTCATGCCGGTCAGGAGCTTGATCCGACCACCTTATCACGTGCTGTGCCTCTGTATCAGACGACTTCCTACGGGTTTAAAGACAGTGAGCATGCGGCTAATCTGTTCGCACTAAAAGAATTCGGCAATATTTACACACGTATTATGAACCCGACCACGGACGTGTTTGAGAAGCGGATTGCGGCGCTTGAAGGCGGTGCCGGTGCACTGGCGACATCTTCCGGGCAGGCAGCGATTACGTTCTCCGTTCTGAACATAGCGGGTGCCGGTGATGAAATTGTTTCCTCCTCCAGTTTGTATGGCGGCACATATAATTTATTTTCCAATACGCTGGCGAAGCTGGGCATCAAGGTGCACTTTGTGGATTCCACGGATCCGGAGAATTTCCGTAAGGCCATCAATGGCAAGACCAAGGCATTGTTTGCAGAAACGATTGGCAATCCGCAAGGAAACGTGCTGGACGTGGAAGCCGTGGCTGCCATTGCGCACGAGAACGGTATTCCGCTGATTGTGGATAATACCTTCCCAAGCCCGTACTTGCTGCGTCCGATTGAATTTGGAGCGGATATCGTTGTTCATTCGGCCACCAAATTTATTGGCGGTCACGGTACTTCCATCGGCGGGGTTATTGTTGATAGCGGTAAATTCGATTGGACGGCAAACGACAAGTTCCCTGGGCTTACGGAGCCGGACCCAAGCTATCATGGCGTTGTGTATACGGAGGCCGTAGGCCCGATCGCTTATATTATTAAAGCGCGTGTCCAGCTGCTGCGGGATATCGGCGCATCCCTCTCCCCATTTAATTCCTGGCTGCTGCTGCAAGGTTTGGAAACACTGCATCTTCGCGTTGAGCGGCATAGCGAGAATGCGCTGAAGGTTGCCAAGTATTTGGAGAGTCACGAGGCGGTGGAATGGGTGAGCTATGCAGGGCTGCCGAGTCATCCGTCATACGAGCTGGCGCAGAAGTACCTGCCAAAGGGCCAAGGCGCCATTCTGACCTTCGGTATCAAGGGTGGAGCTGAAGCAGGGCAGAAGGTGATCGAGAATGTGAAGCTGTTCTCCCACCTTGCCAACGTTGGCGACTCCAAGTCTCTTATTATTCATCCGGCCAGCACCACGCACCAACAGCTGACCGAAGACGAGCAGCTGACAGCGGGCGTGAATCCGGAACTGCTGCGTCTGTCCATCGGAACCGAATCCATTGACGATATTCTTTATGATCTGGAGCAAGCCATTGCGGCAAGCCAGAAGTAGAGGTTGTTAATACCACCTTATAATAGAATCAAAGGCACTTTCCTTTTTGAAGGAAGGTGCCTTTTTGTTGTTTTTATCTCTAGAATGACCTGCCGGATAGGGAGAAAAGTCAGGAGAGTCAATGCCGATGGGGGAGACGGTCAGAGCGCCGATTGTCCGGAATGGATTGATGACATGTCATATTGATGTTATGATGAAATGAGAATTACAAATATATACTTACATGGAAATTATTTTATATATTGAGAGTGTCGCTATCGAATTTCAAAATCATATAAATTAGAAGAGGTGAACCATCATGAAGATACGAACCCTGCTTATCGAAGATGATCCCGAGTGGATCGATGGCATAAAACTTACAATTGAACAATCGAGGGATATTGTACTGATCGGCGTTCTTTCCGGGAATGAGATCGAACTGCAGATGATCAAGTGCTTGGAAGTGGAAGTCATTGTTATAAACATGAATGCTGATAATGATATGGAAGTGCTCAAAGCAATCGATAGCATTATCGATATTAATGATAACATTAAAATAATTGTGCTGTCCTCGGTGGAGGAAGATCGCGTTATCTGGGATGCCTATCTGCACGGAGCTGTGAATTATGTTGTCAAATCGGCTGTTTGCAGTCGTGCAATAACGAAACTCATCAGAGAAGCGCATGCGAATACATTGGGCATTCACCATACATCGGCACAAGCGATCCGAAGGGAATTCCAACGACAGAGAAAAGAACTATGGAGCAAACTTCTTACCCCGCAAGAAAGAAAAATTCTGTGTTACGTCTATCAAGGAAAGACAACGTCTGAAATTCATCGTATTCTGAATATTGAAGAAAAAACGATTGATAACCATGTGACAAGCATCAACCGCAAGCTTCAGGTCAAAAATCGCAGGGAAGCTGCGCAAGTTGCCAACAAAAAAGGACTGCTGTTGTTTGACGAAATCCGATCCCAATTCTATTCCGCTTTCAATATATTAGGTCTTATCCCCCTGAATTTTATTTAGGGGGTTTTTAGCATAATGTCCATGCTCGACCTGGTCAATCCGGTTGGATTCCACGATTAAAACTCACGGATTAGAAATAATAGAATGGTTTGTTATTCTAATAATTGTAAACTTCACTTTATGAATAGATTAGGAAAGGAGGAAAGACTCATGAAACTTCAAGCTGGTCAAATCAAAGAATACGGCACTTTTATGAATCTGACGCTTGCCAAGAAGAACAAGCCAGGTGATGGAAAGAACGGCCTTGGCGTGAAAAAAGGATAAGGTTTGAAAACAATGAGAGAGTGACGTTCACTCTCTCATTGTCTAATTTAAAGCTTGTTGAGGTGAGTTCCTTATGATGATAAGTCAAAAAGAAGAGGTTTATACGACGGTACATGACCAAGAGGTTGTTCTTTTGGATATGAATCAAGGGAAATACTTCGGATTGGAGGGAGCGGCAATGGCGCTATGGAATGAGCTGTCGCAAGGTCCGGTCACGACTTCCGCCATTCTGGAAAAATGGAAGACGATTTATGATCAAGCGGAAGACGAGCTGAATTCTCTATTAACCCAATCCTTGGAGGAGCTGACGGCAAAACGTTTGGTTGTGGTAGACACATGATGAACTTCCGAAGAAAATCAGACGATAAATTATACGCCTTGGTCATTCACTCCCTGATCCGCAGTGCTCTCAAAGACGGCGATTTCTTGCAATCCTATCGACAGCTTGCTGTGCAGTTGTTTCCTTTTTTTGAGAATGCCATTCGCCGCAAGGAAGTGTCCGTCTCCTCGAAGAGGCTTGATGAGCTGGGGCGGTATTTGATTACCCTGGATGAAGAGGACCAAGTCGTAGCGACTTGCGTGTCCGTGGCTGCCACGGCGCAAGCGATATTGTTCTGTTCGGGTATTCAGGCTGAGCTGCACATCGGGGTGAAGAAAATAGATGAGAAATTGTTTGCCCATGCCTGGGTGAAGCTGCCTGACGGCAGCATGATAGACCCGCAAAACAAATATGGGGATCTGCAAATCATTCGAGTGCTGAAATTGAAAGATGAAGCAGAAAGGTGGGCCGCTTCCGTTATATGAAAATATGGATAGCGATGTGTTCTGGAAACGATGCGGCATGGAGTCAGTGGACGAGCAATTTAGCCGAATGGCTCAAACACACGATGACCACCTATGCATCAGGCTGTGACGGACCGGTGAGGATGGCGGAGTTTCAGTATCGGTATGAGAGGCATGGAAGAAAGACTCATGAAGAGGGTTTGGGGGCTGCCTGTGTGCTCGATGGATGGCTGAAGCATGCACAGTGCGGTCAGATATGGGGAGACCATATGCCTATGGGCACAAGACATCAGCTGCTGCAGACCTTTAACCAGCATCCGGAAGGAATGATGCAATCCAGCTCGGGGGATTTTACATTATCCGTATGGGACCGGGAACGAGAGACGTTATGCATCGGCAGTGATGTTTATGGATCAAGGCCTATCTATTACTGGATTAGTCCTGAGCAGGAATTGTTTGTCTCAAGCGACCTCAGAGCACTGCTCCATGTTCACCATATCCCGTTTGATATAGACTACGAACGTTGCCTGCTGTACTTAAGCTCCCAATATGCTGTCGGCGAGAATAATTTCGAAGCGAATACGTTCTTTAAGGGAATCTGCAAGATACCCGCGGCAACGATTGCAAGATGGAACAACGGAAGATGGACTTTGAATACATATTGGGGAATGCACAACCTGCTCAACTTGGAAAATATTCAACAGGACGCAGCTCCCATGTTCCGGAATGCCATGATAGAGGCTGTGGGCGATCGTTTGCATCATTCAACATCGATTGTGGAGGTTAGCGGTGGATTGGACTCTGCAGCTGTGCTTGCCGCAGCCATTGCGGGTGGGCATAAGGAGCGGGTTTTAGGCGTGAATATTTCCTTTTCCGGTGAGGATATGGTACAGAGCAATGACATGGATCTTGTGCGGAGATTGTTTCAGGATTTACAGATGCCCTCCATCATCATTCTTGGAGATAACACGTTGAAGATGCCGAATGCCGAACTAGGACGGGATCCTCTGTGGTTTCTGGACGGGCCTGATCCGCGGGCTAACGTGTTAATTAATGAAATGTACACCGCCATTGCCAACGAATTCGGAACGGACGCCGGGTTGACGGGTGAAGGCGGGGATTTTTTATTTACCGGCGAAGAGTATGTGCTCGATTCGTTGATCAGGCAGCGGAAATGGAAGGAGATGCTCCATACGCTGTGGGCCTGGTCTGATCAGAAGCTGGGAAAGGCAATTCAACTGGGAGCCGCTTACGGATTAGCCCCGTTTATTCCGGTTGTTAACGACAGGATGTATTACAAATTGGCTTGGTCAGACTCCGAATATGAAATGCCGGAGTATTTTACGCAAGCCCATATGGCCAGGGAACGCAGCGCTCAACGCGATGATTATATGCGATATAAACAGAGTAAGCCCTTCAAATATTGGGGGAAAAGGTACCACTATGACTACACCTGGCCCAGGGCCAGTTATTTGGACGCGGTTGGGGTATCCATGCAGAGCATGCATCCTTTTTTTGATCGCAGAATGATGGAACTCTCCTTCTCGGTGCCGACAGAGCAGCATTATGATGTGCTTAGAGGCGAAGTGGATAATTATTATGGAACCAAAATGCTGATAAGAAAGGCATTTACAGATATTTTGCCGACCTATTTGCATAATCGGGTCACCAAAACGTCCTATGCGCATATGGCAAGAAAGAGCTTGCTCAATGAACGCAGTAATCTGCTGCAGCTATTTGACCGCTCGGAGGAGGTCCTGCTTCATCAGCTTGAGGTGATTAACAAGCATAAATTTTGGGAGCACCTGCTTGGAACATTGATTCGGGTGTCGGACACGAATAATGATCTGGGAATGTCCTATCAATATTTACGTATGGTCATCTCCATGGAAATTTGGCTCAGGGAAATGAGCAAGGGCAAGGCAGCCGTCCTGGAAAGGGCAAAGCCGCGCAGTCCAAGATGGCTGGCCGATATTGAAATCGTTGGCGAGCTTCAACAGTTTAAAGAAATTAAGAATCATAGCTTCATGACAGGTGTCTGATATGAAAATGTGGCAAGAGCAAGCCAAGGGGCAACATGGGTGGCAGAGCAGGTGGCAAGAGGCCATCTCCCAGATGAGGACGATTCGACTGATAGGGAGCATGATATGGAGATCAGGACCGTTATTGGTCGTGCTTCTTTTTGCAGCCATGTTTGTGCAAGGACTAATCCCTGCACTTCAACTGCTTGCTTCCAAGCAAATCATTGATCATGTTACGGTTGGAAACGGGCGAATCAGCATGATCTGGGCATGGGCGTATGCCATTTCCATGGTATTCATGGTGTTATTGTTGTCTGTGCAGAAATGGATATCCAAAATCCTGGCCGAACGCTCCATGCTCGCCATCAATCTGCTTCTTCTGGACGCTTGGGAGAAGGTCCCGGGTATGAAACTGTACGATCAGAAGAAGTACCGCAACCGTCTGGAGGCGCTGCAGGATTCGGCCAACTGGCTGCCTGCCCAGATCATTGCATTAAGCGCAAGCTTCATGACGGGTCTTGTGTCCCTTATCAGCATTGTTGTGCTGGTTGGGAATTTGTCCTTGATGTTAGCGATCGTGCTTCTGCTCAGCACAATTCCCCACGCCCTCAAGCAGAATCGGTATGCCGAGATGGATTGGGAATATGATAAATCGTCCACTGAAGATCGCCGCCGTATGAATTACGCTCGCGAACAGCTGCTCGGGCGCCGCGCCGCCAAGGAGATTCGGCTGTTTGGGCTGGGTCCGTTTTTTTTGCAGCTTTATCGTAAGAAGTTTGAACGATTGTTCCTTCGTTTTGAGCACCTGCAAAAAAGGTTTGTCCGCGGCTCGGTCCTGACAGGATTGTTATCCGGGGGAGTGGCCGGACTCGGGTATTTTTGGATCGTGAATCAAATCAGCAGCGGCTCGGTTTCGATGGGGGATATCGCGCTTTACCTGCTAGCCATCTTCCAACTATCGAAGGAACTGCGGGAGACCAGCAACGATGGCGTAAATGCGCTTGAGCTTTGGCGTATGGGGCATGATTTCCGTCTGTTTATCGAGGCGGAACCCGATATCCATCAAGATCCGAATCCGGTGAAAGATGTGTATGGTAGTCCGATGACCATTGAGTTTAACAACGTCGTTTTTAAATATGAACAGGATGCGGAAGCAAATGAAGACGAGGACGAAGATGACACGGACGAAGATGAGCCTGACTTCGATGAAGACATGGACGATAACTCGTATGACGTCTATATGGAGGATGGGGCCGGAGAAGAGTCTGAAGACACTGAACAGGAACGTCCGGACAGGGAATACATATTGAATGGAATCAGCTTCACCATCGCTCCAGGTGAATGCGTGGCGTTAGTGGGGGCCAATGGTTCTGGGAAAACAACCATCGTTAAGCTATTGTGCAGATTCTATGAGTTAACGGGCGGTTTTATCCGGATGAATGGGCGTGATATCCGAACGCTGGATATCGGGGAATTACGCAAACGCATTTCGGTTGTATTCCAGGATTACGGCAAATACGGGTTGACGGTTAGAGAGAATGTAGCGATTGCGAATGTGGATCAGCAGGACTTGAAGAAGATGGATGAAGCTGTGACACTCGCACAAGCCCAATCATTCATTCAGGATTTGCCGAATGCCTATGATACGTTATTAGGACCTGAATGGGGAGGCGAGGATTTGTCGGGCGGTCAATGGCAGCGGCTTGCCATTGCCAGATCGATGTATCGCGATGCGGACTTCATCATCCTGGATGAACCCACAGCTTCCCTTGATGTAAGGGCCGAATACGAGCTATTTAACAGCTTCCGCAAGCTGGCGGAGGGCAAATCCGTGCTGCTCATCTCCCATCGCTTCAGTACGGTGAGGATGGCTTCTCGAATTCTTGTGTTGCAGGATGGGAGAATCATAGAAGAAGGAACTCATAATCAGTTAATGGAACTGGGTGGCGAGTATGCAAAAATGTACAAAATTCAGGCTGAAGCATTTGAACATGCCGGAGCTGAAAAAGACAGCTAGCTACGCTTGGTGGGGAATTAAGCTGATGTACCGCGCTAATCCGCGGCGGGCTATCTTTGTGCTGTCGGTCAGATTAATGGAGTCTACGCTGGGTCCGCTTCTTGTGTGGTTAAGCGCCATGGTCATCGATGGTTTGATACGGGATTACAGCGCCTTTTCCGAACGGGGTCTGTTCTTCTGGATGGTCGTGCTGTTTGTGATTCTTACCATTCTGGTTGAAGTGCTGGAGCCGATCGTGGAGATGAACAAGAAATTACTCACCGTTCAGATTCAGAAGCACATCGATGAACTCCTGATGGAAAAGGCAAATGAGTTCGAGGATATCGCTCCGTTTGATGATCAAAACTTCTATAACAAAATCAAAGTGATACGCCACAACGATTATGTTACGGAGTTATGGCTGGATATGACCTCCAATACATTTGGCGGTCTTGTTCAAATCATTGGTGGAACCATCCTGATATGGACGGTCTTTCCATTAGCCCCTGTCTTGTTTGTAATTATGGCACTTCCCAGAGTTTTTGCAGAGGCCAAGCTGAACAACGTTACGTTTGAGGGCAGGGCCGAGGTTCAGGAATTGAGGCGCCGATCCGAATATTACATGAGCATTCCTCTCAGTCACGAATTGGCAAACGAGGTGAAAATGTATGGTCTCACTTCATTCTTCAAGAAGAAATACAAGGATGCTTCCCATGAACTGATAAAGATGCTGTCCGGTGATCAAAGAAAATGGACGCTCCACAATATGGGCTGGGGAGTCGCTGAAGCTGCCGTCAGCGGCATGGTGCTTCTATTTATTGTAAGCCAGGCATCATCCGGAGGAATTGCTGTTGGAGCACTGTTATTATTCATCGGAGCACTGTACCAGCTCAGGGAAGGGATTAACGAGTTATTCGCTGTATTTGCTATCGGGGCGCGCGAGATGGTCAATCTCCGCAATATGGCGGAGTTCTTGTCATTCCAGAGTCCGAAAACATCCGGGAGCTTGCCGGTCCCGGCACGCATTCATCAGGGCTTTGTACTGGAACAGGTAAAGTTCTCGTATAAAGGTCAGCGGGAAATTCTAAACATCGATCATTTAACGTTACCCCACGGCAAGGTTACTGTGCTTGTCGGCGACAATGGGGCCGGGAAAAGCACACTGGTTAAATTGCTGCTTCGGATGCTGCACGCAGACAGCGGTTCGATCTATTACAATGGCATGCCCCTGGAAGCTTATGATATGGACGCATTCCGTTCCAACGCAACAGCCGTATTTCAAGACTTTGTCCGCTATGAAGCAACGATGAATACCAACATTGCAGTAGGAGATATGGAGCATTACAAGGATATGGACGCTGTGATGAGGTCAGCCGTGCTTGGGGGAGCTGACGGAATTGCTGCCAAGCTGCCGCAAGGCTACGAGACGGAGCTCGGACGCTTTTTTGGCGGTACTCCGCTGTCCGGCGGCCAATGGCAGCGCGTTGCGATGGCGCGCGCTTATATGAGAGATCAATCCGCGCAAGTCTTAGTATTTGACGAGCCCACCTCGGCTCTGGACCCGTATATGGAGCACGAAGTCATGAGACGACTGAAGCAATTAGGGCAGAACAAGACGGTCGTTATTATTTCGCACCGTTTGAGCACGGCAAGATTAGCGGATCATATCGTTCTTCTTCAAGAAGGAAACGTGCTGGAAACCGGAGATCATCTTACTCTGATGAAACGTGGAGGCGTATATGCAGAGTTATACGACATGCAAGCATCCAAGTATCAAGAAGCGGGGCATAATCAGTAACCCTTCGGCTATGCTCTCTGCCATGCATACAAGGTTGTTTCCCAAATTAAAGGCCCGTTTCACCGTGCTGATCTATATGGTGGGCTCCGATCTGGAAACCAACTATGAGATGGCAAGCGGTGATATCAGGGAGATGATGGAGGTTGGCTCTTCCTGGGGTATACATATCGTGCTGGAAACCGGAGGAGCCAAGAAATGGGGACTGGATTTCATTCCCTCGGATCGCAAGTGCCGTTGGCTGGTACAATGCGGTCATTTGCAGCTGCTGCAGGAAACGGGGAATGCGAACATGGATATGGCAGAAACCCTCGGCGATTTTATAACCTGGGGCATTCAGCAGTATCCGGCAGAGAACTATGTTCTGATTTTATGGGGACACGGACTTGGCCCCATTGACGGATTTGGCGGTGATGAGCTTCACGGGAATCATAAAATGAAACTTGTCACTCTGCAAAATGCTTTGCAGCGAGCCTATCAAGTTACGCAGACGACATTCCGAATCATAGGCTTTGATGCCTGCAATATGGCCGGGCTGGAAATTGTATATGCGCTCAGGCATTATGCGGAGTATTTGGTGGCTTCCGTTGATTATACGAATCATAACGGCTGGGATTACAAGACGATTATTGAATCGCTGCGCCAAATGCCTGCGTTGACCGCTCCCAAACTGGGGGAGATTATCGTGAACAGCTATCGGCTCCATTCCAGGGAACATGGCGAGCTGCAGGATTTGCAGCAAGGGGTCATCCGGCTGGATAAGGCAGAGCGGATTGTTCACGCCCTGGAGGCGTGGAGCCAAGTATTGTTGGAGCGTATTGCCAGTGAGGATTCGTTTGATCTCATGAGACATGACAGAACCCGTTGCGAAGATTATGCGGAGGAAACAGATATGGTGGATCTGGTCGATTTATCCGGTCATTTCGGCCGCAGCTTTGGTTGTATGCAAGAAACCCATACCATTCAGGAAGCGATAGAGGATGCCGTTATCTATCATATGAAGACACCCGAGCATCCGAAGGCCAAAGGGATTTCCATCTATTTTCCCAAGCAGGATCAGGGACGTTTCATTGAAAAGTCAATGATCTATCAGCATCATGACTTCTCCGTCTCCTACAAAAAATTAATTGACCTGTATTCCCTTATCATGATCAAAAAGGATTATAATGGAATCTATCATCATATGAAATGAGGTTGTTATGTTGATCGAATTCGAGCGTTGGGAACGTCTGCAAAAGGATGATTTGCCGCTCTTGGAGCTATGGCTCGAGGATGCGGAAGTGCTGAAGAGAATGGACGGCATGCTCCCTCTGGGAGAGTGGTATGAGAATACGTCGCAAAACGATATGTACTTTACATGGCTGGCTTATATAGGCGAACAACCGATTGGAACGGTCATTATAGAACGGGACAACGAATCCGCTTATATCGGGATCATTACCAATCCAACACTCCGCTATCAAGGATACGGCAAGGCATTGATCAGCGAAGTAATGAAACGCCCCGAACTGCAAGCCGTGGCAAAATGGGTGGCCAGCATCGAGGAAGATAATAAGCCGTGTTTGGCTTGTTTCTCAGCTCTGGGTTATGTGCAGGAGGAAGAGGAGCCGGATGAGGACGGATTTTTGGATCTTGTGTATGAGCGTGAACGCGAAAGGGACTGAACATGAATCCGATAGCCTGATCAGGCATTTATATGATAGTGGCTGTTCTGCGGGGATTTCGACGATACCGCGGGGCAGTCTTTTTTTATGAGACCAGGGGGAATGCTTGGCGGCGGCTAGAACGATGATTGAATGTAATCGATCCAGGGATGTCCCTCTGGAAACTGTGTACGGAGCGCATAGATAAGCCATTCTTTAGCCTGTGGGTCAAGTAAGGGCAGAACCCTGATAAGATCCCTTTCATCTTTTTCACGAATCTTCTTGCTTCCCCCTTTGTATAGGAGCTGTATCTCTGGCCTCAGGTAAGGGATTCCGTGGTCCGTCTTTAAGAATATGTCCGGGAGCGGTCTTCGGATCGAAGGTTCTCTTCCATATATCCAGTTGTCCTGCTCGGCCTCAACCAGCATCATCTGGAATGAAAAAGGGGCTTCATGATTCTTGCTTACCCATACATCCCCAACGGCATGCAGATATTCGCCTTTCTCCCATAGAGATAAGGTTCCTTGATCAGCTTTGTATAGCGTCCATTCTTGGGTTAATTCGGTGTAAATAACGGTTTGCTCTTCACGAAGGATGAAGATATCAATATCGCTGTGCTCCCTGGTCTGCTCTCCTACATATAAATCTAAAGCCCAACCGCCGGCGATGTGCCAACGAGCAGGAATGGCGGCAAAAATCTTTACGGCTTCCGGTACGCTAATCGGCACCCAATAATCATAGTCGGTTCTCATATGCATCTCATCTCTCCTTTACGTAATCATACCGGTTTCGATCCATTCCTCCATTATAATGATTTCATCGTATCCGTAAACCGAAGATAAATCCGCGTTACGTATCCCCTATCCATCCCATCGGCCTGACAGTCTGAAAAAGGAACAGAGGTACCGTTTCCCTTCATCTCGATATTTTTTATCCATCGTTCATGCGGTGCACTGTATATTTCCAATTGTTTCATAATAGTCTGTAAGGAGGCGTTTATCCAATTCAACGTGAAAGGGAGTAGAAGGATAACCATGACGGAAAGGCAATGGGGAGCTGGCAGTGAATTGGGAGAGCGTCTATGGGAAGATGAAGCGTTCATCGAAGCAGGGGACAGCACGGCAAGTGAAAATTCTCCCGAGACGGATCTGCTGAAGCATTTTGCAATGGCAGGAGGAGTCACTCACGAGGAGGTGTTACTGCTGTTGGCATCGCCTGACGATATTGAAGAAGCTCTCAGGGTTTCGGGTATTCGGCATAACGGCACGGACAGACCTTCCTTGAGCCGTCTGCTGGGGTGGAGTGACCGGAACCGAAGACTGAAAGTCATGAGCCGATCCACAGATCCTGAATCCATTACGCGTGATCTCAGGCAAGGGGCTCAGGGGATCGGATTAATACGCGGTGAAGATGCCCTGAAGCAAGGTCTGCTGCAGGAGGTATACTCGGCCTGGTTGAATTCACGCAGTGCGGAGAAAAGCGCGCTGTTAAGGCGGAGACTGATTATGTTATGGACGTCATATTGGGTGTCCATATTCCAAGCCGCGAATGGAGCCCGATGTGCAGTCAGCCTGCTTCTTGACTCCAGGCTGTCCAGTATGCTGGAATTACGCGAGGCGCAGGATGCACAGCTGGAGTCCCTCTTCCGATCCATGGAGCAGTGCAGTGAGGAAGGCGTGGACTGTCAATTGGAGCTGCTGGCTGTACGTCCAGCTCATGCGGATGAGTTTATATCGATCCATAATTTTATGGAAGAGGTGGCAGAGCAGACCCTTATGGACCAGAAGCGATTTGTTCGTATTCGCTATGGGGCACTGCTTGGAGAAGGGATGAACCCATCGGCAGCGGCTGAGATTGCCCGCTTGGCTGATGTGATTGTATTGGATTCGGAGAGGCTGGAGGATTCGGGGCCATCAGTGGAGTCGAGGGATAAGGTCTCGGTGTTCTCGGATATGATCAATCGAATAAAACGCACGAAACCGCAGTTAACGCTTCGGATCAATGGGGTAGGAGCCACGGATTTGCGGATGGTTTACCGGCAAGGCATACACGAGGTATGCTGTCAGCCTTCTGAGCTTGCAGCCATTCGAATAACAGGCGCGAGATTGGAAATGCGTCGCAGATGTTCACCCATCATGGATTAATTGTATCATTATGAGAGCGCTTTAAATGGAAGTTACACATAGAGGAGGCCCTGCGGCGAGACCGCAGGGCCTCTTTTTGTTTAGCAGATAAGAGTCATCGGGGTAAAAAACGGAGCACCGTGTCGGTGTTTTTTATATTTTTAGAAAATGGTTAAAAAATGGGTTTACAAATGATGGGGATGTGAGTATGATACTTATAAAGTTGTATTAGGGAAAATAAATTGTATAAGTTCAAAAATGATTCTCATTCTCATTTAGCATGCTGCTCCGGCGAAGCCGGGGCAGCATGTGTCATTTTAAGGGTAGTAATAATGGATCTCATTCTCAATTAGGAAGGTGATTGTAATGCAATGGATACAAAATCAAACGTCGACTGGACGCATATCATCCATAGAAAACGGGGCCGATCCGCGTGAGCCGCGGCAGCCGGGCAAGTGGGATTTACGCAGCCTGCTGAGCAATTCGGAGGTGGTAGCTGCGCTGGGCAGCGGTATGCTGATGCTGGTGGCTTGGCTTACGAGCCAATGGTCAGAGCCGCTCTCGGTTGTGTTATATGTAATATCCTATGCCGTAGGCGGATGGGTGAAAGCGAAGGAGGGAGTCGAGACCCTTCTGAAGGAACGCGATCTCGATGTAAACCTGCTGATGATTGCTGCCGCTATGGGGGCAGCGGCCATCGGATACTGGAATGAAGGGGCGATGCTGATCTTTATCTTTGCACTTAGCGGAGCGCTTGAGAGTTATACGATGGAACGAAGCCGTAAGGATATCTCTTCCTTGATGGAGCTGCAGCCGGAGACGGCGCTTCGAATTGAGAAGGGAGAGATGGTGTCGGTATCGATCGGCAAGCTGGAGATTGGGGACATGATTCTGGTGAAGCCGGGCGAGCTGATTCCGGCGGACGGCAAGATTTATCGTGGCAGCTCCTCTGTTAACCAGGCGTCGATTACCGGTGAATCCGTACCCGTTGATAAAGTCGTGGGCGATGAAGTGTTCACCGGAACGCTGAATGGTGAAGGGGTGCTGTATATCGAGGTGACGCAATCGGCAGAATCCACGTTATTCGCCAAGATCATCCGGCTTGTGGAAGAAGCGGAAAACGAAGTGCCGGAATCACAACGGTTTATCAAGCGGTTTGAATCGATATACGCACGTATCGTTGTCATGGCAACCGTGGCGCTGATCGTTCTGGCAACTCCCGTCCTTGGGTGGGATTGGGATACTACTTTTTATAAAGCGATGGTGTTCCTTGTTGTGGCTTCCCCATGCGCGCTGGTGTCCTCGATTATGCCTGCGATGCTGTCGGCGATTTCCAATCGAGCCAGAAAAGGCGTACTGTTCAAAGGCGGCGCCCATATTGAGAATATGGCACGCACGGCGGTTGTAGCTTTTGATAAGACTGGTACATTGACGCTCGGTACACCTGAGGTTACGGATTTTATAGCAGGAGAGGGATGGGATCGCCAGGAATTGCTTGGCATCAGTGCCTCTATTGAAAGAATGTCGAAGCATCCGCTGGCATTGGCGATTGTCCAATCGGCCGAGAAGGAGGGCGCTTTGCTGCAGCAGGTTGAGAACGGTCAGTCTATAACAGGCTGGGGCATGCAGGCCGATGTTGATGGCGTCACTTGGAAAATAGGGAAAAGCGATATTTTGGATGAAGTCGCTGGGGATGCACAAGAAATTACCGGTTCAATCGAACAGGACAGCTTGTCTGAATCCGAGGTGAATCGCCAGCACTGGCTGTCTATCCGCAGCACCCTGGAATCCGAGGGCAAGACGGTATCCGTTATCTTGAGGGGAGACAGCATCGCGGGCATGATCGCTCTGCAGGATGCGGTCCGTCCGCAGGCGGCCATGGCGGTTAAGCAGCTGCAGCAGTTGGGCATCAAGGTGGCGATGCTGACAGGAGACCGGAAGGCTACGGCGCAAGTGATTGCGAAGCAAAGCGGCGTGGATATGGTGTTCTCCGACCTGCTGCCTGAAGATAAAGTTACACACATTAAAGAACTGCGTGCCCGTTACGGTCATGTGGTTATGGTAGGAGACGGTGTTAATGATGCACCGGCACTGGCTACTGCAACCGTCGGGATCGGCATGGGTGTCTCGGGTAGCGGCACGGCGCTGGAGGTAGCAGATGCGGTGCTGATGAATGACAATATCGATGAAATTGCCGGCACAGTTAAGGTGGCACGCCGGGTACAACGCATCGTGAAGCAGAATATGATATTTGCCATCACCGTCATCTTGACGCTGATTACAGCCAATTTCATCGAAGGTGTTGCGCTGCCGCTCGGGGTTATCGGTCACGAGGGAAGCACCATTCTGGTCATCCTGAACGGACTTCGCCTGCTGCGCTCCAAACCTTAATCGATAAATAATTAGGTGAAGCGGCACAATTGATCATGTAACAAATTCCCCCTCTTTTCCTGCGTGGAGAAGAAGGGGATTACTTTGTCCGGGACGAGAAGAATACGAATGGCCATAGCTGTCATTTTTTTTCATCAAAAATTCATCTTCCTTCCGATATAAGAGCGGAATGGAGTCTGTTCATAGGCTGAAATTTATATAACCTCCTCTGCAGGTACAATCAACCTTGAAGCAAGCGCTTCCATAGCAAAAGGCAGATAACGCGCTTAAAGTAAGAGGATGCAGTTCACTCCATATGTTGGTTTATTTTCCGATCATGAAGAATAGGTAAATAATATTTCCTCTGGGCTGTGAGGCGGCATATTGACATACGGCTCCGATATAACCATAATAAATATTAATTTATAATGATTATAATTAAGCGTTGCAGATATAGGAGGGAAATCATATGTACAAATCCGTTATTATCGGCACAGGCCCTGCGGGTCTGACGGCTGCAATTTATCTGGCTCGGGCGAATCTGAGCCCGCTCGTCATTGAAGGTCCGCAACCTGGCGGACAGCTCACAACCACTACTGAAGTTGAGAATTTTCCGGGTTTTCCCGAAGGCATCATGGGTCCTGAACTGATGGACAATATGCGTCAGCAGGCTGAACGCTTTGGTGCAGAATTTCGTACAGGCTGGGTAAACAGCGTTGAGTTCGGGGAGCGCCCGTTCAAGCTGGATGTGGACGGTTTAGGTGAGGTTGTTACCGAAACCTTGATCATTTCTACAGGTGCAACTGCAAAGTATCTCGGAATTCCAGGAGAACAGGACAACGTGGGACGCGGTGTAAGCACCTGCGCAACATGTGACGGATTCTTCTTCCGCGGCAAAGAGATTGTTGTCGTTGGGGGCGGAGATTCCGCGCTGGAAGAAGCGAACTTCCTGACCCGCTTTGCGTCCAAGGTGACGCTGGTGCACCGCCGCGAAGAGATGCGTGCCTCAAAAATCATGCAGGACCGTGCCCGCGCTAACGAGAAAATCGAATGGGCACTGAACCGTACACCACAAGAAGTCATCGCAGACGAGTCCGGTGTTAAAGGGATTAAGGTGCTCAATAACGAAACGGGTGAAGAAGAGACGATCGCCGTAAGCGGTGTGTTTGTAGCAATCGGTCATCACCCGAACACAGGCTTCCTGGGCGGAAGCATTACGACCGACCCTAACGGTTATATCGTAACTACGCCAGGAACCTCCGAGACGAATATCCAAGGCGTATTTGCTTGCGGTGACGTGCAGGATACCCGTTACAGACAAGCGATCACGGCAGCAGGAAGCGGCTGTATGGCAGCTATGGATGCCGAGAAGTACATTGAGAGCTTGGAACACAGCGCGGTCGTGTTGTAAACTGTATAGATAGAGATCGAACTGGCTCTAATAGAATCAAATCATAAGTAGAGGAGACTGACCGACCATGGAAAATGTTATTGTATACACCTCCAACAACTGCCCGCACTGTAAACAAGTGAAAGGTTTCTTGTCCGATCAAGGCATCGAATTTGAAGAGCGCAACATCGAACAAAACGATGAGTTTGCTCAACAAGTATGGGATATGGGCGTTCGTGCAGTACCTCTCACCATCATTGGTGAGCACCGCATTCTTGGCATGAACAAACTTCAGTTCAACAAAGCGTTGAATCCGGAAGCTTAAGATCATCGATACCTTATGGCAAGCGAACCGCTTGTTTCATGATATGAGAAAAAAAGCTCTTTCCCTGGCCAGGGAAAGAGCTTTTTTTGGCTTCAAGCAGATGCTGCAACGGGTGTTCATTTGCTAAAGAACAGACTCATGATGATCTGAAATACAACATACACACCCACGCCGGAGCCGAGAAGAATGAATCCGTTTTTTTTCTTGCCTTGAAAAAAACGCATAATGCAGAGACTGAACAAAGGTGCGATAACTAGGAGAAACAGCAATACAGTCACAAACATTTCTGGCGATATATCCGCAATGCTTACATAGGTCATTTGAGCGGTTCCTCTCCCTTTAGTATAACAATCACACGCATTCCCATAATGAAAATGATAATTTAAATGTCAGGACGAGATTAATTATAGCGGAAAATCATGAAATTTTCCTTAATATGCAGGGCGTTAATTACGACAAAATATCGTCAATTTTTAATGAATCGGCATGGATACCCTTACCGGCCCAAGAAATTGCGAGATGGCAGAATATGCTGCGCCAATCAGGGTAGAACGGCTGCCCAACTCGGCAAACCGGATCTCCATCAGCTCCCGGTGGTAGGGAAGCGTTCGCTGGGCGACGACCTGCTGCAGTGTTTCCTCAATCCAGGGCCGGGCATCAGAGAGCGGTCCACCGATGATAACCGACTGCGGATTGAATCCATTGACAAGATTGGTAATGCCGACACCCAGAAAGCGCCCCAGCTCTTCAAAATGGCGGATCGTTTCTTCATGGCCCTGCTCGGCGTAATGGATAAGCTCGGACGTTCGTCTGGAGGGAAGAGCCGTACCTTTGCTGTCGTAGGATTTCTCCGAAGCGTACAGCTCCCAGCAACCGCGGTTGCCGCAGGTGCATTCCCGTCCTTCGGCTTCGATGGACATATGCCCGCTTTCGCCCGCATACCCGCGGGCGCCTTTATAAAGCTCGCCATTGATAATGATGCCGGAGCCGATACCGCTGCCGGCGCTAATATACAGGAGGTGGCGGGCATCCTGGCCGGCTCCGAATCGAAGCTCGCCTTGAGCGCCGGCATTCGCTTCGTTATCGATGGTAACGGGAAGTCCCAGTTCGTGCTCCAGCTGCTTCTGAAGGGGCACCATGTCCCAACCCAGATTGGGTGCGAAGAGCACGGTGCCGTCGCCGTCGACCATGCCCGGTACACCCACGCCGATCCCGATGATGCCGTAAGGGGAGGGTGGGGCCTGTCTCATCAGGCCGTTAATCATGCTTACCATGAGTCTGGTCACCGATTCAACGTCATGCCCTTCAAGCGGCCTATCGTCTTCGGCCAGGATGCGGCCATCAAGATCCGTCAGAACTGCGGTCATTTGTTTGACGCGCAGTTCTACGCCGATGGCATAACCGGCCTGTCCGTTGAACAGGAGCAGCTGCGGCTTTCTGCCGCCGCTGGATTCTCCGGGTCCGATCTCCTGGATCAGATGATGACTGCTCAGTTCTTGTACGAGATTGGAGACGGTGGCCTTGTTCAGCCCAGTCAACTTGGAAACCTTGGCCCGGGAGACCGGGGCGTGCTGACGTATTGTATCCAGAATAATCGATGTATTAATTTTCTTGACCAAAGCCTGGTCACCGGTAATATTCGTCATGTGCATTCATCCTTTTAGTCTTGCTTTGATGATGATTTATTTGTCTTAAAGATTTGATATGCTCATAGTCTAGGGGCAAAGTTCGGAAATTGCAACAAGGTGTAACGTCGTACAGGGGAAACACTGCCCTTGTACAGCGGGGCTCTGCGGGCGAGGTTCGCTGTTATCTATCGGGATGGTTCCGCTGTTTTAGTTCGTGGGCACAACGTGAGCATAGGGGCACACTGGCAAACGGCAGCCGTAATAATAGGGACCATCGGGCTTGTAAAAGTTGTAAAAGAATAACTTTGTTTAACCAATAGACAAAGTAGAAAAGCTGTGTTAGGATAGCCTTGTAAGCGTTAACCAAACCTTAATAAGGTATAGGAGGATTTATTCATGGCCTATTTTAACAACGTCAGCAAAGTGGAATACGAAGGCAGCCAATCGACCAACCCTTATGCTTTTAAATTTTATAATCCGACAGAAGTTGTAGCCGGCAAAACGATGGAAGAGCATCTCCGTTTCGCGATGGCTTACTGGCATACATTGACTGCGGGCGGCTCTGACCCGTTTGGGGCCGACACAGCGGTTCGCCCTTGGGGCAGCTACTCCGGTATGGACCTTGCAAAAGCCCGCGTAGAAGCAGGCTTTGAGTTCATGGAGAAATTGAACCTTCCGTATTTCTGCTTCCACGATGTGGACATTGCTCCGGAAGGCAGCAATCTGCGTGAGTTTTACAGCAACATTGATACGATTGTAGATTCGATTGAAGATAATATGAAATCCACCGGCAAAAAACTGCTGTGGAACACAGCGAACATGTTCACGAATCCGCGCTTTATGCATGGCGCAGGCACGACCTGCAACGCTGATGTGTACGCACATGCAGCAGCACAAGTGAAGAAAGGCCTTGAGGTTGGTAAACGCCTTGGCGCCGAGAACTATGTGTTCTGGGGAGGCCGTGAAGGTTACGAGACCCTGCTGAACACGGATATGGGTCTTGAGCTGGATAACCTGGCGCGCCTGTTCCATATGGCGGTGGATTATGCGAAGGAAATCGGCTTTGACGCCCAATTCCTGATCGAGCCTAAACCGAAGGAGCCGACGAAGCATCAATATGACTTCGATGCGGCAACCACAATTGCATTCCTGCAGAAATACGGTCTCGACAAGCACTTTAAATTGAACCTCGAAGCAAACCATGCAACGCTGGCTGGTCATACCTTTGAGCATGAGCTTCGTGTAGCGCGCATCAATGGCATGCTCGGTTCACTTGATGCGAACCAGGGCGATATGCTGATTGGATGGGATACCGATGAATTCCCGGTTAATATCTATGATGCTACCTTGACGCTCTATGAAGTGTTGATGAATGGCGGTCTCGGCCGCGGCGGCGTGAACTTTGACGCCAAGGTTCGCCGTCCGTCCTTCGAGCCGGAAGATCTGTTCCATGCTCACATTGCAGGCATGGATACCTATGCCAAAGGCTTGAAGGTGGCAGCGAAGCTGATTGAAGACCGTGTGTTCGAAGACTTCATTGCGAATCGTTACAGCAGCTTCAACGAAGGCATCGGTGCGAGTGTTGTATCCGGCAAAGCCACGTTGGCTTCCCTTGCAGAATATGCGTTGAACAATGAGTCCCCTCGTCAGAATGAATCCGGTCGTCAAGAAATGCTGAAAGGGATTCTGAATCAGTACATTCTTGCAAACTAATGCATGCTGGCTTCAAGTTGGTTCTATGACATTCAAACCTTCACCGGCTCCCTTCAGGGAAGCCGGTGTACTTATTTCATACAAGGAAACCAATACACCTTTCATATTCGGTTCATGATGAAACGAAGGAGGATCTAGATGAGTTACGTTATCGGAGTTGATTTGGGAACCAGTGCGGTGAAGACCGTGCTGGTGGACCGCAGCGGCACGGTAGTCGCCGAGCATTCGGAGGCGTATCCGCTGAGCCAGCCGAAGCCGGGCTACAGCGAACAGCGGCCGGAGGACTGGGTAGACAAAACGGTATTGTCGTTACGTCTGTTGATGGAGGGGAACGACATCTCTCCAGCCGAGGTTGAGGGATTGAGTTTCTCCGGGCAAATGCACGGTTTGGTATTAGTCGATGGAGAGGGCGTCGTGCTGCGTCCGGCCATTCTGTGGAACGACACCCGTACAACGGCGCAATGCCGCCGTATTGAGGATACCTTGCAGGAGAAGCTGCTCGGCATCGCGCGCAACCGCGCGCTGGAAGGCTTTACTCTGCCGAAAATTCTGTGGGTGCAGGAGTTTGAACCGGAACTGCTTGATCAGGCAGCCCTGTTCCTGCTGCCGAAGGACTATGTACGATACCGCTTGACCGGACAGTATGCGATGGACTATTCCGATGCTGCCGGGACGCTGCTGCTGGATGTGGCGGGAAAATCATGGAGTGCGGATATACTGGATGCCTTCCATCTGCCCCACAGCATCTGCCCGCCGCTGGTCGAATCCTTCGACGAGTGCGGAACCCTGCTGCCGGAGATCGCCAGGCAATCCGGTCTGCGGCCGGAGACGAAGGTATTTGCCGGCGGCGCGGACAACGCCTGCGGCGCGATCGGTGCCGGTATTCTGGAAGAAGGGCAGACGATGTGCAGCATTGGCACATCGGGCGTGGTGCTGTCCTACGAGGAGCGGCGCGAGGTGGATTTTGAAGGGAAGGTCCACTTCTTTAATCACAGCGAGAGGGACGCCTACTATATTATGGGCGTAACCTTGGCGGCTGGATACAGCTTGACCTGGTTCAAGGATACCTTTGCACCGGACGTTTCCTTTGATGAGCTGTTAAGCGATATCGGGATTATCCCGGCTGGCAGCGGTGGTCTGCTGTTCACGCCATACATTGTCGGTGAGCGCACACCGCATCCGGACGCTGCCATTCGCGGCAGCTTCATAGGAATGGACGCAGGACATAAGCTGCCTCACTTCGCACGATCGGTACTGGAAGGAATCACGTTCTCCCTGCGTGAATCCATCGATATTTTACGCGCATCGGGCAAGCAAATTGACCGTGTCATTTCCATCGGTGGCGGTGCCAAGAACGAAATCTGGCTGCAGATGCAGGCGGATGTGTTCAACGCCGAAATCGTGAAGCTGGAAAGCGAGCAGGGCCCTGCCATGGGCGCAGCGATGCTTGCAGCTTATGGCTGCGGCTGGTTTCCAAGCCTTCAGGATTGCGCAAGGGAGTTCTTGCGGCCGGCTCACGCTTATTCTCCCGATCCTGAAGCGGTTCAGGTATATGACAAGCTGTTCGGACTCTATCAGAGCGTATACGGAGCAACGCGCGAGCTCGGCGCAGCGCTGTCCGCATTCCGCGGATAATTCATGTAGGATACAGAATCGCAGGTCAGGGATGATATTCCTGGCCTGCTTTTTTTTGCGTGAGCGCTTATGACGGCATATACTTGAATCAGGCTGAAGGCTCGCCCGGAGACATTGTGAGGCAGAGGCTTGGATAAGGCTCCTGGAAGCGCGGCTGTTATTATCTTTTTTTGCAGATGGCAGGTTCTTGAGGCTCTGTAACATGTGATCATTATGTAGCATTTGGGGTTATATCGATTTAGGATAAAGCGGGACGTGTAAAAAGAAGGGGAGGGCATGGGATTGAAACTGACAGCTGAACTCAAGCGCGAGAAAATCGTTGCCATTGTGCGCGGAATTACCCGAGAACAGGCAGGCTTCGTAGGAGAAGGATTGTCCCAGGGGGGAATCCGGTTTATGGAAGTGACCATGAATACCGAAGGTGCTCTGCATATTATGGAGGACTGGCGTACCCGGTATGATGGTGCTGTATATGTAGGGGCGGGGACCGTCCTTGACGTGGAGATGGCGAAGGAAGCAGTCTGTGCAGGAGCGCAGTTTCTGATCTCCCCGAATACGGATCTATCCGTCATTGAGTATGCCTTAGAGCAGGGAATTGACGTGTGGCCCGGAGCGATGACGCCGACGGAGATTGTGGCGGCCTACGCAGCCGGGGCTGAGATCGTGAAGCTGTTTCCTACGGCCAGCCTGGGCCTGGAATTCATTCGGGAGCTTCAGGGACCGCTCCATCATATTCCGCTGCTGGCGACGGGAGGCGTGACGCTGGATAACCTTGCGGACTATTTTGCAGCTGGCGCGGCAGCGGTCGGCCTGGGCAGTTCGCTGCTTCCCAAGGATGCACTGGCTGCCGGCAATAGGGATGAAATCACGAGTCGCGCCGCTGCTTTTGTGAATGCAGCCAAGGGGCTGTAGCATGTATAGTTTGAGAGGTATGAACCATCGCCAAGAGGGTCGATTCAATAGTTACACTTTGTTCATCCTTTACAATGCAGGTTATCTTTTGGAAACTTACTACATAAGGAATATATAGACAAGTTATGGTATTATTTAGGGTAGCTTGGTTATGTCATTGCTGCCGTGTACAGGCACTTGTTAAGGATATCATCATGTGTAAGTAAGGCATGGTTAGGTTCAAGTTAATGGAAGGGAGCGAATCGAGTGAATTCATCGGTTAAAAAGAAGGTAAGGGTAAAAAAGACCGTGTGTGCGGTCACGGCTACAGCCATGCTCTGTTTGGCGCAGCCGGTATGGGGGGATAATTCCGTTCCGGGGAGCGGCGTCGCTGTATCCGATACGGTAACGACTACCGTCAACAACGGCGGGAGTGCGGCTTCGGAGAGTGTAACGGATAACGAAATACCGAAAGGGGCCAAGATTTCGTCCAAGCAGGCGGAAGAGATCGTTAAGAAGGCTTTTCCTGAACTGAAGAACGTCAAGGTAACCAACGTGCAGTTCCTGGAGGACGACGGCATGAGATCCAACGCGCTCGCATGGGACATACAACTGGTGTTAAACAAAGGGAACTCAAGCTCCGGCTTTAGTGCCCAGGTCAATGCGGTAACGGGTGAACTTATTAATATTTATCTTCCTAATCGTATACTGAATAATGAGAGTGACAAACCGGTGATAACAAGAGAACAGGCGAAGGCGAAGGCGCTTCAATGGATAGCCAGTCACGCCTCGGACGTGAAGACCAGCGACTTTAAGGAGAATGAGGCTTATCTTGGAATGCAAGCTGCATTGTTTAGTCCGCCCCGGTTTGAATTCTATTTTCAGACGGCACACAACGGGATTGAATCGGATGTGAACAGCATTTCGATCACGCTGGATGGACAGGGCAATATCATGAGCTACTCCCGCAATCAGATCAAAGAAGAGTTTCCATCATCAACACCGAAGTTGGATGAAGCCTCGATTCGCAAATTGTTTGAGGAACAATTCCAAGTCTCCTTGGCTTATGTGCCTGAGAACTTATATAACAACTCCAAGGGCAATTATTTTTTAGGTTACATACCTAACGATCAATCCAGTTATTCACTGGATGCCAATACAGGGAAGTTCATTGGATTCACAGGGGAAGAGAGTGAGCTTATTTCTATAGAGAACCGTACGATCCCGGCATCCGGGGAGGCCTTCAAGCCTGTCACGGCATCTCTATCCGGCGGTGAAGCCGCTGCACAATGGGTGGAGTCCCAGATCAAGCTCCCGTCTGGCCTGAAAACAGAGTCCAAGACTCTGGGAACCCGATGGAGCAACAAAGAGACGAAGACGTGGAATATCAGATGGACTGACAGCAGCGTCTCATCCATGGGGAGAGGGGAGATGGTGTCTGCGGAATTGGATGCCAAGACCGGTCAGATCTACTCGTACAGCAGATATCGTTACGACAGCAGCGGAACCCCTGAGGTGAAGAGCCCGATTTCGCAGCAGGCTGCGCAGAAGCTCGCCTTCGATACCGTAACGAAACTGGTGCCTAACGCCAGCCAGGAATGGAAACTGACGTCGGTTGATAAACTGGGCAAGAACAATACCGGCCTGAGTTATCAATTTTCATTCCAGCGCTATGTCGGCGATATCCGCGTGATGGGGGATTCCGTGAATTTGGCTATCGATGGCAACGGCCAGATTCAGAACTTCAACGTGAATTCGGACGCCGTCCTATCCAAGCTGCCAACGGACGTGAAACCTGCAATCAGCGCGGAGCAGGCGAGATCCCAATATTTAAAAGAGATTGACCTGAAGTTGAAATATGGTTATTACGGCGGTTATACAACGATGGGCAATGAGATCACGAAGCCGTTCATTAAACTGATCTATTATGCAACGCACAAAAAGGCAGCCTACGGCGGCATTACGGTGCCGCTTGACGCCAAGAGCGGGGAATGGCGTGATATTACGCCGGAAATCAGCCGCAAGGATATTCCGGCAGTCACGGATGCGGCCGGTCATTCGGCAGAAGCAGCCCTTAAGGAGCTGGTCAAATACCGGGTATTGGTTCCGGACAAGGACGGAAAGGTATATCCGGAGCGCCAGATTACCCTTGGCGAATGGTATCAGCTGGTAGCGGCGGCAGTTAGCCCTTCATACGAACAGCTGTATGGAAGATCCACGATGGACCCTTATGCAGGTCTGCAGCCGGATCATCCATATTATCAGGCCATTCAGGTATTGCTCGGACAGAACTGGATTCCGTACGATCCGGAAAGTCCGCTGCAGCTCGACCGCAAGCTCACAAGAGATGAGCTGGCCAGCTCGCTGACCCGCATTTTGAATTATGAGAAGTTATCCAAAGCCTTTATTCTGCCGACCGACGTACAGGGGATCTCGGATGCTGACGCCGTGTCTAACAAAGGAGCAGCGCTGATTGCCTTGAAGCTTGGACTTCTGCCGGCGGTGGATGGAAAGTTCCTGCCGGAGCGAGAGGTAACGCGTGCGGAAGCTGCAGAGGTTCTGGTTCGCATGTCGAAGCTGGCTGGACGAAGCGATTCTTTCCTGTCCACATTTTATTGGTGATATCTGATATTCGTGCCCGGTCGACAAAACTAGAACCCTTAAGCCCTGATGTTATGTGTTACAATGGTGGTGCATACGGATGAGGAAGATGAAGGGCGGGTGTACCGATGAAACGAAGCCGAGGAACGATAGTTAAATTACTGTTCATAGGGACTTTGGCGGTAACCGTTGCAGCAGTACCAGAGCCGGCTAACCTCAGTGATGTCTATGCTACTTCCAACAAAGCGGTCGTGAAGTCGGTCAGTGCCATTCAGCAGAAGCTGTTAACCGCGATGAGCGACAGGCAGTCAACGGTTCGTTTTGTTTATCAGGGAGAGACCAAATCACTGAAATCACAGCTTAAAGATGCACTCGATCAGGCAATGGCCAGTGATCCGTATATTCACTACACCATCGCAAGCTATAGCTACGACTATCGTGGAACATCCAGTTCCGCCAATGTTACGGTCCGGTTGAGTTACCGCGAGACTGCGGAACAGACGGACTATGTTAATCAGCATACCGACAGCATATTGAAGCGTATCATCAAGCCGGACATGAACGATCATGAGAAGGTGAAGGCCATCCATGATTGGGTCGTCCGCAACTTGAAATATGATACAACGCTCACGAAATATACGGCCTATGATGGGCTCTATACCGGCAGCACGGTATGCCAGGGCTATTCCCTGTTAACCCATAAGCTGCTGAGGGAAGCAGGAATTCAGAACAAAATTCTGGAAGGCACAGCTTATGCCTCTGACAATCCCAAGGGTCAGCTTCATGCCTGGAACCTGGTTCTGCTGGACGGCAAATGGTACCATCTGGACACAACGTGGAATGATCCGGTGCCGGATCGGGAGAATGAGGTGTCTTATACGTACTATCTCCGGACTGATGAACAGATGAGCCGCGATCATACCTGGGTGAAATCCTACCCGAAGGCGGATACGCTCTATCGCAGCACGCTGGCCGGGTTGACCGTAAAGGATCGTGCGAAGGCCGGGGTATACGAAGAAATCAAGCGGGATTTGGAGTATCAGCTGTATGATACCCGTTCCATTGTCAGTTCCTATAAGCAGCTGGAGCCGCTGGTTAAGGCGGCCAAGGCTAAAGGCGGCCAAAAGCTCGTATTCCGGTTTGAAGGCAGTGAGCGTGAGCTTGTGAATGTGCTCCAGCAATTGCAGTTGAAGAGCAGTCTCGGCTCCATCAAATACTATCATAATGCTTTTGAAGATACGGATGATCTGAGAGTTCAAATCATATGGTAGTGCGATCACTAAAAAAAGGCTTCCCTCCTCATTGAAGGAGGGAAGCCTTTTTGTGCATATCTGGCTTTAGTTATTATTGACGTTCGTGCTTAAATCGCACTCATTCAAAGGCACAACCCGGCTTTTCTTAACGAACCGGTAGCCGAACCAGATGGAGAGGAACAGCGGAACGCTCACATACGTAGCAATGATTGTTAACCAGTCGATCTCACCACTGAAATTACCTTGGCCAATGATGGCGACAAGGCAGAGCAGGAAAGCGAAGATGGGACCGAAGGGGAACCAACGCGCACGGAATGGCAGATCCTTCAGGTCTTTTCCTTGGGCAACGTAGGCCTTGCGGAAGCGATAATGGCTTACCGCGATAGCCAGCCAGTTGATAAACCCGCACATGCCGGATGCATTCAGCAGCCACACATACACAACACCATCGCCGAAGAAGGAGGCCAGGAAGGCCAGCATGCCAACTGCGGAGGTTACGATCAGAGCCGCTACGGGAACGCCGCGGCTGTTCAGGCGGCTGAGCCATTTCGGAGCCATTCCCTGCTTCGCCATCGCATACAGGACACGAGTTGAGGCATACATCCCCGAGTTGCCGGCAGACAGCACGGAGCTTAGAATGACCGCGTTCATAACCGATGCGGCAAAGGCCAGACCGGCCTTCTCAAACACCAAAGTGAATGGGCTGACCCCGATATTATCCACACCGGATTGAAGCAAGCTTGGATGAGTGTAAGGGATCAGCATGCCGATGACAAAAATAGCAAAGATGTAGAAAATCAGAATGCGCCAGAACACCTGGCGAATGGCCTTGGGCACATGCTTTCGCGGATTTTCACTTTCACCGGCGGCGACCCCGATCAGCTCGGTCCCCTGGAAGGAGAAGCCTGCAGCCATGAAGACCCCGACCAGTGCAAAGAATCCGCCGTGCACGGGCCCGTCGCCCAGGCTGAAGTTGGTGAAACCAACCGCTTCACCGCCAAGTATGCCGAAGATCATCATGACTCCGATGATAAGGAAGATAATGACGGTTGCCACTTTAATGATAGCAAACCAATATTCCGATTCGCCGTACCCTTTGGCGGACAGAAAGTTCAGGCCGAACATGATTGCGAGGAACAACAGACTCCATACAAACGAAGGGCTGTCCGGGAACCAAAATTTAATAATCACCGTTGCGGCCGCGAGCTCGGCGGCAATGGTCACGGCCCAGTTGTACCAGAAGTTCCAGCCAACGGCAAATCCGAAGGCAGGGCTGACAAACCGGGAGGCATAGGTGCTGAATGAGCCGGAATCCGGAAGATAGGTGGCCAGCTCGCCCAGGCTGGTCATCAGGAAATAGACCATAAGGCCAACGGCAGCATAAGCGATAAGCGCTCCGCCCGGGCCGGCAGAGGAAATGGCGGTTCCGCTTGCCAGGAACAGGCCTGTTCCGATCGAGCCGCCAAGCGCGATCATGGTCATATGGCGTGCTTTAAAGCTCGGCTTCAGCGAAGCAGCAGGGGCTTTTTTGCGATTCAAGGTCGAACACTCCTTCTATACACTAAGAAATAAAATTTGAAATCTATACTCTGCCAGAAAAAAGACCACAGGTCCAATGGTCAAGACCCCATTTTGTGGACATTGGAAAAACACCTAAGCTGCAAACTGGCGTCGGTACTCTACCGGCGTCAGTTTGTTTAATTTCCGCTGC
>NZ_JARXYU010000011.1:0-195639 GCF_029893715.1 Paenibacillus sp. LBL | reverse complement strand
TTGTCCCTTAATTGCCATACAAAAATGCACCCCCTAGAATTTCATCGGATAAACCAGGGGTTTATTCCAATGTCCATTCTAAGGGGTGCACTTCATGACGGTGTGGGTCTTTTACTTGTACATCATTGCGACTGAATATCTCCTACATCGACAATCCATTTAATCATATCCTGACATATCTGAAGGGTTCTTAATAGCAAACTAGAGGCAGCGGCCTAACATGAGGTCGCTGCCTCTAGTTTGTCTTCATGTTGTAAGTCCAAATACAGCCCCCTCTGTTAACGCACCCTGCGCTCCAAGCGCCGGATCTCCTCCTCAATCACGATAAACCCTGCCTCGATCTGAGGCTGCTCCACGCCGATAATGCATAGCCGGATCCGGTCATTCCGCTGATTCTCCGGCAGCAGGTGCTGGTCCACGTTTGTCACCGAAATCCCCTTCTGCTTCAGACGATCCTGCAGTACAGAAGCTTTCACATACTGCGGCAGTTGCAGGGTGATGAACACGCCTGAGGAAGGGCACGTATATTGAATGCCGCTGCCGAAAACACGTGCGCACACTTCGATAGCATATCGCATCTTCTCTCGGTAATGGTCACGGATTCTGGTGGCATGGCGCCTATACATCCCACTCTTCATGTATAGCTCCAGCGCGCCTTGGGAGAGGATCGGCGACGCTATGTCCGCAGCGTTCTTGTAGTTTATGAACAGGTCCACAAGTCGTTCGGGGAGGATGGCGGCACCCATTCGAATCCCCGGAAGAATCGTCTTGGAGAAACTCTTGATATAAATCACCTGCTTGCCATCGTCCAGGGCGTACAATGGATCGGCCTTCGCATCCTCTTCAAGGTCCGCAAGATAATCATCCTCCACGATATAAACACCGTACTTACTCGCAAGCTCCACAATCCGCTTCTTCTGTTCCAGCGAATAAGACGTACCGAGCGGATTGAGGAATCTCGGCACCGTGAAGAAGAATTTGATCTGTCCGCTGCCAAAATGGGCCTCCAGCTCTCCCAGGTCAATCCCCTGATCATCCCGCTGGATTCCGATCACCGGACACCCCGCAACATCCGCGGCCGCCAGGAACCCAAAATACGTCGGCTGTTCCACAAGAACTGCCTGCCCCTCCCCCGGAAACGGCATCCGCGTCAGGATCGAGAAGGCCTGCTGAGCGCCTGTCACCACCACGATCTGGCCTGGCTGCGCAAAGATCTGCTGCGCATGGAAGTGCTTTCGCAGCTCATTCCTCAAGTTGGCGATCCCTTGCGGATCGGTGTAACCGAACAGTTCCTCCTTATACAAGGAAATGGCCTGGCGCAGGCAGTGCTCGATCTGCTGGAACGGCAAAAAATCGCCCCTGGGTGTCGTTGAGGCGAAATCGATCGGCCCGCTTTCAGTCCGTGTATGGGAGCGGACCTTCCCCTCTACCAGATAGTACCCGCTCTTGGATACCGCATAGATCACATCTTCGCGTTCCAAGGTCTGATACGCATGAACGACCGTATTGGGACTGCACGAGAACATGTGGGCCACCGCCCGGATCGATGGCAGCTTATGACCCGGCCGTATATGACCTTCTTCCACTTCCCGGATCATATACGCAACGATTTGTTCATGCTTCGTATCCATCCCGCTCATCCCCCTGTATTAATACAGTTGCTATAAATGGTCCTTCCATTTTCCGAGCTCATGATTAGAATTAGTTTAACACATTTTGAAAGGAAGGTATTTATTATGAAAATGGCTTTCATCCTGTTCCATGGCATGACGGCTCTGGACCTGATCGGCTTCACCGAAGTCATAACCAGGCTCTCCCGCATCCGGCCGGAAGCGGAGGTCTCCTGGGATTACTGCGCGATGACTTCACACATTACCGATGATCGCGGGCTGGAATATGTGATCGGCCGGGTAAAGCCCGATCTTTCCAAGTATGAGCTGGTTTTTGTTCCCGGCGGCTTTGCCACGCGGAAGCTGCGACAGGATTCCGAGGTAATCGCATGGCTGCAGACGGCCCGGGAAGCAAAATATCTCGTTTCCGTCTGCACCGGATCACTGCTGCTTGGGGCAGCCGGTTTGCTGGAGGGCAAGCGGGCTACCTCCAATGCTTCGGCTTACGATCTTTTGGCACCCTACTGCAAGGAGGTCGTTCAAGCGCGCATCGTGCGGGATGGCCGCCTCATTACAGGCGGAGGGGTATCTTCATCCATTGATCTCGGCCTCTTCGTGCTTGAAAGGTTAACCGATGCGCCAACCGTGGAGCTCGTAAAATCGGATATGAGCTACCCCTACTACCAGACAGGAACCTCAGCCTCGGTCTATCACGCCATGAATTGACGATGACCAAATCCCTTCAGGACCCGAGCACGATTCCCCAGTTGTTTGTCCGCTTCTCCTAGGTAGTCAAGCTCGTCACCAGCTTCTCTTTGTTCAAACAAGCCTTCCGGAAGCTGTTCCATATTTAATAGATGTGCCAATCCTTCTCTATAATGTGCCTTTCCTCATCATGAAATTTAGTGATACACCCTGAAAAAATTCCTGAAATAGCGAGTATCGAAAAAAAAGTTTATTCTCTTACTGAACCTTTTTGCCCACGGGAGCGAATTAAGAGTTGTAACAAGTTCAGGAGGGGCCCCAAATGAATGATAAAGAGTTACTTCCGTGGCTTGAACAAGCGAAGCTCGGCGACGAGTCGGCCTTTCAGCTTGTCTATCAGGCGACTCATCAAGACGTCTATCGGACGGTTGCTTTTCTCGTCTACAACAAACAGGACATTGAGGATATCGTGAATGAAGTTTACATGCGCATGTGGCGGTCGATGGACAAGTACGACCCGAACCGGCCATTCCGATTTTGGTTGCACGGGATCACGGTCCGGCTTGTCCAGGATTGGAAAAGAAAGGCCTGGCGGCGAATTCGCCTCTTTGAACGAAACCGCCAGACGACTTGCGAACCGTTCGACTGGACGGACAACGCGGTCCTGCGGTCCGAAACGCAGCATGAGCTGTTCAGCCTTGTCCGTCAGTTGTCGTATAAACTTCGTGTCGTCGTTATCCTTCGCTATTTTCACGACTATGCTCTGGAAGAAATCGCAGACATGCTGCAAATCCCCGTTGGCACAGTGAAATCCAGGCATCATCTGGCACTGAAAGAACTCCGAAAACGATTCGAGATGACGGGAGGTGACGCGTATGTCCATTGACAAGGAATTACGTGAAGAGCTTCGCCAGGTGGCAGATTCGATGCACTGTCCACCTGAATTGTATGGGCGTGTTAAACAGTCCTACCAACACTATGCGAACGAAAAGAAAGGTAGATCTCCCATGAAAAAACGCATGCTTGCAGGTATTGCCGCAGTAGCCATCCTGATTCCGTCAGCCGTATATGCTTCTTCCTATCTAGCCGATGGTATATTCGGTTCTTCTACAACCATTGAACAGATCGGCGGTACCCAGGAAGATTATCAAGAGATTGAGGGAATGCTTCAAGCAGCAAAAGACAAACTCACGGAAGACGAATTCAAGGAGTATGTGGAGCTGACCAAGCAGTTGATGCAATTAAAGCTGAAGATCACCGATAAAAATGGGGTCAAACATGAGGAGAAGCTGACCAAAGAAGAGCAGCAGCAGTTTGAGGAGCTCGCCTCCAAGCTGGCTCCGTACTTCGAGAAGATTAAAGGACCCGCCAAGCCGTAAGAAGCAGGGACCCATCCGATGTGGATGGAGTCCCTTTTTTCTCGTCAGGAGCCCGGGGCGCTGCCCTTATACGATGGTCTGCTCAAAAAGCCATCTCTTGCACCATGGAACAGCACCATTACTTTCAGCTGATCGGCATGACTACGCCTGTTGGCGCATCTACTCTGGAGATGATCGGCATAACCGGCTCATCAAGCATACGCACGTAACCGATCATCAATAAGCTCCATTAGCCATGCCCGTTCACCTGGAACGTCTTCTCTCAATCTGGCTGCCGCTACCGGCAGCATCCAGCGGTGGATATCCTCCCGCTTTGCATGGGACAGGCGGCAGTATTCGTTCAGATATACTCTATTCCACATCGTACGGGCAGCCCGGAGCACAACCGCCATAATCCTTGATTGCTGCAACGGGTTAAACGGTGACTGAAACATCAGGGATGTCCTGGCGACATCGCACAGAGGGTTACCAACATTGGCGTTGTTCCAGTCAATCGCCCGGCATCCATCCCCCGTAACCACTATATTGTCGGGATGAAAGTCTCCATGACAGATGGAGTCCCCTTCCGGCAAAGACTCCAGCATCTTGCAGATCGTCTGAGCTTTATCCTGTAAAATGCCGCGGGCATCCATTATGGCATGTTCCAAATTTTCTTTTTGCCGCGGCAGTATGGTTGTTGTGCAGCCGTGAGTGGCATGCTGGAGCCGTGCCATATCCCGCGCGCATTTCCTTAACTGGAGCGGGGACGATTGCACCTGATGCAGCATCGAGGACCCTGTAATTCGTTCATATACGAGCCCTGTCCTCCCCTCGAGCTCCACCATGCCAAATACGGCCGGTGCCGGCACGCCGGCTTCCGAAACAATGCGCCCCATCTCCGCCTCATACGTTATCCATTCTGGACGGTACCCTTGGTAGAACAGCTTCAAGGCCTGAAACTCGCCCCATTCATAGACCTCTGCACTCCTGCCTTTTCCGATCAAGACACCCTTCTCCAAAGCACTTCCTCCATATCTTTATCAGCTTGATTTAAATTTCGAACGTATCTTTGACACCATTGTATGCTAAAGAAGCGGCTATGAATTCCCGCCCTGGGATGAGAACCTGCTCCGTCCAGAGACCGAGTTGTTTCAGGCCGCCCCCATCCGGAAGATCAGTTTTTTTAAAAAAAGGACGATCCACCTGAATATTCCAAGCAGGATCGTCCCCTTAGTCTGATGTCATTCTGATTCGCCCGCTAGCACTATCGTTCTTTGCTGCACGTCCCAGCGCCACAGCGGAGCTTTCCCCTGCAGATGCAGGCCGCCAATCCACTTATCGACGATGTTTGTATGGGCGTAGTCCGATTTCGCAGCCAATACATCCCTTCCCAGACTCGTCACCTGAAGCATGCAATCTCGGAAATCGGGAGCCTTCGCCTTGAATTTTGGAAACGATGCTGCGCCATTAATGTCCAGCAATGCATGCGGTCCCTCCGTCATCGCGGATAAATAATACCAGAACTCCAGATCACCAATTCCGAGTACATGAAGCTGGTCACCTACCTTCCGAAATAACTCATAAGGTGTGTTGATTCCACCCGCCACAGCCTCTAACGTGGCCTGCTCGATGATCCCGAGCCCGCTGCTCACGGAAGGCAGACGTGACAGGTGAGCTTCAAATGCATCTCTGACAAACGGCAGCGCCGTATAATCATCCTGCAAGATGCGCTGATGTTTCTGCGGCTGATCCGAAGTGTAGGCTTCCCATACCTTACTTCCCAGCGTTAGCTCCTCATCTCCAATTGTGTGCCATGTACCCGCCAAAGTCTCCAGCGTCGCTGAGCTAAGCTGCCCCAACCCACGGAACAGCTCAATACCGGGATACGCGCCTATGCACAGCAGGCTAAGCTTCGTATTCCCCAGCGGCCGGTCCTTAAACCAATTCAACAAATAAGACAGCATCGTCTGGTCAAACAGGTCATGCTCAAACCAAAGGACAACTTCATCATATTTTCCAAAATCCTGCAGCTTCTGCTCCTGCAACTCACAAGTGTCCAGATATTCCTTCTGCGGGATTCCAAGCGTTTGTTCCAAATACTGCGCCCTTGCCTTTCGGTTATCGGGCTCATCCATTTGCGGGAATACCGGACCGAACGAGTACAGCTCCCTCCAAACCAGAATATCCCCCTGGACTTTTCCTTGCTTCAGCTTATCTCCAACCGAATCTCCGTTTACGATATGCAGCATGCGTTTACCTCCCTCATATAGATCAGAGAACACCGATACAAAGTCGGCAACATGAAGCGTGTTCTTCAGCTTCCGCCGTGCATCAAACAGCCTCTTCTTCAAGGCAGACAAGGACACATCCAAATATTCAGAAATTTCCTGAAGGCTGTAGCCCTGAAAATAATATAGCTCGACCGCAATTCGCATGTTCGATGGCAATTCCTCTATCGTCCCATGCAACTGACCGATCATTTCTCTCCTCTCCACAATCGACTCCAAGCTTTGCTGATTAATGATGGGCTGCTCAAGCTCATGGAGCGGCAGTGTCCGAAACTGTTTTCTGCGCAGGTATCTGTAGCATTGACGCTCCACGATCACCTTGAACCATCCGGGAAATCGCCGGGGGTCCTGCAGCTTATGGAGATTGCCAAAAGCCTCGGTGAACGCCTCCTGCATCGCATCTTCCGCTAAGTAGGGATCCTGTAATTTGTCGTAAGCCACAGCTAACGCCATGCCTGTATAATGTTTGACCAATTTTTCATGGGCTTCCGCACTACCCCTCTTGGCATCCTCGATCCACTGGAACACTTTCTTCCGTACCTCCCTTCATCATGTCTCTATAAAGAAGTGCCACTTTATATGAAAAAGGTTACCTTCCTGATTGACATTCACATAACAACTGTGTAATGATTCTCATCATATCCATCCTGCCTGCACTCATGCTGAACAGGATGGATGAAATTCATGAACAACATACCACACGGCTATGAGAAGGAATAGTAGCTTATTCCCAAGGTTAAAGCGAACCGGCGGTTGGTGCGAGGCCCGGTACCCTGGAATATGTGAATGGATCTTCTCGCTTCAACCCGAACCTCTGGAAACACTAGAGCAGTAGGCCTTGACGGTGCTCCCCCGTTACCTTGGGAGAGATGACAGAAACCAGTGAGCAGTCAAGTCCTCTGTCATGCTTAAGTGCGACACTTCAGTCGAATTCGGGTGGTACCGCGGAGTTACACTTCGTCCCATAGGGGATGAGGTGTTTTTTGTGTTGTTCCAAATGATCAGGAGGTGTGTGAATGAAACGATTATTGTCAGGTATCAAACCCAGCGGAGATTTGAATATTGGCGGATACGGGGGCGCACTTCGCCAGTATGTGAATCTGCAGCATGATTACGAAGCCTATGTCTTTGTCCCGGACTTCCATGCGGTTACGGTGTATCAGGACCCCAGGAAGCTGCACCAGCGTACGCGGGACATTGCCGCTCTCTACATCGCGTCGGGCATTGATCCGCGCAAAGCGACAATCTTTCTGCAATCGCAGGTTCCTGCGCATGCGGAGCTTGGATGGTTGCTGGAGACGCAAGCGCATTTCGGGGAGTTAAAGCGAATGACCCAATTCAAGGAGAAATCGGACGGCAAAGATACGGTGAGCTCTGCACTGTTTACGTACCCGGTTCTGATGGCTGCCGATGTGCTGCTCTATCAAGCAACGCATGTGCCTGTCGGCGACGACCAGAAACAGCATCTGGAGCTGACCCGTGATGTGGCAGAGCGCTTTAATAACCGGTTTGGCAGCACGTTTATAATCCCTGAGCCGATCATTCAGGATATTGGCTCCCGGGTCATGGGATTGGATGATCCATCGAAGAAGATGAGCAAGAGCAATCCCAACAAGAACAGCTGCGTCCACATGATGGATTCGCCGGAGGATATCCGCAGGAAGTTCTCCAAAGCCGTTACCGACTCCGAAGGCGAGGTTCGTCACGATTGGGAGCAGAAGCCTGCTGTCAGCAATCTGATCGAGATCTATTCCGTATTCTCCGAGGAAGATATCTCCATCATCGAGAAGCGATATGATGGCCAGGGGTATGGCACCTTCAAGAAGGAATTGGCCGAGGTGGTCATTGAGAAGCTGCTTCCGATTCAAGAGAAGTTCCATCAAATCGTGGATTCTTCCGAGCTTGACCGCATCTTGATAGATGGGGCCCAGCGGGCTGCCCAAACTGCCAGCGGAACACTCCTTGCTGCCAAGAAAGCGATGGGTTTTGTCACGTTTTGAAAGAACCGCAGGGCGTCCATTTGTTGACGGTTTCCTTAGGGAATCAGATCAAAGGGGCGCCCTGACTCTGATGGCGCAGCTGATCAGCTACGGCCCGTTGATTACTTCAGGGATTATCCAGAACAATAGGGGAACGCAAAAAAAGAAGCTCGGATTCCCTCGCTTCTCTTCTATAATAAAGCGGCATGCCTTCGTTCTAATTGATCAATTGCTTCACTAGTTCGCGATTTCGTTCCTTAAATACATCATTATGCGAAGAAACCATGGCGTAACTTGTGGCGTCCGGTTCAATGAATTGCTTCGCGCTGTTCACCGCATTCGCTGCATCCTGGAAAGCACCCGCAATCAAGTGCAGCTTCCCGTCAAAATGCAGGATGTCACCTGCGGCATACAGTCCGGGTACGGAGGATTTACAGCTTGCGTTGCCCGCAATATAGTAGTCGTCTTTCCGTTCAATATCGAGCTTGCTGTTCTCCAAGAGCGACATATCCCGTTCGTAGCCATGGTTAATGATGACTTCGTCCACGGCCAGATACGAAACTTCCCCCGTCTCGTTATTGGTCAGTTCCACCCGCTCGATCACCTCATGATTATCGGAAGCAATAAGCTTCGTGATTGATGTATTGAGATGACAGGTCGCCGTACTGTTCATCAGCTGCTCCACCTGGGCTTCATGACCCGACAATTCGCCCTTGCGATAGGCCAGGAACACCTTCTCCGCCACAGGCTCCAACTCGTTTGCCCAATCCACCGCCGAATTTCCTCCGCCCGACACGATGACGGTCTTGCCCTTGAAATGCTGCAGGGACTTCACCGTGTAATTCAGGTTCGACACTTCAAACCGCTCTGCTCCTTCAATCTTCAGCTTCTGCGGATTCAGGATACCTCCGCCGACCGCCACGATAACCGTTCGGGACAGATGCACGCCGGAATGCGCGGTATGTAATTCGAATAGCCCTTCCTTGTTACGGACAATCGATTCCACTTTCTCGTTTAGCAGCACTTCGGGATTAAACGTCAAGCCTTGCTGAACCATCTGTTCGATCAGCTTCGCGCCCGGAGTCGGCGTCAGCCCGCCGACATCCCATATCATTTTCTCCGGATAGACGTGAACCTTCCCGCCTAGCATGGGTTGATATTCTATAATCTTGGTCTTCATTCCACGCAGTCCACTATAAAAAGCAGAATATAATCCTGCTGGTCCTCCACCAATAACGGTTACATCAAATATCTCATTCCCACTCATGCATTTCACTCCCGGTCTATAGATTAAAAGGCTGTTGTGATCACCTTGTAACGTAAATGATTATCATTATCAATTAGTATACGTTGACTTCCTCTGTTTTACAATCAAACATTTATTAAAAATTCATTTTGTCACAATTTCGCCTATATACAGTCATTCCATAAGACCATAACCTACATGTTGTTATTATTATGAAGAAACATGAATATTATTTGAAATTTCCATTAAGATATTTATTGACAACGGCGCGCCTCCACATTATATTTATGGATGAAATTGAGAATCATTATCGTTTGATTGCTAACTATTCTGGAGGTGACATGATGATTCGCCTAAGTACAGATCGAATAAGCGTCGGCTACGGCGAGAATCTGATATTGAATCGTCTTAATGTAGATATTCCTGATAAAAGAATCACAACTATTATTGGTCCTAACGGCTGCGGCAAGTCTACTCTTTTGAAAGCCGTTACCCGCATTATTCCCTATCAAGCCGGAGCTGCCATTCTCGATGGAGAAGAAATCGCCAAAATGAATACAAAGCTGCTGGCGAAGAAACTCGCGATTCTGCCTCAGACACCCGAAGGGCCAGGTGGACTGACCGTTGGCGAGCTGGTATCTTATGGCCGCTATCCACATCAGCGCGGTTTTGGCCGCTTGTCCAAGCAGGATATGGAAGTCATTGACTGGGCTCTGGAGGTTACGGGAACCCAGGAATATAAATATCGCTCGGTGGATGCTCTATCCGGTGGGCAGCGCCAGCGGGTATGGATTGCGATGGCACTTGCGCAGGAGACCGAGATGATTTTCCTCGACGAGCCGACCACTTATCTGGATATGGCGCATCAGCTTGAAATCCTGGAGCTTCTGGAGAAGCTGAATATCGAGCAGCAGCGTACCATTGTCATGGTTCTGCATGATCTCAACCAGGCTGCAAGATTCGCTGATTACATCATTGCGATGAAAGACGGAGACATCATTCAAGCCGGAGATCCGGAAGAGGTTATCTCCCACGATGTATTAAAGAAAGTATTCCATATCGATGCAGAGATCGGCCGCGATCCCCGCACCGCGAAACCTATATGCATCACATACAATCTATTAAAAGGGGAAAAAGAGAATGTACTCAAAACGGAGCAAAACGACAACTATGAAGAAGCTACTCATCCCGTTTATCGCACTGCTGTTCATTCTTAGCGCTTGCAACAGCAAGCCGGCAGAGACAAGCAGCAGCAATGCAGGAACTACCGAAACACCTAAAGCGGAGCAAACGGAAACTGCAGCGGGAACCATTACATATGAGTCCGAGAACGGACCCATCGAGGTGCCGGCCAATCCGCAGCGTGTCATTGTGTTATCCGCGTTCACAGGCAACCTGATTGCGCTGAACGTCAATCTTGTCGGGGTTGATTCCTGGTCTAAAAACAATCCGGCATTTGCGGATAAAATCAAGGATGCTATGGAAGTCAGCGACGAAAGTCTGGAGAAAATCATTGAGCTTGATCCCGACCTGATCATCGGTCTCTCCAATATCAAGAACGTCGACAAACTCAAGGAGATTGCGCCAACCGTTACCTATACCTACAACAAAGTGGATTATCTGACCCAGCATCTGGAGATCGGAAAGCTGGTTAACAAGGAGAAAGAGGCGCAAGCCTGGATCGACGATTTCAAACAACGCGCCCAAAAAGCCGGTGAGGATATCCGTGCCAAAATCGGTGAGGATGCCACGGTATCCGTCATCGAGAATTTTGAAAAGCAAATTTATGTATTCGGCGATAACTGGGGCCGCGGTACCGAAATTCTCTACGGGGAAATGAAACTGAAAATGCCTGAAAAGGTAAAAGAAATGGCATTGAAAGACGGCTACTATGCGCTGTCCGCCGAAGTACTGCCGGAGTTTGCCGGCGACTACGTGATCTTCAGTAAAACCCCTGGGGCGGATAGCTCTTTCCAGGAAACCGAAACATACAAACAAATACCGGCTGTGAAGAATGGCCACGTATTCGAAGCTGATGCGACACGGTTCTATTTTAACGATGCTACTACGCTCGACTACCAACTGGATTTCTTTATTGAACATTTTCTGGGCAACTAACATATGAATCTGCCCTGAGCCAGACTAACTACGAGTTATTCAAACTTTAAAATGAAAAGATGATTCTCATGCCAACAAAACGGTCTATTCCTTTTTCTCTTAAATTGATCGCAGGCATCATCGTATTCATTGGCATGTTTGTCATTGCGATGGTGTTCGGTGCGGCTGAAACCACCATCAAGGATGTGTGGTTTGCCCTTACCACCTCAATGCAAGGCGAGAAATTATCCATCCTTCGGGAAATTCGCCTGCCCCGTGAGGTTGCTGCCATTCTGGTGGGAGCCTCGCTTGCGGTCTCCGGCGCCATCATGCAGGGAATCACGCGCAATCCGCTGGCTGACCCCGGTCTGTTAGGCCTTACCAGCGGAGCCAATGCGGCTCTGGCTTTTACGCTGGCCTTCATTCCTACCGCCAATTATTTCGGCATTATGGTGGCCTGCTTCATTGGATCGGCGGTTGGGGCTGTCATGGTCTTCGGAATCGGAGCCATGCGAAGAGGCGGCTTCTCTCCCCTGCAGATGGTGTTGGCCGGTTCAGCTGTCTCGGCATTTTTGTACGCCATCGCAGAAGGCATCGGTATTTATTTTAAAATATCCAAAGACATATCCATGTGGACGGCTGGCGGCGTAATCGGCACGTCATGGGGTCAGCTTCAGACGATATTTCCGTTTATTCTAATAGGCATTGTCATCGCCATCGTATTATCCAGACAGCTGACCATCCTCAGCTTGAGCGAAGAAGTCGCTGTCGGCTTGGGGCAAAATATCGCAGCCATCAAACTCATTCTGTTTGTGGTGATTGTCCTCTTGGCAGGAACGTCCGTAGCATTGGTAGGGAATCTGGCCTTCCTCGGCCTCATGATTCCTCATATCGTCCGCGGTATCGTTGGAACCGATTACCGCCACGTGATTCCGATGTCGGCAA
This sequence comes from Paenibacillus sp. LBL, assembly GCF_029893715.1. Taxonomy (NCBI): domain Bacteria; kingdom Bacillati; phylum Bacillota; class Bacilli; order Caryophanales; family Paenibacillaceae; genus Paenibacillus; species Paenibacillus sp. LBL. The sequence continues at coordinate 183,411 of NZ_JARXYU010000011.1, read as the reverse complement.
CGGTTGGAGCCATCTTCATGCTGTTTGCTGACACGGTCGGCCGGACGCTGCATGCTCCTTATGAGACGCCGGTTGCTGCCCTGATTGCCATTATGGGATTGCCCTTCTTCCTGTTCATTGTGCATAAAGGAGGGCGTGGACTAACATGATTCATCCATCCTTAGTAAGAAAGCAGCGCATAACATTTATTGCCCTGTTCGTGCTGACACTGCTGACCATCCTGATCGGGCTTGGTCTGGGTTATTCGTCCGTCAGCTATGACCGGATTCTGCCGACCCTGTTCGGCCAGGGCAGCTTCAAAGAAAAGTTCATTATCTTTGATGTTCGTCTGCCGCGCATGATCATCACGCTGCTGGCAGGAATGGCACTTGCGCTCTCCGGTGCTATTCTGCAGAACATTACCCGCAACGACCTCGCTGATCCCGGCATTATCGGAATTAACTCCGGCGCCGGGGTAGGGGTAGCCGTATTCTTCTTGTTCTTCCCGATTGAGGCGGGTTCCTTTATATACATGCTGCCGCTTGCCGCATTTATCGGTGCCGTGCTGACCGCGGTGTGTATCTACCTGTTCTCATTCCGAAAAGGCCAAGGCCTGCAGCCCGTTAAACTGGTGCTTACCGGCGTCGGGTTCTCCATGGCGCTTTCAGGTGTCATGATTGTACTCACTTCATCCGCTGAACGAACCAAGGTCGATTTTATAGCCAAATGGTTAGCGGGTGGTATATGGGGTACCGATTGGCCCTTCATTGCTGCGCTTCTGCCATGGCTGATTATCCTGGTTCCCTTCACGCTGTACAAAGCGCAGCGAATGAACTTGCTGGGATTAAGCGACCCCGTAGGCATCGGGGTGGGCGTGTCCATCGAGAAGGAACGCATTGTGCTGCTTCTGGCAGCTGTAGCTCTTGCAGCATCTGCCGTGTCTGTGACGGGCGGCATTACGTTCATTGGACTCATGGGCCCGCATATCGCCAAAGCGCTCGTAGGTCCGCGGAATCAGCTCTACATTCCGATTGCTGTATTGATTGGCGGCTGGCTGCTGCTGCTTGCAGACACGATCGGGCGCAATATCGTAGATCCTGACGGCATCGCCGCCGGGATCATGGTTGCCATCATCGGTGCGCCGTATTTTGTATATTTGCTGCTCAAGAAAAAATAACAGGTTTTCCTGCTGGTTTTCCCAAAGCCTTTATTACGCTCCCCCCGGGTGTAATAAAGGCTTTTTTTGCAGTACGACCGTTGTGGTCCATGCAGAGCCTATATCTTCAGCAACAAAATAAAAAGGGAACACTGCATGAGTGCCCCTTATGGTAAACCGTAAAGTATCTGTTCCCGCTTCTTACGACGTTTTCCTCTCACTTCTTACCCTTGTTCGCAGCCTCCTCCAGATGACGGAACCGTTTGAGATCGGCCTTCCGAATCGGAAGCGGTTCACGGCGCAGCAGCTTCACGATCGCAATAATGAGAAGCAGCAGCAGCACGGTGAATGGCAGTGCTGCGATCAGTGAAGCCGTCTGCAAGGCTTCCAATCCACCGGCGTAGAGCAGCACGCCGGCGATTGCTGCCATGAGTGTGCCCCACACGATTTTTGCAATTTGAGGAGGGTTCAGGCTGCCGTAAGTCGTCATGCTGGATAAGATATAGGTCGCTGAATCCGCCGAAGTCACCAGAAAGGTCAGAATCAAGATAATCGCGAGCACATTCATCACAGACGAGAAGGGCAACTGGTTAAACAGCTGGAATAAAGCGGAGGTGACATCCGCATTGACGGCCGCCGCAATCCCTGTATTCTCGTGCAGATCAAACCAAATTGCCGTCCCGCCGAAGACAGCAATCCAGAGACAGGCAATGACGGGCGGCACGACCATCACACCCACAATGAATTCCCGAACGGTTCTTCCCTTGGAAACTCTGGCTACGAAGGCTCCCACATATGGCGACCAGGCAATGGCCCACGCCCAGTAAAAAATCGTCCATTCCCGTACCCATGTCCCTTCCGCATAAGGTTGGAGCCTCAGGCTGTACGACACAAAATTCGAAACATAATCCCCGATTGCCAGCGTAAACGTTTCAAGTATGAATACAGAGGGTCCGGTAATAAATACAAACAATAAAAGGACAAGTGCCATCGCAAGGTTCAGATTGCTTAAATACTTAATGCCCTTGTCCAGTCCCGTAGTCGAAGAGATCATATACGCTACAAAAATAATCCCCAGCACGATCAATTGCAGACCGACCCCATTGTTTATTCCCATAATGGAGTTTAAGCCGCCGCTCATTTGCAGCACGCCCAGTCCAATAGAGGTAGCTATCCCCATGACTGTAGCGATAACAGCCAGAATATCAATCGTATTCTTCACGCCCCGTTTGGTGCCGGTGACAGGTTCAAGTGCCGTAGAGACCAGCCCGTCCTTCTGCTTGCGAAATTGGAGAAAAGCGATGACAAGACCAACCAAGGCGAAGACGGACCACTGACTGATTCCCCAATGAAAAAAGGAATAGCCCATAGCCACACGCGCGGCCTCAACGCCCTCTGCTTCCACGCCTGCAAAGGGTGTATTAAAGAAATGGCTCATCGGTTCGGCAACACCCCAGAATACCAGCCCCACCCCGAAACCGGCGGAGAACAGCATGCCGATCCAGGTAAAGAACGGATAATCCGGCTTTTCCTTGTCTCCGCCTAAACGAATCGTGCCATATTTGCTTGCCGCAACCCAAATCAGAAAGACGATGATGATGAATATCGAGAGCAAATAGAACCAACCGAAACTATTGGTTGTGAATCTAAAAAGATACCCTGCTACTTCCCCGAATGCCCCCGGTCTAATTGCCCCCAGGACAGCCAAAACCGCAATGATTACGGCCGATATCGAAAATACAACGTTTTTAAACAAACTTCCTTTCACACGCTCCACCTCAGCCAATTCGTTATGGATTCCTATACAGTATTTGTATTTAAACCAGAATTGATGTACTTAATCGGTAAATTGGCTTGTTGCAGTGAATTGTCATCTACAGGGAGATCGTGAGACAACAGCCCGGCGGTGGCTGGCTGTACATCATATCGTGGATCTTCCACTCAGGTTGAATGTGATGGCATGAATATAGTCGTTACATAAAAAAAAGCAATCCGCCGCTTGTTATAAACAAGCCGGATTGCTTCTTGGACTCACGATATTTATTCCTTCACGAATTCCTTCGTGCTGCGCACCGTGTCAATCTGACGAACCATACCCTCAATCTGCTCGCGCTTCGATTCCAGGAATGGAGGCAGGGACAATTTCTCGCCCAGCGTTTCATACGGCTCATCCCCCATGAAGCCCGGACCGTCGGTTGCGAATTCAAACAGAATCTGCGGGGCCACCCGTGCATACAGGGACTGGAAGAAGAAGCGGTCCACGAAGCCGGATGTATGGAACTGGAAGTCGTCCAGACGCTTGATCCAGTGCTCCAGCACCGATCGGTCCTCTACCCGGAAGGCAGCGTGATGAACGGTTCCGAAGCCCTGCTGCGCTCTTGGAAGAACCGCATTATACTCAACCACCACCTGAGCGCCATTGCCGCCTTCACCAACCTCAAACAGATGAAACGAGCCTTCCTTGGCAATTTCCGTAAACTGCAGCACGTTCTCCATCACTTCCTTGAAGGGATCAAAGCTGGAGACCCGCACAAAGACCGGGCCAAGTCCGGTAATGGCATGTTCCAGCGGGATCGGTCCATTCTGCCATGGCGTTCCCGAAGCCACGCCTGCATTGTTCTCATCGGAGATGAGTTGATACTGCTGATCATCAAAATCAACAAAAGCAAGTGTTTTCTTGCCAAACAGCTCTTGAATGCCTTGGTGCTTCACATCCATCCGGTCAAAACGCTGAACCCAATATTCCAATGCCGCATCATTAGGAACCCGAAATGAGGTTTTGTAAATCTCGTCTGTGCCATGTCTTCCTTTTGGAATACCCGGGAAATCAAAGAAGGTCATATCCGTTCCCGCACTCCCCTTATCATCGGCGAAGAACAAATGGTACGTCCGAATATCATCCTGATTGACCGTCTTCTTCACCAAACGCATCCCCAGAACATAAGTGAAGAACTCATAGTTCTTCTCAGCACTGCTTGTAATCGCTGTTACGTGGTGAATTCCTTTTAATCCATTCATGTTTAAATTCCTCCATCTCATATCATAAATTGTTTGCACGACTATCTTGAATTATTACTTCGATTTAATATATCTTTAATTTAAGATAATAATATCATGATATTCCTGGTTCGTCAATCCCTTCAAGAATTCGAAAATTTGTCGATATCAAAAAAAGGATCGTAAAACAACACATCGCAAAAACGGTCGGAGAGGCTCCGACCGTTTTTTTGTACACATTGTGCAAACATGAGTAGTCGGGGACATGCTTGGATCGCTGTCGACCATCATTAGGCAGCCTTCATGATTGCGCTACGTACCTGTATTGGATAGCCCAATAACAGGGAACAACTCAACGCGCCGATGAGTCTCCTCATGGTACAGCCATCCATCCCGAACATGGTCCACAAAAAGCAGTCCATTAAGATGGTCGATCTCATGCTGTATGCACCTCGCCAGGTAATCCTCACCTTCCAGGATGATCGTCTCTCCTTGCCGATTCAGGGTCTTCACCTTAACGTGATGGGCTCTTTGCACATACCCGTAATATCCTGGATAAGATAGACAAGCTTCCGGGCCCACCTGCTCACCGTTCATCTCCACAATTTCAGGATTAATAAGTTCAATCAACCCTTCACCGCAGTCCATAACAATAAGTCTTCGCAAAATACCGATTTGTGGTGCGGCAAGGCCGGCACGGCCAGCGCTGTCATACAACGTTTCCGCCATATCATCGAGTATCTTTAATGCCCTCGCATTCACGGGATCAACAGGCCGCGCGACTTTTCGCAGAATGGGATCGCCGAATGGCACTATAGCTTTTACTGTCATCCATTTATGCCCCCTTTGTTTTAGAAGGAGGTGTATGCACCCATAAGTCCCCTGGAGTACACTCTAAGGTTGTGCACAGGGCATCTAACGTCTCTGCCTTCATCTGCCTGGGCTGGCTCGTCAGCAATGCACTAATGGAAGCCGCTGAAAGACTGTAATCGGCCTTCTCTTTCATCAGCCTCGCTAACGCAGCTCCCGACCATATCCCTCTCTTTGCCATAACGTTTCGTAGCATCCATTCGAGCAAAGGGTCCCCCTCCATTCCACACACAATATTAGTTCACACCTTATTTTATTAGGTGTCACCTAATATTACAAACTATTTTCCTGCTAATATAGAGGCATAATCTCAAGAAGAGCAGCACTGGGTTCAATCGCCCAAAAACAAACGGAAAGGGACTTCCCCAAAATCATACAGATTTCCCGGAAGCCCCTTAGGGTCTCATCTCACTTCATATACCGCAGCACTTCTTGCAGATCTGCGACAATCAATCTGCTAGCCTGATACCCGTTCAGCCTGGACGATAAGACGATGCGTCGCCTCGTAAAGAGGGTCGCAAGTAATCAGCGTAAGCCTCTGTTCATCAGGGTTGCCTTCCAATACGGACACATCCGTTGGTTCCACAATCGAGATCTGATCCACGCGATAAACCAACTCGCGTCCTGCTGTCATAACAATGATCTCATCACCGTATGTGAGCTCATTCAACCGATTAAATAGCCGCCCGGTCTTATGGGCGCGATGGGCAGCAATGGCTGCATTCCCGGTGTGGCCGAGCTTCGCCGTACCCGTAACGCGAGCCGCTGCATTTTTCATGTTAGACTGGGTTGCCCCTTCAAGAATGGGCAGCTCCAGATCCAGCTTATCAATTCGAATAATGCCGATGGGCGATCCGGCTTCATAATCAGCAGGCTCCTCTTGTCCGGAAGCAGCCATCTCTCCCTCGTCCAGGATGCGAGACAATTCCATGTACTGATAAGCAGCGGAATCTTGTACAGAACGCTGCTCAGCTTCGACCTCTAATCGCGCGGCTTCCCTCAGCAATTCCTTCTGCTGGCGGTCCCCATTCCAATCGCGAAGGATTGGATATAAGAACACGAGAAGCCCAACCACGATAAGAGCAATTGAGAGTTTTCTCATTCTATCCGTCCTTCCCTATGGATGAATTAACATTCAAAATCCCCCTCTCCATGCACCAGCAGGAGAAGGGGATTTCATCCATTATTGACGCTTATTGCGCAGACGACTCAAGAAGAAACCTGCGAGCATAAGTGCAAGCCCTCCGAATTGGAGTGGATGCGGATTGCTCTCTCCTGTTTTCGGAAGCATGGCGGCCCCGCTGTCCGGTTTGGTTTCATCAACCGGATCGGCGCTATTCGCATCATGCTCCGTCGGTGGAGCCGGCTTATCTTCCGGCTTGGATATCTCATTGCTAACCAAAGCGCCCTCTTCCGGTTCCTCTACAGGAATCGGTTCTGGATCAACTTCGCCCGGAACTGCCGGGTCAACCGGATGGGCTGGCTTGTCCACCCCATCGTGATCACCGGGCGATACAATCTCCCCGGGGACGGTCGGCGTCCCGTTATCGGAATGACCTCCCGGTGATGGGCCAGGGCTGCCCGGATCAGGGCCAGGGCTGCCCGGATCAGGGCCAGGGGTGCCTGGATCAGGACCAGGGGTGCCCGGATCAGGGCCAGGGCTGCCCGGATCGGGACCAGGGTTACCTGGATCAGGGCCAGGGGTGCCTGGATCAGGACCAGGGTTACCTGGATCAGGGCTAGGGGTGCCTGGATCAGGACCAGGGGTGCCTGGATCAGGGCCGGGGTTGCCCGGATCGGGACCAGGAGTGCCCGGATCAGGGCCGGGGTTGCCCGGATCGGGACCAGGAGTGCCCGGATCAGGGCCGGGTGGAACGCTTTTTTTGCTGTTCGTGATGGTGATTCGCTTGATGTTGCCTGTCTGTTTAATGCTTGAATCGATCGTAACCGTAGTCGTCGCCTGATCGATCACATACCCTTGCGGAGCAGCCGTCTCTTCCAGAACATATTGGCCATACAGCAATTTTGTAAACAACGCCTTGCCGTCCGCATCGGTTGTCAGTGTCACGGCTGGTCGCTTGCCCTCTTGGTCTCGAAGAACGAAGACGGCTCCTTCCAGGGCAAGAGCAGCAGCATCCTTATCGACTTTCAGGACCTCCAGACTGCCGCGGACCCCGGAGCCGGTGCCGGAGCCTGAAGACATGCGTACTTCGATCTCCTGTGTAGTCTCACGGATACCGGTTGTAATACCAAGCCCCTCAAAGGAGACGCTATTGCCCACCTTTTCTCTGTCTGCCGCATCAATCAGTGTTTCATACTCCACAATATAAGCCTTATCAATCGGGTTCTTGAAGCGAAGCACGAAGTATTCGGTCGCTCCATAGATGAATTCCAGCGTGTAGTCCTGGTCACGCACTAACTCGGCTGCCTTGGAAACCGCACCATTCGCGGCAACAGTGGTTGCGTAGACGTGGAACGAATCTTCCACCAGGATGAGATTGCTTGTGGGCTCATCCATAATCGTGGCTTCTTCCACATAAGATTGACCGCGGTTGACATAGACGGTCCACTTCAGCTTCTCACCGTTCTGCACGCCGTTCTTGAATACATATTCGCCACCTTGCGGAATGCTCACCTTGGCCGTCCACTCCGCCAGCTTGCTTGTGCCATCAAGAAAAATGCCTGTATTCGACACTTCGCTTGCGATGACCTCTCCGTCTAACGTGGTTTTGAACATAATCTGATAAGGGCTGTTGATAGCGTTCTTGAACGCTACCCGCAGCTCGTTGCCATTAGCTTCATCCGGAAGCACCGCATCATACAGGATCGGGTCTACGAGATCTCCCCGAGTTGTCCCGTTAGCAGCGCCCGTCAGTTTCATTTCATATACGAGAAGCGACCCTGGAACAAACTTCTGATTCTGCAGCAGCTTATCGGTGAAGACGGCTTGTGCCACTTCTTTTTTATTATAATTTGCCCGGATGGTCCAGGAGATCTCCTTGGTTCGCGGATTGTATGCACCGCTCTTGTCCCCGTTCGTCTTCGTTAAATTATCGGGGCTCAGCACAGCGTCCTTTGTTATCGTCTTGTTCTGGGTACCTTCAAGCCAAGCCAGATGAGCCCGGTTACGGAACTCGGACTTGGTCTTATCGATTTTCCAATCGTTGTTAAAAGTCGTGGTGTACGTCACCTTCAAAGTCTCGTTGAACGTCTGATGGAAGGTAACCGTGAAGCCTTTCTTAGGCTCGTCTTCCTTCGCCGTATACCAGGAGGGATCAACCGCACTTCCATCTGCGTGGAGCACCTTCAGCGTACCGGCAACCAGCTCTAACCCGCCATTCGGGAACGTATCGGTCAGTACCACCGAGTCCATATCGAACTGGTCTTCATTGAGGCTGATTTCCCATGTTGTCGTTTTGGCGTTGTAATCCACCGCTCTATTGTACTTCTTGAGGATAACAGCCTCATGCTTCTGGCTAGCCGTCTTCGTTACGCCATTGGCCTTAACCGTATTTGCCACAGTCTCATCGGTATAGATGCGATCATCGGTTTTGGTCCTATAGGTGATGATATAGCCGGAATCGATATCACTTTGGAAGGACAGATCAAATCCGTTCTTCCCATTATCATTCTGTACAGGTGTCAGGATATAATCGGTTCCCTCAACCAGCTCCGCGCCTCCGGTTCCGGCATGTCTTACCTTAAATGAGCCGGATTCCAGCTCCTGAGTCCCGTTGAAGCGGTCTGCCAGAACGGCATCCTGCCGGGAAATCTCTTTTTCACGGAAATTGTATTCGATACTCCAGCCGATCGTCCGGGTGCCCTTGTCATAGCTGGCAACCTTCTTTGTCAACAGCTCTCCGCGATCGATTGTCACCGTGGCGTTCACCGTTTGTTCCGGCATTCCGCTCCCCGATAATGCAGCGTTATTCGTGAAACTCGTCTCATCGCCCTTGCCTACTGCCGTCGTATATTCCACGCGATAAGCCGATGTGATCTTCTGGTCAAAAGCAATCGTGAATGCAGAAGGCCCCGTATTCAGGCTGAACCCTGCCGTCACCTCCGCTCCGCGTACCGTGCTTCCATCAATATTGACGTCCAGCTTGTATACCTTCACAGAGCTCTCATCCAGGGTTAACCCTGCTGGAATCTGATCCTGTATGACCGCTAAGTCAATCGGATGCAGGATGGTGTTCGCATCGATCCTCCAAAGGATGCTCGACGCTTGATTGGCTTGTCCCTTCTTGTCCAGATGGGAGCCTTTTGCCGGTTTGATATACAGGATAGCCACTTGCTCTCCGTCCCGGATCGGGAATGGGATTCGTACTTCCGTGCTGCCCTTAACGGTCTCCTTGCTAATCTCGGTGAGGAATTCCAGCGTCCCCCGTACCTCGGAGTTGTTAACCTGATCATTAAAGGTCATCACCACATGGCCGCTCGTCGATACAGAGAACGTCCCCACATCGCCGCCATCGGCAAGGAGACTCCCGTTAAAGCTGTTATAAATTTTGAAGGCGCCCGGAATGTCGAATTCAAAGGTCGAGCCGTCGACGTAATCATGCCCATTCGGCAGCTCCCATTCATACGACAAGCTCACGTCCGAGCCAAGCTCAATACGCTCTCCCAGATCCGGATTGTATACCGAATCAATGACCGTACCGTTCTTGTCCTTCATCGTAACCTTCGTCAGAATGCTCTGTCCTGCGCCTGCGTTCGCCCCTTGCGTCTGGCCCGGATCTTGATATACCGCATCCGTTACCGAATCCGCAGGTCCATTCCCGTTGCCCGGATCCAAGGGATCCACCGACACAACCGGATCAGCTGGTGCAGCCCATGCACGACCCGAATCATAAAACCCTGCACCCGTACCGAACATCCCCTGAAACAGCAGCAGGAGTGCCAGTACCAGAATGCTTCCTTTCTTCCACATCGTATAGATCCACCTCTTTGTATGATTTCATCTGTTCTAAAAATGAATGCTATGACTACCTGCTAATGGGAAACAGATGGTTCAGCATGTAATCATACAAGGCGGATCTCGACAATTTCTCTACACTTATTCTACACACTGGTGTTAAGTTAAGTGGATTTGGATTCACCCGGGGTCAATCCCGTTGGTGCAGCCCGCTTGGATCTTCCAGCGAAACTGGCACCAATCACCCCGATAATAACGAGTCCTGCGCCAATGAAATGATAATAGGCCAACTGTTCGTTCAAGAAGAAGACACCTCCAAAGATGGTGATTACAGTTGCCAAATTGTTGAAGATGCTCATCCGCGACGCTTCCAGCTGGGATAAGGCATAATTCGACAGAAGCGACGTACCCAGGGAAGACAGGACACCAAGATACAGGACCGCCCATACAAAGGAAGGATGAGCAAACGGGTCAAAATACTGCATGAGCGTTCCTTGGGCCGCATGCTGAACAACCGACATCAGGTTAAACAGCACGAATCCGATTAGCGTCATGATGAACGTAATATCCAGCACCGGCTGCTTCTGGGTTAACTTGCGGGCCATCACGCTATAAATGGCATTAGACAGTGCCGACAACAGAATAAGCACGATACCGAGCATGCTGGAGGCTTCAAAGGAAACGCCCTTCAGCACGAAAATCGAAATAATCCCTGTTACCGACAATACGGTAAACAGCTTCTGTGCCCATCCTGAGCGTTCCTTCAAAAATAATGATGCCAGCAGCATCGTAAAGATCGGAACGGTAGCATGGATAATTCCCGCTTCAGCTGAGCTCGTGTAGACCAAACCGAAGGTTTGCAGTGTAAAGAACAGAAACGGGTAGAATATCGCCAAGGGCACAATAACCAGCAGTCGCTTCAGATGGAGCGGAACTCTTCTGCGGGCGATGAGCAATGCCAGTGCGGCGGCAATGAAAGAGAGGGTGAACCGGTGCGCTAACGTGTCCAGCGGGTTGGATACGATCAGTGCCATTTTCACAAACATGAACGAAAAACCTATAATGACGGTATATCCTAACGCTGCGGCATAGGCCCGGCCTGTATGCGGTGTATTCATAATCATGATCTCCTTTATTTTCTCGTATGCATTGCAATCCTGGAGTGTTGCATCTGCTAAAGTTAGCATACGGCGGGAGGAGCACCCTTACGATTAGAAATAACGCCAACTGTACCGATACAGTTGATGGGGCGAAGGAAGGATAGGATGTATCCATACCTTTTCCTTGCCCTGCGATTATGCGGTAAGAACCGCTGATAACACATCAGCAACCATGACAAAAAGGGCTGTTTCCCGCCATCCCAAGATGACGGGAAACAGCCCCGGCAATACTTCCCTGTGTATCCATCTCTAACTCGCCGACCGACAGGTCCGTCTGTTATCGAAATGGGTTATCGCTTAATCACGCTCAATGATAATCCAGCCATCGCCCTCCAGATGAAGCGTTGCCCCGAGGGCTTCCGCCATAAATCGAAGCGGAACGTAGGTAGATCCGTCGCTATGGACAAACGGAGCCGCCTGCAGGGTCACGCTTTTACCGCCTACAGTCGCTTTCTGGGAACCTACCGTCAGCTTGATTTCCTCGCCTGTCAGATCATTGATGACCGTAATGTTCTTGGAGCCCTTCGCCCACTTCACTTCGGCATCAAGACGATTGGTCAGGTAACGAAGTGGAACAAAGGTCTGATTGTTCTTCTTGATCACAGGGTATACGAGATCCTCGTTCGTATCAAGATACAGCGATCTGTGCGTGATCTTCAAATCATCCTTCAGCACGTTATAAATCGTTGAATTCTTCTCGAAATTGCGCAGCACCTGGCCTGGTGTCACCGATTCGCTCAGGACATCCAGAGCGCCCTTGGATGTATCCACTTTATTGGCTTTCACCGCACTGCCGATATTCCATACCTCGCCCTCGGAGTACACCTTGAAGGATTTCAAGGGCATGTCTTCGGAAGCCGGAAGTGCGACAGTCAGTTCCACAGCGTTCTTGCGTGTGTTAAGCTGCTCGTCAAAGTAATAGTCCAGCTTGAGAACCGTATCCTTACCGAAGACGGTATCGCCTCCTGGGAACTCCTCCAACAGCTGTTCCTTCTGTTCATCGTAATTCTCCGTCAATTCGGCCAAGCTGCCATGAACGATTTCGTAGAGCGAAGCCACAACCTCTTCCTTGGATTCCTGCGGCAAGAGCTCCACATCTTCCCCGTAAGCCTCACCGATGCTAACCATCATCGGATAAATGGCATCATAAGCATCACCAATCAACTGCTTTAAGCCTGCTTCGTCCTTCATGAGACTCTCTGCAAAAGGCTTGAACATCGTCAATATCTCTTCCCCGGTCAGCTCCATATGGAGATGCGTCAGGTTCAAGCTCTCCCCATTCACCTTCTCCTGGGCAGATTTCACAGCAATTTTTGTCGGATTCGGAAAATGCTTCAGTACAAGCCCGGCCGCCTTCTTCACTACGTCTTGAATCGCCTGCTCGTATTGGCTGGTGTCAGGCATTCCGGGAACCGTTGTATCCATTGAGAGATAGAACGGCTGCTTGGCGCCTTCCAGTTGAATCGCCATTCCTTTGGGATCCATGGACAAGTGAAGCGGAATCTTCTTGTCCAAATAATGCACACTGCCCTGAATGGACACGGTGTTGGCATCCTGGACGATGGCACGATCCACATTCAATGATAACGAATTAATAAGTTCAATCGCTTCTTTATCTTCAGACGACAGGGCCCGGTCGGCAGGCACCGCCTCGAATCGAATGCTTGCACTGGATTCACTGGATTTAACATCAAGACTTGTAAGCATCGCCTTGTTGATATCCAAACCTCCCACGGACTGACACCCTGTCATAATGACAAGCATAGCTGCAACGAGTACGGTCAACCATTTAAACTTCTTATGCATATTCATATTGTCCCCTCCCAGGTCATAGGCTCATATCTATTATCGGGAGATAGGAAATGTTTGTAAATAGGTAATTCAGCCTCGTCATCTACGCATGCGCTTATGTTCATCCACCGGATGGCACTTGCTCCCTTTTTGCTATACACTGGGAATGAAGTGCCGATTACATAAAGTCCAAAACTAAAAGGCCCCTCTACAGCAACGGGAAGTTTCCGGGCACCCCGGCTTTTTTTGGACAACCTTATAAAGCGTGGTGAATCTTTTGTTCAAAATTATGCTTATCGAAGACGACGCGACCCTGTTCCATGAAGTGCAGGAACGGCTCTCGCAATGGTCTTATGACGTATATGGCATCAAGGATTTCAGCAGTGTACTCCAGGAATTCACAGACGTACAGCCGGATCTTGTCATTATCGATATCCAGCTGCCCAAATTCGACGGATTTCACTGGTGCCGGATGATTCGATCCCATTCGAACGTCCCGATTATCTTCCTGTCTTCACGGGATCATCCTACCGACATGGTGATGTCCATGCAGCTGGGAGCGGATGATTTCATTCAGAAGCCGTTCCACTTTGATGTATTGATTGCCAAAATCCAGGCCACCCTGCGCCGGGTTTACAACTACAGCACCGAACGAACAGAGCTGAGAGCCTGGCGCGGAGCAACCGTCGAGTTCGGCAAGAATACCATTAGCAGCCCTCAAGGCACGGTCGAACTGACGAAGAATGAAATGTATATTCTAAAGATCCTCATGGAGAGGAAGAATCAGATCGTCAGCCGGGAGGAGCTGATCAAGAGTTTATGGGACCATGAGCATTTTGTCAGTGATAACACGTTAACGGTGAATGTGAATCGACTGCGTAAGAAGCTGGAGCCCCTTGGCCTTGATCCTTACATCGAAACCAAGGTGGGACAAGGATATATCGCGACAGAAGAGGCTCATGCATGATCCTTGCCTATATTCGGGAACGGCTAAGCTGGATTCTGTTATTTCTGTTCCTGCAGCTGCTGCTTCTGTTTGTTGCCGCTGTGGATTCCCAAATCCCGTTCCTGCCCATTCTCTATATTGTGTTTCTGTCATCTATGCTCTTCATGGTGTTTCTGATTGTCAGATACAACCGGGAGACAAAATTCTACAAAAGCCTTCGGGCATGGGATGACACCTTCGACTTAGCCGCCATCACCGAGCCGGAGCATCCCTTTGAAGCAATTGCCATGGACATGCTCTCCCTCCAGGCCGAGCGCTTTAAGAGGGAATCCTCCATCCGCCTGATGGAGATGGAAGAGGAGAAGGATGAGCTACTGTCCTGGATCCACGAAGTGAAAACGCCCCTTACCACCATGCAGCTGATGATCGAGCGCATGGAGGATGAGACGTTAAAAGGACAGCTACAGTACGAATGGCTCCGCATCCACCTGCTGCTGGACCAGCAGCTGCACCAAAAGCGCATCCCCTTTATCCAGAACGATCTCCATATTGAGGTGTCCGCGCTTGAGCCGATCATCTTCCAGGAGATACGGGCGCTCAAATCCTGGTGCATGCAAAAAGGCATCGGTTTTGACGTCTCCCTGCAGGTAACGGAGGTGCTGAGCGATACGAAATGGCTGGGCTTCATTATCCGTCAACTGCTGACCAATGCCGTTAAATACAGCTCTGCATCGGATATTGCCTTGCAGAGTGAGCTCGTGGATGACCATGTTAGACTCATCATTCGGGATTCCGGACGCGGCATCGATCCGAAGGACATGCCTCGTATTTTTGACAAAGGTTTCACGTCCACGACCTTACATCAGGACCGTGCGGCAACCGGCATGGGGCTGTATCTGACACAGAAGGCAGCCAATGCCCTATTGATCCGCATTCAGGTGGAATCGAAGCCAGGCAAAGGCACAACCTTCACTTTAATTTTTCCGAAGAAGAACGATGTTGTGAGGATTATCGGCATGTGACAACAATGTCACATGCTTTTGCACTTTGTTCGGCGAATCGAAGGAAAAGGCCCTTGCCGCTCCTTTATGATAAGGACAGTAAACAAAGGAGTGAGGAACTTGGCAATTCTGGAAGCAAACCAAATCCATAAGAGTTTCGGCAATAAATTCAATAAACAGGAGGTGCTGAAGGGCATCGATATCCGTGTGGATAAAGGCGAGTTCGTCAGCATCATGGGCGCATCAGGCTCAGGGAAAACCACGCTGCTGAACGTGCTCTCTTCCATCGATAAAGTGAGCCTTGGCAGCATAAAAATCGAAGGCAAAGAGTTTACTGGCATGAAAGAGAAGGAACTGGCCGAATTCCGGAAGCACCATCTGGGCTTTATTTTTCAGGAGTACAACCTGCTGGACACGCTGACTGTCAAAGAAAATGTTCTACTGCCGCTATCCATCAAGAAGGTATCCAAAAAAGATGCGAACCAGAGGTTTCAAAAAATAGCAACCGAGCTTGGCATATACGAACTCAAGGACAAATATCCGAATCAGATATCCGGTGGACAGAAGCAGCGGACTTCAGCGGCCCGCGCATTCATTCACGATCCCAGCATTATTTTTGCAGATGAGCCGACCGGAGCGCTGGACTCGAAGTCCGCTTCCGATCTGTTGAACAAATTAAGCGAACTGAATCTGAAGATCGACTCCACCATCATCATGGTTACTCATGATCCTGTGGCCGCCAGCTATTGCAGCCGGGTTGTCTTCATTAAGGACGGACAGATTTATACCCAGCTGAACAAGGGCGAGCAGTCCCGGCAGGCCTTCTTCAATGACATCATCAAGACTCAGGGCGTGCTAGGCGGTGTTCAGAATGAACATTAATTATCTGATCTACCGGAATCTGAAGAAGAATATTAAAAATTATTATCTGTATGTCTTTGCCCTCATCTTCAGCGTGGGTCTGTATTTCGCCTTTGTGACGCTGCAATATGATCCGGCCACGGATGAGGCCAAGGGATCTGTGAAGGGGGCTGCAGCTCTGGGAGCCGCCTCGGTGCTGCTTGTGGCCATCGTTGCGATTTTCCTGCTGTATGCCAACACGATTTTCATTAAACGGCGAAGCAAGGAAATCGGGTTGTTTCAGCTCATCGGCTTAACCAAAGGCAAGATATTCCGAATCTTGAGCGCGGAGAACCTGATTCTGTATTTCGGTTCCATGGTGATTGGCATCTTTGCCGGATTTGCGGCTTCCCGCTTGATTCTGATGATTCTGTTCAAGGTTATCGGTGTTGACGCTGAAGCCGCCTTGTCCTTCTCCACCGAAGCGCTGATCCAAACCGTCATTGTGTTTGCCGTCATCTATGTGCTGATCATGATCATGAATTATACGTTCATCCAGCGGCAGAGCATTCTGTCCCTGTTCCGTGCGGTATCTACAACGGAGAATCAGATCAAGAAGATGTCCTTCCTCGAAATGTTATTCGGCTTGCTCGGAATCGGACTTATTCTTCTCGGTTATTATGTGTCAACCAAGCTGTTCAGCGGGGATTTCACCTCCATGAACGAGCTGTTCATGGCGATGATCCTGATCCTGGGATCGGTCATTATCGGAACCTATTTATTCTATAAAGGATCCGTCAGTTTTATTTTCAACGCGATCCGGAAGAGCAAGGGCGGTTACTTATCCGTGAATGAAGTGCTGTCGCTCTCCTCCATCATGTTCCGCATGAAATCCAACGCACTGCTGTTAACGATCATAACGACCGTATCCGCGTTAGCGATCGGACTGTTGTCCCTCAGCTACATCTCTTACTACTCCGCGGAGAAATCAGCACGGCAGAGCGTACCCAATCATTTTACGGTAGCAAATTCCAACGATCTGGCTGCTTATATCCAAGCGCTGACCGACGAGAATATAGAGTTCAAGCAGACCAAACGTGACGTTATTCAAGTGAATGCTGACCTTTCTCAGGTGATTGGGGCCAACTTGGAGGTCGTATCAGGTCCAGGAGAACAGCAACCAATGGTCATACCGGTCATCAGCGACGAGAGTGTGGAAGGAATCGATGTTTCTCCTGAGGAGACGCTGTTCACGGGATCCAGCGATGCAATTCAACAGTTTATGTCGATTCAGGCCACGGGGGATATTGAGCTGACAAGCCCTAACCAGCAAATAAAACAGCAGTTGATAGGCTTGGAGAAGGACTCCTATGTATCCTATTATTTTGCCAGCGGAGGTCTGCCGGCAGCGATTGTGGACCACACCGTCTTTGACAAGCTGGCCCAGGATCTGGATCCGAAGATCCAGAAGGAAACGAATGTCTACTACGGTATCGACCTTGTCGACCCGATCGCCATCGATCAAGCCAATCAGATCTTCAAGGATCTCGGCATTAGTGAGTCTACCGGGAACCTGTCCCAGAGTGAGCTGATAATGAACCAGAAGAGCAACATGGGCCTGATGATGTTCATCGTGGGATTCCTTGGACTCACCTTCCTGATCACCTCCGGCTGCATCCTGTACTTCAAACAAATGGATGAAGGGGAAGAAGAGAAAGCGAACTATACCATTCTGAGAAAACTCGGCTTCACTCAGGGCAACCTGCTGAAGGGCATTCAGATGAAGCAGCTGTTCAACTTCGGCATTCCGCTGATCGTTGGCCTGTTCCATAGTTACTTCGCCGTTAAATCCGGCTGGTTCTTCTTCGGAACCGAGCTGTGGCTGCCCATGGTTATGGTTATGCTGCTGTATACGGCACTGTATTCCATATTCGGGCTGTTATCGGTGCTGTTCTATAAACGGATAATTAAAGAGGCGTTGTAAGAGAGGTGCATGCATGGTTGGGTCCAGGGTAATCCGGGCCCCTCCATGCATTTGCTCGTTAGAGCAGGGAAGCTGGCCCGGGGATCAAGCAGCAAAGAGCCTAGACGGGATCCAGAGCGGGGGAACCTTACTTCTTAACGAAACTTACCATTCCAGCGCCTTGCAGCTCTTCTGCAGCTTTCGAATGTACACGATCTGACCGATATGATAGGCATTATGCGCAGCCGCATTGCTTATGATCTCCCACCACTTGGCCGGTACGGGAAAACCGTCCACCTCCTGCTCGAGCTTCGCCTCTGTCAGCAGTTCCTGCCACTGCAATAGCACGGCTAACAGTCGGTCTCTTAGCTCTGCAAAGGTCGCATTGTCGGGAATGATAAAGCTATGTTGATTGTCTCCAATAGAAGACACCGCACTCATTCGTGATTCCCGGTATCTGGTTTGCCAGGTTTCATTCCAATAAAGCAGATGCTGCACGATCTCAGCAATGCTGTGGC
Source organism: Paenibacillus sp. LBL (assembly GCF_029893715.1). NCBI lineage: Bacteria > Bacillati > Bacillota > Bacilli > Caryophanales > Paenibacillaceae > Paenibacillus > Paenibacillus sp. LBL. The sequence goes on along the minus strand of NZ_JARXYU010000011.1, from coordinate 165,275 downwards.
TGTCATTGGCAGGGGTCCAGAACGCTTCATCCTCCGTTATATGCTCAACGGATTGCTGGAAAGGAACGTGCCAGCTGGGATCATTCGCATTGGCTAACAGCTGATTCAATAGAACGTCATGCGCATGCGCCATGGTTCATTCACTCCTTCATGAAACGGATAATGAGCAGCATCGCAAATCATGACTAATTCTACTACAGGATGAAGCACCCCAAACCGCATAAAATGGTTTAACTCATTTTTTCTCAGATACGCTGAACAAGAGTAGCGTTATCTCACATGAAACACGTCCACATAATATTGCGCCGTAGGCGTATCATTCTTGAGGCGCAGCTCGATCTTCTCCCCACTCCCCTTACATAAGCCAACTGTAATCTCAAAATAGGTGGCCCCGTGCATCGCATCCACCGGACTGGCATGCTGGCTATCCTCTGCCATCGTTACCCGCTCGTTGATCGATATAATCCGCTCGCAGCCAAACGAGGGATACGCCTCGCTATATATCTCCTGGAGCGAGGATCGGATAACCGGATATAACTGCTGCAGCATGGCATTTTCGAGCTGCCGCTCCCTGGGCTTCTCTTCTTGTGGCTGCGCATAGGCAGCTGCGCTTCCCAGACTGAACAGGAGCAAGGCGCATAACAGCAGAACATGGATCATGGATCGCCGCTTCATGTAATGTAATTCCCCTTTTCTTTTTGCTACTAGAATTTCCTCATCAGGCTTTTTTATATACTCCAAGTAAAATTCAAAGAAAAAGCAAGTTGTTGAAGACAGCGCCGGATGAATCGAACAGCCTTCCCGTATAATTACTCCATAATATGCCGTCCGGGTCCAGCTCCTCCCGAACCGCAAGGAAAGCATCCCACATCGGATACAGTTTCTTCAACTGCGCAGCCTCAAGGGAATGCATTTTGCCCCAATGCGGCCGACCGCCATAACGGAGGAAGATGCGCTCCATCGCCTGGAAATAGTCCTCATACGGCATGCCTTTGTACATATGAACCGCAATATAAGCCGAATCCCGGCCATATGCGGGACTTAACCAAATATAAGCAAGCGGCTCCCATGAGACGAGGTTTCTTCTACATAATGACCTGCTCTATTACTCTAAATTACCTTATACAAACACCCAAGTTCCTTCAATCGAGCCGAAATGGCATGCTCAATATTACCATCCAGCAGCAATTGCTCCGAAGAATACGGGGCCAGCAGCGGATGGTCACCGATCATCACGCTGTGCAGCGCATGCTGAAACATCGAGATATCGTTAGCATCGTTGCCGAAGGCAACAAATTCGCCCTCCTTAACTCCGAGCTGCTGAAGCCCGCTCCACTTGTGGATCCCCGTCGGGCTTATATCCAGCACGTTCTCCTGCCCATGCACGTGTACAACGACGTCCAGTGTCTTCAGCTTCTCTTCGACTTCGGCCATGCGGTCCGAGGTCAGCATCAATATTTTCACGATGGATTCCAGCTCCTGGAGCGCCACTCGCTTAGCCAAATTGTGCGGATCCAGATTCAGCCGGATCGGATGATCCTCAGAACCCGTATAAGCATAATCCCAATCCCCATCGATTAAATAACTCACATTATACTTAGCCAACAGCTCAAGAAGCACCGGTAAAACCTCATGATTAAACCCCACCGTGGATACGATATTGCCACCTGTCGCTACCATTGAGCCGTTGCCCCCGATCATGGGGTAATGATGGAAACGCTCATGGAGGACAGGGAGCAAATCACGAATCGGTCTTGCGGAAGCAAAAATAACCTCGTGCCCCTGCCCCACCAGCTCCTCGAAAGTCTTCAACAGCACGTCCGAAACCGGCTGACCTTTAAAACAGATCGTTCCGTCCAGATCGAATACAAATTTCATCCCTGCTTCCCCCTGTATCTTCTATTGCCCTTATCATATCAGTTGATCGTATAATGAGAAGGACATATGTCCAGAAGAGAAGGGAGCCACCGAAAAATCCATGAAATTGCTTCATAACGAACCATTACTGAACGCGAAGCTGAAAGATTTTCAATTCGAGCACATGCTGGACTTAACCCGACCTGTGCCTTTTGCATTGCAGCAATATGAGCCGGGCGAGATCATTCTGCATGAAGGCTTCGCCTTGCACTCCCTCTTGTTCCTTGTACAGGGGAAAATCAAGGTGACCTCCAGCATTGAAACCGGCAAATCGCTCCTGCTGCGCTTTGGCCATCCCTTTTCCATCATCGGCGATATTGAATTGATTCGAAATGTACCGGTCCAGTCGCGGATTGAAGCCGTTAACGAATGCTTGCTGATCGGGCTTTCCTTTGACTATATCAAGCAGCATGAAATGAAGAACCCCCGCTTTACATCCACTTTGCTGGATCACTTAAGCTACAAGCTCCAGACCTGCACGACTGCTTCCCGGGTCAACCTGCTCGCGTCCGTGGAGAACCGCTTCGCCAGTTATCTTATGTCGACGATGTCGCCAGGATCGAATGCCTCATTCGGCATGGAACTGCAAACCGACCATATTGGAGAGATCGCCAGCCTGCTGGGCACAACACACCGGCATTTAAACCGGGTGCTGCAGGCTTTTGTGCAGAACCGGATGCTGGAGCGCAACGGGCAAATGATCCGCGTTCTGGATTGGGACGCCATCGAGAGAGCTTCAAACGGCATTCGCTACGAATAGCACCCGCTTCGGCTTTTGGAACGAACGGCCGGACAAGAGAGCCCGTGGAGATGCAATTCAAGATAGACTGCTATTGAAGAACTACATACATCTTTAGCGATGTGTGGGCTGACTATGATTCACTTCGCAGCGTCAAGTGCGACCTTGGCAGCTTGTGCGATAAGCGCATCGTCATAAGTGGCATCTGGTGTATCGCGGCTGGACAGAATGGCGATAACGATAGGCTCTTTGTTTGGCGGCCAAATGACGGCTATGTCGTTTCGCGTTCCATAACCTCCGGCTCCGGTCTTATCCCCGACCTCCCAGCCTTCAGGCACGGCCATACGGATCAGTTTGTCTCCAGTGGTATTCCCCTTCAGCCAATCGATGAGGAGCGTGCGTTTATCCGTCGGGAGCACGTTGCCAACCGTGTAAGCCTGAAGCGTGGTGGCAAGCGCTCTCGGGGTGCTTGTGTCACGATTGTCTCCCGGAATGGCTTCGTTCAGATCTGTCTCGAAGCGTTCGGGGTTGGTTACGTTGTCACCGGCCTGCTTTAATGCTGTCCTGAAGCCATCAGGGCCTCCCAGTTCTTTTAACAAGAGATTTCCTGCAGTGTTATCGCTGTAACGGATAGCAGCCTCACTAAGCTCCCTAAGGGTCATCCCGGTATTCACGTTCTTCTCGGTGATCGGCGAATAGGTGACCAAGTCTTTGCTCGTGTAAGTGATCACTTTATCGAGTGTGTCCATCGAGTTTTGCTGCAATACTGCGCCTGCGGCAAGAGCCTTAAAAGTAGACGCGTATGCAAACCGTTCATCGGGGCGGTAGGCGACGATCCGCTCGGTGCCAGTATCGATAGCATAGACACCGAGACGAGCGCTAAACTTGCTCTCGAGTTGAACGAAATCTGGGTCAGCCAGAGCTGCTGGTGCCGTCTGGGGCGTATTCTCAGTCGGAGCAACAGGGGGAGCAACGTCGGCTTTCGTACACCCGGAGAGCGAGATGAGTGCAAAGATGAACATAAGTTGAGCCATTTTGATGATATGTGGACCGAATATAGCATTATATGATTTATTCATGATTTAACCCTCTTTCCGAAGATGATTATGGATTGATTTACGTTGCAGTACAAGCCGCCCCCATAGCATCGACTATCCGAACCCTGCCTGTGTTTTCCTATGATGTATCAAAGCGTCTCTTCCTGTTTTTCCATTTATTATACCATTTTTCCGGATAATGCTGGTTTTAAGGCGATAGGCACAAATTTGATATCCTCTTACGGCAACACAAAAAGACGTTCCTGATCATAGAGGAACGCCCTTTCCTTTTAATATGCGACTCTTCAAGGCCAAGCAGCTTCACTTCACTCACAACGGCCTTCTTTTCAATACGTTCAGGGTTTTATCGCAGCTCTTCGAATCAGCAGCCATTCGATCCAGCCATAGAGCAGTCCCATCACGCCAAATATAAAGATAGCCGTGTCGATACGCAGATGATACTCCTTCACATATACAGGATCATACAGCTGGTGGAACAGCCACACGCCTGCCGCAACCCATAATACACAGTACAAGAGAAGATAAAGCGTCATGACACTTCTTTTCCAAGGGATGAAACCCAGCAGCCAAGATAATGGAAACATGATCACCATGTAAATGATCACCGAGGCAAGAAAGACCACCGCAATTAAGGCAAAACCCAGGTTGTGGATGCCGTAATACATGCTTGTACGGATACTGTATCCTTCCATTAACTCAAGCCCGAGGTAAGCTCCGGTCAACAGGAACATAAATATGAACCCCATCGCAAAATATTTGGCAACGTTCATAAAACCATCCCACCCTATTCTCAGCTTGTCTTAGCCTATGTAATAAACGCGGGGTGACCCCGAAAGGTTTCTATTTAAATCCGATCCTGTTATCAACCATGGCTTCATTCCTCTGGCTCACCAGCCGCTTCCCAGCGATCAATTTCCTTGCGGACCCGGGGTGCTACCTCGGTTCCGAGCAATTCAATGGCTCTCATGACTTCATCATGAGGCATCGTCCCGACCGGGACATGCAGCATAAAGCGGGTAATGCCTACGTGTTTGCGGAGGTGAATGATTTTCTGGGCGACCGTCTCCGGGTCTCCCACATAAAGGGCACCTTCGAAGCTTCGTGCCGCATCGAAGCTCGCACGGTCATAATATCCCCAGCCCCGCTCCCGTCCCAGCACATTCATGCTGGCTTGGGTCGATGGGAAGAACTTGTCCGCTGCCATCTCGGTATCTTCCGCAATAAATCCATGCGAGTGCGAGCCAATTGGCAGTTTTGACACATCATGCCCAGCATGGGCCGCCGCTTCTTTATACAGCTTGACCAGCGGCGCGAACTGCAAGGGGCTACCGCCGATAATCGCCAGTACAAGCGGCAAACCGAGCAAGCCTGCGCGCACGACCGATTCCGAATTGCCGCCGCTGCCAATCCACACCGGCAGCGGATTCTGAACCGGGCGTGGGTACACGCCTAAGTTTTGGATCGCGGGACGGTGTCCGCCGCTCCAGGTTACCTTCTCCGATTCCCGGATCTTAAGCAGCAGCTCCAGCTTCTCTTCAAACAGCTCGTCATAATGACTCAGATCGTAGCCGAACAGCGGAAACGATTCGATGAAGGAGCCCCGGCCCGCCATAATCTCTGCACGCCCGTTCGAAATCGCGTCCAAGGTAGCAAAATCCTGAAAGACCCGCACCGGGTCCGCAGAGGACAGCACCGTAACTGCGCTGGTCAGCCGAATCCACTTCGTCTGCGACGCTGCCGCGGCAAGCACAACGGCTGGCGAAGATGCGGCATAATCCTTGCGATGGTGCTCGCCTACGCCATAGACATCCAGGCCCACCTGATCGGCCAGAACGATCTCCTCCACTACCTCGCGCAGCCGCTGCGCATGGCTGATCACTTCCCCGGTCTTCACATCCGGCCATGTCTCAACAAATGAACTGACTCCGATCTCCATCTTGATTTCCTCCTGTTATGTATGTGTCATTGACCCGCCCCTCCGGCAGACAACACGGTTTTGATTATCCATTTATCTTTATATTGAACTTTTGGCTTCTGTTTTTCAAGTTACAAGTTAACTGATGCGGTGGATTCTATGCAATCATGATGTCAGGAAAATAAAAAAATGGCCGTATCCTTGCGAATTCCAGCCATTCTTTATATCGCGTAACCGAGATTGCATGATGGTAATAAAGTTACTGTTGGGCTGCCAAGTATTCCTCGAGACGGTCCCAGGTTTGGGTAATGCCCTCTTCCATTCCCATCTCCAGCACGGTTTTGAGTGCTTCTGGGGATTCATATACACCTCGACTGACCAGCTTGGTCTTTCCATCGATCTCCTCAAGGGTCATGGTAACCGTGGTTGCGGGCATCCCCTCTGCAACTTGGCCTTCCGCATCCGAGAAATAGTCGATATAGACTATTTTCCCAGGCGCCTCAATTTCCTCATAAACCGATTTGCCCCAGGATTCCATGCCGTAGAAATCGCCCTGATTCTTATCCATGCATTTCATACAGTAATGCCATGAACCGCCTGGACGGAAATCCATGCTGGATACGGTAACCTCCCACCCGCGCGGACCCCACCACTGCTTCAGATGCTCTCCGTCAGAGAATACCTTGAATACCAGCTCTCTAGGTGCATTAAAAACACGTTCCAGTACAAGTACTTGCCCTTCAACACGGGTAATCATGGTGTTTGCCATCATACATTCCTCCTCATATTAAGTAGCTTAATCCTGATTCTTCGTGTCAGCCTGAAGTTTCTCCAAGTAGTTATCCAAGTTGTCGAACCGCTCGCTCCAAATTCTGCGGTAATCATTCAGCCAGTGGTCCATCTCCTCAAACGGCTCGGATCGAAGCATGTAATTTCGCCGGTTGGCGTCAGCCTTAACTTCCACCAGCCCAGCCTCCAGCAGCACCTTCAGATGTTTCGAGGCTTGGGGCTGCCTGATCTCCAGACGTTCGGCGATATCCCCTACCGTCATCGGTCCCCTCAGCAGAAGGTCCACAATGCGGAAACGACTCGGTTCAGCTAATGCGGTAAACGTTGTCAGTTCCATTGTGTCATGATGACCGTTACAGCACCGATGGTCCTTGAGATATGACAATTCTTCATTCTCTCTGTTCCCGTCATCATCATCACCTCTTTTTTTTACGGATATAATGGTGTGTTTGATTTCTTGAATTCAATATACCACATCAGGAATATTCCTGTAAAGGAATATTTAGATTTTATTGTAATGATGGACGACAACAAAAAAAGCAATAAACGTTGATCTCTCCAAGACCCGTCTATTGCCTCTCCTTGCTCCATTACACATGTCCTTTATTTAAAGAACACTTTGTCCACATTATATTCAGCCTTTAATTCATTGATAATATAGGTTTCATAGATTTCTCTGTGAACGGCATCTTCGATGACACAGACCTCTATTCTTGTCACTTCATTACGATGGTCCTTAATGGGAGATACACTATCTTCAAAATGCTTCTTGATCCGCGGTCTTAGCTTTCTGGCTTTGCCAACAAACAAGAGCTCCTCCTTGCTGTTGTAGAACATAAAGATCCCGCCCCGGTCTCTCGGGATCAGGTGGAAATCCGTAAATCCGTAAATATGGCTCAGTTCCGGAGCAGCCTGCTTGGTAATGGTGACGTCCGGCTTGGGGATGGTTATATTGATCACGACTAACGCTCACTTCCTCAATTCATATATTGATCTAAATAGTATCACTAATCTACAAATTTGCCCATGCGGGAATTTCAGGAGCACCCCGCTATAGGCATCCGCATAGGATGTAATCTATGTATGACTAATAACGATGGGGGTCTTTCCATATGAGTCTTCAATATCCAGGACACCAGGAACAAACCTTATATCAAGCTGAACCCAATATGAGGCACAGCATCCAATCCGTTCGGGATCATATTCACCATCTGTGCAAACAGCATGCGAACCAACTGGTTCGCGTCGAAACGCTGGACGGTGACGTCTTTGAAGGGACGATTATCCGGTGTGACAGAGGAATTCTATACTTAAGTCTGCCAGACTACAATCACCAGCGCGGTTTCGGTCCCAGCTACTATAATCATGTCATTCTGCCCCTTGTCCTCTTCGAATTACTAGTAATCACCCTGCTCTATACCTAGAGCCTGGCTCATCTTGCATTCTTGATGGTGTAGCCGCTCTTGCTCACTTCCAAACCTATAAACCGATTAAGGAGTGAATCCATTATGGCATTTATGCCGCCGCAAGGACCTCAGGGACCGCAACAAGGGCCCTCTTCTCCACCCCCGCAGACTGTACCCCAACAACCGCTTGCAGCTACCTTTGCCGTTGACCCTGGAGCTATTACGGGCTGTCTATTCCGCAACACCTATATTTGGCCGAGAAATGGGCCGGGCTTCTGGTTTTATCCGACCTTTGTTGGCCGGACATCGGTTGCCGGCTTTCGCTGGACCGGGAGGATGTGGGTATTCTCAGGATTTGATCTGGGGAGAATCGAGTCGTTTACCTGTTTCTAAATCCATCACAGCAAAGGGACAGGATCAACCGACTGTATGGGATGACCACAATCGTTTGCTTGCTTCATGAAGAGAGTGCCTGGGTGGTACTCTCACAAGCTTTACATAGCGGACAAGCTAATATGCCGAATAAGCTTACATGATCAGCATGTCCATTTTGCCCAAAAATAAAATTCTTGATTATCATCGGAGAACGTTAAATAATATGTAACAGGCCCACTTTCAAATCCGATAATATAGATTGGGTTTATATCTTTAACATACACAGCAGAAAGGTTGACTTGAACATCATGGAATTATCGCAGCAGGCCACTGGGAACAAAGGGCCTAAAGAGCCGTTTCCCATCTCGATATTGTCTCTTACTGTAGGCGCTTTTGCCATTGGAATGACGGAATTCGTGATCATGGGAATACTCCCGAACGTCGCGGACGATCTGAACGTCAGCATCGCCTCTGCCGGACAGCTGATTACGATGTATGCGCTCGGGGTAGCTGTAGGAGCTCCTATCCTGACCGTTCTTACCCACCAAATCCCGCAAAAGAAGCTGCTCCTGCTGCTCATGGGTTTATTCATTCTGGGCAATGGCGTATCGGTCTTCGCTCCCAACTATGCCGTGCTGATGGGTGCCCGGATGCTGACGGCACTGACACACGGCACCTTCTTCGGTGTGGGAGCCGTTATCGCCTCGAACCTGGTACGGCCGGACAAGCGAGCCGGGGCCGTATCGATCATGATGGCAGGGTTAACGATAGCCAACATCATCGGGGTTCCGATCGGTACCTTCATCGGTCAAACGATGGGCTGGCGCGCCTCCTTCGGGGCGATTGCCATTATGGGCGTTATCGCATTGATTGGTATTCTGATCTTCATTCCGAAGATCCGCCAGGAGCAGGCCTCGAGCATCGCCCAGCAGATCACAGCCCTTATGAAGCCAGGACTGCTTCTCTTCCTGCTCATCGGAGCGCTTGGCAACGCGGGCCTGTTCGCTGTATTCACCTATATTGCTCCGCTGCTCATTGAGATCACCGGCTTTGCAGAGCCCAGCGTCACCTGGATTCTGGTGCTGTTCGGCATCGGCGTGACCGCGGGTAACATCGTGGGCGGAAGACTTGCAGACTGGAAGCTATTGCCCTCCATTCTGGGCGTCTACTTCACAACTGCCGTTATCCTGACCATCTTCACCGTTACCATCTATCATCCGGTGACTGCTGTGCTGACCATCGTGCTCTGGGGCGCTGCCTCCTTCGCTGTGATGCCCGGGATGCAGGTACGCGTGATGAGTCTTGCCCAGTCGGCCCCGGCACTTGCCTCTACGGCAAGCCACTCCGCCGGTAATCTCGGAAATGCAGCGGGAGCCTTCATTGGCGGATTGGTCATTACCCATTTGAGCTTAACCTCCCTGCCTTGGGTAGGAGCTGCATTAGTAGGACTTGCCTTCATTCTCGGGGGAGCCTGCTATATGTATGAGCGCAAGGCTGCTGCGGCTGGGGCATAATCATGAGAAAAGGCGTAACCGGACATGACACTCCCGGATTACGCCTTTCATTTATATATGAGTTCATCCATCTACAGATGCTGCGGCAATCTGAATAACGTCTGCTATGCAGACAGCCAGCAGTTCCAAGGATCCCATCCATCATGGCGTTAGACGCAAATGATCGATCGTTTACAACACCTTGATCTCCAGCAGCTCGTACTTGACGATGCCCATCGGTGCATCCACGTTGACTTGGTCGCCAACCGCTTTGCCCATCAGTGCTTTGCCGAGCGGGCTTTCATAGGAGACTTTATTATTCAACACGTCTGCTTCTGCCGGGCCTACAACCTGATATTCAAGCTTCTCTGCAAACTCGATGTCGTTCAGGACGACATTCGAACCGACATTCACCGTTGTCGAGCTTACCTGCTTGGAGTCGACAATCCGGGCGCTGTTCAGTGTTTTTTCTAGGATAATGATGCGCGTTTCCATAAACGCCTGGTCGTTCTTGGCCGAGTGGTACTCGCTGTTCTCCTTCAAGTCACCATAGCTGATCGCAAGCTTGATCCGTTCCGCTAACTCTTTGCGTTTTACATATTTGAGGTCATCCAGTTCCTCCTGGAGTTTATCATAGCCCTCTTGGGTCAAGATCAGTTCTTCTGCCATGTTCATCACATCCACTTCGGTTTCTTACTTCTAGTGTACTCTTAATTCCGAAAATAAGCGAAAATTTTCTGAAAATCAACGGATGGAAATTATGGAATTCCTCCCTGGCAGCTGGACACCAGCGTTGAGGAAGCGGAGCTCATCCTGAAGCGAGCCCAAAAAACCCCTGATTTCTCCGTAAAGAAAATCAGGGGTTTTCTCTCATAGCTAAAAATTATGACCGCCCAGCCTCAGTCTCCGCCTTCAAGGCTTCATATTGCTCCATCAGCTCACCCATAATCGGATGCTCGCCAGCCATACCGGTATATTGGGAAGCCGTGTCGCTTACTCCGATATCCCGTACGGAGGCTTGCAGTTCTACACTTTCCGGGTCTTCGGGCACATCAAACAACAAGGCCGCTGCCATGGATTTGGCCAGACTCTTGTAAGGGAGCCCGCTCTCGAATGCCAGCATCGCTGGAGATACCAGCCGGTCGCCGGGAGACAGCTTCCGAATCGGGGAGCGTCCGACGCGGGATACCTCGTCTGTCAGCGCCGGATTACGGAACCGCTCCAGAATGGTGTCAATATACGCTCCATGCTCGGCAGAATTGAAGCCATGTTTATGCACAAGCGCAGCCCCCGTTTCCTCCAACACCGCGCGCACATGGGCCGCCACCTCGTCATCCTTCATGGCGTCCTGAATCGTCTCATAGCCTTTCAGGAAGCCTACATAGGCAGCAGAGCAGTGACCGGTATTCACCGTAAACAGCTTGCGCTCAATGTACGGCTCCAGGCGGTCCACATAGTGAATGCCTTCTACCGGCGTGTAGCCTTCAAACATCTGCGAGCGATCCACCGCCCACTCATAGAACGGCTCCACCACCACCTTCAAGCGGTCCTCATGCTGCTGCAGCGGCACGATCCGGTCTACGGCTGCATCCGGGAAAGCCACCCGCTGGTCGGCCTTCTGCTTCGTCTCATCATCCAGCTTACCGTACACATGCTCTTTCAGCTGCGTACTGCCGCCGATGGCATTCTCGCATGCAATAATATGCAGCGGTGCCGATTCTCCCTGCAACCGAAGCTTTAGCCCTTCGGCAATGGTACCGGCAATAAACTTCAGAATGTTCACGCCTACCGCTGTTGTGACGAGATCGGCTTCTGCCACCGCACGCGCGGCAGCCTCCGGCTCCGAAGCGCTGTTGAGGGCCGTAATGCCCTTTACAACCGTTGTCTCCTGCCCTTCGCTGGCCAGTGTTACAGGATATTCTCCACGAGCCTTCAGCTCCGAAACCAGCTCCTCGTTCACATCGACAAAACAAACCTCGTAACCTGCCTGGGACAACAGGAGCCCTATAAACCCGCGCCCGATGTTCCCTGCTCCGAAATGGACTGCCTTCATGCGCCCATTCCTCCTTCGAAGATGGCCAGAATCTCCTCTTCGCTCGATGCGTTCATCACCTTCTCAATGCTCTCGTCATCTGTGAAGATCATCGCAACGTTTGTCAGAATCTCCATATGGTCACCGCCAGCGGCCGCGATCCCAATGACGATGAACGCCGGCTCGTCTCCGCCGAAATCAACGCCTTCCGGGAAGCGAACGATGGACAATCCCGTAGAGATAACCATGCCTTTGGCTTCCTTGGTGCCGTGAGGAATCGCGAGTCCCCCGCCCATATAAGTGGATGCAATCTCTTCGCGCTCCAGCATCTTATCTACGTAATCCTCTGATACGTGGCCTGCCTGCACCAGCAGATTCCCCGCCATGCGGATGGCCTCGCTTTTATCATTTGCCTTCGCATTCAATACGACTTTATCTTTGGACAGTATGTTATTCATGTTAGTCTCCCTCTTTCTATGGTCTGTGATTGAAAAAATGCTGCAGCTCTTCAGCCAGGTATGACCGAATTTCGTCCTCGCCGCCCCGCTCCATCAGCTCAATCAGCTCGGAGCCGAGCAGCATCGCACTGATCTCGCTGAGCACCTCCAGGCTCTCCTTCGGGAGCTGCTTCGGTGCCAGCATCAGCAGAATGACCCCTGCTTCCGCCCCATCCTCAAGCGGTGCGGCATGCGCTAACCGGAACAGGGTAAGCGACGGGCAGGCGATATAACGGCTGCGCGTATGGAACAAAGCCAGCGTCGTATCCGGGATGAGCTGAGTGCCCATCCGTTCACGCTCAAGCAACCGCTCCTTCACCTTCCCCGCATCGCTGACCGCACCGCACTCGTATACCTTGGCCAAGGCCTCGTTCAACGTACCCTCCAGGTCATCCGGACGGTTATCCAGATCATGCACATGAAAGCCGTCCAGGAGCGATACAATCGCATTCATCAGCGCGGCCTGCAGGCGAAGCCGTTCGAATGATGCAGCTTTACGCTGTTCTTCGATCCGGTTGACGGCCGTGCCGCTTCCACCCGGCTTCACGGACGTGCTCTGGATATATTGAAGCAGCGCCTCTTTATCATCCGCTGTCAGCAGCGGACTTAATCTCACATATCGATCCTTCGGCAGCGGAAGATCTATGGTCGTTATAATGAGATCATATTGCTCCTTCGGCATTCGAGCCGCTTCATACCATGACACGTTGCCAAGCACCTCAATCTGAGGCATCTCCTTGTTCAGCCGGGTTCCGAGAAGCCTTGAGGAGCTAAGACCGCTGGAGCATACGAGGATGGCTTTCAGATGGTGTCCCAGCTGGTTCAGGCGTTCACTTGACGCCCCAAAATGCATAACAAGAAACCCGATTTCCTCATCCGGGATGGTCAAGCCCAGCCTCAGCTCATCAACCGAATGCCGGACAATCCCGAACAGCTCCTCATAATCCTTCCGGATCGGACTCAGCAGCGGATTCCGAATCCGGGTCCCTTCCCGAATCCGTTTCATGGCTGCACCGATATGCTCCACCAAGCCTGCCCGCAGCGTGCGATCCTCTTGAAACGGAATGCCGGTGCGCCGCTGCACCCGCTCGATCAGGCGGTGCGCCATCTCCACCATTTCCACATCCGTATGGGCCAGCTCACTGATCTCAGACATATCCCTGGCTGCCTCGAACAAATTCGAGATATATTTCATTTCTGAATCCGTAAAAGGGATCTCCAGTGTTTCACCGAGACGAACGGCAAAATCTCTGGCTTCCTCCATGGAGGAGGAGGCTCCATCCTGAGTGGCCATATCGGCCGCCTCCATAGGTCGTCCCTGCCTGATCCGCTTCACGGAAACCGATAAGGCAATCAGCATGGAGGTATAGGCACTTTCGCTAAGGCTCTCCGTCCAGCTCCAGTTCATATCCCACAAGCTTTTCTCCACATCCAGCAGCACCGGTTTACCAACCATGGAGAGCAGCCGGGCCGTCACCGGCTCTCGGGCATCGCTGTAACCGTCCCCGACAAGATCCGAATAATCCAGATATTCCTCCGCAAGCCTGCAAATGGCCCTTCGCCTTACGGCTTCCGTGCCTTCAAGCTCAACCCCGTAACCTCTGCGGCGGATCAGATTAAGCTTGAACCTCTTCATTAAGGGCTCCAGCTCATCCAGATCGCTGCTGACGGTAGGCACGGTCACCTTCAAACTGTGGGCCAGAGCAAACAGTTTGATGGGTTCATCAGCCTCAAGCAAAGCACATAACATGAGGATTTTGCGCTCTTCCACGGAATAATCGGCAGGCTTACCTTCAAGCAGGCGTTTCCGCAGCTGGGCGATACCCTCAGGCGTCTCTCCTTCCAGCCGGATGCCCGTTCCCGACTTTTTATGAAGCAGAACGTCTGCGCCTTGCAGTCCTTTCTCAATCTCCTCCATTTCCCGGTGAACCGTCCTGACGCTGACCCCGATCTCAGCCGCTATTTCCGCAGCTGTCATGCCCTCGGTCCTGCTCATCAGGAGCAGAAGGATTTGTCGCTGGCGGGCAGTGATTTGTCCCAGACGCATGGCTCCCTTCTTCATGAAATGGAGACAACGCCGGCGTAATTACGCCAGCGTGTCATATGATGCAGAACTATTTAGTCTTTGAGTCGTTCCACCAGCTCATCATATCTCGGACTCTTCAGGAAGTTGTCGATCGAGATATGCTCCGCATTCGGATTCTTGGCGATGGCCCGCTCCGTGAGTGTCTTCTGGGTGATGACAATATCCGCGTCATCCGGTATTTCACTTACAGCCGAGTTCACAACGGTAATGTTGACACCCGCTTGCTGCAGTTTCTTTCTAAGCACCGAAGCGCCCATTGCGCTGGAGCCCATGCCGGCATCACAAGCAAACACGATTTTGTTCACATTGTCTTTATCCAGATTGGCAACAGCCGCAGAAGCAGGAGCAACTTGGTCGTTCATGCCGCCGGTTTTCATTTCCTTCATTTTGGCGGATGCTTCTTCAAGATTCGGCTCTTCTTCTGTCTGTTTGCCTGTTTTCAGCAGCAATACCGCTACGATAAAGGACACAATCGTTGCAACAAGGACACCTGCCAGCACCGGAATCAGGCCGCCCTTAGGTGCCATGGCGATGTAAGCAAGGATGCTGCCCGGCGACGCAGGACCCGCCAATCCGGCTCCAAGGATCTGGAAGGTGAAGGTTCCGGCAACACCGCCCGCAATCGCGGCCAGAATCAGAACCGGCTTCATCAGAACGTATGGGAAGTAAATCTCATGAATACCGCCCAGGAAGTGAATCACAACAGCGCCCGGCGCGGAGGATTTGGCAGAGCCGCGTCCGAAGAACCAATAGGCGAGCAGGATACCGAGCCCTGGGCCTGGATTCGATTCCAGCATATACAGTACAGATTGGCCAAGGCGTGCTGATTCCTCCGAGGCGATTGGACTGAAAATTCCATGGTTGATTGCATTGTTTAGGAACAGCACCTTCGCCGGCTCAATGATAATGTTAACGAGCGGCAGCAGGTTGGCATTGACCAGTACGTCTACACCAGCCGAGAGTGCTTTGGTGATTCCCTGTACCAGCGGCCCGATTCCGGTGTAAGCCACTAGGGCCAGCGCGCCCCCGATAATACCGAGCGAGAAGTTGTTGACCAGCATTTCGAAGCCGGATTTGATTTTGCCGTCAATCAGCTTGTCGAATTGCTTCAATACCCAAGCTGCAATCGGACCGACAATCATGGCGCCGAGGAACATCGGGATATCCGCCCCGACAATGACGCCGATCGTTGCCACAGCACCGATGACTGCACCGCGCTTGCCGTGAATCATCTGTCCACCCGTGTAACCGATCAAGAGCGGGAGCAGGTACGTGATCATCGGGCCAACCAATTCCCCGAGTTTCTCGTTAGGGAACCAGCCGGTCGGGATGAACAGAGCCGTAATCAGACCCCAAGCGATGAACGCGCCGATATTCGGCATCACCATGCCGCTAAGGAGACGGCCGAGCTGCTGTACCCTTACGCGAATGCCTTTGGAAGCGTTTGTATTTGTCTCGTTGGACATCGTATTGACCTCCTAGTCATATTTGAACAATAAATCTGAATATTGTGTTGTCGCCTTGCTCTGACATCTATATGTTAAGTCAGCCCGGCAAAAGGCTCAACGAAAGGAAAAGCGGGTTTCGTCAAGAATATTGTTGACAACTTTTAAAAGGATCATGTCGTTTTTTTGAAAATACATGATGGCTCGCGTTTTCATTCGAAGATTCGCATGACCGCACCACCCTGTAAATTCCAATTTTATGAGTGATATTACCCTGCCAATGGGCGAATTTCACGGAGCTCGTACACCTATCTTCCTAAGTTCAACGAACCGATAGCTGTCCTCTTGCGCTTTAGCCTTGTGCAAAAAAATAAGAAGAGGGACCGAACCTTTTTCTGCCATAGAGACAATATAGGGTGTAAGCTGCTTACCCAGGAGGGCCCTCTGAATGCAAAGTGAATACATGTACCAGCTACTTACACAAATGAAAGATGGGCATCAACAGGCGTTCCATGCGATGTATGATGCTACCTACCAGGATGTCTACCGGACCGTTTCCTTTCTGGTGGATTCACCCGCAGGATCGGGAAGATGTCATGAATGAGATCTATATGCAAATGTGGACCTCGCTTGCAAACTACGATACGAACCGGCCATTCCACTTCTGGCTGCACGGCTTGGTGATCCGACAAGTGCAGAGATTTCGGGTTAAGAGCTGGCGGAGATTCCGAATTTTTGAACGTATCCGCGCCTTCTCGCGGGAAGAGTCCCACTGGGATCAGCCCGCCGTGTTCATGGATGAGACGAACCAGATGATATCGAAGGCAATCCAGCAGCTGACGGACAAACAGCGTACGGTGATTATCCTCCGTTTTTTTCACGACTATGCTCTTGAAGAAATCGCGACATTGCTCGAAATCCCCCTGGGAACAGTCAAATCCAGATATCATGCAGGCCTTACGGCCCTGCGAAAGAACTTACGGAATCTCCCCCCGGAAAGGATGGAAAAAATCAATGCCTATTGAACACAAAATCCGTGAACATCTGCACAAAAAGGCAGAGGCTATGGCGTGTCCCCCGGACATTTCCAAACGAATAGAACAATCCTATTCACAATACTTCCAACCCAAAAGGAGCAAAAAAACGATGAAAAAAAGATTCATTAGCGGAATTGTTGCCACGGCGATTCTGATTCCAACTGCGGCATTTGCGGCTCCTCCCCTAATCGAGATCCTTACCAGAACATCCATGACTACCGAACAGATCAAGTCGGATGAGGTTGGCAATGCAGCGCTTGAGAAGCTGTATAGCGCATTTCCCGAAACCAAATCGTTCGAGATGGTCAATGCAAGCACCGTTCAAGACGTTCAAACCAGCATCATGCTGCGGGAAAAGGGAGGGACGGGCAAAACGATTACCCTTCATATGAACAGTGTGTCGGGTACGATTGAACACGTGATTCAAGAGAACTGGGAGCCCAAGGAGAAGCCGCTCATGGCTCTGACCGATCAGGAAATCAAGGCAAAGGTAGATGATCTCATCAATAGAATGTATGGCCCCATCGAAGATTACGAGTTTGCTATGGAGCCAATGGACAACCCGGATCAAAAAACGTGGATGCTGAATTACAGCAAAAAGGGAGCCAGTGAGCCGTTCTATCAGATATTTGTGCATGGCAATACCATCAGTGCTTCTCGGATCGGAGGTAAGGCTGCGCCTTCCAACGCTGAAGTAGAAGGTTTCTTCACCACGAACGGTAAGCCGGATTATTTTGCCGATACCTTCTTGAATGATGCAAAACTGTTTGCCCTATTAGGAATGAGCGCAACAGAATTGAAAGAAGAATTGGCCAAAGGGAACTCCGTTGTGGAGGTTGCTGCCTCTAAAAATGTCTCAAAACAACAGGTGATCGATGTCATCGCCCAAACACAGGTTGATGCACAAATTCAAGGAGAGCATCATGGCGATGCTCCAACAGGCAAAACTTCAAATGAACAAATGCTAAAAGCTGTCGAACCGAAAGTATTGCATGTGATTGAGCACAAAAATGAAGCACCGTCGAAGAAATAACGAATCAATCGTTTGTGATAATCCATGTACCCGGCATGCCGGACCAGATTGGGAACTAGTAAAAAAGAAACACCGGAGACTCTCTTTGGCGTTTCTTTTTCCTCTGTGCATTCCCTATGTTTCCTATACAAAATGGGATAATACCAACACAGCCGGCGAGTTCCAATAGATGGTCACTTCGTTGGTAGAGTAACTCTCCATCACATCGGCAAAAGAAGCTGCCGGCGCCTTGCCTGCCAAGTGCTTAAGCGCATAATCATCCTGAAGCCCCTTATTCGGACCGCCTGAGACGAGACCGGGAACGGGCTCCTTAACGCCATCTCCTTCGGAAGGGCGATGATGCGGATACAGGATCGGCTTCGCCCCGTACCCGGTGACGTAACTCATCCCCATCACGTTAGCTCCGAACAAATAGTGTACATGCTCATGTACATGGGACTCATAGTCTTCGGTGCCGGACAATCTGCCCGCTATCAGCAGGAGCATCGCGTGATTTAATACCAGCATGTTGCTGCCCCAGATGTATTGATCCGGATGAAGTGAAATACCGTACCCGTCCCGTTCACTGACCGCGGCAAGCTCGTCCGCACGTTGAATTAAACCCCGCATCAAAACTTCCGCCAATTCCGGGTCTTCTTCCCGCTCCGACATCAGATAGGCAAAGGTTCCATAGCCGCCCATGTCGGCCCAGCCCAGTTCATATTTACCGAAGGCATTCTGCTTGGCTAACGCTTGGAAAGCCTCATGGTAACGCCTTTCACCCGTGGTGCGATACAGCTCGGCCGCCGCCCAGTATCGTTCATCAGCATCCTGACCGTCACCGTATTCACCCGTAGCAATATCCGCCGGGTTGCGGAAGCCCGGCATATCCGGATGTTCCGCCAGCCATGCCCAAGCGCGTTCTGCCGCCTTCAGGCAGCTGGCAGCGAAGGGCTCGTCGTAAGGGGCGTAGATCCGCGCCGACATTGCCATAATGGCAGCATAACAACCGGTTGCTGTCGCCGATATCGGCGACAGGTACAGTGCGGCCGTATCGGCCTCCGGCATGACGTCTCCTCCCGGGAACTGCAAAGTCGTGAGCTTGTGGAACAGCCCTCCCGACTCCTCATCCTGCATGCGCTGCATCCACTCCAGCTCATACCGGCATTCATGGAGCACATCCGGCATGGCGCCGTCACTTTCCGGCAATGGCAGCGGCTGTGCAAATGCCTCCGGGTACAGCTCGAAGGCCAGCAGCAGATCGGCTACCGCCTTGGCGCCCGGAACGACATACTTGCCATAGTCCCCGGCGTCATGCCACCCTCCCCAGGCATCCACTTGCCTGGATTCCTCTCCATAAACGATGGCAGGTGCGAGATGACACGCTTCATGCTTCCATGGTCCAGCATGCAACTCGTCCAAGGCCATCCCGCACCGGAAGTAATAAAACGCTTTCAATAATGCGCGGTGTGCATCCTCATAGACTGACTCCGCAATGACAAAAGGAGCCGAGGTCTGCCCATCCTCCGTTTCGATCCGGTAGGTGCCTGGAGCTTCATACCCCGTGAAATCTCCCCGGCTTACCGTCTGCCCACTGGCAGCATCCACGATGGCAGGCGATGTGCTCCCATGCCAAACCGTCTCGCCGTTCTGATCATCTACAAGATGATAACGGCCTCCCTGACCAGGGATAACCGCAATCTTGGTGTCCTGGCTCCGGTAGCCCAGCTGGTTAACGGCAATGCCGATCGGTTGTTCATGCTTCATCTTCATGCTCCCATACTCATCCTCTCTGAATGGTCCATTCAAAATTCTATGCTGTTACACTTCGATACACATCATCAGGTTCCCTTTCGCTATCCATAATCCTTGAAAATAAATGGCTTCACTCTTCCCCATTGCCGTAAATTCAGCTAAAAAACAGGCTCCTCCCGCAAAATGAGGAAGAGCCTGCCTGTCTGTTTTTTATCTGAATTGTGCAAACCTGATTACCGCTCATCTTCGGACTGAAGGATATAACCCTTTCCACGGATGCTCTCAATCTCCAGAATATTCCGCGTCTTCTTGCGCACCCGATAGATCAGCGCGTTCAGCTCCTCCGAGCTCACGTCGGGCACTTCGTCCGTGCTGCAGCTTCGCTCGGGCCACACGTAGGTCTTCAGCTGCTCCTTGGACACAAACTGGCCTTGATGATGAATAAGCAGCTCCATGCACTTGTACTCTTTTTCCGAAAAAG
Source organism: Paenibacillus sp. LBL (assembly GCF_029893715.1). Lineage (NCBI taxonomy): Bacteria > Bacillati > Bacillota > Bacilli > Caryophanales > Paenibacillaceae > Paenibacillus > Paenibacillus sp. LBL. The sequence continues at coordinate 145,238 of NZ_JARXYU010000011.1, read as the reverse complement.
CGTACACGTCTTCGCCGTATACCATCTCCTGCTTAAAAGGGTTCAGCTGAAATCCGCCGGACGTCTCAATAGCGGCCAGATGTTTGATCAGCGGCGTGATGTCCATCGTCTCATCCATGCTCAGAATCGAGAAGGACAGCACGATAAGATCGCCCGCCAGCACAATGATATCCCCATGCTGAAGGGGAACTTCCTCTTGAGGAGCCAGCCGCTCCTTATTGACATAGGTTCCATGCTTGCTGTCCAGGTCCTTAATGCTGAAATGCCCGCTTCTATACAGCAGCGCCGCATGCCGCCGGGACACAAAAATATTATCAAACGCAATATCCGGATGAAAGTGCTGCCCCTTGCGGCCAAGCACCATCATCGGTTTGGTTAACGGTATTACGTCTCCACGCTCGTAGGGATTCCCCCGCTCCACCATCAAAAAGGAGGATTTGTCCATCATGCTCCCTCCTGTTTCCTTAAATTACCTATCGTATTTATCAGTTCGCTATTATGCAATTGTCATGCTCCAGCCATTGAGTATGCGCCCAAAATCACTAAGATTTAAATAAGAGAAAGAAATAGAGAACTTAGAGAGAGAAGTTAATCAAATCTACTATACTGCTTATTGTAAACGATTTTGGGGGATTGGATCATGCGAACACTAAAAAGATGGAAGAATATCATACTGTTTTTTGTCGTTCTGTTTGTATTTCTATTTGTTAATAATACATCGCTATTCACCGAAGACCGTCATGGAGAGCCGCTGCTGCTGGCCCATCGCGGGCTCGGTCAGACCTTCCCGATGGAGGGCATTGAGGCTGACACTTGCACCGCTTCCCGCATCTATGTGCCGGAGCATGCCTATCTGGAAAATACCCTTCCGTCCATGGAAGCTGCGTTTGAGGCCGGTGCCGATATCGTGGAGCTGGATGTCAAGCCGACCAAGGACGGTCAGATCGCTGTGTTCCATGACTGGACTCTGGATTGCCGCACCAATGTGGAGGGCTCGGTCAAGGATTATACCATGGACCAGCTGAAAAAAATAGACATCGGGTATGGCTACACGGCTGATCAAGGGGCCACCTATCCGTTCCGCGGCAAGGGCGTGGGCCTGATTCCATCATTAGAGGAAGTGTTAACGGAATTCCCGGACGGGGAATTTCTTATCCATATCAAAAGCACAGACCCAGAGGAAGGGAAGCTGCTTGCGGACTATCTGGCCGGGCTGCCGCTGAAGCGTCTTAGCCAGCTGACCGTTTACGGGGACGATCAACCGATTCGTACGTTAAAATCGCAGCTGCCTTCTCTGCGCGTCATGTCGATGCATACACTCAAGAGCTGTCTTGTATCCTACGCCGGAGCCGGCTGGAGCGGTTACATTCCCTCGGTCTGCCGCAACACCCAGCTGCACATCCCGGAGAAGTATGCCCGCTATTTATGGGGCTGGCCCGATAAATTCCTGAACCGGATGGACAGCATCAATACGCGCGTCATCCTGGTTGCCGGAGACGGGGGCTGGTCGGAGGGCTTTGACTCCGAGCTGGATCTGCAGCGGCTGCCAGACGATTACAGCGGCGGAATTTGGACGAATCGGGTGGATGTCATCGCCCCGAAACTGATCATTCAGAAGCCTGAATAGAGGAGTGCAGCATCTGCACATCCTTTTTTTCTATCAGAGTCCCCGCTCTTTCGTCCATAAGGAACGGCTGATTTGCCGCTTTCATGCCCCCACAACGCTGTGGGGCTTTTTTTTGTTTTCACAAGGGAACAGGGCAAAGTTTTTAGGGTGTTTTTACCGATGACTATTAGTAGGGTCTTTTACTCTAATCTCATATGACATTCATTGAAATATATAGGAGTTGATATTTTGGCCAGGGAAACAGAAAAAAAAGGTATGGTCTGGTTTAAGAATGCTCGCTCGAATCAGAGCCAACCCGAGAAGAACAACACCGAATACCAGGAGATCGCCGCAGCGGCAGAAGAGGAAACGGCTTATTCCGTAGAGGCTGAGATGCCTGCTGCAGAAAGCAATAAACATCTGTTCTCCAAGGATAATCAGGACAAAATCGGCCTTGACGTCATTGTGTCCATCGAGAACATGCTGAAGGAACGCCAATTGCTGTCTTATAAGAATAAAGGCTTGGAGGACCAGCTCTTAACCGCAAACGAAACGATTAACCGGTATAAGCACGAGCAGATCAAGAGAGATCAGCTCGTTCAGGAGAAGAACAAAGAGATCCGCGAGCTCGAGAATGTGCTGACCAACAAACAGATGAGTTACGACCAGCTGCTTGAGGACTACAAGGAATATCAGCTGACATCGAACCTGGCGTACGAGAAGCTCTCCAACCAGCTCGAAACGGAGACCGCCAAATATAACAAGCTCTATGAAGAGGCTAACCATTCACAATATCAAAGCATGCTCAAGATCAGCTCGCTTGAAGAGAAGGTCCGCGAGCTGGAGATCGCAAACGAGAAATATGCGGAGCAATACCAGAATATTCTGGATGATAAAGCCAGACTGATGCAGACCATCAATGATTTTACCGAGAAAATGTCCTTCTCCTTCTCACCGAAGACATCGGCTTCCAGCACATCATCTGAATAAAGACAGCCCGTAATCTAACATCTAGAGAAAGGGGGGCCATCATGTCAGACTCCTATGGAAAAGTCATTGAACTGCTGGCTATCGAGAGGGATTCCGAAGTCTTCGGTCTACGAATCAAGCTGTCCTTCACTGAATCGGCAGAACTAATATGGATCACTGATACCGATACCATCGAGAATATAGCAGCCGTGTCGGAATTCAACTGGATTCACAAATACCGATTATCCTTGCAAACCGTATGGGATGTAAATCAACAGCAATACATGGGTTTAATTACGCGTACATATCGTGATCATAGTGATCGGTTTCAATTCGCGTGCTCGGTTTCTTTCAGAAACGAATTAGAGTCGATTAAGAATGCAAGGCGTTTGGATGATCTACATACTTTGCCCTTCCTGTCTGCGTATCGATCTGAGCCTGATGAACCCATAGCAGTACCGATCGAGGAGGGTACAGACGCCCGACGTTCCGGAAGGAAAAGGCATCGGCTTCCGCTTAAGCTGGTAAGCGCAACCATGATGAGTTTGATCTTTGTGTTGTTATTAAGTTCATTTAATTACTCAGATCCAAGTGGCATTCCGCCCCGCCAAGCAACAACGGCCACGGTGGAGGTAGAAACGGTCATCCAGCTGCTGGCCGAGAACCGACATGCGATAATGGCTAAACCCGTAGCTTCGCTGGAGGAGGAAACTGAGAAACAGCCGGAGGATCATCATCTTCCTTCTGACACCGTTCCATATCTGGAGCTTGATGAGTTTATCAGCTTCAGCATTCCCAAAGGCTATGTAGCTCTAACATTCGATGATGGACCCTCCAAGCACTCCGTGGATATCATGAACATCTTGCAAAAATATGGAGTGGGCGGCACGTTCTTCTTTGTGGGCACCAATGTGAAAAAACATCCCGATTATGTCCAGGCTATCCATGCCAATGGATTTTCGATCGGCAGCCACTCCATGACCCATAGCCAAATGTCGAGCCTATCCTATAAACAGCAGGAAATGGAACTGACCCGCGTGGCTGAACTCATTGAGAATATTACGCACGAGAAATTGGTGCTCTTCCGCCCGCCTTACGGGGCGTTTGATGGCCAGACCGAAGCATTAAGCCGTCACCAAGGCAACAAAATGGTGCTCTGGAATCGGGACCCTGAGGATTGGCTGACTCGCGACGAGGATAAAATCCTGGATTATGTCCAGCACATCGAGGCTTCCGGCTCCATTATTCTTCTGCACGAATCGCAGGCGGTTGTGGATGCCTTGCCGCGAATCATTCAGCATCTGCAGGATCAGAGTTTGAAGATTGTCCGTTTGCAATAGTCGATCCTATGCTTATACATAAGGGCTGTACCCTGGATGTTTTGTACTTCAAACATCGGGTACAGCCCTTTTTGGGGTATAACAAAGCTTATGATCAACAAAGGCTATAATCAAAAAAAGGCTGTATGCAGCCATCCCCAGCTCTTCTTAAAGGCATTGGCACGCAAGTGTAGAATAGTATGTTCGAGGTGAACCTATGACAAAGCGATTTTCGAACCGCAAGAAAACCATTCTTGCAATCACCGCCACCCTTGCTTTTACCGGCATCTTTTTTATAACTTATTCCATCCTTCAGAACAGGGAGAACCCCGACATGACCGCTGCGTTTATCGAAGAACATATGCGGAACGATAACGGTACGCTGGCTACCTATCTCAAGCCGGCTCCTTCAGAGCACCCGGATATCGTTGCAGGCAGAGAAGCGTTATCCGAGTCACTCGGGCTCTGGATGCAGTACGCCATCCTATCCGGTGATCAGGCAAGGTTCGATGAGAGCGTTCAACTGCTTACAACTTATTTCCTTCACCAGGACAAGGAGACCTATATCCGGTGGAAGCTTAGACCGGACGGACGATCCGACGTAACCACGAATGCGCTGGGCGATGATCTGCGAATCCTGGACGCCTTGCTGAAGGCATCCAGACTGTGGGACAACAACGAGTCCTATCTTCCATTGGCAAAAAGGATCGGGTCGACATTGCAGGCCTCCTCTCAAACCAAAGGATATTTGGTGGATTATCATGATTTTGAGCGGAATGAATCGCCCGCCGTGTTGAGCCTGGTTTATGCAGACATATCCGCACTGCGGGAGATGGAGCAGATCGGAATTCTGTCCAGCCAGGATTATGCACGATATCAAGACCTGCTGTTCCATATGCCGAATGACGGCGTCTTCTATCCCAAGACCTTTCAGATCGGCTCCGGCCAATATGAATACGACACCTCGGTCAATCTGATTGACCAGCTGATCGTTGGCATTCACCTGGCGGAGATGAACCATCCGCCGAGGGAGCTTATATCGTTCCTCAAGGAAGAGTTCCAGCAGAACGGACAGCTGGTTGGCCGCTACCACCGGGAGACCCGCAAGCCGGACGCGGCTTATGAGTCCCCTGCTGTCTACGCTCTAGCCATAATTCTCGCGCTGAAAACGGATGACCTCCCTTGGGCACAGCAATTATACGATCGTATGACCCAATTCCGGAGCCAAGATCCCGCTTATCCGGGAGGTTATGTATTTGACGGCAATACGCATGCTTTTGATAACCTGTTTCCCCTGCTCGCAGAGGCGATGCTGAAGAACACGGCACGATAACTCTTCATTACAGGCTCTCGATCAGCATGTACACACCCGTAAAGATTAAGATGATGTAGGTGAAGATTTGAAACACCCGCTGGTTGATGACGTTGAATAAACGTTGTCCGATGAACAGCCCGGCGAAGACCAAGGGAAGCGCGATTCCGCTGGACATCCAGACCGTCTTGCTCGTTCCCGCCACCGTCACCTGAATGATCAGGCTGAGCGAATATATGAACAAATAGAAGGCCAGGGTTGTCCCTCGAAGCTTGGCCTTCTGCGTATCCGTGCCGGAGAAATATAACAGTAACGGCGGGCCTGGCATACCAATACTGGTTGTCAGAGAGCCCGATAGTCCTCCCACTGCCAAATCTCTGCCCCGGTTCTGGCGGATTCTAAACTTCAGCATCAGCAGCGCGGTTAGGGCCAGAATGATGAGGCTCACGCCTAATTTCAAAGCATCGATATCGATGAGTGAGAACACGATGATCCCTGCAGGCAGACCGGCTGCGCTTCCGATGACCAATCTTTTTAAGATGCCATAGTCGATATCCTTGCGAATCTTGGCGATCAGCGCAGCTGAAATCACAAGGGATAGAACCAGGTTGATCTGAATCGCTTCAGCCGGCTGGAATAACAGCAGCAGAAACGGAGTAGCCAGGATGGAGAAACCAAATCCGGTGCTGGTCTGGAGTATGGATGCCACAAGTATAATGAACACGAACAGAACAATATCCACGTTACACCTGCTTTCTTCACGACTGCGGGCACGATTTAAATCTTTTTCACAAATTCCGATTTCAATTTCATCGCGCCAAATCCGTCGATTTTGCAATCGATATCGTGATCGCCGTCAACCAGACGGATATTTTTCACCTTGGTGCCTATTTTCAGTACGGAGGAGCTGCCCTTTACTTTCAGATCTTTGATCACCGTTACGGAGTCACCGTCGACCAGGACATTTCCGTTCGCGTCTTTCACGATCCTGGCCTCTTGGTCATGCTCCGCTTCAGACTCCAGGGTCCATTCATGGGCACATTCAGGGCAAACCAGAAGATTCCCGTCTTCATACGTATATTCTGAGTTACATTTCGGACAATTCGGCAAATTCGACATGATTTCATATTCTCCCGTTCTTGTTTATGTTTCAACATATCGTACCATTCTAACATATTCCTTCTTTTATAAAAGACTTAACGGAAATCCGCAAAAAAAAGGACACCCCTCGGTCGGGGTGCCCTTGATAACACTATTCGTTGACAAGAGACTTCGCTTTCTCCAATGCGGAGATCACCTTGTCACACCATTCATCAAACTCCGCATCCTCCCGCTGCAGCTCCGGATGGGACAGAATATGGCGCACCGTCTGCTTGATACCCTGATCCGCGCGAATGGCTGCCACGAAGTCAGGAGCCAGCCGTTTCAGCTTGCTGTTATCAAACACAACGCTGTTGGCTTTATCACCCCATAACGAGCCGCGGAAATCCTGCGTGCTGGTGGCATCCAGGAACTCGGAAGACACATGGACCGCATTCAGCTGTACGCCAAGCGCATCCGCAATGATTCCGTAAATCTGATTCCAGGTGAGCGACTCATCCGACGTGATGTGCACCGACTCCCCAATGGCATGAATGTTGCCCATCAGGCCGATGAAGCCTTTGGCAAAATCGCTGTTGTGCGTCAACGTCCACAGGGATGTTCCATCTCCATGAATAATAACGGGTTTATTCTCCAGCATCCGCTTCACGACCTGCCAGCTCCCCTTGCTGCCATGAACACCAAGCGGTATCGAGCGTTCATCATACGTATGGCTCGGTCTAACGATCGTAACCGGAAAGCCTGTCTCGCGGTACTGCTTCATCAGATAGTCTTCACATGCTATTTTATTACGGGAATATTCCCAATACGGATTCGATAATGGCGTGCCCTCGGTAATGCGATAATCGGACAAAGGCGTTTGATAGGCTGAAGCCGAGCTGATAAAAATAAACTGCTTGGTTCGCCCTTCAAACAGGCGGTAATCCCTCTCCAGATGGGCTGGTTCAAAGGCGATGAAATCAGCCACCACGTCAAAATGCAGGTCCGAAACGAGCTGTGCCACATGATCCTCATCATGAATATCAGCTTGCAGCACATGCGCTCCCTCCGGCAGCGCGTCATTTCGATTCCCCCGGTTCAACAGATAGAGCTCACACCCCTGTTCCAGCAGCTGCTTCGTGATTGCCGAGCTGATCGTTCCGGTCCCTCCAATAAAAAGCGCTTTCATATACCGCACCTCCACTAGCAGAATTGAAAACCATGTACCCAAACCTTCCATTATTTAAGATAGCATGGGCCAAGTTCCATTACAATTTCCTGTATATAAAAAAAGAGGCCGCACCTGCCCTGCGCACATGCGCAGTCTTAGTGCCGGCCTCCCGATCTCTTTACTTCCCATACGGCGGTTATCGATCTTATCATTTCACCCATTTATGCAGCAGCGGTCCTTCCTTGCCAAATACCGGGTCGGTATCCGGGACGGGGACACTTCTGATTTCGTGGATGGCCTGCGCGCGATCCGTCGGGTTCCGCTCCCTCAGATTCGGCGTGTTCCCTTCGGGATAAGCACCAATCACTTCAAAATCAGGGCTGCTGCTCAGCTTCATATGTGCAGTACCTGCCGGCAGCACAATCACATCGCCTGAAGAAATCTCCAGCCTCTCCCCTGCGTCACCGCCCACGAGGACGGTCGCGCTTCCGGACCTCACGCCCAGAACTTCGTGCGTGTTGCTGTGATAATGATGATAATCATATACGCCGCCTGCCCAACTCCCGCTCCATTGATGCCGGTTAAAGGCTGCCTCCAGCCCGCTCGGGTCATCCGCGAACACGCCATTGTATACAATGACGGGCAGCTCAGGATTGTTAGGGACCTCTCCATCATCGTTCACGAAAAAAGATCTGACATGGACTTCCATGATCATCCGCTCCTTTTAAGTTCATCGGTGCACTCGTAGTACCAGTACCCCGGGCGAGCGGCGCTCAAACAATAAACTCTGTTGAACCTCTCCCCAATACACCCTCGTCTCATAATCAAAAAACACGTGGCCCTCCTGCTCATTCCGATCAAATATACTGCGCAGTTCCTTCATCATCGGATCGTGATTCGGATGTTCGGGGAGGGGAGCGTAGGAGGAGGATTGCAAGCGGCCGCACACTTGCCGCGAAGTTCAAGCCTCGTACTCGCTGAGCTTTCCTTCATATATCAAGTTCAGGCGCTCGCTTTGGCGAAAATCGTCCGGCGTTACCAGGGCAGGCAGCTTATCCCACAGCCTGACGCCGGATCGGTGCAGAATCTCTGCCACAAATTGCGAGCAGAAGTAGGAATTGCTGAACTCAATCGGTTCCTTGAGCGCGATGCCCAGCACACCCAATATATTATAAAAGTATTTTTTGTCCTTTCGGATGAAGGCCTGCAAGACCCGCTTCATTTTCTCGATGTCGCGTTCAGACACCCGAAGCTCATAGATGACACATGTCGTATTGGGGTACTTACTGAACGTTCCCGTCCTCAGATCCTCCTTCACAAACCCGCCGTTCAGCGGGTTGTTCGGATTCTTTCTTCCGAAGCTATATAACTCCGACAGCTCCCGGTTAAAGGAGATCGAAGCATGATTGTAAGGTGCTCTCGTATAGCCCTGAATGACTTTTGTAAAGAGCGTTCCGGTATTGGTAAGCAGTATAAAGACCGATCGATCGTCTACCATTTACGAAATTTCCCCTTATCAATTTGGAGTTATTCCTTCATAATAACATATGATTCCTGCAGCAGAACGAAAAATCCTACCCGTGACAAGTTGGTGATGATAGGCATATGGAAAGCTCGATACTAACCTTAATCCTGATATTCTCCGTCCTGTCGGTCATTCAGCTCCTCTATTATGTGATGAGCAAGACGCAGCCGAATATCGATTATACCGATGTAGGATTCCGCATCAAAACCTGGTGGGGCATGCTGGTCATCTTCTGCCTGGCGACGTTTCTGAATCCCGTCGTTTCTCTGCTATCCCTAATGGTGCTTACTTTCTTTACGCTCAAAGAATATTTCTCCATGATCAAAACAAGAAAAGCCGACCGCCGACTGTTCCTGTGGGCGTACTTAACCATACCTGTCCAGTTCTACTGGATCTATATCGAATGGTACGGCATGTTTATTGTATTCATACCGATTTATGTATTCCTGGTGCTGCCGCTCCCGCGATTGATCAACAAAGGTACCGTCGGGTTCATGCGCAGCGTCAGCTCGACCCAGTGGGGTCTGATGCTGATGGTGTTCGGGCTCAGCCACCTGGCCTACTTCCAATTTGCGTCGCCCCAGTATGGAGCAGGACTCGTGCTGTTTCTCGTTGTATTAACACAGCTCAACGATGTGGTGCACACCATCGCTTCCCTCTATTTTGGCAGACGCAGAATCGTGCCGACATCGAACCCCAACCTGACTTGGGAAGGCTTTGCCTGTGCGTTTCTTGCAACAACAGGATGCGCCTACCTCATCTACCCCTATCTGACGCCGCTCAGCCCGACCTTCGCCCTCTTATCCGGCATGCTGATCAGCCTCAGCGGCTTCTTCGGCAGCTTGACGGTATCGGTGCTGAAGCGGGATCTATTAATCGGCGACGACGGACGGTTCGATGCGTTGAAGAAAAGCTACTTAAGCCGGGTGGACAGCCTGACCTACACCTCGCCGATCTTTTTTCATTTCATTCGTTACTTCTACGAATTCATGTAGATTCCCCTACTCTCATAAAAAACAAGTTAATGGGGCACACTCTCGTGGTAATTAATGACAACGCGAGGAGGAAGAGATGATGACAGACGCGCAGTCTGGCCGTACTCATCCGGTTCCGGATTCTGCTCCATCCGATATCACGTCGCAAACGGTGAATGCCCTTGAGGATCTGTCCGGCGTGCATCCCGGCTACCGCCGGGCGCATGCCAAGGGATTCTGCTGCCGTGCCAGCTTCCGGTCGAGCGGCCTGGGCGCAGCCTTTACCACGGCCCCTCATATGCAGGAACAGGCGGAGACGCCCGCAATCGTCCGCTTCTCCGGCGTTTCAACCAACCCGGCCATGGCTGACCTGTTATCTCCGGCCAAAGGGATGGCCGTCCAATTCACCCTGCCTGGGGGCGATGTTACTTACTTGGTAGGGGCCACGGTGCCGGTCTTTTTTGCCCGTACACCCGAATCGTTTCTCGACATCATGAAGACCGTTAACGAGACTCGGGAAGGCGAGCGGGGACCGATAGATCTGATTCGAGAGATCATCACCCATTTCTCGGAGAGCAAAGAAAGCCTGCTGGCTGTAAAACTTCTAAAGCCGCCGGCCAGCTATGTTGCCTGTCATTATTATTGCATCCATGCCTACTTGTTCCTCGACTCGCAGGGAAATGCCCGGCCCGTGAAATTCGAATGGCTGCCGGAAGGCGGTGTGGAGACGCTGTCTATCAAGGAAGCCGCACAGCAGCCAGAGGATTATCTGATGGACGAGCTGCACCTTCGCCTTGAGACAGCGCCAGCCTGTATTCCAGCTGGATGCCATTTTCGGGGAAGCTGGCGATCCCACAGATGATCCTACCCGCGCATGGCCGGACGACCGTAAACGAGTCATCCTTGGCCATCTCTACGTCACCGACATCATCGAGGAGCCCGAGGGGCTGCTCATGGACCCCACGGTCATGGCGGAGGGCATGGCGCTGTCCGATGACCCGATTCTGCACTTCCGGCACAGCACGTACACCGACTCGTACAACCGGCGCAGTGCCGGACAGTAATTCAAGCGGTGTTTGGGGTCCGCCTTGCCCGGTAAACGTCTGCCCTGAGGGACGAAGTCTCTGGCTGCTCGCCACTTGGCGAAGCATGATGAAGCGTGCGAGACGACACCCACCTGAAATACTCGGATAAACCTGAAAAGCCATAACCATGCGAGCCTTAGCTCACCTGGGTTATGGCTTTTTGTAGCGATACCGTCATTATTAGTGCGAATACCCGGGAAGCTTCAAATCCACATGATGGGTGACCTGGTTTCTACCGTTTTGCTTGGAGGCATACAGGGCCTGATCCGCTTTTTGCAGGAGTGCCGCCTCCTCCGGCGTCGCTGTGATCATGCCGATGCTGATAGTAATGCTGCCTGTTGTCCAGATGGCATCATTGACTGCGCGCCTGAACTGCTCCGCAATCTCCCTTGCTTCCGCCACATCCAGCCCCGGCAGAATCATCACGAACTCTTCCCCGCCATAACGGGCCACGACATCTCCTTCACGTGCACAGGATTTCAGTATACCCGCTACATCAACCAGAACCTCATCTCCCACCGCATGTCCCCATGTGTCGTTCACGCGCTTGAAATAATCGATGTCGATGAGGAACAAGGAGAATGGACGTCCTGATTGGTTGTAAAGTCTCAGCTGCTCTTCGAGCTGCTCTTGAAAGAACCTGCGGTTCTTCAGTCCTGTCAGCTTGTCCGTATTCGACAATTCGACCAAGACCGCATTAATCTCCATCAGCTCCGTCTGCTTCCGTTCAATCTCCATATGAATATGCTTCAGCTCGCCAAGCGCCCGATCCTTCTCCCAATACGCTTCCTCAATCTGCCTCTTGGCCGTCCTCAGCTCCATCTCATAATCAATGCGCCTTCCCATCTGCACCAGTACGCAGTCCAGCCATTCTTCGCCTTCCCGCTCAAACCGTCGACCATTCAATATGAAGGGAACAGAATCGCCCCGACTGTTCTTTAAACGGATAAACAGCTCTTCCACATGTCCGTCAAGATGGATATGCGGATAGAAATAGGAGTGGAATATCAGCTTGTTTGCCGTCGACATCATGGCTTCAAAATGCTTCTGCACCACGTCTTCTTCAAGGTATCCCATCATATGAAGGAAGGTTTGGTTCACCTCTCTTACGAGGCCTTGCTGGGTTATGGAAACATAACCGCAGGGTGCATATTTCAATCGCTCATCCATTGCTTATTGATCGATCCTTTCCGTACGAGCCCTCATCCTTAGATATACACGCTTATTTCAGATACTCCTGAATTATCGTAATGGTTTCCTCCGGATGACTGATATGCGGATAATGGCCTTTTGCCTCCATGAGGCGGAATGTACTGTTATGGAGGTGTTTATGTAAATATTCGCCGGCTGCAATCGGCACGATGCTGTCATCCGAACACTGCATAATGAGCACAGGCACGGTAACGCGAGACAATTCGTTCCGGCAGTCCGAGAAAAAGGTCACCTCGGCAAACTCTCTGGTAATCCCAGGGTCTGTGGAGATGAAACTTCGTTCCAGTTCTTTGGTCAGCTTGGGAAGCTCTGGATTGTTCATGGCAATCGGCGCGAGAAAGCTCGCCCAGCCCGCGAAGTTCATCTCCATCATCGCCAGCAATTCGGTCACATCGCTTTTATCAAAACCCCCAACATACCCGTCACCATTCAAATAGCGGGCCGAAGGTCCGATCATGATTAATTGTTCAAAATAGTCCGGCCGCTGGATGGATGCCAGCATCCCGATCATGGAGCTCACGGAATGACCTATGAAGATAACGTCCTGAAGCTGCAGCGCTTCCATAATATCCAGCACATCCTGCATGTACCCGTCCAGGCTGCTGTACCTCTCCGATGTATACGCCGATAGATCGGATCGTCCCGAGCCTACGTAATCGAACAGCACGATGCGATAGTGCGGCTCGAAGGCAGGCAAGATATATTTCCACATGCTCTGGTCGCAGCCGAATCCATGCGCCAGCATGAGTGTGCGCTCCCCTTCTCCTATCACTTTCACGTTGTTTCGTACAACAACCTCATTCATGTCCTGAACTCCTCTATCATCTTCTTCTCTACCATTCTAAGGGACCCCCTGTAAATATCAAGTCATTCCTGAAGAATGGCGTCGATTTAAGTCCAGTTCTATCGAAGTTACACGAAATGTTCCAGAATGCATTCCTCGTTAAATCGCTTTAGCCGCCTAAAATATAGAAAGATGCACCAAAACAGAGGCTATACTCGAAAAGCATCTATGTATTCGTTTTCTTGCTCCATAGCGCGGTTTTACTTTTGGGAGCCAATTACGATAGTTTATTACATAAGATGTTACATGGGTTTATATGGAATGAAAGGTTGTAAATGGATGATATTATCCCTGCGCAACCAAATTTACCCCTTGACATTGATCGATATAGAGAAAGCGCCGATTCACCTCAAACCCCATAGAGTTGGCGCACCATACTGGTCTTCATCACACAGAGAGATAGAGAAGAGAGGAGTGAGGAGTTTGGAGTACTTTTTTTATGGATTAGCCGGTGTATTCCTGGTGTTTCAAGCCCTGTATACGGTAATTCCGCTGCTATGCAGCAAAGTGAAGAAGCTGAATGCGGATATGGACGAAAAATCAATTTCGGTGCTCGTTCCCGCCTACAATGAGGAGCTGACGATCCGAAATTGCATCGATGCCATGGCCGGTCTGCATTACAGCAACTATGAGATCATGATCATCAACGACGGCTCCAAGGATGGGACGATGTCCACGCTTGACGAGCTGCTGGATTTACAGCCGGATGACAGGCCGGCAGACAACAAGCTGACTTATAAACCGATCAAAGGATTCTATCGTTCCAATCTCTACCACCATATTTATGTTATCGACAAGCAGAATGGCGGAAAAGCGGATTCGCTGAATGCGGGCATCGATTATGCCGCCTCGGATATCGTGATTACCCTGGATGCAGACAGCATGCTGGAAGCCGACTCGCTCAAGTATGTGAATCAATATTTCCATGATGACGACATCATTGCGCTTGGCGGTACCGTCAAGATTGTGCAGGGTGCTGTGCGGGATGAGAACGGTGCGATTGTGGAGAAATTTCGTGGAAAAGGGCTCATTAAGAGCCAGATCATCAATTATACGCACGGCTTCTATGTCCGCAAACTTACGCAATCGCATTTTAATTCGATCGTTGTGATTTCAGGTGCCTTTGGTGCCTTTTACAAGGACGTTCTGGTCCATGTGGCCGGCTTCCGCAGCACGGTAGGCGAGGATATCGACATTACCTTGAAAATTCATGAATATATCAAAGCCAATCGACTGAAGAAAAAGCTGGTATACGCGCCCGAAGCGGTATGTTATACCGAATGCCCCGAGAATCTCCAGAACTTCTATAAGCAGCGGATTCGCTGGCAGAAGGCATTTGTTGATTGCATCCTGATCTACTGGTCCAGGCTGTCCCAGAAATTCAGCGTCAGCGTGAGCCTGTTTTTTGCTATTGACGGGTTTATGCTGGGAACCCTCTCGGCATTTACCACGATATTTTATCTGGGGCAGACGCTGATCTTTGGCGGAAACCTGCTGCATGCCATCCTGTTCCTGCTTATAAGCGTGCTGCTCAATGCGGCCCAGGTCATCATTTCCTTGTACTTATGCCGTAAGTACGGCAGTACGTATACGTTTATGGATTATATGAGAATGTTCCTGTTCAGCCAAGTGGAGCTGTTAACCTACCGGAATTTGCTGCTGTACATCAATATTGCGGGCACATTTAAATATTTTGACAATGATGAGGGCTGGGGCTTCGTGGAGCGGAAAGGCGTTGCTACCATCAGCCAGAACATCGCCGCAGGATCGAATTAAGTCATGAAGAAGGAGGCTGCTCAAACAGCATGGTTCCAAATAAAAGAATCGTATACGTAGATATTCTAAGAATTCTATCCATCGTTGCCGTCATTATATTGCATTATACAGCGGAGGTGCTGACCAGCACGAATGACTTCAATTCCTCCTCATGGTGGATCAGCAACGGGTTTAATTCCATTTCCCGCTTCGCCGTGCCGGTATTCTTCATGATCAGCGGCGCCATGATTCTCCGAACCCAAATCACGACCTACCGGGAATTCTACGTGAAGCGCGTGCTGCCGCTGCTCATTCCCCTCCTGACCTGGTCGCTCATCTATGGCTTGTACAATCAGTACTACATTATGAGAAGCCGCATGAACGCCTATGAGTTCGTGGTCGATTTCGGTTATCGGCTGCTGACCGACCGGAATTATGTGCATCTCTGGTTCCTGTATGCCATTATTGCCATCTATATGACGGTACCGCTGATCAGCAAGTTTATCAAATCCTGCAGCGAGAAGGATCTCAGGTACTACCTGCTGTTATGGTTTATCGTCAGCATTGCGTATCGCTTCATCTCGGACACGGTATTCCGGGCAACTGATCAATATATTAACATTCCGATTATGAACATTCCGTTCTTCATGGGATTCCTGGGCTATTTTATACTGGGGTACTATCTGTTCCATTACGAGCTGCCGCTAAAGCTCAAAAACATATTATACAATCTGGGCATCGTCTCGTTCTTCCTCACGCCGGTAGCCACTTATTTTGTCTCGCTGCGCAGCGGTGTGCTGGATGAGATGTTCTACGGCAACTATTCCATGACCACCTTCTTCATGGCGGTCGGCTTGTTTGTTTTCTTCAAGGAGAAGGAAGCCACGATCAGCGATCAAGTAAACCACAAAATCCAGAAGCTGATCAGTTCGGTCTCCAGGGCCAGCTTCAGCATCTATCTGATTCACCTGCTGGTGGAGATGATGCTGTCCGGCAGAACCGAGGTCGAGGCTACGTTTCTGGAAGCGTCCCTCAGCCTGATCGTGAATATCTCCATCATCTTCGCCATCAGCTACATCACCGTCAAGGTGCTGAACCTAAGTAAAACGGCAACCTACATTCTATTCGGCGGGCGGGGTTAACTACGATGAGAATAACGATATATACCAAGATGTTTATCGTGCTGCTGCTTGGGGGCATGGGCTTATATTTCTATCAGATCTCCTCGGCGGAAGACCGGAAGATAACGGCTGTATACGTGGAGGCCTGGCAGGACTACAAGAATATCAAGCTGTCAGAGAAGGGCGTCGACATCGCTTTTATCGCTTTTGCCAAGATTAAGGGAACGGACCTCTATTTCCATGAAGACAGCACCACCAACAACCAGATCAAAGAAAATATCAAGAATTTGAAAAAGCATAATCCGAAGACCCAGATGGTGCTGGCGATCGGTGGCTATGGTGCAGACGGCTTCTCCGATGCTTCCCTGGACGGGAACCGCTATCTGTTCACGGAAAGTATCATCCATATGGTCAAGGAGCTGGATCTCGACGGGGTAGATATTGACTGGGAGTATCCGGCATTCCATGCCTGGAATACACAGAAAGCACGCCCTGAGGATACGAAGAATTTCACCAGTCTGATGAAGGAACTGCGGGAGAAGCTGTACCGTCTGCCCCATAAGAACAAGAAGTACCTGCTGACCTTCGCCTCGGGGACACAGGATTGGTATTTCGACAATGTTGAGGTCAAAAAAGTGGAGAAATACGTGGATTACATCAACGTGATGACCTATGACCTGACCGGCAAGTGGTCGGACACCACAGGGTTCAACTCCAATCTGTACGTGGACAGCAGGGGGAAATCCAAGCACTCCATCGACGGGATCATCTCCATGTACCTGGACCACGATATCGACAGCAGGAAGCTGCTGCTGGGTGTCCCTGCCTATTCGTACGGCTGGAAGAACGTCAAGGAGGTCAAGGGCAGCAAAGATGGTCTCTTCGCACCCGGAACGCCGATTGACATCGACAAGGTAAATCTCAATTACAAACAGATCGAGAAAGCCTACCTGAACAAAAACGGCTTCAAGCGTTATTATGACAACAAAGCCAAGGCCGCCTACCTCTTTAACGGCAATACCTTCATCAGTTACGAGGATAAGGAGGCCTTGCAGGAAAAGGTCAACTACATCCAGAACAAGGACCTCGCCGGCGCGATGGTCTGGCAGTACTCCCAGGATGCGGAGGACGGAATCATAACATTCCTGACCGAGCATTTGAACGAGAAGCAACAGGCCTCCAAGTAATAGAGCGAGGTTTGAGCTTCTTGAGCCAAGCGCCGATCACCACTACTAACAAAACAGCCGATGATTGCATGACATGCAGATCATCGGCTGTTTATGCTGTTGCAGGTGTTGCAGGCTCCGGTAAGTGCTCATTACGGCACCGTTGAACCGTATTGTAAGTCCGATCCGCCTGCCACGGCCACCCTCCTCGAGGATCATCTCCATTCCTCTATGAATCGCAGGGTGTTCCGGGCATGGTAATCGGCCAGGCTTCGAGCAAAGGCCGGATCGGGAAACCCGCGGTGAAGCAGCTTCAAGCCGCCCGAGGTTAGCGAGATGTAGTGATGCAGGCGGTAGAATAACATTCGGTTCGGATCCAGCCCGGTTGGTCTGAAATACCGGTAGCTCTCTCCGAATCGAAGCTCAAGAAACGTATGTTCATGCTCGGTGTCGAAGAATTGCGCACCTTCAATATCAATAAGATACGGCTCGAAGCGTTCCGTGACCAAGACGTGGTCCGGTCCCAGCTCCCCATGGATATAACCGTACCGCTTACGGGAATCTATTCTGGATTCAAGCTCATTCAATATAGCAATCAGCCTGTCGTGATGGTCTCGGATCGCTGCATGATGCAAGACAACGTATGAGAGCTGTTTCTTGGCGTTATCCAGCTGCATAAGATGGCACGGCTCCTGGCGCCGCCCTTCGCTTGGATCAGGTTTTCCATAGATCTGTCTTTGATGTGCATGCATACCTGCGATCATGTCGCCCAGCCGCTCCAGCACCTCATCTTGGACCCGTTGATCCGGGTGCTGAACATAAGCCTCCGCCTTCTGTCCCTCGATATACTCAACAAGAGCATAGTCAAACGGGTAACGGCTCTGTTTCGTATGGACATGAAGGTCATACAGAGCAGGTGTTAAAATGCCGTGTTCCCTTAGCCATCTGTTATTCATTTCAAACGAATAAGCGCCAAAGGACCGTTCGTGCACATCATGCTCGTTCGCTATTTCTTCCTGAAAATAATTCATCGTTAAATCCCACACATACAGCACGCAGACAAAACCGTTATCGCAATGAATCTTATAGACGACCTTCTGCGCGCCACCATGCATCCTCGTCACTTCCGCCACAACATAACCGGTACCCAGAACCTTCTCGACATACTCCTGTAAATCCGCTTGATCGAGATGACAAGTCCACCCCATGAAACCACGCTCCCGTTCATTTGTTTTGCCGGCTTCCTCACTCTATGGTATTTCCGGGCAAAAATATAGACTGTTTCTTTCGGTTCTGCTATGATGTTGAATAAGGTCTCGAATAAAATAGCCATACGATATACAGCCCTTGGACTCTAGGTCCAGGGGCTTTTTTGTGTTGTATTTGAATTCATGCGGAATTCGGAAGTAACAGATGGACAAGGCTGAGCCCATATAAAAAAGGGTCAAGCAAGAAGCTTCCTTGCTTGACCCTCTATTCCCTTACGTTCCGCAATAGGTCCGGTAAGGACGGGACCCCTTAGGCACGACTGCATATTCCGCCTGCTCCGGGGAATGCGCATAAGGCTCTGCCAGAACGTCCAGCAGCTCTTGCATCACGCTGTAGTCCCCTTCCTGCTCTGCTGCTTCCAGCGCTTCCTCCACCCGATGGTTGCGCGGAATGACGGCAGGATTGCTGCTGCGCATAAGCTCGCGGGCATCATCCCACGATTCCTGCTGCCTGCCAAGTCTGGCCTGCCAGCGCTCATACCAGGAGGCAAACTCCGGTGTGCCTTGCAAAGGCGTGTCCTCCAGCTTATTAAAGGTTAAAGCACGGAAGGTGTTGGTGTAGTCGGCCTGATGATTTTTCATCATCTTGAGAAGATCCTCAATCAAGGCTTCGTCTTCCTCCTCCATATGAAAAATTCCCAGCTTGGCTCTCATGCCTGCGAGCCACTGCTCATGATACAGATCGGTAAATGCGCCGATGGCACCCTCGGCCAGCTTGACAGCCTGCTCCTCCTCCTCATGCAGCAGCGGCAGCAAGGCCTCCGCCAATCGGGCAAGATTCCACGCCGCAATATAGGGCTGGTTGACATAGGCGTAGCGCCCTTGGGAATCTATAGAACTAAATACCGTATTGGGATCAAAGGTATCCATGAAAGCACAAGGACCATAATCAATCGTTTCGCCGCTCAGGGTCATATTATCGGTGTTCATGACCCCATGAATAAAACCTACGAGCTGCCACTTGGCAATAAGAGCGGCCTGGCGCTTGATAACTTCCTGCAGCAGGACCAGATAGCGGTTAGCACCAGCTCCAGGCTCTGCATCCGGGTAATGCCGCTGCAGGGTATAATCCGCGAGAATTCGCAGATCCTCGGTTGTCCCCGCCCCCCTTACATACTGAAACGTACCGACGCGCAGATGGCTGGCCGCTATGCGGGTCAGAATCGCACCCGGCAGATCCTTTTCACGCGTAACAGGCTGACCGGTGGACACGACCGCCAAGCTGCGGGTGGTCGGAATACCCAGGGCATGCATGGCTTCACTGATGATATATTCGCGCAGCATCGGGCCTAGAGCCGCCCGGCCATCCCCTCCACGGGAATATGGTGTCCGGCCTGAACCCTTAAGCTGAATATCCACCCGTTTGCCCTGCGGCGTGAGCTGTTCGCCCAGCAGAACCGCCCGGCCGTCACCGAGCATCGTAAAATACCCAAATTGGTGCCCGGCATAGGCCTGTGCCAGCGGCAAGGCTCCTTCGGGCATTTCGTTACCCGCCAACACGGCTGCACCCTCCGGGCTTTGCAGTGCCTTGGCGTTTAAACCAAGAGATGCCGCCAGTGGCGCATTAAGCACAATCAATTCCGGTGCACGCACAGGCGTGGGAGCCTGTTTTGTAAAAAAAGTTTCCGGCAATTGAGCATAACTGTTGTCTAAATTCCAACCTATATCTATCATGGCTTTCTTGTCTGTCATGGGATCTCCTTCTTCACGCAGTTTAATGATGACGATATCTACCCTACTTATTATTTAAACACAAGTCGCACTTTATAGGGTTTTACTTTCGAGAATTAATTATTCTGCGGACCCATGCCCCATCCCATATATTAAAAAATCGCTGCCGAGGACATCCCGACAGCGATCATTCACATTCTAAAATAAAGCGTTAATCCCGATTCGCCAGCTTCGAGAGCAAGCGGATGATTTCAATATACAGCCATACGAGGGTAACCAAGAGACCGAAGGAACCGTACCACTCCATATATTTGGGTGCGCCTTGCTGTGCTCCCTCTTCGATGAAGTTAAAGTCGAGCACGAAATTCAGTGCAGCTATGATGATGATGACAATCGAAATCCCGATGCCGATCGGGGTGCTGTCATGAAGGTAAGGCACGGCTACACCAAACAGGCCCAGAACCATACTAAGCAGATATACAAGCGCAATGCCGATCGTGGCTGCAATAATTCCCTTTTTGAAGCCTGGGGTCGCCCGGATCAGACCTGTCTTATAAGCGAGCAGCATGCCCAGGAATATGCACATCGTCAGTAAGGCCGCCTGCAGCGTGATTCCATAGTACAGATATTCGTAATGTGCGGACAATGCCCCAAGGAAGAAGCCTTCCAGAACCGCATAGATTGGTGCCAAATACGGTGCTGCCTTCGGCACAAAGCTGATGACCAGCGCCAGGACAAAACCGCCTATCGCTCCGCCGATCATGAACGGGAATACCTCATACCCGTTGAAAAACATCACCCACGAAATGACCGCTGCCCCGATCAGCAGCGCGAGCAGCATGAACGATTTGTTCACCGTTCCGCCAATCGTCATCGTTTCCTGGTCATTGTAATACCCACTCTTCTCAAACGTTTCTTCCTTGAGTATTGGATTCCCACTGCGCCCTATCAAAATAAATGCCTCCCTAACGTTTCTGTTTTGTTTACATTTTAGCATAGGTTGGAATATTTTAGGACATGAAAAAAATTGCATTACGCATGGGTGGATCTGCAGCACTACCCATGGTGCTGGTAAAATCCGTGGATTTGAAAATCATGTTGCTCCTCGTCTGCAACCCAGACCATCAATCGTCTGTGTACAAAACACCGATCTTCCTTCATGTTGCTATCAAACTCCATGAATGCATGAACGGCTTCCTCCACAGGCTCAGTTTACATCAATTTATGGTTCATAACGCAAAAGGCCCTACTTCCTCTATACAGTTACAGAGAAGTTGGGCCTTTTTGTAGAGGCATTTTCTTGCGTTGTAAATCGAATGTTTCTGGATATTTGCTACCCCTTACTCACCAATCCGTTAATGAAGGCCTCGAAGTTTACGGCAAGCCGGGTGATCTTGTAATCCTGTCCTTTATCCACATGGATAACCTCGGGCTCCCCGTCGTTGCCGGATGAACGGTAATCCAGCATGACGACCTCGGATTCTGAAGGACAGTCACATATGACCACGCCAACCTCCGGATAACCGCCCGTCTCAATCATAAATCGGCTGCCTAAGCTTCCGGCCAATGATTTTTTCTTCTCTCGTCCAATTCCCAGAATACCGGAAATCTCAATGGCGTCTTTTCCCTCAGCTGTTGCTTCTCCCAGAGGGAAATACCGATTGTGGGGAATCCCCCCATTATGTAATTTCATCATATTTACGTAAGATGCGGGCAGTTTGAAGACCAGTGCTTCCTCCACCGACTCAATTACATCATCTGTCGGCGGGGCTGAAACATATTTCTCTGCCGCAGGGGCGCTATCATTCCAAAAGCTCAGCACGTCAGGATCCGTATAGGCCATAACCGCAGATTCCACTACAGGCTTCGGAGCAGTTTTGTTTCGAATCCATTCCAGAAACTCTAAAGTATCCTCATCACCGGGCTCCAAGTGATCAGCCACTTCAAACGCTCTCCGGGCGTCCTCATATTGCTCCAGATAGTAATAAGCAAGACCTATGCGGTAATGCCACAGCGGATCATCCTTACCCTCTTCTGCAATCAGCAAGAACTGCTCAACTGCCTCTTCATAACGCTCAAGATTACTCATCGCTCTGCCCAAATGGCTGATCAGCACATAATCCCGTTCTTCTGCGGGAATTTCCATAATGGCATCGACAATTTCTTCATATTCATCCTCTTCATGCCACTCTTCCAGCTGCTCCAAAAGCTCCTCACTCATCGTTCATGCCTCCCACTCTAATCATTCTTTCTGAGATTATACCATTCCAGCCTGTCCCTCTCCAGAGGGCGAGGATGTTAAACATCGTTTAGAACGATTGGAACCATCCAAGCCCCAGACCATTATGGAATGGCCAGAAGATATAATTGATGACTCATTCTATCCTAAAGACATCATCCCGATTTCAGAGGTTCTCCAGAAAGGTACGGCCGTTCCCTTTATAATACTGAAGAATGATCCGGACTTTCGAAGACCTGTATATGAAGAACACTGGCATAGCACCTATTGGGGTGGCCGATGGAGCTACATGCCTATGCGCATACATTATGCGCTTCACCGATTATTCACAACATATGACATCGGAATCTCCAGCGAATTAGACTTTAAGCAAAATGTAGGCATTGAGTTCCCCGTGTTCCAGAATAGAACGGACCTTGATCTATATATCGTTGTTTTTCAGACAACGGTTACATATGTGTACACACATGGCAATCAAATCGTTCTCAGTGGGAAGCCTTCACGGGACGGGGTCCAGGTAATATCGATAAAAACGAGCGCTTTACGACCTTTTGATCTAAATAAAAAACTGCTCGTTCAATTAGCAACTGCTCAAGGCCATGAACTGGACTACTCCCTCATTGTCTATGAACCCCCTGATTTCTGGATAAAACAAATACAACCGAAAGATTCGGAGTATAATAGATAGGTATACGATAAATGCATGGTATAAGCCTGTATAAATAGGTATTCGAATATAACGTAGAAGAGGTTAATGATGAGCGACAAGCGTTTTACAGATTATCCATTAAGTGAAGAGATTAGGAGAGCGCTCGATAGTCTTGGCTACACGACACCAACCGAGGTGCAAACAGAGGTCATACCCGTTGCGCTGGAGAAACGGGATCTTGTTGTCAAATCCCAGACCGGCAGCGGCAAAACCGCCGCCTACGGCATTCCGCTCTGTGAGCAAGTGGAATGGAATGAGAATAAGCCGCAGGCCTTAATCCTAACCCCCACCCGTGAACTTGCCCTACAGGTCAACGAGGACATTACGAATATTGGACGCTTCAAGAGAATCAAGGCGACTCCCTTGTATGGGAGACATCCCTTTCATATGCAAAAAGCCGAGCTCAAGCAAAGAACGCATATCGTTGTAGGCACGCCGGGGCGGGTGCTGGACCATATAGAGCGCGGATCGCTGTCACTGGATCGGATCTCGCATCTCGTCATCGACGAAGCGGATGAGATGCTGAACATGGGCTTTATTGAGCAGGTACAGTCGATCATTCAAGCCCTCCCTCGCAACAGGGTGACCATGCTGTTCTCGGCTACGTTTCCCGAGGATGTGGCTAAACTCGCCCACAAGTACATGAATCACCCGGAGCAGATCGAGATTAAGGCAAGCGGGCTCACAACTGCGACGATTGACCACGCTCAGGTCCAGGTCAAAGAGGCGGATAAACTCGCTGTTCTGCAAAATCTGCTTATCACCACGAATCCAGACAGCTGCATTGTGTTTTGCCGGACACAAGAGCATGTAGATACCCTATTCCGGGCGCTGGCTGATCTCGGGTACCCGTGTGATCGAATTCATGGCGGCATGGAGCAGGAAGAGCGTTTCGAAGTGATGCACGCATTCCGACGAGGGCAATTCCGCTATCTCATTGCGACCGACGTTGCTGCCAGGGGGATCGACATCTCCAATATCACTCATGTCATCAACTACGATATCCCGCTGGAGAAGGAAAGCTACGTACACCGCACAGGACGTACGGGGCGAGCCGGCCAGACCGGCAGTGCTATTACCCTCGTCACCCCAAGGGATTCCGGGAGATTAGCCGATATCGAAGCGTATATTGGCTTTGCTATTCCGAAGATGACCGCTCCCTCTGAAGAGAAGGTTGATGAATGCCGGGAAGCGTTCGAACGCAAGCTGAATATTCGGCCTAAGCTGAAAAAAGACAAGCGTGAGCAGCTGAACCAGCAGATCATGAAGCTTAATTTCAATGGCGGCAAGAAGAAAAAGCTTCGCGCCGTGGACTTCGTTGGAACGATTGCGAAGCTGGATGGGATCACCGCGGATGACATCGGGATCATTACCATTTTTGATTTTGTGACCGATGTGGAGATACTCAATGGCAAAGGTCCTATGGTACTCGAGATGATGCAGAACACCACAGTGAAAGGCAAGCTGCTCAAGGTACGTAAGGGAAATAAATAAATGATTACACCTGGGCTGCCCCTTCGCAAGTTGGAAGCGGCAGCCCTTCTAAATAAATAATCCCCCCGGTCGAATCGGGGTTTTTTTATGCAAAAAAAAGAGCAGAACCTGGTTGTTCTGCTCTCCTGTGATGCTTATTGGACTAATGCCCCTTAACGCGCGATTTGAAGCTTCGAATTACTGTTCAGACCGAGCGCCTGCGCGGTGGAAGCGTGCATATCTTGAATAAGTTCCGGATTCTCCGATAGCGACAAGCCATAGGAAGGAATCATTTCCCTTATTTTCGGCTCCCACGCTTTAACATGCTGCGGGAAGCATTTTTCGACAACCTCCAGCATAACCGAAACAGCGGTGGAAGCCCCTGGAGAAGCGCCCAGCAAGGCTGCAATCGATCCGTCAGCGGCGCTAACCACTTCCGTACCGAATCGAAGCGTTCCTTTACCGCCGATATCCGTATCTTTGATTACCTGCACACGTTGACCGGCCACCAACATATCCCAATCTTCGATCTTGGCATTCGGGATAAACTCGCGCAGCTCTTCCATGCGCTTTTCTTTGGACAACATGACTTGCTGGACCAGGTATTTGGTCAATGACAGGTTCTTGGCACCTGCGGCCAGCATCGTCAGCACATTATTCGGTTTGATCGAACCAAATAAGTCAAACATGGAACCGGTCTTCAGGAACTTTGGCGAGAAGCCGGCAAAAGGTCCGAAGAGCAGCGATTTCTGATGATCAATGAATCGGGTGTCCAGATGCGGAACCGACATCGGAGGCGCACCCACCTTCGCTTTGCCATATACTTTGGCATGATGCTCCGCTACAACCTCAGGATTGTTACAGACCATGAACAGTCCGCTGATCGGGAAGCCTCCGGTATGTTTTCCCTCAGGGATACCGCATTTTTGAAGCAGTGGCAGACTTCCGCCGCCGCCGCCGATGAAGACGAATTTGGCGGTATGGCGCTCGACTTGACCGTGATCATTCCGCACTTTCAATTCCCATGAGCCATCGCTCGTGCGTTTGATATCATCCACGCTATGCTTGTATTTGATATCGGTGTTCTGATTCTTTAAGTGCTCGAACAGCATGCGCGTTAAAGCGCCAAAGTTAACGTCCGTACCCGAGTCACTTTTCGTGGCCGCTATGGGCTCATTCGATGTACGGTCTTTCATGATCAGCGGAATCCATTCCATCAGCTGTTTCGGGTCATCGGAGTACTCCATCCCTTGAAACAGAGGGTGATTGGACATCGTTTCATAACGTTTTCTCAAATACGCGACATCTTCTGCCCCTTGCACTAAACTCATATGAGGCAATGGCATGATAAAATCTTGCGGATTACGAATCAGATTGGCATTCACCAGATAAGACCAAAACTGCATAGAAACTTGAAACTGCTCATTCACGTCTATCGCTTTGCTAATATCTACAGAACCGTCCGGTCGTTCAGCTGTGTAGTTAAGCTCGCACAGCGCAGCATGCCCCGTCCCCGCATTATTCCATTCGTTAGAGCTTTCTTCCCCTGCGCTTGCCAGCTTCTCAAACACAGTGATTTTCCAGTCCGGCACCAATTCCTTCAGCAATGTTCCCAGAGTCGCACTCATAATTCCGGCACCAATTAAAATAACGTCTGTTTCGGTTTGTCGGTTGCTCATGTTTACCGTCCTTACACGTTAATATTTGAAGAAAAGATGTAGGCGCTCTCATTCAAGACAGTGTACATCCCTTCCCGGTCAAAAAAAATATGATATTTCTATTATATGATAGTTATATGCTATTTAAAAGCCGTTAAATTATTTCAGGCCTTCTCCAAGTTCCCCTCCAAAACGAACGTTGCCAATGCTTTTATACAAAATGGGGGATCTCTGGGAAACACGGACCTTTTTCGCTTCCATTATGTCACATTTCGTCGTGTTATGTACGGAGAAGACAATTAGTGTTTTTTAAGTCCTCTTACTATGCGCATAAGAAACAGAACATCGGTTTACCCAAGGTTGGCAATAAAACTTGATTTCAAATATATTGATGTAAATGCATCAGAGGACAGATTACGAAGAAATCCTATATAATAATCTGAAACTGGAGCCCTATATGTGTCTGTTACTGTTTTGTTTTGTACCCTCAGATCTCCATTCATAAGTTGGGGTGTAATAAGCTCT
Organism: Paenibacillus sp. LBL; assembly: GCF_029893715.1. NCBI lineage: Bacteria > Bacillati > Bacillota > Bacilli > Caryophanales > Paenibacillaceae > Paenibacillus > Paenibacillus sp. LBL. The sequence continues at coordinate 118,556 of NZ_JARXYU010000011.1, read as the reverse complement.
AAGCCAAGCATAAGGATTAGCAGATATGTTTAGTTGGTATCTAATGCTCATATTTGTATCTTTGACTGCATATAGTCCACGGGTCTCATTCGTCGGATAAAGTGTCAGATGTTCATTATTATTCAGCGTTATTCCCCGCCAAGCATATTGAGGCTTAATAATACCATCATCTGAGATCTGCATTGGAATAATTCCTTCTTCAATTATGTTATAAGGGTTATAGAGTTTTCGAATACACAATTATGTATAAGAGGAGGCGAATGATATGACGATAATGCCTGTTATAGTAATGGTCTTTGTATTTGTACCTACCATTGTACTCATGGTAAGCATGCCTTATTTAACAAGAGAGACGATTAGTTTTGGGGTCACCGTCAGCGCTGTACAATTCCACAGTGAGCCTTTGCGCCAGATGCGGAAGTCATATGCCAGGATTAGTGCTACCTTGCATACCATCCTATTCATTGTTTGTATCATCTGCCTAATATACGGTGATGAACATTCCAAGCAACAAAGTTGGATCATTGTCACTTATTCACTCGCCATGGTCGTAATCTCCCAAATCATAAACATTAGCTATCATTTCAAAATGAAAAGGTTACTACCTATGCTGCCTATTGCTCCGGAACCATCGATCATGGCAGTGGACACTGGATTTCGGAAAAGAAACATTGGGTTGTCTAGTTATTGGTTCCTCATTCATGTTTTAATTATTGTTGTTAGTATTGTAACTGTGCTACGCAACTACGATCTGATTCCTGATCAGATTCCGATCCATTACAACAGCAGTTGGAACGTGGACCGCTATGCAGCTAAATCTTATAGTTCTGTGTTTATGCCTACGATAGTGCAAGTGTTCATAACACTTTTGTTCATATTTGAGAATTGGAGTATTCGCAGAGTGAAGCAGCAGGTTCAACCCACTGATCCTGACCGTTCCATCAGACAAGACGTAACTTTCCGCCGTACTTGGTCATGTTTTATGATTACAGCAAGCTTCTTAATAGTTATCCTGTTTTCCGTCGTGCAACTAAACATGATGTCTCTGCTTAACATCAATTTCGCTATCCCCATTATCCTAATCATAATAGCCTTTATCATCCTATACGCCTTCGCCTTATCGTTCTGGGCTGGTCAGGGCGGAAGCCGCTTGGAACGATCTGCCAATTACTCCAATGTCAGACCTGTCCATGATGATGATAAATGGCTATTAGGTATGATTTATTTCAATCGCAAAGATCCAAATCTAATCGTCGAGAAAAGGTTCGGAGTCGGCTGGGGATTAAATTTCGGTCACCCAGTAACCTGGCTGATTTGGCTCGGAATTATTGTACTGTTAGTTGTGGTGCGGTAACAAGGCTTGGAGGTTAATACTCACCGGAGTATTCAAGCTTTCAACATCCCGTTTATATACCAGGAAGTTGCGGCTGTCAGCTTAAAATCTTGTAATACAATAAGACCCACTCCAAGCTGTGCCTGGAGAAAAACGCAAGGAGTAGCTGCAGCATCCATAGATGAGATAGCGAAATTTGGCTTCGCACCTCAGATGATCCAATTTAGGATGCGGCAATATGCCAAACCAAGTCAGCGAACCTCCGTAGAGCCGCCCGCGTTCGAGCGAGTAATCATAAAAAAACGCAACCACACCGGGCTGCGTTTCAAACTGCTCTTACGTTGTCACTTCATTCCGAGACGCACATGAAAAGTTACCTCGGTCCCTTTACCTAACACACTCTGGATACGGAGTCCTGCTCCGAAATGCCGTTTTAACCGCTGGTCCGTATTGATCAAGCCGACGCCCGACCGATTCTCTGCTTTTCTATCCAATATTTGCTGCAATTTAGCTTCACTCATGCCGACACCGTCGTCTTGAACCGTTATCTCTGCATGCGTGGTTCGGACAGCAATCCGAATATGTATTTTACCTCCGCGCGTGCGCTTCATAATGCCGTGTCTGATCGCATTTTCCACTAAAGGCTGGATCGAAAGGAACGGAACTTTTAATTCCTCGCAGTCATCCAGCTCCCATACAACCTGCAGCCTGTCTTCAAACCGAACACTTTCAATGTAGACGTAAGATCGAATTAGACTCAGCTCCTCTTCAATCGGAACAAGTCCATCCGTATTCTGGAACCTGAATTTATACCTCAAAAAATGGCTGAACTCATCAAGCAAGGTACGCATCTTATCCAGATTCACGTCGCTTAGAGCGGTTACAGCACTTAATGCATTGAATAAAAAATGAGGCTGGATTTGAGCTTGCAGCCATGCCGCTTCGAGTCGTAGTTGTTCCCGGACCGTTTGTTTAATCGTGGTCAGCGCCTCGATCCGCGACCGGATCTCTATTGCTTCCACCGGCTTGGTCACATAATCGTTCGCTCCCGCCAAAAATCCGCTTTGGATATCCTTCGGCTGGCTTCTTGCAGTAAGAAGCAGCACCGGGAGCTCCGTGAGTGTAAAACGCTCGCGAATCCTTCGAGTCAGCTCATAACCGGACATCTGCGGCATCATAATATCGGAGATGACCAGATCCCATTCCTGAGCATCCAGAACAGCCAACACTTCTTTACCGCTGGTTGCCATTGTTACATCATATTCGTCAGGTGGCAATATGGCTTCTAGCACTTGCAGGTTGACGGGATCGTCATCCACAATTAACAGACGCGGGCGATCACGACTATTCTCGATTACAACCGGTTGTTTTGCAGCTGGCGGCATTCGTTCCACTTCTTCCAAGCCGGCTGCGGCTGTTTCCTGGATCGGCGTCCATCGTAATCCCACTGGCTCGAACGGGTTTGATCCGCTCTGCTCCTCCTCTGCGTTCATACCTGCCAGCTCTAACGAGAAGGTAAACGTCGAGCCCTCTCCCGGTGCAGAGGATACTTCTAAAGTACCTTGATGAAGCTCAATGAGCTGCTTGCTTATACTTAAACCTAACCCAAAGCCGCCTTCAATCATGGTCTCGCTAGCACTCGCTTGCTCATACGGAAGGAATAGACGCTTCAGCATGTCTTCATCCATTCCGATCCCCGTGTCAGCAATCACGATATAAGCTCTTCCGGAATCTGCAAATGCTTGAATCGTTATGTTCCCTTCATTCGTATATTTCACGGCATTGTGCAGCAAGTTGAACACGATCTGAATCACCCGGCTCTCATCCGCCATGACGGAAGGAAAATCTTCCGGAATCTGATTCAAGATGGCTACCGACTTCACTTCTGCGTTAAGCTGCAGCATATCGATGACGCCGGTCACGATAGGCTGAATCGATATGGTTTTTTTCTGCAGCCGCGGATTGCCTTCCCGTAAACTCATCACATCAATCAGATCATTTAAGATTAGGGTCAGCTGACGCCCTACAGCCAGAATCGTTTCAAGCTCTTTGATGCTCCTGTTTTGCAGCGAAGGGCGTTCCCTTTTCAGAACGGATTGAGACATGTTTAACATGCTATGGAGCGGGTTCTTAAATTCATGTGAGGTGTTTGCCAAGAACTGATCCTTATGGTCATTCACTCTTTGCAAGGTTGCGGCAAGCTCCCTGGTATTTGCATGCATGTTGAAATAACCCTTGAACCAGATCGAGGCCAGGCATCCCATCGAGATCACCAAATCAACCGGATAGTGGATCATACTCAAGCCGCTTTCCCGCCAGAATAACGACCATAACAGATGATGAACCAGTACGAGCATGGAACACAGCAATAACAGATGGTGTTTGATATCCTGGATGACTCTTTTAAAGATGGCCATGATTGTAATCACGACAGCTACAGCGGCCAACAAGAAATAAATCGGGAAGAGCATAATCACCTGATGGGGAGCCAGAAACATCGTAATGCCCGCAGTCCCCAGATTGATGGCCGTGTAAACAGGATACATCCTGCTCCAATAAGGAAGCTCCCGATGATTCGTGCATTCCAACAACGCATAACATCCGATGATGAATGCCATATTGGAAAGCCGGAAATCCCAATCGCTTCCAATGTAAAATAATTGGTGAAACAGCTTCTCATCGTTGCTGAATACGTTGCTGATGGTTATACATAGAGCCAGTAAAGAAAAATAAAGCAGTCTCTTTTCCCGATTTCCCAGCAAAAACAAAATGAGTGCATAGACAGAGTGCATAAGAAATATGACGGCCCCCAGCGTCTGCATCGAAACGGAAAGTTTCATTGCCCTTGCAAGAGCTTCCTCGGAACCGAATGTAACGGACCTGACAATGCCGCTGTTTCGACTATCCACATAATTTGCGGCCTGAATCACGAGTTCAATGACGCCGTTGTCGTCTGCCGCAAAGCTTGTGGAATAAGGTAGGTTCTTCGCTGTATATTCTTCCTTCACGTCCGCCACCTGCCCGGATTTGGCAAGCAATCGGCCGTTGACATATAACTCCGATGACGTACGCACGCTGGGTACGCGAATATTATAATTAGTAGCCTCTTCCGGATCTACAAGAATTCGCAGGCGATAGGATGCGAATCCATATGGAGTTGGCTTCTCGCCTTCACCAGGCAAAGCCTCATTCCATCCTCCGGGAACCGAGATCAGCCTCGGCTCCAGCTCGCCCGTTGCATGCTGCCGGCTGCTCCCTTGCAGCCATTGTGAAGGGTAAAACTCCCATTCCCCATCAAGCAACAGAATGCCGCCATCTTCAGCCTTCCAATCACGCAAATCCAATTGCCCGTTCTTTATGGGAACCTGTCGTTGATCAGGAAACCAATCCATCCACAATATGCGCATGCTCGATAGAACGATGATGAATAACCCTATCCATAACAGGATATGGCTCTTTCTTATTTGGTAGCTTGGCGGGTCCTTTACCAAGGAATATTCCTCTCCTAATCCATTCACTAATATAGGCGCTCACCCATAATCTACCACATCTAACATCGCGGTAGGAAGAAGGATTGAGATATCCTTGTGTCTATATTATGAAGCTATAATAGGCCCAGTCTGATGCTGCGCTCGGTTCCCCCGGATTCTATGAAGCGCTATCGCCATTTTCTATCCATTAAAACATAAAGAATATGGAAGATTATTCCGATACTATAAGGTAGAAAGAAGAGCAATGGGAATACATAGGATAGGGGTGCGTTAATGATGAAGATTCATAGCTCGACCCAACAAGACTTAAACCTATACATAAACTCAAAGCAGAATGCGGAGAAGCCTTCCCTGGTCACAGACATGATGCCCATAATTCCGCATAACACCGACAGCGTGGAGATCAGCCCGGCTGCCAGACAGTTGGCGGCATCGGATATTGTGAATCATTCGGCTGTCTATTTTGGAACCACTCAAATCAATGATTCGCTGAATCGTCTTCTCACCGATCAACCCCCGGAGGTGAAGGAAGCCGTTTACGGCATCATTCAGTCCAATTTCATTACAGACGTAACCGGAGAGACAGAACGAGCGGCGTTATTGGAATTAGGACTCACTCAAGCCCAGTATATGGCAGATAACTACATGGAAGATGACGAAGCAGCGGAATTCATGAATACGATCCGTCAAATCGGAGCCATCTCCCAAACCAGAACCGTGGATCCTAAGACAAATGAGGTCCATTACGAAACACCGCCGCAGAGGCCGGTTGGAGCCCCGGATGATTATATAGATCTAACCTATATGATGAAGAAATTTGAGCCGAGCACGCTGGACAAGCTGCAAGAAGCGATAGTGAACGGAAAAGATTGGAACAGCATCCTGCTGAACTTTGCCAAGAACGTATCGACTCGCAAGGATTGGGTGGAGGAATACCGGGAGGAAGCTGCACGACAGTTCGGGGACATCGCGGGTGAGAACAGATTCGAGCATGCCTCAACCGCCAGCTTGCCCGAGTTCGTCCAGGATATCAACAACATCATTGCCCAGACCGGATTCGAAAATAGTAAGTATCTGATAGACAATATGGAGGCTTTTAAACGAACATTAGGTATAATTTCTCCATAAAGACGGACTTAACTCTCCAGACGCACCAAGTCCAAACTTAAGGTGACCGATCTGCAAGCAGACGCCTTAGGATAGGGTTCACCTTAAATAAGAGCGCTACCTGACAGGTGAGCGCTCTTAAATTCCCTTTATTTTCAGCCGCTGGATGCTTCTCAAGGGTCAATTGATAGCATTCCAATAGGTCGTATCTTCGAAGGACGATTTTTTACATTTCCCGAAATCCTTGCCTTATGCCAAACCGATTTAATAGCGGCAGACAACTCAGGCTATCTCCTCTTTCGAATGTGAAAACGGATATATATCCTATGTATTATAAACGAACTCTTCCTTCAGCATGCTGACCCTCCAAGGGCTGATTATCCGAGAATAAATCCGGATTGTCCCTGAGCATCTCAGTCAGGATATCCGTCACCGCAGCTGCATCGCATACCCGAACAACGGCATCGCCAAACCGCCCCTTATGCATCGCGCCTTGACTTTCAAGGACCTCATCGACTTTCCAGAAATGCTCCGACCACGACAACCCGCAATGTCTGCGGGAAGGTACCGGAATTTCCGTGCCATCGGGTAAAACCGTGTACAGCTTCTCATGCCCATCCGTTAACCTGCCCGGTATGTCCACCCACTCTTCGATTCCATGAATAAAGGTGTTGCGCTTTAAATCGACCCCCACCAACAAAATGGTCGCCCTTCGGTCGAGCAGTTTCCCCCAGGAGGAACCCCTGGCGCACGGCGTATCGAAATGGTGATCGTCTCTTGTGAACGCTATGGAATCCCTGCCTAATGCGGCCACCGAATGCGTGGGGTGCAGCGAACGCACCACACCTGGACGTTTGCGAAAAAGTTCGGGCAGGATCCCGACGCACACAGGTGATTGATCCACGTAAAATTTCGGATGTTCCTCATTGATATAAGACCACGTATGAGTGGGCAGCACCAGCAGCCCCTCTTGCATGTGCGATGTAAACGCATCCAATACGGTGTCCGCGCCACCCTCGACCGGACCTATGCTTTTCATTGAAGAATGGATCAGCAGCGTCCCGGAGCCGTCAATGCCAAGCTGCTCCAACTGCTTCATTAAGCTCTCCATTGTGTGCATGTCCTTCCCCTCCTCCGGCCCATTATATCAGAACTTCTCCTGCAACGGTCCCCTCATCCAAATCGCTGCGTTTTGTACCACTTGGCTTTTCTCCCCGTCACTTTGTCTACAACAAAAGAATAGAGGGCCCGCAAGGAGATCAGCAGGAATAGCTGAGCATACGTGAAATACGATAGGCAGGAAAGAATAAAGTTCTGTATCGAGCTTTGCCCGACATCGGTTGCCAGCGCCAGATTGATCTGCAGTACAAAAAGGTAATACATCAATCCCCAGGCCACCATCAGATAAACATATACATCATCTGCAAACTGGAACGGTGACACCACATCCGGTTTGAATAGCGCGATCATCCAATAAACCAGATTGACGCCGATGATGATATCCGACACGATAATGGACAGTAAAAACCAGAAATAACTCGCCGCATAGTACAGTACATGAAGCTTAATGCGCCAGCTTGACCGATCAAACAAATGATGGATATTCTCCATCACAACGGAAAAGTTTCCTTTGGCCCAGCGTTCCCGCTGCTTCAAGTACACACTGAGTTGCTCCGGCTCCTGCTGATAAGCTTCTGCCTGGGGAGCCAGCGCGATGAGCTGTCCCCGGGTCATAATCTCGAAGGATATGGCCGTATCCTCCGTAATCGCCTCCGTATCCCAGCCGCCGATCTCACGGATCAGATCTGTTTTCACAATAAAATTCGTCCCCGGAATGGTTCCCAGCTTGAACAGCTCCCACAGTCCGGTATGATAGATTCGCTGAGCTGTAACCAGCTCCAGATTAATGCATTTGGAGAGAAAATTCTGCCCACGGTTTCTGGCCTTGTTCCGCCCGAAAACCGCTCCATAGGTTTTGGGGTCTTCCATTGCTTTCTCGATCAAAAAGTACAGTGCGTTCCGCTCCGGCGCCGCGTCAGCGTCAAAAATACAAATCCATTCATGTTTGGCAAACGCCAGCGCATCATTAAGCGCCCCCGATTTACCGCCCGTTCCTGAACGCTCAAATACCATGAAATCCCGGTCCCGATACGCTGCCTTGCTGTTCAGAGCCTTCAGTCTTCCAGCGGTGCCATCGCTGCAGTTATCGGCAATGACAATGAGCTGCACCTTATCCTTCGGATAATTCAGCCGCAGTATATGCTCCGCCGTTGCCGCGATCACCAATTCTTCATTGTGCGCGGGGACCAGAACGGTGACTTTGGGGAAATGTGCCATCTGATCCACATCGGGAATGGTCCATTCCTTACGGCTCTGTCTGAAAATAAACCGGACCGCTCCCCCCATTATCAGGATCGATTGAAACACCGCACCCCATATGCTGATAATACAAAACATTAATAATGCGTCAGCCACTGTTCTTCCTCCGGTCGTATCTTCGATTCACACGAACCCGAAGGCTCAGCGTTGCAATGAACAGCCCCAGAACCGCAAAGGCAAACATCAGGCTGACAATCTTGCATAACGGAACAAACCACGCAGTGTAAGACATCTATTACATCTCCTTCTCTGCCTGCTGCTTATTGAATAATGCGCAAAAATTCATATATATTCTCCGATCAAATCCGTCTCCGTGTTGCGTTCAAGTGCGGCAATGACGGCATCCGCATCTTCGTATTGACTGAATTGCTCCTTAGCAAAGACCAGGGCCCCTGTACGGATCACCAGATTCAGCTCCCCGCCTTTCCCGTCCTGAGACGGAATGTCTACCAGCGCGTGCCTAATCCGGTCTGTCAATGTCATTAAATACTCCTGGTCTGTCATAGGGAGCAGCACAATAAATCTTCCCCGGTCCAGGGCGAATTTGTAATCCTCGTAACGAATATGCTTCCGTATCCCTTCCGATAAGGAGGCGAGAAGTTGGGCATAGCCTTGTGAACCTAGGGATTCCTGCACCATCGGCAGAAATTCAATTTTAAACATGACCAGGCAGAAGTTATACGTATCTGAATAACGATTAGCGAGATTAGACTGCTTGATCAGCGTTTCCCTAAAAGCTTCCTTATTGCCTAGCGCGGTGGCTAAATCCACTTCCGGATTCTTTCGTTGCAGCTCCTCCAGCCGCTCCATTAGCCGCTTATTGCGAACCAGCCCGGTTTTGATGAATGCGGCAACGGCTACATTGGCTGGCAGCAGCCAGAGCCAGGAGACGGACAGCACATCGACCTTCGCATAAGTCGTAAGCCATACAAAATAAGCCACGATATATACAAAAATACAAACGACCGAGACCCCGGCAGGGGCCAGGAAGCCCAGCATCAGAGCCGCAAGGCAGCCAATGGCGAATCCCAGCTCCAGTAAGGTAAAGGATTGGTCTCTAAAGACATTGATATAGACCAGCAGCTCCTGCAGCACCGCTAAACCGATCAGAAGGGCGTATCCCCCGACTGCGCGTTGAACCCATCTTTTATTTTCCATGTCCACCTCGATCAATAGCATATTCCCCTAATAAAGGAAGCAAGTTATCAAAAACATGCGTGTTCTTCTCAAACACATACCCCCCAGGATAACGGGTATCTTTCCCTTTTAAGGTCTGCAGACGTTTGTTCAGCTTGACGGCAAAGGGCCTGTCCTCCATTTGGATAGCAAACATGATAGCGAGACCATAAACCGAGGAAGACTCGTATTTCACCACGGCCTTTCGGTCGGCGCGTCTATACTGTCCCGCGATCTTTCCCGTCTGCTTCAATTCCTGCTTGAGGAATTGAAGCAGCGACTCTTGGCTCCTTTGCGTTTCCCCGACATGCATAGCGACCAGCAGCTGATCAATTAAATTCACATTTTCATCATATGTATATTCCCCGTTTACCACATGATAAGCTTTGGGATAAAACACGCCGTCATCCGGCATCCCCTGCAGCAGGGAATGATAGCGATTGTACGTTTTCATATCCAGTATGCCTTCTTCCAAGAGCCTGCGCAGTGCTGAAAGATCCACATAAGCAAGACTCAGGGTGTCGGGCAGTTCCTCCGTGGAGAAATCGTAGAAATCCACCAGATACCCGTTCTTTTGTGACCGGCTTAACAAGGTTTCCGCAAGATCGCTGGCAGTCGCCGTCCATTCGGAGTGGCCCTTCCATATCCGGGAACCTTCCACCAGAGCCCCTATAATCCGCAAATCGTCACCAAGTGCGTTTGTGCTGACTTCCGCCCCACCTTCAGGATCTAGTTTCCATACAATATATTGACGATCTGCCGTAAAATAACGGGTTAATGCGTCATAACTCTTCTCAAATGCAACAAGGTCATGACTAGCCAGCGCCGCCTGCATCCAGAACCCAAGGGATTCGGAGAGAGCCTCTCGTCCCGCTGCCCATTCAGGATTGACCGATTCCGCTCCCTGTAAATAGGTAGCCATCGTGCCATTCGGGTTGATCATATTCATCGTAATAAACCGTTTCGTTACATTTTCCCCCTTGGCTTGGATCAAACTTTCTCCGATCCCCAAGGCTGCGCCTAACCATAAAACAAGTCCTATCCACAAGACCTTACGTCCACTTCGCCACTTCAAACCGCCGACCTCCATCCCCTAAGGAGCAATACTTTTATGCGGAAAAAAATCTTCACCCGAGGGTTCTCCCCCCCCTCGCGAATTGTATCATTCTATTCTGTACAAAAACTGTACAAGTTGAGGGCTTCCGAGATCGTAACGGCAAAAAAAGAGCCATCCTTGTACGATGGCCCGAAACGTTTCACCTTTATTTTAAAGAGGTTAGGGATTTTCACTAATTTGCTCCATAATTGGCGAATGATAATATAGCAGATTAATAATACGTCGTGCCATTTCAGAAGGCTGATCACCTACAAAGGACATTCGATTTTGAAAAATATCTTGTAACTCTCGAAGCAATGCTCGATTTATATCCGGAATTAGATCATCGCATACCAGTAAATCATAAGAGTACAAGGATTTATTGCCGAAGCAAAAACTACAGGTGTAGAAGTATTGCTGGATAGCAGACGTGAGGGAAATATTTTGACACCTGCCATATTCGGAAATGTGTTCCCTGACAGTCGTTTAGCACAAACTGAATATTTCTCACCGATTGTATCCATCATTAAAGCAGCATCAGATGAAGAGGCCATCGAAATTGCCAACAACACAGAATTTGGTTTGAGCTCAGCCATCTTTACAGCGGATTTGGAGAAAGGCGATCAGCTGGCAGCTGATTTGGAGTTTGGTATGACCCACGTGAATGACCAAACCGTCAATGCGATTGAAAATACACCATTCGGTGTTGTAAAAGGCTCAGGTATGGGCCGTTTCGGTAACCCTTGGGTGATCGACGAATTCACAGAAACCAAATGGGTTTCTATTCAAATAGAAGAACGAAAATTCCCGTTTTAATCCATACTATCCCTTATGAATGATAGGGAAAGTTTTATACTTCTAAAGCGATAAGGAGAACACCGTAATGGCGTTCTCCTTTATTTTGGGAGGCGGGAACTGGATGAAGCGCAGCTCCGAGCCCTCGCCGGGATACCTGCTAATCTCATTTTAATTGCCTTCATTTTCACTTCTACGGGGTAGCTACATTACGGGGGCCGTCCCCCAAGACCTTGAGTAATTTGTTTTTCAAGTTGGACTCAATTGCCATCTTGGTTCATCAATCAAGGGCTGCAGCTTCTGCTGGATCAATCTGCGCTCTTCCTGTTTCCATACATCTTCCAAAGATTCTTCCCATGCCTCTTCGTCAGCTAAATATCGGGCTAATTGCATCAGAGCATGATAGTCTCCTTCGTTATTGCAATGAACGGCAGCATGGCTGACAAATCGATAAAAGATCGCATGTTCAAGCAAATAATCGACCAGGTCCGGATCAGCCTCCTGCAATATCTTCTCGATGATCCGACCAGTCCCGTCGTACAGCTCTTTGGAGATCGTCTCTTGCATCAAGGCGGAGGCAAGTTCTCCTTTCACCGCGCAAGTATAGGCCAAATAACCATGTTGAACGGTGCTTTCGCAGCCCTTGGTCAGCAACCAGCGCTTTATTTCAGGCGTGGTTGCTTCAAGCTGCACCACCGCCTCGATTTTGCCCCATCCCTGAACGGACTGAGCAAGTTTCCAGATCAGCGGGTTGGGTTCTCGAGTACCACGAAGCAAGGCAGAAATAACGTACTCGGTGAATTCCTCATGCATGCCAATCGCGTACAAACGTTCCTTGAACGGTTCACAATTCGTATGACCTAGAACCATGACGGCGAATTTGACGACCTCTCGATGGGCGGCATGCTCGAGCAGCCATACGGCCTCTTGCTGCATAAGCGCTTCATCCAGATTCGCCTTCTCCAAGCGTTCGATGAACTCCCCTCCGTAACTGGCGAACCGGTCAAATATAATGTCCTCGTACGTGGCCTTTCGCGTCTTGATCGTAGGATGATGAAGCTGCTTCGCGAATCTATTAAGCAATTTTCTTGAAAAGAACGGCGTAGGCACATCATCTAAGTGCCGATCGGCATAACCGGCAGCCACCCGCGGATGATGGTCGCTATACACGTATTCGTCATCAGGCAAAGCATCATCCATCACGCGGTGGTGGATCTGAACTTGCTGCTCAATGAAAGGAACCAGCATTTCCTTATGATTCCACGGAAGAAAATCTAATTTGATTGACTCCTTCCATACGACGGCCCGACCCACTTTGACAACGCATTTGAATCGGATAAGACCTCCAAACCTGACCTTCACCTTCTGCTTCACGCCATCGCCTACATCAAGTGTGCCGGATAAGGTTGAATACGGCTTCAACTTCAAATAGAACATCAGATTCTTCTGCTTGCGGTCCACGATTTGCCCGTCCAGTATGAGCTGCTCTTCTTTCAGCGCGTGATGAATTTCGATCACATGCCCTTTATAATCGATGCTCCATGTTTTTTGAAATTCTTTTTCGATATCCTTCATGACGTTGCGGAGGATATGTTGCTTAAAGTCTTCGATAAAACCCAATGCTTCTTCTCTCCTTCGATCCCTTTTCAGACATTATACAATGTATCGTTGAAGAGTTGAGGGTACGCTTTTTTACCAAAATAATCTCTTACCTCCAAGGATGGATGCGGAACACACCTCTGACATCGTCATACTGGATCACATACGGTTCACAGCATCTATAGAGCTAAATTTAAAGGCATCCTCTTGGATGCCTTTCATTCTTTATTTTAAGTCATCTAACATGTTTAATAATATGGTTGCTGCCTCTGCTCTCGTAGTTTCGGCACGAGGGTTGAATTGGTTAGTACCCGTTCCTTGTATAATGCCATTATCCTTTAGAGCTGCCACTGCACCTTTAACCCAGACAGGAATTTCCTTGTCATCTCTGAAAGAAGTTATCGCGTTCTCTTCGTTCGGTAACTTGAGTGTCTTCGCAATCATCATCGCCATCTCAGCGCGCGTTATATTTCGATTCGGACCGAAGGTACCGTCTTCACAGCCCTTAATAATGCCCAGTTGTAGTGCTTGTGAGACTGCTTTCTGTGCCCATGCTCCGATCTCAGCCTTATCTGTGAATATCAGCTCCGATCCTGCTTCTTGCATCTTCAGCGCATTCATTAGCATGACTACAAATTCCGCGCGTGTCACGGCATGATCTGGCTTAAACTTTCCATCGGGATATGTACACCTTCGCGATCAAAGTCTTGCAAACCTCACATCTACGAAGACTGTTAGTTGCTCACACCATATTGCAAATCTATGATTACCTTCTAACTCGTAAAAAAATGTATGTGGAAGGTATTACAGTGGGCAACATTCATGTGGTAATATATAGAAAAATTATGGATGCCTACAAAAATTCACCTTTAGCTTCTCAACTATATTAAATTGAATTTTATTGTTGATCAGCCCGGCTGCGCCGTGGGGATTCTACCTTCGCAGCTCGAGGTACGAGAACCTTTCTCGGGAGGGACATACCAATGAGGAATACTGTGGAAGGTCAGCAAAAGCACGGGCAGCAAGACCATATTGAGATCCTGCCGCTGTTTTCCACCACGGACAAGAACGGACGGATGACTGCGCTCCAACCGGGACGCCCTGTCGGACGTGTGGCTCCGCTGCTGTCATGGTTGCTCGCTGCTGCTGTACTATGGGCGCTGGCAAGCTCCGTACCGTTCGGCGCCCTGCTCGGCCTTGCGCCGACACCGGAGATCAGCAAGTTCCTCGGTCATCCTGTAACGGTGGGTGCCGCCGTGGTACTGCTGCTCGCCGCGATCGGTGTGACCGGTGGACTGTACTCGCGAGCGGACGATCAATTCGGACAAATCAGGGTCGCCGGCCTGTACTCAATGCTATCAATCGCAGGTGGAATCTCTGCTGTTGCGGGAGTCCTTCTGCTCTGGACGCTTATAAACAATCCATCGCGTCCCTTCGACCTTGAGGCCATAGTTACATCGCCAACAATCCCACCAGAACTCGGAGCAATCGTTGGAGCTGGCTTCGCCCTCTGGGCCGTCATCGTACTCCTGCGGTTGCCCGGCTCCATCGTCCACGCGAAGCGGCGGCAAGCAGACATCGAGCGCCTCCGCATGGAGGGCTCGTCATTCGCCGGGACGTTGACCGCCATAAAATTCGATAACCACTGGCTCTTCAATTATCCGATGTTCACAGTTGAAGTAACTTATATTGCAGAAGGTTCCCCTCATGTCGTATTAGCACACATGCGCACCAGCGCTGACCGCGTTCCTCTCGTCGGCTCGCGCATGCTTGTGCTGACCGACAATCGAGGAACCATCCAAGTAGAGCTGGACCCGTCCAATGAAGCAACTTTCGAGCTGGACGTTGGGAAGTACACTCCATCGGACGGTTAATCCAGCGCTCATGATGCAGAGCGATTAGAGGAGGTCAAGCGAGTATGGGGTTAGCACATCGCTTCGGGAACCGCCGTGAAAATCGTCCCAAGGTTAAGACCAGCCATGCTGGAGAAGCAACTGGCAGACCAAGACGGTGCGGTGCGAAGCGCAGCAGGATTCACAGAAAAGCTGATGTAAGTTTGCGTAACGACACCAGCTAGAAGTTCAGGTTATGTTTGGTGAAAAGAATCCCAAATTTCTTTATAATGCGGACTATGAATGAAACCGATAATGTTTCCAAAGGGATCAACTACCGATGCGGTAATCCAATCTTGAAAGTACGACTCCACCCCCAGTAGCTTCGTATACCATTCTTTTGCCGCTTTGAGATCCTCTGCCCAGAAACTAATGTTTGCCATACCGCGTAATTGGGGTGTGTTTGTCATTTTAACAAGCTCCTTTTAGGTCAATTGGTGTATTACTCACTTGCAGGGCCCGATATCCCAAGATCAAGCACTGCAACGCAGGAACTTCTGGGATGGAGGCCCGTCCAGCCAGCACTGCTCCCCGACCTCCAACAGTCACACTACTTCAACAATTGATTGGAATGCTCCCGTCAATCCTTGCCAAAGGTACGGGGGCATTTTCCTTTCTAAGCCTCCCCCATCATTGCAAAGAAGAGATAAGGCTGCATCTACATCCCTCTTGTCACAACATTTTTCGCCATCACTTATGATACGGTTCAGCTTAACGGGTCTACCGGTGAAAAATCCCCCGCGACACATAGTTGCCAATCTTACTCGCTCCAAGGGCTATGATCCAAGCCTACTTAACATGACAGAAGGCCACCGAAGTCATCGGCGGCCTGATTGTCAGTGATTCAACTCTCGTTGTCGTTACCGTTAATCTAGAAAGCGAAGTAACCAAACATGACTCCAGCAAAACCCACAAGAATACTCAATTCGCTCACTGTCCATTTGCCGTTTCCAAATATACATCCAACAACCGCTCTCTACTCTCAGCCGGTATCGCCATAGTCGCCATCGCCACATCAAGCCAAAAGTATCCATGTCCAAAAAAGCCTTAATTACGATTTTAGGATAGCCTGTCCCATATCAGCATGAAAAGAAAAGCTTTTTTGCTGGCGTCAGGACCGTTCCTTTTCGCCTCCATCCCATTTTTCATTTAATACCATTCTACAGCCTCATCAAATCGATCCCAAGGTGTCATAGAAAGATGTTTCTTAAGCCATTTGATTTTGCAACGAAGCGAAAGATTTGATGCCACTTATCCGGTTATCGATCACATCTTTATCGAAAACGATAGCGAAGAATTCCGTTTGTACGTTGATCCCTATATTTTGACAGTTAGCGTAATTGTGTTTCCCTTTCTGGCTCCAACCGGGCTGAGAATTATCTCCTACTGCAATCGTGCACCCCTTATTCAATTGATTCACACTAATAGCTCCCGCCCCCAACGATATGTTGATAGCCAACCAACTCACCTCCGATAAGAGCCTATTCCTATAATTACATTCCATCTAAGTCTCCTCGGTGTCCTGAGTGATTCGAATATTTTTTATGACCGTAGATATATCTTCGTCATGCTGGTTTGTAATTATCGTCGCATCCACGGCATCGTTATCGTTAAGTACCCCAATGGTCCGTTTTAGCGAATTGATTCCAATGGGTTTGCCAACTCCAAAGTTATCTTTACGGGCAGTTCTCCATCCCAATTGCTTATTGTCGCCCAAGTCAATCGCACAAGAGTTGATTAACGAATTCGTCTGGAGGGAGCCGAAATGAATGGCGCATTGCTGCTGGTTATTGGGAACTTCCGTTAAGATGATATTATGATAATCCTGAATGGTGAAGTCTACAATATCCTCATCATGGAGAACACCTACCGCATTCGACAAAACCGTATGACTCAACTCGCCGAATCCTTGGTTTGTTTTTTTAATCGTACTCCACCCAATCGCTTGGTTGGTCCCAATAAAAATCCCCGAAGTATCCTCGAGATGGTTAACGATCATTTTTTGAAATATGACGCTTGCCTTCTGTCCCGATACGTTCAACGACTAGACCTCCTTTATCAGAAGTAATGAATACACTGATGCTCTAAACTTTTCCGTTTCTCTCTTAAACAATGTCGTGAACTATCCCAGTCTAATTACTTCGTAAACAGGGTTCTTCATTATTAACATCATTAGCTGGATCAGGATCGTTCAAAATCGACTTGGATCGGGGTTTGATTTTCATCTTGGATAATTTGCAGCACCACGACCAGCAAACCTTTGGTGTACTTCGCGGAAATTGCTTCAGCGGACACAGGCTTCGGCAAAGCCAGCGACCGACAGAACGGGCCAAAGAACCTCTCACTTATTGTGATCCGAGGACCGGTAACGGGATAATGACAAGGCAAGTCGCCTTCCAATTCCAGCGTCTGCCCGATTAATTGAAGTCTTATTTGCTCCACCGATTCCAAACCGGGAAGCTCTACTAAAACAACCACCGTTGTTGAAGTATGAAAGACGTCGATCCGAGGACCCGAATTAGGTAGAAGCTCACTCATTTCACTCCAAAAGTCATCGCCGAGTACCTCAGTCACCTGGCTGTAGAAATCTTTCGGTGTATTCGTCTTTATCCGCTCCTCCATACTAATCCCTCCAAGCGAGAATCTTGATTAAGGAAGGCAAACATAAGCTATATCATCGGCGGCCCCATATGAGAAACTAATTGATATCCGAGGACTTGGGTCTGTTTCCATTGGGATACTTCGGCTGGATCAAACCATTTAATTGATAAACGGTAGGCTCCCCACATTTTGTGCAATAAACCGCCGTTGGAGGATTCACAAAAGTACATCCTTTGCCAAATATTCCGGGTTCGTCCGAACAACGGTTTAGAATCGGAACTCCGCAGTCGCTGCAATACTCATCTTCCTCGCCCGGTATTCGCCCACAACGAATGCAAGGTTTTAAAGCCGGCTTATCTCCCATGGGTCACGCCTCCCTTTTTCTTAAATCGTTTGATTTTGTAACGAAGCGGAAGGTTGAATTTCACCTATAGGGTTATCAATTGCATCTGGATCGACAACGGTAGCCACGAATCCCACTTGTACGTTAGCCCCAATATTTTGGCCGTTGCCGTAATTGTCTTTCCCATTCTGGCTCCAGCCGGGTAGCGAGTTCTCCCCTATCGAAATTCCGCTTCCCCTATTCATTTGATTCACATTGATAGCTCCCGCTGCCAACGTAATGATTACAGCCAACCCGCTCACCCCCAATAGGAGACTATCTCTACATTTATATTCCGTCTAAGGCTCCTTGGTGTCATGAATGATTCGGTTATTTTGTATGACCGTAGATATATCCCCTTATTCTTCCGTCCGCTATAATGTCCGGATCGTGGATATCCTACCGCATTCGACAAGCTGCATGACTCAACTCGCCGAGCTTCCCATCGCAAAGACGGATATTCCTTCGGGCAGACAGCCTCTGCTTGAAGGAATGGCCAATTTGCTTCAAATGCCCTATCATTTTCGGATTAACGTTTAGTCATTTGCCTCCGTCGCGAACAAAAATCTCCCGAAACGGCTCTGGATCGCCTGTCTTGGAAAGACTGATTTCCAAGACGCCTTGATCATATTTTGAGGATGTCTGGTCCGGATCCACATCGTGAGGGAGCGCGATCTCCTCGGAAGAATCGCCATGTACGATTTTTAAAATTCGACTATTGACGTAAAATCTTATGTTCTTCAGCGAAACATCGGCTGGTATACTCCATCTTATGAAGATGGATTGATGCGTTTCGAACAGCTCGTAATCGAGTGAGTCGGCAAAATGATGAAGGCCTGCCTGTTGAAGCATAGTTTTGGGCATGTAATTTTTCATCGTTTCTTGAACGAAATTTTCGATGCCTTTTGCGTTCAATTCCTTGTTTGCAAAAAGCATCTGCTCAGACCAATTATCTAGGAAACCTTGCCAAATGCTATTAGGGGCTTTTTTTTTATCCATCGCTTCAGTCACTACCCTTCTCCAAATGAAGTTCCTCCCTATTTTATGTGCTCGTTTTTGGAAATGATACCGTTGAGCCATTCGGGAATGTCTCCGTCCGTGACATGAAGCATATCCAGGAAATCGGAATCGTTGAGCAAAGAGCGGATGCCGGCTACCAGGTTCCGATCTCCGCTGACCGCTCCGAAACCTTGGGTCAATTTCTGATGGTTCTCGAAGCCGGCCGGCCGGTTATTCCCCATATTGATGCATGAAGCATTTTCCACGGATCCAATACGAATCGACCCGATCACGAATTGCGGTGACATAAAAGAAGCCACAGTCATCACCCCCGATTATTCCAACGATAGCCTGATGACGTTGGATGAATTTTCTCCTTGGATGGCTCAGAGTTGGCAGCAGTGCTTGAGGAGCCGCTCTTGGCTTTGGAGGTGCTACGACTTCGGATCCACTTAGTTCCGAAGTTGTTGCCCAAGTTGAGTGATCCGCTGAGCTGGTCGATATCCAAAGCATCTAGCCTAAATTCCAGATTCTCCAAAACAGGTTGGTGAATGTGGACAGTCTCGATCTGAATGCCTGGATGAGGGCATTCCGGTTGGCTAAGTTGTTGCTCCATGCGTTTTAACAGAGACTCCATCTCTTCCAATCGCCCACGGATATCATGAATCAGCTCATCTGTACGCGGGTGCTGTTTTTTACGAAAGGGGTTTATCACTTTTGAGTAGGCTTTGAACTCGAAGATGAATCCACCTTATCGTCATCATTCAGGACGACAAGGATATCGGTAATCGAGCACCCTTCTCCGTTAATAGATCCAAACGCTTGGTTTTGCTTGGATGTATTCCTAAACTTCCACTGTTCATTACTTCCTGAAAAAACGCCCGATGAGCTTGATACTTTGCCGATTTGAATTTCACCAAACCAAATATTAATCATGCTTCACATCCTTTCGCACGATCGTTGTGAATTAATAATAATCAGTTCATAAGAAAGGTCTAAAATCGACGAAATCAGTCATGACAAAACGAAGTCCACATTTTTTCCATCTATTTCTTAATTTTATTCCCAGTTTTCAAAGGTATGATCATAAAAGGACCATTAATCAGTTTTTTTAATTCGTTCGCTCTTTGCATCGTTTGCTGGACAGTTTGGACACTTTTCCAGTCATCTCTGAAATCCCGTTGGAGACTGGCGAAGTCATTTCATTTACACCATCTCGTATTTTCGATTTTCGATGGAAAACCCAGTTATCCAAACCAAAAAGTAATGCTTGGGTAGACCCTTGAGAAGGATAAAGGTCCCCCTCTTGCGAAATTTCCGCCCTACTTGTGGTACGGTTCAGCTTAACGGGTCTATCAGCGAAAAATACGCTTAAGTGTGCCGCGCGGCGGCACTGCTCTTACCACGTACAAAGTATAAATAAATTTATATATATGCACATAAAACATAATTTGTTTTATTGATAACGCGGCCGTAAAATAACACCTGTAAGCAGAGTTCAAAAGTATAGGAGGCAATATAAATGGGAAAAAAATCTTAATGGTTGTCACCAATCATACAGATATGCAGGAAGGCAAAAAGACAGGAATCTGGCTATCGGAATTCGCGGAGGCTTATATGGCCTTCCAAGAAAACGGCTATGAAATCACCGTAGCAAGCCCAAAGGGAGGAGCTGGCCCGATTGACCCGGGCAGCGTGGGCGACCAAACACCACAAGAAATCCTGGACGCTTCCAAGCATCTGGAAAATACCAAAAAGCTGGATGATGTGATGGCAGAAGGATTCGAGGGGATATTCCTGCCTGGCGGTCATGGCACGATGTTCGATCTGCCAGACAACCAAAAGCTCCAGCAATTGCTTCGTGAATTTTACGAAGCAGGAAAAATCGTCGCCGCTGTTTGCCATGGTCCTGCCGGTCTCGTTGGCGCAACCTTGTCCAATGGACAGCCGCTGGTCGCAGGCAAGCGGGTGAATGCTTTCACCGACAGAGAAGAAGAATCGACAGTCTTGGGCTCTTACCTGCCGTTCCTCTTGGAGAGCAAAATCCGTGATCTGGGTGCCATTTTTGTAGCGGCACCAAACTGGAGTACACATGTAGAGGTCGACGGCAATCTGATTACCGGACAAAATCCTCAGTCTACGCTCGCTGTCACAAATGCAGTATTAAGCAAATTAGGCGAATAATACACGTGAGGACTTGCCTCGACATTGAACATCGCGGCCTTTAATCTGGGCAATGCACTTGGTGCCTATATCGGGGTATCGTCATTGATGCGGGCTTTGCAGGAGGGCTCCCTGCCGTACCTTGGGTTGCTTCGCTCGTGACAGTCATCGGAATTTTGTTTACGATATGAGGAGTACAGCACCAGAAATGTCTCAAGTAAGAGAGGAAAGCGAACATGGCGGACTTTGAATGGTACCGAAGCTTTATTAGTATCTACAAGCATAGTTCCGTATCGGAAGCCGCCAGAACAAGGATGATGACCCAGCCAGCCATGAGCCAGCATTTGGCTTATCTGGAAGCAGAGGTGGGTGAACCTTTATTTACACGAGCTCCCCGGAAAATGATTCCGACTGAGAGAGGCAAAGCACTATATACACAGTTGGTTCCGCTAATCGAGGCTTTGGAAGTAACCACACAAACCCTCAAGACAAGTGCGATCACTTCTTTGCCCGTACTTCGAATCGGGTCTGCACATGAGTTTTTTCGGGATCGCTCCTTATATCGGCACCTACCAGATGCGCGTCGTTGCCTATCTCGGTGTCGCTTCCAAGCTACTTGACTGGCTGCTTGAGGAAAAGGTAGAGATCATCATCATGTCGCAAAAGCTTACTGCCCCTGGAATCGAATATATCCCGTACATGCAGGAGGAGTTTGCGTTGGTGGCACCTCCTGATTACGTTGAACCAACATTTGACGACAAGGAGTCTTTTGAAGCGTGGTTATGCTCCCAGCCATGGATCAGCTATGATTTGGATTTACCCATCATCCGCCGCTTTTGGCGCGAGCATTTCCAGAGGCGCCCTCAAACGCATCCTACACACGTCGTGCGTCGAAGGCCCGAATTTCTCCCCGAAATATTTAGCCGTCACTTGTGATAAGGTTCACCGCGCTGTCTGTAACGGCGCAAGTTTTTGTTTAGCGCATGGACTTGTACACCTTAGACAGCCCTCAAGTTCTTGTCCTTTATGGCAATCGGTACAAGTTGTTGTCCTTGGCTCGGGACAAGAACTTGTACCGATAAAACAAAAAAAGCCGCTAATTTAGCGACTTTAAATGGGACCTTGTTCTTTGTTCTTTAAGGTTTAATATGTGCGTTGGTAGCATACCATCTACCAGATTTCAGTTTTAGTTTTAAATTGACAGGTTCCTTTAATCCGAGACTATCATTTTCATACTGTTGTGTTACATAGACCTTCGATACAAAAAAGAAATGCAAGGGAAAAACAAATCCTATACGATGTAACTCTTTGTCATACGTGAAATTTTCTTTTCCAACTCCACGTTCGATTGGATTAATTTTTTGATATGTCGTTTGGTTCATATATTCGGGATAATCGGCTGCTCCACTCATAGCCTTTTCTAAAACAACTTTTGTGTCATTAGCAATCCATACTCCAAATAAAACATATGCAACAACAAATATGATTGTCAGCGAGATTACTAACTTTTTTCTTCTCATGTCTACCCCTCCTAATTAAACATTAGGGTATTGATGTAAAGTACTCACTACTGAATCGATCATTCTCCAATAAAATGGAAGTTTTAAAATTAACATAGACTCTTCACTCAGAGTAATCACCTCTGCTACTTGGCTTTAAATCCAGATTCTAACATAACATAAATTACAAAAAGATAGAAGATCAGTAGAACAGTACAGTATATTTTTCGCCGTCACTTATGATACGGTTCAGCCTTAACGGGTCTATCGGCGAAAATTCCACTTCGGCGCTTAACTCCCAACTTTTTTGCTCAATCTCTGGGCCATGATCAAGCCTTCAGAATGATGCACACAAAGCCGCCGAAGTAATCGGCTGCCTAATTTACATCAGGCTTAGATCACCCTCGCAGTCATTATAAGCGTTCATTTATTTTGATCAACAATTCCTTTAAGGTTTGCTTCTCCTCTTCGGAAAGGACTTGAACGATTTCGTCCTCCACCTTTTGGAAGGAGTCATTAAAGTCTTCAATCAATTCAACGGCCTTTGGTAAAACATAAATATTTTTTTGCCGTTCATTATTGGCTGGGATTTTTCGCTCGATGAATCCTCTTTGCTCAAGACCTTGAAGCATACTTGTAATGCTAGCCCCGCGCAGATGAAACCGATCGGCAAGATCCCTCTGAATTAATTCAGTTTCTTGGTTCTCGTAGATATAACCAATTATTTTTCCTTGTTGAGCGTTTAACCCCAACTCTTTTATGCTCTCGTCTGCTTTTTTCTTTAACTTAAGGCCAATAATCTGAAACAAATCCAGATAAGGCGTATCCTTGCGAGGCTTCATGATCGTACCTCCTCAAATTGTTAGAAAGCTAACTGTAAGTAAATAAACTATACAGAGATCCAGCTTGCATGTCAAATAAATATTAGTTTGTTGACAGTTAGTTATCTAACAGTTATACTCCGAAGTGATTCACGTACAACTCCAAGGAGGAATAACAAAATGAAGAATGCTGCCCAAAGCTCTCCTTTAGAAAGAGTTACGGCGATTACAAATGCACGTATTTTCGACGGGGAAAAGGTTATCGATTCAAGAAATGTTGTCATCAAAGGGGAAACCATTATTGCGGTAAGTGGAGATCTTCCGGCAAACGCAACCATCATTGATGCGAAAAACGCGACATTATTGCCAGGCTTGATTGATGCGCATGTTCACACTTCCATTGGTGGACTAAGGGATGCCTTAAAATTCGGCGTTACGACAGAACTCGAAATGAACGGCGATTTTACGAAAAGAGGGCGGGCGATCCAGTTGAAAAATGTGAATGACGTCGCCGATGTCCGTTCTGCCGGTACAGCGATCACCGCTCCAGGCGGTCATCCGGATGAACTGCTTCCGGATGGGGATGAAATCCCTGATTTCATATTAAAGGAATTGGAGAAGTTATCGAAAGAAGACCGGGAAGCTATGCTAGCCGCTTACGCTCACGATCACGAAGAAGTGCCCCAAGTAACGACTGTGGAGGAAGCGATCAAACATGTGCATACCCAAGTGGAGAATGGAGCCGATTATATTAAAATCATGATCGAAGAAGGGACGGTCATGGCTGCTCCTGGCCTGCCTGTTTTGAGCGATGAGATTCTAAAAGCAGCCGTGGAAGAAGCCCATAAGTTCGATAAAATCGTCATAGCTCACGTCTTGACTGCTGATTCCTCACAGAGCGCCATTGATATTGGGGTGGACGGATTGGGTCACTTGTTTATCGACAGGCCCGAACACACGGCCAAATTGGTGAAATCCATAGCCGATTCAGGCGCGTTCGTGACACCATGTTTGGTATTGAACTCGTCCATTCTTGGGAATCCGGCATCGGAATTGGCGAATGATCCGCGTGTTTATTCCAAATTAAGTCCGGAATGGATCGATATTTTGAACTCTAGCTTCAATACTTTCCCGCAAGGCCATATGGAGAATAGCTTTAGTAACGTGATGGATCTTCACCGTGCCGGAGTGGATATTCTGGTCGGTACGGATGTCTCCCCCGTTCCCGTTAAGAATCTCGGAGGCCTCGCGCATGGTGCCAGCGTTCATCATGAAATGCAATTGCTGGTTATGGCCGGGTTTACTCCGATAGAAGCACTTCGGTCCGCTACCTCAAAACCGGCCCGTCGCTTTGGTCTTAACGATCGGGGCCAAATTGCCGTAGGGGCGCTCGCTGACCTTGTATTGGTAGCTGGTGATCCGACAACCAATATCTCGGATACCTTGTCTATCCAAGCCGTATGGTACAAAGGTGTGCAACAACTAGGTTAATCATTTTTACCGGTGTAATATGGTATATTTGGCTAAAACACTATAAACAGGGCACTCTACTTCGAAGAGTGCCCTGTTACTTATGTATCTATATTATAGGTCCACATCAATGATAGAGTGTTTCCTGCTCTTCCCTCCTTCTCACCGTCCTCAGATATCGGCGCTGTTGCTGCTGCACCGTATCATACACTTTTTATGCCGAATCTTCCTAGCCGGTAATGCGGCAGGGCACATACTCACGAATCTATATATTTATGGAACCCAAATGCCCCTGCAGATCGCTTTTGTTCAGCTTCTGGGTGTGAGGCTCTCTCATCTTGATTAATGTCTGGGCATCAATATTCAATTTCTACCCTCCACTTTACCACTATTTATGATACGGTTCTCCGCGTTGTTTATAACGGCAAGTTATAGGGCCATCCTTCGCGGGATGGCCCTTTCTTAGATCTCGCTTTATTCAACTATCGTCTTCGTTACTTCAATAACTGTATTTTAGGAAAGAGGCTCACAGTGAAGCTCTCTCGTTTTGCTTCGAGCTTATACTTTCGAAACCAGTTTGCCGACAGTGTTTTTCTGCTCTAAAAGTGTAAGAGCTTCTGCCGCTTTTTCCAAAGGATACACGCCGTGAATCTCAGCATGGATTTCTTTTCTTGCCAGCATGCTTAACGCTTCCCGCGCCGCTTTCCCGGTTTCTGCAGGATTGCTTTCGGCGTATCCGCCTAATGTAAAACCAGCGGACTGTTTGTTGGAAAACCATATTTGGTTAAAGGAATGCGAGACATCCTCTTCACCGCTGGCGTTTCCGACAACAACCAACTGGCCGAGCGGGCAAAGCACCTAAGCTTTGTTTGCGCATGCTTCCCCCCACCGGATCAAAGACAGCGTGAACGCCTTTCTGTCCGGTGGACTTCAGGGTCTTCTCAGCAAATTCGGACCGGACAAATAATTCGTCATATCCGAAGGAAGCGGCAAGCTTGGCTTTCTCTGGGTTTCCAACGGTCCCCAATACTTTGCCGGCTCCCAAACGCTTTGCAACTTGTCCCAAAAAGCCGCCCAAACCATACGATCCGGCTTAATCCGTTCACGGCGGGATTTTAAAAAGTCTCCAAGTATTTAAACTTTGTGTTTTCCAAGGCCATTTAACCACACCTTACAAAAGAGTAATTATGAGATTCAAAGCTTTAACGATTACAACATCGTCACTGATCTGCAATTTCCTTTTTCGCTAATCTGCCAGTTAGCTTAAAACCGGTTCAAGCAATTTTTGATACATATATAATATTCGTGACCTAGTACCAAGCCCCCTTTTCGAGGGGTCATTTTCTTTTTCAGGAGGTAAATAGATTGAAAATCATCAAAACTAAGCGGGACCTTGTCATGCTGCACCGGGTTGGGGCGCTTCCGGCGGCACTCCTCGATCAGGTCGAGGATTATTTCAACCAACTAAGTGTTGAACTGGAAGATGAATTTGAAATCGATTTTTGCTTAGGCGCGCAGGGCTACATCGTCGTTCTCAAAGCGGGAGACAACATTCGCGACCTCGGCAACTTCAGGCTAAGCCGCGAAGATGGCAGTAAAGAACCCAATTTTTAGCCGTCATTTATGATAAGGTTCCCCCCGATTAATCTTCACCGCGCGGTACACCTGCTCCACCAGCACCAGCCGCATCAGCTGGTGCGGCAGGGTCATGCGCCCGAAGCTGAGCTTCGTCTGCGCGCGCTTTAATACGTCCTCGGAGAGGCCGTTAGAGCCCCCGATGACAAAAGCTACGCTGCTGGTGCCATACGTGCCCAGCTTGTCGATATGGGCTGCCAGCTCCTCGCTGGACCACAGCTGGCCGCCGATCGCAAGGGCGATGACGTGGGTGTCCGGCTTGATGTGGCCGAGGATGCCCACGCCCTCCTTCTCCTGCACTTGCCGCATCTCCGCTTCGCTCATGTTCTCCGGCGCCTTCTCATCGGGCACCTCATGCACAAAGAGGCGCACGTAAGGCGCAAGGCGCTTGCTGTACTCCGCAATGCCCTGCACCAGGTACTTCTCCTTCAACTTGCCTACGCATATCATCTGTATATTCATGGCGCTTTCGCTCCTTAATCTCTGCTGTTATGACGTTCATTCTAACATGGTAGCGCCCCCAGTTAAAGGTCATACCTTCCGCATTCCTACAGCCCCTCCCTCAATTTCTAATCGACAGGAGACCGCCATAACATTTAACTTATGGGCATTGCCATTTCAATTGCTTCTATGCATGTTCAACCGTTATTTGAGCAATGACATCACCATTTAAAAAAGAGCCGCTCTCCTCCGAGATCGACTCTTCGCTTGCTATCTATTTCAAAATGATCGGCAGCTCTTTCAGCGCGAACATCATCGTGCTGTCCATCCGTGCCAGCTCAACGGAGCGGTCCCGGCGGTATGCGGGATAACGGTCCAGCAGAGTCTGAAGGGCAATTCGGGACTCCATACGGGCTAACTGGGAGCCCATGCAGTAATGAATGCCGCTTCCCAGCCCAAGATGTGGATTCGGATTCCGGTGAATGTTGAAGACGTCCGGCTTCTCGAACACATCCTCATCATGATTGGCAGAGGCCATCCAGATGTAGACGAATTGGCCCTGCTTCAGCTCCTGCCCCCGAAGCACCGTATCCTGCTTCACGCTGCGGAACATTAACTGAACGGGCGAGAAGTAGCGGAACACTTCCTCCAATGCCCCCGGAAGCAGCGATGGGTCTGCAAGCACCTCCGCACGAACCTCCGGCAGGCTGTCAAAGGCGAGTACCGCTGATGAGATCAGATTGGTTGTCGTTTCATTTCCGGCTACGAGTAGGAGAATACAGAACCCGATAATCTCCAGATCGGTTAGATGCTCATTATCAATGCGCGCCTCCACCAGCTTCGTGATCAGGTCATCCTGCGGATGCCGGCGGCGGTCCTCGGCAATCTCGGAGAAATACTCACTCATCTCTTGCTGACACTGATAATAGGCATCCGAATTGTTGCCCACCAGAGCGTCCGACCATGCCTTGAAGCGTTCCCGATACTCCATCGATACCCCAAGCATCTCCGCGATTACCGTGATCGGAAGCGGGCTTGCGAGATCTTCAACGATATCCACCGTTCCCTTCTTCTCTGCTTCATCCAGCAGGGAAGTCGTAATCTCCTGAATCTTGGGAGCAAGCGATTCAATCATGCGCGGCGTGAACGCATGAGACACCAGCTTGCGCAGCTGACGGTGCTTCGGCGGGTCCTGCCGCAGAACACTGGATTCAATGGGATCATCGGTAGAAGACGAGCCTTGGGATGAGAATACTTCATAATTTGTAAACACGGCTTTGACATCCTCGTATTTGAAAACATTCCAGGCTCCATCCCCCTCAACTGCCGCTATCGGGGAGTCCATTCGCATTTGTTTGAACCAGTCCAATGCCAGTAAACCGTTTGTATTCCAATCCATGATCAACACCGTCGCTTTCCTCCGTAAATTTTGTACTGACTGGTCAGTTGTACATGCTCAAAAAAAGAAGGCCTCGCTTATTCAAGCGATATAAACAGGCCTTGGGTAATCATCGTGAACGCAAACTGCTCCAGATCATCGCGGGAATACGCATCCTGATGGTTCAGGTAATAATTACAGGTGCTTTCCAGCGTACCAACAATGCTGGCAGCCGCTAGATTGGCATCGACGGCTCGGCACAGGTTCTCTTCACACTGACCCTCCTCAATGATGCTTGCCAAGAAGCTTAAATATTTCCGCTTCAGCTCCTTCAGCTCATCCAGTACTTCCTGCTCGATTCCGTTAGAAATCTCGTTAAACACGATGTGGGAAAAATGGCGGGATTCCAGAAACAAATCCAGATGATCGCGGATCACACGCTCGATCTTCTCTTTCATAGGCAGAGGCGAGTTCAGTTCAGCCTCGGTCCGCTGCATAATATCTTCGATGCCCTGCTTCACAACCGTCTTGAACAGCTGCGACTTGCCCGGGAAGTTGTAATAGAGGGTCCCCTTGGCAACCTGTGCCCGGGCGGCAATTTCATCCATGCTTGCACGGTGGTATCCGTTCTCGGAGAATACTTCAATGGCTGCTTGGATAATTTTATCTTTACTCACAATCGGATCTGCCCTTTCACGGCTAATTTTCGATTCATCAATCTTATTCTGACTGGTCAGTTCAAAAACAAAATAGCATGCCGAAAGAAATTAGTCAACTTCTAACATGACTTCTGATGAAAACCACCAATAAAATCCGATTCTTATGCTAAATTCCGTGGTATCCTATACATATGGGCAAATACAGTGTATATTTCAACAGTGCTGGTAAACAATCAGCATATATGGACAAGACTAAACCATAACGGAGTGATTTGTTGAGTAAATCCAAAGGCAAGGGCGGAACAGGCAGAGGCACGGGCAAGAAGGGCTGGAGCCGGTGGGATGCAAGCGCTCGAAGAGCCAAGAGTAAACCCAAACCTTATACCAGTAAAGGGGCCAAGCAGGCGAACGGTACAGCCGACGCCGGAAACCATAAAGATACCCCATAATTAAACATATGGTACAGATCCACCTGATACAACATGTTGAGGAGATGAAATGATTGGACAATCAAGAAGTAATAACGGATATGCCCGAGAATTACGAGGAGCTGAAGAGCTCTGCCAACCGGAACGCCAATTGGAGAGAACGTTTGGATGCGGTAGAAGAATTAGGAAATTGGAAAAATCAGAAATCCATCGACATCCTCAAGCATAGACTGAATACGGATGCGGTTTATCAAGTGCGGGAGGCTGCTTATCATAAACTGCTGGCTTTTGGCGAAGATGTGCAAATGCCGGTACGACAGAAGGGCGAACTGATGAAGGACGCTACGAAGGTGCTGCTGCGCATCAAGAAAAGCCTGCCCCGCGACCATACGTATGAAGAGTTCAAAGAGAAGTTGAAAAAGATGAGAATCGACCTCTACGATACGTACGAAGGTGACAAGGGCGCTGACTTTGATGCCTGGCTTGAGCAGACATGGTCTTCATTATTGAAAAGATAACTTGACTGAAAAGCCCCTGCCCAATCGGTTATGCGTATGAGATATTTCTGATATGTTATACTGAAAACAAATAAAAGTTTTAGGAGTGGTACTCTGAGAAAGCAAAAGCCTATGTCGTTTGACGATCTGTTGAAGGAGCTGCAAGGACAAAAGTCGGTACAGGAGGATCCGGATAACATTTCTCTGGAAAAGCTGTTCAATGAAGCGTTTATGCGTAAACATTCATCGCACGGCAGCTTTGGGGAATTTCTGATAAAGGGTAACTTCCAGGTGGAAACTCACGAAGATATCGATAACATTCCAGATGAACTGTTTGACCGGCATGTTTCAAGAGAAACGGATTTCCCGGATTGGAAATCGATGCTGCAGCAGGCAAAATCCGATCATGCTGCGGTAAAGTAAATAAGGAAGTATCGGCTGCCGTAAGCAGCTGCGATCAAGGGGCCGATGGCCCCTTTTTCTATTCCATCAGATTACTTGGACTCGCTCTTGGCTTCAGACTCCGCTTTATCCCTGAACTTCTTGTAAAGCTTCGTAATATTCGCCGTATTGATCTCGATATTGTGCTCATAGGCATATTTCACCGCATACCCCAGTGCCAGCGTAGTTGCGCCCGCAACCGTCGCTCCGGCGACAGATCCCGCTCCCGGAAACACCTTCACGATCTGCCGAAAAATACTCTTGCCGATATTCCCGAATATCGTGGCAATGACCAGCTCCTTCGCTGTCTCCTTGCTGATCGGCTTATTGTACAGCACCGCCAGCCGCGTCAGCAGGCTCACCTGAATGCCGGTAATCGGAATGATATCCGAGCCCGGAATAGGCGATGCGCCTACCGCCCCTGCGGAGACGGAGGCTCCAATGATCCAGGCATTGGCTGTCGCAGACTTCTCTTTGATACTTTTGGCAAAGAGAATGTCTTTAGACTTTTTTTTAAGCAGCTCCAGAATGCTGCTCCGCAGCTGGTCGATGTTCTCACCCGTCCGTGAGGATACCGGCGCAACAACGTAGCGCCCCCCGGTCTCCTTCTTGATGCGCGCCACCAGCCGGTCGATTTCATCTGCGGCATCGATTTTGTTCAGCACAATCAAAATATTTGAGTTGATACTCTGAATCTTCTCAAAGGACTTTTTCTCCACCTCGGAGAAGACGGTACCCGCTGCGTTCAGGAAGAACAGTACGATATCCGCCTGTTTATAATAATTCAAGGTCACATCCGAATTGGCCGTATTTACGTCATTCAATCCGGGTGTGTCAATAAAATAAATGTGCTCTTTGTACTTGTGCGGTTTAATCTCGGTTGTCTCTCCCGGCTCAGCCCCTACGCCTGCCACCTCTTCACCGACGATACGGTTCATGGTGGAAGACTTCCCGGTATTCACATCGCCAATGAGCGCAATGAGGATTTCTTGCTTCAGCTGTTGATTGATTGCATCCATTTCCTTATCGTAGGCCTCATCTGCGGCCCGCCTGATTTCATTCTCCCATGATTTCCCGTAGTCATCCACAGTGATCGTCTCCATTCACGATAGGTATTTACCGCGCCACATTCCATCTATAGACCCATCATACACTATTGACAGTCTGTACATCGAAGCCTATGACTCCATCTGACAAGTACGTTCGGAATGCAGGCATACTCTTTATTACCTCTTCAACCCCTCGCTGAAAAGGCAGTCCCTGTACGATAGCATGAGTTTATTCAAACTTTTTTATAAAGTTTTTCTGATCCTTGGTAAACTTGTAGCCCCGTCTTTCATAAAATCTGTGAGCCTGCACACGGCTCGGATGTGACAGCAGCTTGATGCCGGAATAACCGCGGCTCTGGGACCACTGCTCCAGACTCTCGATCAACAGACTTCCCGTCCCTTGATTCCGGTACCTCTCCTTTACGACAAAACCTAACACATTGATTAAAGATTCTGAGAACAACAGCTCATAAGGACTTCCATGAATGTAGCCTATAACCTCATCATCAGATTCGCATAGCAGAACCACATCGTTCGTATGGTGGATGAGGGTCTCGATTTTCTCTTTGACTTTATCTTCCGAGAACGCATGCAGATTCGGGTTAAACTCCACGTTCAGGAGATAGATATCGGTATAATCCGTCACTCGGATGCCTCGGATGCTCCTCTGTATCATCGACGTCCCCTCCATTCCCAAGCTCTTAGCGAAAACATAATCCCATCGATTCTAACAAAAAAAGCGTGAATTCATCACGCTTTCTCATCGGTATCATCTATTCAAGTCAAATGTTCAAAAGTTACACAACTAAAAACTCAGCATGCTTCTCGCACTCCGCGCACTTCACCGGTGGGTCCCAGTCCGAAAACTCGGTCTCCTTCAGATCAACAATATCCGGGGCATCCTCATATTCATCCACGAAATTTTCGATCGCTAGTTCCACATGTTCCTTGCATACGACGTACATTCTATGCATCCTTTCTATCATTCGCCTCATGTTGTGTTTTATCATCAATCAAGTATAGCCACTCTTTTGTTCTACCACACTCTACGACAAAAAGAAATCTTTTTGCCGCAAATGGCTATTCCCTCTTTATTTCAATCCGCAAAAGCTTCCTCCACATCCATGGATTTCACAGGACTTGTCCTTCGCTCTCTACATCTCTTTCAGGTAAATGAAAAAAAGAGCGTGGATCACGCTCTTTTTTCACGGCCGTTCATCGGCTCTAATCTAACCTTTTTCAAAATCTCTCTATATTGGATTCTATTCAACACTAACGATAATATATACCCGTTACTTGCTGCATTAAACAACGAACGATCACGTGGCACAAAAAAAATCTTCAAGGGCCTGATTCCGTATTCTTCAGAACTGCCCGTATTATTCTCCAGGCTTCTCTTCCAGCTTCACCTTCAGCGACTGCAGCTTGCCATCGCGATAGAAGGCCACATTCAGGTCACTGCCTACCTTCGTGTTACGATAGAGGTGCTTGCGAAGCTCCAGCGTCGTCGTGATCGGTTTGCCGTCAAGCTTGATGATGACGTCATTCAACTGCATACCGGCATCCAGCGCAGGACCAAGCGCATCCAGTACAACCACGCCTTCGGTTACCGTCTTCGGCAGCTTGAGGTTCTCCTTCTCCTTCTTGCTGAGCGGAGCATACGGATTACTTAGATCCACCGTGTAGACGCCCAGATATGGACGCGCAATGTGGCCCTTCAGCATCAACTCGGTCACAACCTCCGTAATCTCATTGACCGGAATTGCAAACCCGAGTCCTTCTACGCCGGTGTCAGCAATCTTCATCGTGTTGATGCCAATGACTTTGCCGTTCAGATCCACCAGCGCACCGCCGCTGTTGCCTTCGTTAATAGCGGCATCAGTCTGGATGACCTCCTGTTCCCAATCGTAGATGCCATCCTGATTCAGTGACACCGGAATAATACGGTTCGTGTAACTGACAATGCCGGAAGTGAGTGTATCGCCAAGACCAAGCGGGTTGCCGATGGCAATGACCGTTTCGCCTAGACGAAGCTTGGAGGAATCGCCAAATTCTGCGACCTCGCCGATACCTTTGCTATCAATGGACAGAACTGCGATATCGCTGACGTTGTCTGTGCCGACCAAGGTTGCCTTCCTCTTTTCCCCTCCTACCAATACAACCTCCAGGGAATCGGCTCCTTCAACCACATGGTTATTGGTAATAACGAAGGCTTTCCCTTCCAGTTTCTTAAAGATAACGCCGGAGCCCAAGGCATCCTCTTGCGAGCCCCCGAAATCATTGCCAAAGTCAAAATCTTCCCCGAAATCGAACCCTTCCGGAAGCTCAAAGTCTCCTTCTTGTTCCGGTGGAACAGCGGACTCCTCTTCCAGACCCTCTCCCTCTAGGCCTTCCTCTTCGGGAAAGACGGTCTCTTTATGTGTCAGTACGCTGACTACGGCCGGCCGTACCTTCTGAGCAGCGCTGATAATTCGTTCGTATGGATCGCCATCGGACGTGGACAGCTGGTGACTGCCATTAACTAAGGTCATGGGCGACGAAGTCGCAGGATGTCCTGTAAGGAAGCTGAACAGCATGACTGCAATCAATGCGCTGCATACGGAGCTGATCGCGGATATCTGAAATGTGGATAAACTCTTTTTACGGCGGGAAGTCCGCCACTTCGTTTTTCGCTCAGATGGGTCCTCGCTGGTATTTTTGCTCTGTCTGGAAATTTTAGTTGAATAGAAATCATCGTCAAACAATCCCATTGCGATCCCTCTCTCCCCTTGGCTGCTACACGTCAAGATACTTTACCAGCTTCAGACCTTCCGCCATTACCGACTTAATCATCTTGTCGTCATAACAACCGCCCTGCACCGAGTGTATCTAGCTTTCTATGAATCGGCAGCGTGCCACCTGTTAAATATCTCTCTATTGTATTAACTCTTTAGCGGCTCAAAAAGTTGCATTTTTGAACCCTCTCTTTGAACTTTTATCGAAATATGGCTCTTTAGCGAATATTCCGGCTCTTTCGGCTGAAATCTAGTTCCATAAAAGGTATGTATTGCCACCCGACAGTTCAAAAAAAACCCTGTATCTTTCTATTACCACAAACAGGGCGGCTTAAGCGCGAAATATCTGTTTTTCGTAAAAAAAACTGGGAATACCTGGACCAGCTCGATCTATACCATACAGAGGCCCTGATGTCTTGTTCGATGCGGGTTCTGACAGAAGCATCCAGCCTTCTAGTGCTCCTATTGTACCACACGAACAGAGGTTCACGTCAGCTTTCTTTTGTAAAAACAAATGCCAAATTGATGGCAATTCCTAAAGTCTGTACACAGCGTAATTCTTCATTACAGAACAACAACAATCACGGGTGAACACGATACCCTTCTATACGTGAGAGACAACCAAGAGGTTCCATTTTCAAGGATATTATTCCATGTTCCATTCTTTCGACATCCCTCAAGCACTGAACGTCTCAGCCCTCAATCGTGCATTCCCCCTTCAAGAACTATACAGAACAAATGTGTTAAGAATATGGCAAAGGAGATCGCCAAAAGCTGCCAAATCCATACAAATCAGACAGGCCAGGAGGTAGGCTCCGGTTGACCTACACATCATTCCTATTTGGATTCCCGGCAACTTATTCTTCATAAGCTTCCCATTGCAAAAATACTTCCGATTTCCCAGCAGCTAGCCTCCTATCCGAGTCTTGTCTATGAAATGATCCTATTAACAACCAGAAGAGCTCTCAAACTCCCCCTAGTATTTGAAATGGTTAGGTTATCCATTCATTTGTAAGTTCTCAACGGGGAATGTTATGAGGGGGAAACCATACAGCAGTGAGGAGGGTTATGGGATGGCAAGAAGATCAAGGCGGCACCGGAGCCCCGAAATGCAGCAATTCATGACCAAGGTGATGCAGAATGAAGGTTACAAGGTAGACCCGCAGAGTCAGGAAGACGTCAAATATGAGGTCGCCAAGTCTTTGGGGGTACCGCTTAAACCCGGCAGTAACGGAGATCTGACCACGGAGCAGGCCGGAAAAGTCGGCGGTGCGATTGGCGGTTCCATGGTTCGGGAAATGGTTCGCATGGCGCAGGAGAGTCTCAGCAAGCGTTAACGCGGGCGAAGTTCTCAGGATAGGCCATAACAACAAAAACAGCTCCATGTCATAAATAAATATGACGGTGGGGCTGTTTTCTTATGATTATATAATGAATCTATAATGGCTTTTACGTCTACTCGCTTACCTTATCCCAAGGGGTTGGACGGTCATAATACGTGTCACACAATTTAAACTCACTGTCCTTGAAGAAGCACCCGCGATCCTCCATCGTATCACGGACGGTCATTCTTGCCAGCTCCATCATGTTATGATCAAGGCTAAGATGGGCAAGATATGTCCGTTTGGTATCTCCCGTCAGCAGCTCGCTCAGGGCATCACCTGCCGAAATATTCGACAAATGGCCCATGTCGCCGAGAATCCGGCGTTTGGTATTCCATGGATACCGTCCCATCCTTAGCATCTCGATATCATGGTTCGCCTCCAGCACCAGCACGTCCGATCCATCCAGCGCTTTCTTCACTTTATCGCTGACATAACCGAGATCTGTAGCCACGCCGAGCTTCTCATCGCCATCATAGAAGCAATAACCGACCGGTGCCGCAGCGTCATGGGATATTTCAAAAGGCTCTACCCGCAGCGTGCCAAAATCCTTGACCTCATGACTCTCCAGCACAATCCGGTTCTCTTCGGCAATCTTGCCCAGCGACTTGGTCATCGCTTCCCACGTCTTCTCATTCGCATAGATGGGCAGATTGTATTTACGGGCAACCGCACCAAGCCCCCGAATGTGATCGGAATGCTCATGCGTTACCAGGATGCCGTCGATTTCTTCCCCCATCATCTCGCGTTCCTTCAGCAGCTCATCAATGCGCCGTGCACTCAATCCCGCATCAATCAGCAGTGTCGTATCCTCATTGCGGACAATGGTCGCATTGCCCGTTGAGCCGCTCGACAGCACGGAAAATGATATCCCCATAGTCTTGTTACTCCTTTGTCGTATCGCTTTTTGGCGTAAGGACATCCCCGCTGATGCCCTGTACATAAATCATCTCGCCATGGTCCAGCGTAAACCGCCAGGTTGGCGCTGCCAATTGATCCTCCGTATTAAACAGCTGCCCATAATAACCGAGCTGAATCTCTCTGACCGCTGTGTCCGGCGGTATAAAGTTACGTTCAATGAGGGTCTCAAGCGCCTTCGATGCGGACAGTACCTTCTGCTCCTCCATATCATCGGTTGGCATAATCTCAAAGACCGGTTCGCGATAGGCGTGAATCTTCTGGGATTCATAAATGAACTCCAGTTCCACATTAAAGAGCGGCCATTCCTTTTGCACCAACGGACGGAATATGAATATGTTCTCCTTGTCTGACTGCGGATCATGACGATAGTTTCCGAGATCGGCAACCTTCCCTTCAAAGGCATTTCGCAATTCCTTCTCATCGGCATACACCAGCTTGGTGTCAACCGGCTCCTCAAGCCCTACCGGCTCGCCCTGCGCTTCTGCACTGTATATATAATTAATTTTAGGAAGCTGCGGCGTCTCCGTCGGAATCGGGCTCAGCAATTGAATCCCATTCTCCTCCATCACCTGCTGGGTGCTCTCGGATAGCGAGGTGAAATCGAGATTGGAGCCGACCTGCTCACGGTAATCCATCCAGAGCTGATAGCCCAGCACCAGATTCAGCAGCAAAAACGCGTAGATCAATACATTTTTGGCACGGCCCCAATCCATGATGTTCCCTCCTTATTCCTTCATTGTTGAACACTATCGCTTATTCAAGCGTGATGACTGTCCCGTTCTGAAGCTCGACCGCCCATACCGGCTTAAGCAGCAGGTTTTCCTCCGTTCGCACTGGCAGATATGCAGGGTCCAGACTCGCGATGGAGTTATCCTCAGCATAAGGCTTCAGCTTCGCCTCCAGTGCCTCGCCACCTGTCAGCTTTACCATTTGCTTCTTCAACGGGGCAGACTCCAGATATAACAGCGAACGCTCATAGGATGTGACCGTACCCTGCTGTAAATCCAGTTCCATCACCCCATACTGGAAGCCCGGTGTATTCAGGATGGGAAATCCGCCATAGTACTGCTGGAATTTCACCAGCGTCCGGTCCTCGGATTCGCCTGCTTTGCCCAGTCGATACGTTCCGTTCCAGCCGCCGTGCTGATTCACGAAATCAATGGCGGACAGTACATCCTTCCCGGGACTGCTCTCGCCGGATGGCGGCGCAGCCGGATCGGTATAACTGATCCATTTTTGCCCCTGGTCAACCTGTAAGCTCCGCTTGCTGTCCGTATAAATCTCGGAGCCGTCTTTTTCCCTAATGTTGCGGGTGATGCTAGGATCGAAGAACAAGCTGCGCTGCATTTGCTCCACCGTGTATTCGCCAATCGGCAGTTCGACACTGACCATATTCAGTTCCTTCTCCGGTATATAGTAGCGCCCATCCACCATCTTATACGATGGCCAGCTCAGCCCGAAATCCACCAGTTGATCCACGTCCTGTACCGTCAAATCAGCCTGCGCGGCTTCATAGACGACATCGCCCTCCGTGCTGAAGAACATGACGTGAACCTTAGCTTCGCCTTCCACACTGTACAGCCATATTTTATTGATGCTTTCCCCTTCAAACAGCGTGTCCGGCACGATCTGCATTACTCGCTGCAGCAGAGTAACCGGAATGCCCGAATCAAAGCTCAGCTCAATGCCCCGGTTCTCCGAACGAACCTTGGTCCAGTCGATATTGCTAACCATCCGGCGCTGAAAGTTATCAAAGGTCCGGCCCTTAAGCCGGTTATACACGAGATTGTAAAACGTATCGTTCGAATAGAATACCGTATGTTTGTCTTCTCCCAGATGAATGACCATTTTATCAGGAAAGAGCAGATTCTCCGGCTTCTCCTCCGGTCCCATCTCCTCGGTTCGGATATAGGAATCCTTGGATTGAACAACGGAATCGCTGCCCGGGAAACGGAATATCAGAACATAACTTTGCAGCAGACTGCCAAGGACCAACACAACCAGCAGTACGGTCTTCATACGTTCCTTCACATAACCGCCCTCCCCTCGTTGTTCAAGGGCAGGGTGAAGGTCACGGTTGTGCCCTTCTCAAGCTCTGATTGCAGGGTAATAAAGCCTCCATGGGCTCTGACAATTTCCCGGGCAATGGATAAACCGAGTCCCGTTCCGCCTAAATTGCGTGTTCTGGCCTTATCTACGCGGTAGAAGCGTTCAAAGATCCGGTCCAGATCCTTCTTCGGAATACCGATCCCGGTATCCTTAACGGATAAAGACAGCATGCCTTCCTCCGTAATGCTTGCATCCATGGTGATAGTGCCTCCGTCTGGCGTATATTTCAAGGCATTGGAGATCAGGTTGTCGAGAACCTGATCGATGCCGTCCCGGTCCAGCATAGCTGTGGATACCCCTGGTTTAACCTCAATTATGGTGCGGATATGCTTTTGCTTCATTTGGAAAGAGAAGCGATCCTCTACATCCTCCAACATCTCCACAATGTCCGTCGGCTCCTTGTGCAGAGCTGCCTCCTTGGAATCAAGCCGTGACAGGTGCAGCAGGTCCGTTACCAGTCGGATCATCCGGCCGGTCTCGTTCTGGATGACGCCGACAAATCGCGGCCCCATCTGTTTATCCTCCAGCGCCCCATCCTCCAGCGCCTCGGTATAACTCTTGATGGTGGTCAGCGGCGTACGCAGCTCATGGGATACATTCGCCACGAACTCCCGCCGCGACGCTTCCAGCTTCTCCTGCTCTGTAACGTCTTGCAGCACCGCAATCGTACCGGTGATGCCAATCTCCCGCCGGTGAATCGGCGTAAAGGTCACACGCATCATGAACGGCTCGCTGCCCTCGCGCGGTACAATCTCCAGCAGCTTGGAATCATGCCCTTCGCTGCGCGCCAGC
Organism: Paenibacillus sp. LBL; assembly: GCF_029893715.1. Taxonomy (NCBI): domain Bacteria; kingdom Bacillati; phylum Bacillota; class Bacilli; order Caryophanales; family Paenibacillaceae; genus Paenibacillus; species Paenibacillus sp. LBL. The sequence goes on along the minus strand of NZ_JARXYU010000011.1, from coordinate 79,247 downwards.
GCCTCCGATTCGGATTCCTCTAGGCCCAGCAGGGATACAATATCATGTCCTGCCAGCTCCTCCCCCTCCACGCCCAACATTTCCCCGGCGCGCCGGTTCATCAGAATGACACGTCCCGCTTCATCGGTTGCGATAACGCCGTCACTCATATTGGTCAGAATCGAAGCAAGCTTCTCCTTCTCTTCTTCGTTCTGCGAGAGGGCTTCGCGCAGACGGCTGGTCATATAGTTGAACGCCTGGCTGAGCTGGCCGATCTCATCGCTGCCGAACACCGGTGTTTTCTCGGTAAACCGGCCGTCCGCGACGGCCCGGGCATGCTTGGTCAGCTCCTTGATCGGATGGGTAATCGTATGCGACAGAATGACGCCAAGCACCGCGGTTAAGCCAAGCGCCAACAGAATCCCCGATATAAAAATATTGTTGATCCGCTGCATCGTGCTGTACAGCTCGCTCATGCTGGCCACAATGTAGATGGCACCGACGATTTTCTCGTTATACATGACCGGCTTGGCCACCACTTTCTTGCGGATGTTATCATCATCGATAATGTATTCCTCATTATCCTGTATTCCCTGCAATGCCCGGCTGACAACCGTTTGTGTATTCTTGGTGTTCACGTAGTCTGCATGCGAAGGCAGCGAGGTGGTGAGAACCCGTCCCGTGGAATCCAGCACCTGAATCTCGGCTCCGTTCAAATTGAACAGATTGTTCACCATAATCCGCAGGCTGTCGATCGAATCCTCTTCCGAATCATTCTCGCCGCCAAGGGTCTTAGCTGCCAGCACTGACATCAGCTCGGCGCGCTCCTGCAAATCCTTCGTGAAGTTGCTGGTCAGCGAGTTCTTCATCGCACTCACAAAATACACCCCGATCAGCTGCATCGCGATCAGAATGAGAAGGACATAAATGATGATGACCTTCGCCTGAATGGTGCGGAAGAAGGACAGCCACTTCATTACAGGCCTCCGTTTTTAGCGCTGCGCATCAGGTAGCCTAGTCCGCGCCGAGTCAGTATGTATTCCGGCTTGCTAGGATTCTCTTCGATTTTCTCGCGCAGTCGACGGATGGTAACGTCCACGGTCCGCACATCGCCAAAGTATTCAAAGCCCCATACGGCCTGCAGCAAATGTTCGCGCGTCATCACTTTGCCTGCATTCCGGGCCAAATAATACACCAATTCATATTCACGGTGCGTCAGATCGAGCGCTTCCCCGCTCTTGTATACCATATACATATCCGTATCTATAAACAGCTCGAACAGCCGCAGGCCTTGTCCACCCGCACTTGTGCCGCCTGTGTTATCCGCTGAGTTGTCGGGCTTTTGCTGGCGGCGCATTTGCGCCTTCACGCGTGCCAGTATTTCTCTCGTGCTGAACGGCTTCGTCACATAATCATCTGCGCCAAGCTCAAGTCCAAGCACCTTGTCGATCTCTCCGTCCTTTGCCGTGAGCATGATGATCGGGATCTGCAGGTTAGCGGCACGTACCTCGCGGCACACATCCATTCCATCTTTACCGGGCAGCATCAAATCAAGCAGCATTAAATCCGGCCGCTTCGTGAGCGCAATCTCCACGGCGCTAATGCCATCAAAAGCACAGATGACGTCATAGCCCTCTTTTTCCAAGTTAAACTTTAAAATATCGGCGATGGGCTGTTCATCATCCACCACCAGAATGGTTCCCTGCATCTTCCTGTTCACCTCATACCTTCACTTAAACGGTCTTCTTTTCATTTTACCACACCTGCCGCCGCTACACACCCACCGCTCCTGAGCAGCCATCTCAATGTAAACGGCAGCAAATTCCCGCTTTGTCCCACATCCTCTCCCCCCCACACCGCGCTAAGTGGCCGCCCCGATTCAGGGGATGGCCATCTTTGCTCCGGCAGCATGGCCGGAAGGTGCGGGGATGGATCGACAGATAAGGGAAACCTTCGAATGCAGCAAGTGGGGTCATTCGGAGAGCGTGAGCGATCGCCTTTGAATTCGGAAAATTTCATCGTAAGCCACATTTCTATTTTCCGAATTCAACAGCGACGGAGAAGGACACCACTTGCGACACCACTGCAAATATTTCCCGTTCTGTCCCACATCCCCCTCCACATCCCCACCTGCCAAGACGCAAAAATGACCGCCCCCGTTAAGGAGCGGCCATCTTCACTATTATGATATATGAACCAATAATGGCTTATGTCGCATTGGTTTCCCTAGTATAACACAGAACTACAGATAATTCATCGGATTTTGGGCAACTCCATTTTTTTGCACTTCAAAATGCAGATGGGTTCCCGTAGAACGGCCCGTATTGCCCATGACCCCCAGCTTGGAGCCTTGTCCGACCGATTGTCCGTTACTAACGGAAATCTTGCTCATATGACCGTAAAGGGTACGATATCCGTTGCCATGATCGACAATAACGACGTTGCCATAGCCGCTCTGCTGACCGGCAAACACAACTCTTCCGGAGGCGGATGCCATAATAGTACTGCCTCCCACCATATCCACACCCTCATGGCTTCTTCCCCAGCGATGTCCGAAGGGACTCGTAATTCGTGCTCCGCTCACTGGCCAAGCAAACATGCTGCCGCTGGATTTCTGGCTCATGACTGCGGTGGATGTCTTTTTCTTAGGAGCCACCTTGGTGCCTTTGTACACAACTTCCGGCAGGGATTCCTGCACCACCTGTTGACCCGTCCATTGCTTGGATATGACCTTGCCGTTCTCTTTGGTTACGATATAATCGACCGTTTTCACACCATCGCGTCCAGGACGGACGACTTTTCGCTTGCCAAGCGGAAGTTCGCTGCTCTTGCGAACAATCGTTTCCGGTTTGCTTGGCTGCTTCACCGATACCGTCTCAACCGTTCTTACAGTAAGCGGCGCTTCCGGCTTCGTCACTTGCAGCTCGGCGCCGATCTGCACATATTTCTCCTCCAGCTGGGGATTCAATGCCATCACGTCAGCTGACTTCATGCCGAACTGCTGCGCAATCGAGGATATGGTATCTCCCTCTTTTACCGTGTAAACCACCGGCTTGTCCTTGGTGCCCGTAAGCACCTTCATCGCCTCTTCCACGTCCAGCACCTTGTTCGGATCGGCCTTCGTGTTGGCCAGCGAGATGTTTTCTTTAATATCAACCGACTGGAGCCCGCTGCCGTTATCGTTCTTCTTGCTTGATGCCGATGCGGAGGTCTTCGTGAAGGCAACCTTCTGCGTCTGCTCCTTCTTGGCAGCAGCCGGAGCGAATTTCAGCTTCGCTGCCTCAACGGCCGCTTGTGCCGTCTGCTGATCCTTCACGATTGCCACGGTCTCTCCGTTCACCTTCAGCTCCACGCCGCGGGCATAGGCCTTCAGCATGCCGTCCAGCTTATCAAGGGTTTCCTCGCTGTTCACGATTGGCTTATAGGAACGGTCCGCCTTGGTTGTGATACCTTCAGTATGAAGTACCATAAGGACGTCGGGATACTCCTCCTGATATTCCTTCTGCTTCTCTTTCAGAAGCTGGTCAAGCTGAGCATCATCTTGAATGGTACCGACTGCCTTCCCATCTACAAGCACATGGTAGAACGGAATCGTGTTCGCGTTCACATACGCTTTTCCGCCAGTATATATCGATCCTGCTATGAGCAATGCCCCTGCCGATATCCAAACCCATCTGCGCGGTGATTTCCATCCCCGGTTGTGTGGGCTCGACGGCTCAGAGGACCCGCTATTCGAGTTGTTGTTGTGGGCGGAATGTTCGCCCGCCTGCTTGCGCAAGACGCTGTTCATCCACCGTTTCCCCTTAGAACCTTTCATGTCTCTCTCCTTTAAGCCTTGTTCATATGTAAGACTCTGTTCATCTGAACCTGCCGACTTAGCATTGAATATGACACTACCTGTCAAAAGGTATCAAAATTTTAACCTTTTCGATCTTCGTATACTTTAACATAGCCATTACAATCATTTCAAGTTTGTGAAAACAGCGAAAAACCCGCGCGCAGCACGGGTTTCCTGATTTTTTCCAATATACAACTTTCGCCAGTCAGTGACAAAACAGTGACAAACCGGGTCTGAAACCCGCCATACCGTTATTCTTTGAGCATCGAGATCAATTTATCGAATTCTTCCGGGTTCAAATATTTGGATATGCCCTCCTCGATCTCCGTAAGCTCCACTGCCGTCAGGCCATCCTCCATGGCCTCGGATATCTTCTGCATTTCGGATTGGGGCAGCTTATTCATCAGCATGGTAAAAATCTCTTCCTTATCCGCTGTCGACAGACTTTCTTTCCGATCCACGATATCCGTCGGAGACATCACGATCTCTTGATCCTCCAGGGAGGAATCATCGGACTCCGTCGTAGTGGCCCCCATCACTGGCAGAGAATCTTCCGGTGCCTGATCATCAACCGGCGGCTCGTCCGAATCCCCCGATGAGCCTGTAGTCGCCTTGGTGTCCTCTTCTGCCCCTCCGCTCTGATCCGCCCCTGCTGTCTGATCATCAGATGCTGCACCCTGACCGGCGGGATCCTGTGCCTTCGAAATGTCCCCGTTGCTGCTATCTGGCTTAGAGCCTGAACCCATTCCCAGCATCGTCTTCATAATGCCTCCAACCCCCACCGACTCCGTCTCCAGTTGAATATTGAAACTGGCAAGAACCGATTGAAGATAAGCATTGACCACAATGCCCGTTGTCACAATCGTCAGTGTACTCACCAGTATGGCGGTAAGGCTGACCTTTAGCAGCCATTTCATCCAATTCATCCGTATCTCCTCCTTCCTCATGCATGCTCAGAAATGACATGACAATGATTGCTTTCTTTTTCCAGTATTGACGGCTCGGAATCGCTTCAACCGTTTTCTATCCATTTTTTCTACTTCTTATTTGATATATTTCATGATTCACGTAAATTCAGGCCACACTAGTCCCGTGTTGTGAAGGCAGGAATCGACCAGACCGGGGTATTTGTGATACATATATAGTCAATTGGAAACTGCATATGAAGGAGGGTTTATTCTAGTAATGATTCATATCTTAATCGCGGATGACGACGCGCATATTCGGGAGCTGCTGCAATATCATCTTCAATCGGAAGGGTATACGGTCTTTACAGCTGCTGATGGGAAGGAAGCCTCTGCTCGCTTGGCGGAAGAACAGATTCATCTGGCTGTTGTGGATGTCATGATGCCGAATATGGACGGCTATCAGCTCTGCGAGGAGATTCGGCGGTATTATGATTTTCCCGTCATTCTGCTGACGGCAAAGGATCAGCTCGTGGACAAGGAGAAGGGTTTTGCTGTGGGTACGGATGATTATCTAACCAAACCTTTTGAGCCAAAGGAATTATTGTTTCGCATCAAGGCGCTGCTGCGGAGGTATCAGATGGTGAACGCAGATAAAATTCATCTGAACGAAACCACGATCGACCGCAAAAGTTATGAGGTTCAGGGACACGGAAAAATGCTGATGCTGCCGATGAAGGAATTTGAGCTGCTCTCTCAGCTTGCAAGCTATCCGGACCGGACGTTCTCACGCGAGGAACTGATTCAGCTCATCTGGGGGACGGATTTTGAGGGAGATGACCGCACCGTTGATGTTCATATTAAAAGACTGCGGGAGCGCTTTGCGGACCGAAGCGGCGATTTTCAAATACGAACGATCCGGGGGGTAGGATACAAATTGGAGGCCTCGCCGCAATGAAGACCCTCTATTCGCGCATCGTACTTACCACCATCGCTATTATGGTGACCAGCAGCTTGATTGCTTTTGTGCTGTCCAATCTCTACTACCAGTACAATCTTAAGCCTTATAACGATCAGAAGGTCACCACCATGGCCAAGGACATCGGGGATTTCTATGACAGCCACCCGGAACTCAATATTCATGATTATCTACAGCACATCGGGCAGCTCGGCTATCAATTCTATCTGGTCAACGATCAAGGCAAGGAGTGGCTTTATGGCGGTATCTTCCGTGAACGGGATCTCTCGCCTGAAACCGTGCAGCAAGTGCTGAACGGTACGGTGTACCATGGCATCGCAGAGTTTCCATCAGAGCTGTTCATTACCGGCTTCTTCGACAATGTATTAAGCAACTCTATCGGCATTCCGCTGCAGGTAGACGGCAGCCCTCATGCACTCTTCATCAGACCCGATATTACCGTACAGTTCGGCGAAATGCGCATCTTCTTCTCGATCATTATGGCTATCGCCATCCTGCTGAGCATTCTGTTGGTTGGCGTCATTACGCGATATATCGTGAAACCCATCGTGAAATTAACCGAGGCTACACAGAATGTGGCAAAGGGCAATTATAACGTACAGCTGAATGTCGCGAGAAGAGATGAGCTGGGGCAGCTCGCGGATCATTTTTCCCAGATGGCCAAAGGTATAGCGCAGCTGGAGCAGATGCGCCAGGAGTTTGTGTCCAATGTATCCCATGAAATTCAGTCACCGCTTGCCTCTATTCAAGGTTTTTCGCAGACGCTGCAAACCAAGCGCTTGTCCGAGGAACAGCAGCAGCACTACTTGTCGATTATCGAGGCGGAGAGCCGCCGGATGTCCCAGCTTAGCAAACAGCTCCTCATGCTGGCTTCCCTGGATAAAGAAGAGAATATCCTGGAGAAATCCACCTTCGACGTTGCCGAGCAAATCAAGCAGGTGTTGTTCCACACCGAATGGAGCTGGCGCAGCAAGGAATTGACCATGGATATGTCACTGCCATCTACCTATATCCACGGCGATCAACAGCTGCTGCATCAGGTATGGACCAATCTCATGACCAACAGCATTAAATTCACCGCTCCGGAAGGCATCATCTCGCTGCGTATCACAGGACAGGACAACCCATCATGCAGCATCGAGATTTCCGATACGGGCATTGGCATTCCGCCAGAACATCTCCCTCACATCTTTGACCGGTTCTATCGTGTGGATGAGGCACGCGACCGCTCCGAGGGCAGCAGCGGACTAGGTCTGGCCATAACCCAGAAGATTGTGCAGATGCACGGCGGACGCATTGAAGTAACGAGTCAGCCTGGAGAAGGAACCACCTTTACGGTGACCCTGCCCACCCTGTAGCTTAAGCCTGATTCCAGTTCATGCGCTGTTCATATTCCATTCCTATACTTGTGGCATATCCCGTAGTGATCATACAGGGAGAAGATGCTACCCATTACAGGAATGGAGATGAGAAACATGTTTCTTGCACTGCGCGAACTTCAACACGCGAAGCTGCGTTATTTGCTGATCGGCTTCATTATGGTACTGATATCCTGGCTTGTCCTGTTCGTCACCGGATTGGCTCAGGGGCTCTCTTCCGATAATGCCTCATCCATACAAAACATGAATGCCGACTATCTGATACTTCAGGAAGAGTCCGACCATCGGATCAACCGTTCCATTCTGACCGATGAGATCTGGAGAGAGATCCAGCGGCATCCGGCTGGAGACCATGCCTCCCCGCTGGGGGTCCACATGAACACCTTGACCAAGGAAGGCTCCACCGCCAAATTCGACGCGGCTTTCTTTGCCATCGATATGGCGAGTATGATGGCTCCCAAGGTTGTGGAAGGAACCATGATAAACAATACGGATGCGGAACATGTGATGGCTGACCGCTCCCTGAAGGATGACGGATACCGGCTTGGTGACCGGATCGTTGATCAGGCAAGAGGTGCTGCATTTACGATCGCAGCCTTTACAGAAGGACAGTCCTTCAGCCATGCCCCGGTCATTCACTTGAATTTTGAGGGATGGAAGGCGCTTCAGCCCAGCGGTTCACAGCAAGGGACCATCTATAATGCGGTCGCTCTGAATGGTAGTCAGGAGCAGATAGACGCCTTGGCTCAGGACATATCCGGCATCGAGATCATAACGAAAAGCGAGGCACTGCAGGGGATTCCCGGTTTTCAGGAGGAGCAGGGCTCACTCGTAATGATGATTGTGTTCTTGTTTGTCATCGCGGCTTTCGTACTGGCTGTGTTCTTCTACGTTATCACGATTCAAAAAATGAACCAGTTCGGCGTCCTGAAGGCCATTGGAGCTGGAACCGGCTATCTCGTAAGGAATCTGATCTTTCAAGTGCTGACACTGACCGTGGTCAGTCTTGCCATCAGTATCGGTCTAACTTACGGGGTATCCCTCCTGATAGCCGGCGCCGTTCCTTTTTCCTTAACTCCTTCCGTTGTTCTGCTCTGTTCCTTGCTGTTCCTGGCGGTTTCCCTGATGGGGTCTCTGCTGTCGCTCTATCGTGTTATCAAGATTGATGCAATCGAAGCTATCGGGAGGGCTGCATAATGAAACAATCCAAACTGATGCTGGATCAGGTGAGTAAGGAATTCGGCGACGGGGATACGTCCGTTAAAGTGCTGGACCGCATTTCACTGGATATCAAGAGCGGTGAGTTCGTAGCGGTGGTCGGTCCTTCCGGGTCCGGCAAGAGTACCTTCCTGTCCATAGCAGGGGCACTGCTATCTCCTACGCAGGGGCGAATCTGGATGGGTGATCATGAAGTCACCAAGCTGTCGGCCAAAAAAATGAATCAGCTGCGGCTGAGCCATATCGGATTTGTCTTTCAATCCTCGAATCTCATTCCGTATTTGACCGTTCGTGATCAGCTACTGTTAATTGCCAAGTTGGCCGGCCAGCAGGGCCAGGAACCAAAGCAGCGGGCAGACCATCTGCTTGAGCGCCTGGGCTTGTCCCATCGTAAGAATCATTATCCCGAGAGCCTGTCAGGCGGTGAACGCCAGCGCGTTGCCATTGCCCGGGCCTGGATGAACGACCCGGAGCTCATTCTGGCAGATGAGCCCACCGCCAGTCTGGATTCTGAACGCGGCCGGACCGTCGTGCAGATGTTGGCCGATGAGGTGAAGCTGCGCCAGAAGGCCGCCGTGATGGTCACCCATGACAAGCGTATGCTGGATCTGTGTGACCGGATTGTATATATCGAGGACGGCAAGCTGTCCGAGCAGCCGCAGCCGATTCTGCTGTAGAATGAAAAGACCGGATCCATCCCGACAAACCTGAGGATGAATCCGGTCTTTATTATGCTGAATGTGCAAACACATTCCAGCTCTCGAAGAAGGCCACATGCCCAATTGGCCGTATGGCTTCTGTCCCCCCTAAATCGAAATGACTGCATATATCCGCTGCCTTTAGCCCCAATTCCAAATAATCAGCGTGCTGTCCTCTATGTCTCTCTCCATTATAGGGTTGATGGACATGCTGCTAGGGGATAATATCCTCAGACAAAGGGACAAATCCTTCCACTTTTGGGTCTTGTATGTTATTTCCGAGGTACAATCATAGATTTCATTCCAAATAAAAAGAAAAACCCGCATGGCATCGCCATTAGCAGGTTTCGCAATATATCTTCTTTTCCAAATTGGAATGGATTCTACTCTTGTTCCAACTCGATATTATTTCTCATAAATCGGAAGCACTTGATTTGTCTGTTCCCGGTTGCGCCCTACGGAGAAGATGGAAATCGGAATACCAGTCAACTCCGATACACGTTCTACATAGCGGCGAGTATTCTCTGGCAGATCCTCCAGCGTCTTCGCTCCGGTAATGTCCTCGCTCCAGCCTGGCAGTTCTTCATAAATCGCTTCACATTCAGCCAGCATCTTCAAACTTGCTGGGTAATGTGTGATTTCCTCACCGCGGAATTTATAAGCGGTACAGATCTTAACGGTCTCAAGTCCGCTAAGCACGTCCAGGGAGTTCAGGGACAAGCCGGTAATGCCGCTTACGCGACGGGCGTGGCGCACAACCACGCTGTCAAACCAGCCTACGCGGCGGGCGCGTCCGGTGACGGTGCCGTATTCATGTCCTTTTTCACGGATATAATGGCCGATCTCATTGTCGAGCTCCGTCGGGAAGGGTCCGTCCCCTACACGCGTCGTATACGATTTAGCGACCCCAATCACTTGTTGAATCTTCGATGGTCCTACGCCGGAACCGATACATACACCGCCAGCAGAAGGGTTCGAAGAGGTTACGAACGGATACGTGCCTTGGTCGATGTCCAGCATGACCCCCTGTGCGCCTTCGAACAATACTTTTTGATTACCGTCAATGGCATCGTTCAGGACAACGGAAGTGTCACGCACATATTTACGAATGATTTCAGCGTATTGCAGGTATTGAATCAGGATTTCTTCAACCTCAAGTCCTTCCCCACCATACACTTGGGTAATCACTTGGTTCTTCTCCTTCACCATATGGCGAAGCTTCAATTCAAACTCTTCCGCATCCATCAGATCCGCGATCCGGATGCCGTTACGTGCGGCTTTATCCATGTAACAAGGGCCGATTCCCTTGCGAGTCGTGCCAATTTTGTTGGGACCTTTGCGATCCTCTTCCAGAGCGTCCAATACCATATGATAAGGCATGATAACATGAGCACGATCGCTGATTACCAGATTATCCGTGCTGAATCCATTATCATGAATATAATTAATCTCTTCAATAAGTGCAGCCGGGTTAACCACCATACCGTTTCCGATCACACAGGTTTTATCTTTATAGAATACTCCGGATGGAATCAAGCTAAGCTTGAATTTTTTACCGTCAATCAGAATGGTGTGGCCAGCATTATTGCCGCCTTGGTAACGGGCTACCACGTCAGCGCTTTCCGCTAAATAATCCGTGATCTTCCCTTTCCCTTCATCTCCCCATTGTGTTCCCACAACGACTACCGTTGACATAATCATTCCTCCGCCCGGGCTGTTACACCCTTATTATTTCACAAAACACTGATGTAATAAGCATTTCATTATGATTAAAAAACAACCTCACTGCATTAAAGCAGCAATAACAGTGTAACAGCCCCATTTTTTAAAGTCAAATACAAAAACGAACAATCGCACATCAGTGTGTACGATTGTTCGGAATTAGGACGAGATTATGGAATGATTTCTGCTTTATTCGGGAATGTGCAATAAGAAACGCCCTGAACTTACAGGTTGCGGCAGGTATTAGAGATTTTCCCGAACTTTACGACAAAGGCCACATGCGCCATTAAGAAACCAATAGAATCCTTGCTAACAAGCTGCCTCTGTCGTCACCCGGCTGCAAAGGCATCCGCATGCGTTCGCTCGTAATTAACGAACTTGTTAAAGTTCTTGAGGAACACCAGCTCTACTGTGCCTACGGGACCATTACGCTGTTTGGCAATGATGATCTCGATGATGTTCTTCTTCTCCGTTTCCTGATTGTAATAATCATCCCGGTATAAGAAGGCCACGATATCGGCATCCTGCTCAATTGAACCGGATTCCCGAAGGTCACTCATCATCGGACGCTTGTCCTGACGCTGCTCCACGCCCCGGCTGAGCTGTGACAGCGCAATAACCGGCACCTCAAGCTCCCGGGCAATCTGCTTGAGCGTACGTGAGATCTCAGATACCTCCTGCTGCCGGTTCTCGCCCGCCTTGCCGCGTCCATGAATGAGCTGCAGATAATCGATCAGTATCATGCCGAGCCCCTTCTCTTTCTTCAAACGGCGGCATTTTGCACGGATATCGGCAACCGTTACGCCGGGTGTATCATCAATGTAAATTTCCGCTTCCGACAGTGCCGCAATGCCCATGGTCAGCTTGGACCAATCGTCGTCACCCTTAAAATCCCCGTTCCGCATGACATTTGCATCCAGATTGGCCTCGGCGCAAATCATACGCTGAACCAATTGTGGCGCAGACATCTCCAGACTGAAGATGGCGACGGTTTCCTTAGCCCGGATAGCCACGTTCTGGGCAATATTCAGTGCGAAGGCCGTCTTACCTACGGACGGACGGGCCGCCACAATAATCAAGTCATTTCGCTGGAATCCACTCGTCATTTTATCCAGATCAACGAAGCCGGACGGAATCCCCGTTGTATTCCCACGGTTCTGGTGGAGGACCTCCACCTTCTCAAATACTTCCATCAGCACATCGCGAATCGCAATGAACCCGCTGCCTGTGCGTCGGTTGGAAATCTCCAGAATGCGGCGCTCTGCTTCACTCAGCATGCCGGATACATCTTCGCCTCCGGTGTATCCCTCGCTGACAATCTGTGTTGCTGTTCGAATCAACCGCCGCAGCATCGATTTCTCTTCGATAATCTGAGCGTAATAATCCACGTTGGCCGCCGTCGGAACCGCATGGGCCAGCTTCGCTAAATAACTGACTCCTCCGATTTCCTCCAGTTGGCCTTTATCCTGAAGAAGAGATGTAAGGGTCACCAGATCGATCGGTTGATTGCCTTCTCCAAGCTGCACCATAACTTCGTAAATCATCTGGTGCGTTTTATCGTAGAAGTCCTCGGACTGCACCCGCTCCATCGCTGTGATCAGCGCTTCACTCTGCAGCAGAATGGCACCCAGCACCGCCTGCTCTGCCTCAAGGTTCTGCGGAGGGACCCGATCGAAATAGAGTTCTCCTCCCATATTACTCCTCCGTGATTTGAACCTTGACCGTCGCCTTGACGTCAGGATGCAGCTTCACCGGAACCTGGGTTACACCCAGACTGCGGATCGGATCGCTAAGTTCAATTTTGCGTTTGTCGATTTTGATCTTCTGTCCTGCCAGCGCCTCAGCGATTTGTTTGCTTGTGATTGCTCCGAACAGCCGGCCGCCTTCGCCTGCTTTGGCTTTCAGGACAACCGTCATCTCTTCCAGCTTCTTGCCAAGTGCCTGTGCATCTTCCTTCTCCTGAGCTTTACGCTTCTCCTCGGAAGCTTGCTGCTGCTCCAGGTTCTTCATGTTGCCATCGGTTGCCGGGCGAGCAACGCCGCGCGGAATCAGAAAGTTGGTAGCGTATCCTTCGGATACTTCCTTCACTTCACCTTTCTTGCCTTGGCCCTTCATATCTTTTATGAAAATGACTTTCATTCAAATAACCCCTCTTTCGCTTCGATGTCCGCCAGTACCTCCATCAACTTCTCCTCTGCCTTCTCAGGCGTCGTATCCAGCTGTACTGCGGCGTTCGTTAAGTGTCCGCCTCCCCCGAGACGTTCCATAATCATCTGAACATTCATCTTGCCCATCGAACGGGCGCTAATACCAATCTTGCCGTCGGTGCGTTCGCTAATAACAAACGATGCCTGCACATCCGTCATATTAAGCAGCATATCCGCTACTTGAGCGATCAGCAGCTGCGGCATGGGCTCCCCGTTCTTCGATACCGCAATAGCGATATGGTCATATACCATTCTAGCATGTTTTACGATTTCTGCCTTCGCTATAAATTCTGTCAGATCTTCCTTGAGCACCCGCTGAATCATCATCGTATCGGCACCGTGACGCCGCAGGAATCCGGCGGCCTCGAATGTTCTCGATCCCGTGTGCAGCGCAAAATGCTTCGTGTCCACCGTAATCCCGGCTAATAACGCGGTGGCTTCAACCGGGGTAAGGGATACCCGCTCGTGAATATACTGAAGCACCTCCGTGACCAGCTCGCAGGTCGATGAAGCATACGGCTCAAGATAGATTAACACAGCGTCGTTGATGAACTCTTCACCGCGCCGATGGTGATCCATGACAACGACCCGGCTGGCACGATGCACCAGACGCGGTTCCATCGTCATGGAGGCTTTATGTGTATCAACGACAACCAGCAGCGTATGCTCCGTCATCATCTGCATCGCTTGTTCTGTCGAAACGAATCGGCTCATCAACGCCTCATCCTTCCGGACCTCTTCCATAATCCGTGAAATGGATGGGTTCAATCCCTCTAGGACAATGTAAGCCTCAACCTTGTACATCTGGGCAGCTTTCAGCACGCCGATGGCTGCTCCGATCACATCCATATCCGGCAGCTTATGCCCCATAATGATGACTTTGTCGCTCTCCTGCATCAAATCACGCAGCGCATGGGAGATGACGCGCGCTCTTACCCGCGTCCGCTTCTCCACCGCATTGGATTTACCGCCGTAGAAGGAAAGACGCTGGCCCGCTTTGACTGCGGCCTGGTCTCCGCCACGGCCAAGAGCCATATCCAGACTGGATTGCGCCAGCTGACCGAGCTCCGTGATGTCATCAGAGCCGAAGGCAAGGCCGACACTTAAGGTTAATGGCACCTTCAAATCAGCCGTCATCTCCCGGACTTCATCCAGGATCAGAAACCGGCTGTTCTCCAGTGCTTCCAGAGATCTGTGGTTCAGCATCATTAGATAACGATCCGACGAAAGTCTCCGCAGATAAACGTTAAATTCACGTGCCCAATCCGTGATCTCGCTGGTTACCTTTGCAATCAGCGCGGTCCGCTGCTGATCATCCATGCCCTGCGAAGCCTCATCGATGTTATCCAACATGATGATGCCCAGGGCCAGACGCTCATCCTCATAACGCTGCCTTAGCACCGCCAGCTCGGTGATCTCATCCAGATAAATCAGTCGTTCATCCGGAATGACCGTGGCTCCGTAGAACTTATCCTCGTGAGAGATCTCCAGCCTGATTTCCTTCGGCATTTTCTCCTTGTGTTCCTTCTTCTCTTGGGACTCCTGCAACGCTACCACCAGCTGGGGAAACAGCTCCTGCAAGGATACGCCAACCAGAGTCTGATTCGGAAACATGTTGACCACGAATTGATTATGCCATTCCAAGGTCCTGTCCTCGCTGTACAGCACAATGCCAAATGGCAGCACACTGACGGCTTCACCCTCTACCCGCTGAATCCGGAATGAGAGGTCACCGATGTAATCTACCAGCTCGCGGCGGAACTTCATCTCCGTCTTCAGCATGGCGTATCCGCCTGTTACCGCAAGCAGCAGCCCGACCAGGCCCAGGATCGTGTTGTAGAACGACAGGAAAATAACAAGCAAAAGCACTAGCGCAAACGCCCAGACGGTATGATAGCCGTGCCAGCGCTTCTGCAGAAATTTAGGCATGACTCATCACCCTATCTTTTGTTTTTACTAAAGGCCTGACGAAGTGGAAACGCCAGATCCAGGATTCCGATAATCATAGCCGGCGGGAACAGAACAATCGGGATAGCCGTCAAGAGCGGCACAATCGGATGCCATTTCCGCTCGTGAGCGAGGTAATAGAAGAACCCCAGCGCTTGAATCATGAAACAGATCTGCAGCAATGGCGTAGCATTGGCCACAATCATCTTCATGAAGGTATTGTCCGAATCGATGGTTGCAATATTGATGAAGAAAATAAGCAGGTAGTACCAGATCAGGGAGCGCGGCAGCATCCATTCTCTAGCCGGCTTCAGCCGAGGCACAGACAATCCCATGCTATGGAGTGTAGGGCGAGCCAGCGCGTGGGTTACCACGGTCATGAGAAACGAGCTGATGATCATCGCAAATGGAACCAAGCGCATCGTCTGATCCTTAATCAGCTGCGTATCAAGCTCCGTTCCCAGGAACTGACCACCGATCCCGCCTTCAACGCCCATCTCCGAAAGCGGAGCGGTCGTCATTTTCACGATCTCATCCACATAATCCGACAGGTTTAACTGGAAGAAAGCTGTGCTGATCATCAGCAGCAGAAGCATCTCCACCAGCATGACAGCCATGCCATACTTCAATACTTGCATTGCCGACTTCCGCTTCCTGTACAAATACCCCATAATAATTCCCGGAACCGCAAAATAAATCGCGAATAACAGATAGATGGGATCAATCAGAAGCGCAATAAGCCACACCGGCACCACATGCATAAAAAAAGATTTTGTATTCAAAGCCGTAAATAGAATCGCAACCGGCAGAACTAACAAGAAAGCCGTTACGATCGAAAAGGGTGTGAGTAATGATAGCAGCAGAAGCAAATAAATAACGCTCCATACCGCCGTAGTCCAGCGCAGTTTCAATATGTTCACCTCTTACGCAAATGTTCTTCGAGTGCGGAAATATCCTGGTACCAATCTTCCAGCTGATGTCCTTCCTGCTTATGCTTTTTCAATTTTTCTAACAAGAGATCATCCATATCCCGATAGGTCAAGCCGAGCCTTCGGCCCAGTATGTACGAGCTCATCATCAGGCTTGCCAAACTATCTCCAACCTTTGTAGTGCTGCCTTCCCATAGAGCTTTGAATAACCGGGATACATTATCGATTACTTCGGTTTTGAGCCATTCAATCACTTTAGCGCGTTTAGCTACATCCAAGTCCTTCGGCATATTTGGCATATCCATCTCTCCCTGAAAACAGCTTTATTCTCCATTATAGCATAAAAAAAAGCCACCCACACAAAGGCCCAGGGCACCCTGTCCATCCTTTAGTCCCATGGGAAAGAGATAACCTACCTTCTCTTTGTACTCCAATTAGGCCCAGCTTATTCCCCCGACTTCTGATCTTTTGGATAACTATGAAAAAACAGGGCGTGTTACCCACGTCATCATCGCGGTCCCACACCCTTGTTATTTACAATCCTAGATGGATTGAGGCGCCCCTTGGGACTCCATCGTCTCCTTGGAAACAAACCGTTCACAGTACTCAATAATGAGGCTTCTGCGCACAATCCCGATAAAGCGATTCATATCATCCACAACTGGCACGAAGTTCTGCACTTTTGCTAGATTAATCAGATCCTCCATCCGGGCATCGATGGACACCGGCTTCATGTCCATGCGGAAAGGAACATCCTTTAGCAAAAATTTCGAAGCGTTCTCAAATGTGATTTTGCCATCCGAGTTCTTCATATGCCACAACAGATCCCCTTCGGTCACCGTTCCAGCATACTCGCCGTTCTTACCGAGTACGGGCACAGCCGTATATCGATGAAACTCCATGCGTTCCAGCGTCTGTCTGAGTGTGGAATCCAGCGTTAAACAGATTACTTCCTGCTTCGGCAATAGAAAAAAAGCGATATTCATAAAACATTATCCTCCTTATGACTTCAACATCATGAAGCCATGTTAAGTAACCTTCTCTTATGAAGCCTAGGTATGCAGGTTACTCCTTCCCCTATCCATACTCATACATACGTTAGCTTCATCGTTCTGATTCCCTTGTATAGGGCAGAAAATCAGCAGCCAGACAACCCGGACTGCTGATTGAGGTGAAGCAACGCACTATGACCATCATCCGGAAGTACCGGTGTTTATTTATTTCAGTTTTTGCTTCTCTGCATCTTTTGGCTGCAGCAGTTGGTTGGCCGGTGTGTTCGGATTCATCCAGCTGTCAATCAGATCGCGGGCTTCCTGCACATCTTCCATATCGGGTTCATTATAATAAACACCGCCTATTTTCATGCCTTCGCCCATAATCGTATAGCTGGTCATATCCACCTTGCCTCCAGTCAGCATCTGCTTGGCCAGATCAATAATGAACTTTGGCTGCATGTCGGTTTGGAAATTATCACCCATGATCTCAATCAGCTCCGGCACCTTGCCGATCTGATCAAGCTTCATGACCCGCTTGGCAGCGACATCCAGAAACACCTGTTGTCTCTTCGCCCGATTAAAGTCGCTATCTTCACGGTAACGCACATAATTCAAGGCTTCCTCACCGTTGTAAATCGGCTTGTTTGCCTCGATTGTAAATTTCTCGTGGTCTTTGCCTTTATTGACGATATCCTTGCCAATCGGCAGTTCAACCCCGCCAATGGCGTCAACCACGTCCTTCAATCCCTGAAAATTAATGGAGGCATAATAGTTGAGGTCCTCCTCAAAAAATGCTTCCATCGTATCTTTGGCCATCTGATGACCACCAAAGGCAAATGCGTGGTTAATCTTATCCTTCTTGTCCTTACCGATAATATCGACATACGTGTCCCTTGGAACTGAAATGAGCAGCACCTTGGAATCCAGTGGACGCACAACTGCATAGATCAACGTGTCCGAACGCGCAGGCTCATCCTCCCGCTGGTCACTGCCCAGCAGCATGACAGAGAACGGTTCGCTTTGAAGTACTACAGGCTCGGGTGTCTTGTCGCTCTGCAGCGGTTTATACGATTTCTGCAATGATTCCTCTACATCCTTTGCCATAAACAAATCAAAGGCTACAACCGCAAGCTGTGTTCTGAACAAAAATGCGGATGATCCCAGCAGTATGACAACAGCGAGAGTAATATATATTGATTTCCTCTTCATGAGTTCGATTCCTTCTTTATTATAAAATAAATTAATGGATAAGTCAGATCGTTAAAGGCCCTTAATTGCACCCAAAGCTACTTGGCTCACCCTCCTTTCCTTATTAAACGGGATATCCTCCCGTTGACTCACTTTTATTTAGAAGACCAGCTTCAGCACATCATCTATTGTAAACCAGATGATTATCAATTGTGAACCCTTCACGGGCAGTTCTATAAATCTACCAAATCTTCATCTATCAGCTAAACAGCAAGCTTATCATGTGAAAGAGCAAGCTTATCATGCGAAAGAGCAGCTGCGATTCCCGAATATTGAAACCAGTCATCCAGCCGCTCTTTCCATGTTAACGTTTTGGCAAATCCGTAGTCAAATAGCTTTCGGGTCTCCTCAAATCTTGCTTCTTTGGATTCAGTTCCCATGACAACCGCGATAAGCCGGCTGCCTTGCTTCTCGGCTGTACCCGTGAAACAGTACCCTGCGTTGACCGTGTATCCTGTCTTTAAGCCGTCTGTACCTTCATAAGAGTAGGGGCCTCCCAGTGACGGCAGCATCCAGTTGGTGTTGCTTAAATATAAATTTCGTCCACTTATTTTCGTTTGAGTCTTGCTGGAGGTGCTGAGAATATCGGGGTGGCTTTTAATCAAATGCGCGGCAAGCTTGGCAGTGTCTTCGGCTGTCATCACGGTTTCTCTCTCCGAAGACCATTCCTGGTCGTTGTCCGTATGGCTCTCTACGCCCGAAGCATTCACGAAATGCGTAGAACTGGACATCCCGATCTCTTTAGCCTTGGCATTCATCTTCTGGACAAACGCCTCCTCGGAACCTGCAAAATGCTCCGCAAGAGCGACGGCGGCATCATTGGCCGAATAAACCGTTATGCTCTGGAACAACTCGCGCACCGTAAGGAATTCACCGGACTTTAAGGCAATCTTAATTCCACTTACGCCGCTTGCCGTATCGCTGATCTGAACTTCATCATCCCAGGATTTTTTTCCTGTTTTGATATCATCCAGTATCACCAATTCTGTCATCAGCTTGGACATGCTTGCAGGCGGTAAGGGGATATCGCCGTTCTCGCTGAGCAAAATACGCCCGGTGTTCAGATCCATCAAGACAACCGCTCGCGCGTCCACCTTGGGCCTAAACCCCGCTCGTTCTATATTTCCTATGACCACCGCCCCAATGGGTACGGTTATTAACAATACCATCACCAGCCAAAGCCACCGTTTTTTCATAGAATTTAGCCCTCCATACTATTAGACGGATGAAACGGGCATTTGGTCTGCTTTTTTTCAAAAAAAATATTTAGGAATATTTGTAAGTTCATTCACTGGTTTAACGGAAAAAAGGACCCCCATCCGCCCATAGACGGAGGAAATCCTTCAGTAACTCTGTTAAACTTCTTATCCATATGAAGTTAATTGTCAGAAAATTTAGATAAGAAGAGTCATATTAAGCGTAGTGACAAGCTACAAAATGATTATCGCCCATATTGCGGTATTCTGGAATCTCCTGTTTGCACAGATCCGAAGCCAGCGGACAGCGAGTGTGGAACTTACAGCCGGATGGCGGATTCGCCGGGCTTGGAATGTCGCCTTTCAGTACGATCCGATCGCGCTTCAGCGTTGGATCCGGTACGGGTACGGCTGACAGCAACGCTTTGGTATAAGGATGCAGCGGATTGCGGAACAGCTCTTCCTTGCTGGCCATTTCTACCATCGATCCCAGATACATTACCCCAATTCGATTGCACAAATGCTCTACAACGCTGAGATCATGAGAAATGAACAGATAGGTCAACTGCTTCTCACGCTGCAAGTCACTAAGCAAGTTGATGATTTGCGCTTGGATTGAAACATCCAATGCCGATACGGGCTCATCCGCTACGATAAAGTCGGGATTTAGAATCAACGCACGGGCAATCCCGATCCGTTGTCGTTGTCCGCCAGAGAATTCATGCGGATAACGATCATAGTGATATGCGGCAAGGCCGCAGATCTCAAGCGTTTCAATAACCCGGTCTTTAAGTTCTCTGCGATTAACTAAGCCGTGGTCAATCAGAGCCTCGCCAATCGCTTCCCCTACTTTAATTCTTGGGTTCAGCGAGCTAAATGGATCCTGAAACACGATTTGCATTTTCGGACGAAGTGCACGCAATTTCTCTTTAGATAATGAATGGATATCCTGACCATTGAAGATTACTTTACCTTCTGTTTTTTCCAGCAAGCGAAGAATGGTCCGGCCAATGGTGCTCTTACCGCAGCCTGATTCGCCTACAAGCCCAAATGATTCGCCTTTGTTAATGGAAAAGCTGACGCCATCGACCGCTTTTACATTGCCCACCGTCCGCTGCAATATGCCGCCGGTAATGGGAAAGTATTTCTTCAAACCATCAATTTCGACCAGTGCCTGACTCATTGTGCTTTCCCCTCCTCTTCATACAACCAGCAAGCGACCTTGTGGCCATTCGGATCGGTACCGAGCGGAGGTGTTTTCTCTGTACATATCTGCATGCACGATTCACAGCGATCATGGAAATGACAGTTGTCTCCAAGATCCACCGGGTTTGGAACCTGTCCCGGAATTGAGTACAGACGTTCCTGCGTCTGGTTAATAATCGGTTTAGCTTTCAGAAGTCCTTTGGTATAAGGATGCTTCGGATGCTTGAAGAGCTCGATTACAGGCGCTTCTTCAATGACTTTGCCTGCATACATAACTACAACATAATCCGCCATCTCGGCGACCACACCCAGGTCATGCGTAATTAACATAATGGATGTGTTCAGCTTCCCTTTAATATCGCGCATCAGATCCAGAATCTGGGCCTGAATCGTAACGTCGAGTGCTGTTGTTGGCTCATCAGCGATCAAGAGCTTCGGATTACAGCTGAGTGCAATGGCAATCATGATCCGCTGGCGCATACCGCCACTAAGTTCATGCGGATAAGAGTCGAAAATCTTCTCCGCACGCGGAATCCCAACGAGATTAATGAGGTCAATTGCACGTTTTTTTGCTTCTTTACGATTAACCAACTGATGAAGCAGAATCGGTTCAACAATTTGTTCCCCGATCGTCAATACCGGGTTGAGTGAGGTCATCGGTTCCTGGAAGATCATGGCGATATCATTACCACGAATCAAGCTCATTTCGCGCTTGCTCATCTTCAGAAGGTCCTTGCCATCATAAAAAATCTCGCCCCCTACTGGAGGTGTATCAATTAAACGCATGAGTGACATGGCTGTCACGCTTTTACCACAGCCCGATTCACCTACCACGCACAGTGTTTCGCCTTCACGGATTTTGAAGCTGACATCGTCGACGGCTTTTACAGTACCTGCGGAGGTTTGAAAATGCGTTTTTAAATTACGGAATTCAACTAATTCTTTTGCCATATTCGCATCTCCTACTTCTTCATTTTCGGGTCAAGTGCGTCGCGAAGCCCGTCACCAATCAAGTTGATTGCTACAACCGTTACAAGAATGCACATGCCTGGCGGTATCCAGAGCCACGGTCTCTTACGGAAGTCAATCAAATTGTTTGCGGCTGAGATCATATTCCCCCATGATGGCGTTGGTGGAACAACACCAACCCCGAGAAAGCTTAATGCAGATTCATAAATAATCGCACCTGCTACGCCTAATGTTGCCGATACAATAATGATAGGAATCGTATTGGGCAGCAAATGACGGAAGATTTTCCGACGATCTTTAAGCCCCAAAGCTTCCGTTGCCTGCATAAACTCCTGTTCACGAAGAGTCAATATTTGCCCCCGCACGAGACGGGAAATACCGCTCCAGCCGAGTACACCGATAATCAGCATTAGGAAATAGATACGATCTGCTGGTTCGACCTTCAAGTCGGACAAGATAGCACCCAAAATAATGAGGATCGGCAGTGTAGGCAAGGCCATGAAGATGTCAGCCATACGCATAATCAGCGTATCTACCCATCTGCGATAAAATCCTGCCAAAGCGCCAAGGGTGGCACCGATAATAATGGAAATCCCTGTGGCTACAAGTCCAACCGTAAGGGATATTCTGCCCGCGAGCATCATACGCAGGAGAATGTCACGCCCCAGTTTATCGGTTCCTAGCCAGAACTTCGAGCTTGGGGGCAAATTCTTGTCAGCTACACTGTAATCATATAAGGAATAAGGTGAGAATACTGGGCCAACAAAACATAACAAAAACATAAATACGATTATGAAAAGTCCAATGACAGCGAGACGGTTTCTGGAAAAACGGCGAATAGCTATTCGCCATGGAGAATCCGGCTGCTTCTTCTGAACTGGTAGATTCGTTTTTAATGGTGCAGCCTCTGCGGACAAATGAATCTCCTCCTACTTTAAGCGAATTCTTGGATCTGCAGCTCCATACAGAACGTCAGACAACAGGTTGCCGAGAAGTGTCAGTATAGATATGAATACCGTGAAACCTAGCATAAACGGATAATCCCGCATGCTGATGGATTCCAGATATACTTGACCTACCCCGGGCCAGATGAAAATCTTCTCCAAAATGATGGCCCCACCAAATAAGCTTGGTAGTTCGAAGCCCATCAAAGTGATCGCAGGGAGCATTGCATTGCGCAGCGCATGCTTGAAGATAACCGTACGTTCTTTCAAGCCTTTAGCCCGAGCAGTCCGAATGTAATCCTGACGGATAACTTCCAGCATGCTTGTACGGAAATACCGCGTCAAACCACCTGTGCTTAGCATGGTAAGTACGGTAACCGGCATGAACATATGCCATGCAATATCAACAAGTTGATCCCATGTGTTTCCATTAAACCCTGAAGTCTTCATGCCGCCAACCGGGAACCACCCTAAATCCAAAGCTAAAAACTTGATAAGAAGGAGTCCAATAAAGAAAGAAGGCAGTGACATACACAAAAAGATAACTAATGTGACAATCTTATCAAATAAAGAGTATTGGAACTTGGCTGAGAATACGCCAGCAAATATTGCAATAATCCAACTCAATATCAAACTGAAAAAGGCAATAAAAAAGGAATTCCATACATAGTTCCCCATTACGGTTGTAACAGGTTGTTTGTGCACAAGGGAATCTCCGAGATTACCCTTTAACATATTGCCGACCCACGTCAGATAACGCTCGACTGGCGGCTTATCCAAACCGTAAATTGCCCGAAGCTGTGCTGCCTTCTCAGCAGTCATCGTCGGGTTGTTCACTGCAGTGATATAATCACCTGGTACCAAAGATGATATAGCAAATATGATAATTGAAATCCCGATCATTGTCGGGATAATCTGCAGCAGCCTCCGGATAATGTACTGCTTCATAATATTCCTCCCGGCTTATAAGTGGATATGCCCAGCTCTTGCGAGCTGAGCATATGTTTCTTGATGCTATTGTTCAATTTCCGCTTTGTAAAGATCAATAGCGAAAGTTTTGTAAGGCGTAATATCGATGCCGTTCAATCTGGAGTTGATTGTCCATGCATCACGTCTTTGATAAATCGGGAGGTCCGGAACATCTGCGTTCAGAATTCGATATGCTTCTGCATAAGCTGCTTTACGTTCTTCCAGATCAAAGGCGTTCAAACCTTTTTTCATAGCTGCGTCATAAGCAGGATTGGAGTATCCGATATCGTTCTGATTTCCATCCGTAATATATACAGTGGAGTCTGGATCTGGAGTCAAGCCCCATGCAGCAAAGAACATTTCGAACTCGCCTTTATCCTTCTTGTCCATGATGGCGTTAAAATCCAAAGTTTCTGCGGTTAATTTGATACCCAACTCTTGGTAATTTTGAGTCATTACTGGAATCAGCGCATCAATTACCGGGTTGTCTGCTGTAGCAGAGAAATGAATTTCAAATTTCTTGCCGTCTTTTTCGCGGATGCCGTCAGCACCTGGTGCCCAGCCTGCTTCATCAAGAAGCTGCTTCGCTTTCTCCATATCAAACTCGTGAGGCTCAATGCCTTCTTCTGTGTAAGCCCATGATTGGCTGGACTGTGGAATGTTGATCACGTTAGCATATTGACCATAGATGATTTCTACAACTTCTGCACGGTTCAAACCATAGATCAAAGCCTGACGGACTTTAGGATCTTGGAATTTTGGATCTTTATGGTTCATTGCAACATAGCCATAACCATTGGTTGGGAAAATGTTAATGTCCAGGAAGCCCATTTCTTTCAAAGCCTCTACATTATCCTCGTTTACTGTAACCATATCCATATCGATCTCACCGGATTGGAACATAGCCAATCTGGTTTCTTCAGTTGTTGTTTTGTAAATTACGTTTTTGATTTTTGGTGCGCCCAGGAAATAGTTAGGATTTGCTTCCAATACTACCTCTTGACCTGGGGAGAAGCTCTTCAGTACATATTGACCGCTGCCAATAGGTTTAGCGTGCAGTTCTTTCATGTACTCGAGATTTCCTTGCTTGTAACCTTTGCCATAGTAAGATTCTGGAACAAACGAAACGGTTCCGAGATTGTCTTTTGTCATCGCATTTGCTTCTGTAACTTCAATTTCAATCGTGTTATCATCGATAACTTTAATACCGGAAATATCGGTAGCTTTGCCTTCGTTATACTCTTTACCGCCTTTGATGTTGACAGACAGCATATCGGTTTGACCGTCATAGCTGGAATCATGATAAACCTTCATTGCAAACGCATAATCTTTTACTGTAACCGGGTCACCGTTTGAATAGGTAACGCCTGGTTTCAATTTGAATGTATACTTCAACTTATCCTCGGAAACCTCAACACTTTCAGCCAAACGGTTCGCGTAAGTACCGTCACCTTGAATAGAGAAGAAAGAGTCGAACATAGCTTCTACAACAAATTTGTCATATGCAGTTTGCCAGTAGAATGGGCTAAATACCCCTTTTGGTGCTGTCATACCAACAATAAGTGTATCTTTACGATTCAATGCAGCTGCTGGGTTCAATGATGGATCAGTAGCTTCGAAGTAACCTTGGCTCTCATCTCCACCTTCGGCTGGCGGTTCTGTAGTTTCTGTGCCATTGCCTTCAGCTGGTGGTTGCTCTGTTTGCTCCCCTTGACTTGGTGGCTGTTCTGCTGTTCCTCCGCCCGAGCACGCTGCCAGAACCGTAACGGCCATGAGCATGATCACGAACAAGAGTGACATTCTTTTCTTCATGCGAATCCTCCTCTTAAAAAATGTTGTTGCTATAAATTATCAGGACGAATATTGAAATCATCCTTAAATAATTTCGGGTACTTATACTTAAAAGTTCCTGGGATGTCATTGCATGATGTGAAATAAATTGAAAGATTTACAGAAAATATACCATTGGTCAATTAGTGCCAAAGTCTCTAGCAATATCTTCTTGCCTATAAAATTAATGTTATGATACGTGTAAATTTAGGTAACGTCAATTACTTTTTTTCATTTTTCTCAAAAATCATGTTTTTAACGTCGTTTTTGGGGGTAATAATTAAGTTTATTTCCGTTGTATATCCTTAGTTTACTGAAAATGTATGTAATATCAAGATTTATTTACAATAAATAACTATAAACTCATTGGTATTTGCACTGTTTACGTCATGAATCATAACACAGTATTTTATTAATCATTTAAAACCTTTTGTTTTTCAATATTTCGGTCAAATAAATGTTATGTTATATTACACAATACCATTTAGTTCCTTCTTGATAAAGCAAGAACTTAATTCCATGTTATATATCATTCTGACCATAAGCTTTTACTCGTTATTAGATGACGTAATTCATCCGCTTTCCATATTTTCATAGTTTAGTCCACTGCTCCATTAACGCTAAAAAAGCAACCCGAGCACAGCTCCAGATTGCTTTTTGCTTTGAATTCCATGTCAGATAAATCGACCTTTGTCTTTCATACTTACGAACTATAGGTTCTTCACCCAAGCTAATTTTAAATCCATTTCTTCAATACACTGCTGATGATCATGCGAATCGTCAGCTATAAGTGGTGTTACTGGATACATCCGCATCTGTCCCCGATACGTGTTAAGCAGCGGATAGACCGCATTCGTTCCCTGGACCTCAGGATCTAACCACTTGCGCATATTCTCTTCTGACAAAATAGCTGGCATGCGCGTTTCGAATTCCCGAATGGCTTCATTCGCTTCTGTCATTAAGACCGTGCATGTTCTCATTTCGTTGCCTCTGGCATCCCGCCATGTCTCATATAGCCCTGCCATGCCGAAAATTTCATTCTCCCCGATAACCGTTCTGACAGCATAACCCCGTTTACCAATCGTTCTCCAGTAATATAAACCGTTGCATGGAATAACGCATCGTCTCGTATCGATTGCTCTCCGGTATGTTGGGTTCTGATCCACTGTCGTAAAATCGGCATTGACCGCGTCCTTTCCCCAATATGGAACCAGCCCCCAGCGATACTCATCAAGCACGCGCTCCCCCTGCTCCTGTACGATGACGGGCATGGTTTGGGTTGGACTAATATTATACCGGCTCTTATAATAATACATTACCCGATGGATACCAAAACGTTCATTCACCTCATCGATCCCTGCGGATAGTGAGAATCTTCTGCACATACAACTACCTCCTTTTTCCTTATCGTTTGGATAATGGAGGAGGAATATGCATAATAAGACTAACATCATTGAGCTTCCACTTCATGTACGCTTGTATCCCTGGAGTGGACATCAGGGAACTGAAAGATTTCTGCAAATTTTATGTAATCACAATATTAAATTTTCTTTAGTGCAATATTACAGCAATGTGCGTTCTCTCTGATTAAATAGGCAGAACATCCTCTTCTATATAGAGGCATAAATGATGCTGTAATGATCTCATTTTTCGATACATCTCTTGTAGATTTCTTGGACTGTTTATTTAATGGGTTTCATGCTTATTTAAGGTGGCCTCTGTATAGCTATATATAATAGAAGGAATTTTTTTCGAAGGGTGGTTTTCAGCCGTTTATTTTTAATTTTTCTTTCTGAATGAAGGTCTAAATCATTCTTGACAATGTATTGCTTGCAATAGACAATGTCCATTTGAAACAGACAGGGTTTCAGGGCTTTAAAACTGGAAAGCTTTACACCGCACTTGTATTTCTTGTGCACAGCCATGTAATCAAAATGTACACTCTGAGGAGACAGTATTCTTCTACGAAGACATTGTATCCCAACATTTGGTTAAACTGATATCACCATAAATTTGATGATTACTTTCACTGCTGTGATGATATGAGCCCAGGCATTTTCTCTTTGCTGATCGTTCAGCTTTTATCAGAGGGGCAATTTATACCTCTAGCAAGAAGGATCATGCCTGCTAAGCTACCTCTGCTCGCAGACAAGCTGTTGACTTACACAATAAAAAAGCGATCCAGCCTATGGTTAGGCTGGATCGCTGGAGCACAATGATTACTCAGTTGTGTATGGAAGCAATGCGATTTGACGGGAGCGTTTGATCGCAATCGTCAGAGCACGCTGGTATTTTGCACTAGTGCCTGTTACACGACGAGGCAAGATTTTTCCGCGCTCGCTGATGAATTTTTTGAGCAGATCTGTATCTTTATAATCAATGTGAGTAATTTTGTTCACAGTGAAGAAACATACTTTACGACGCTTGTTACGGCCGCCACGGCGTGCCGGTCTTTTGTCGTTGTCTCCGCCTTCTCTTTGTTTAAAAGCCATGCGTTGTCAGTCCTTTCCGTATTAAAATGGCAAATCATCATCCGATATATCGATCGGTTTTCCTTCATCGGAAAAAGGATCCTGATTGTTGTTTCGCGAGTAGTTATTGTTCCCACGGTTTCCGCCGCTGCTATTGCTGCTGCTGCTTCCTCCGCTGAACGACGATTCCTCACGAGTTCCTCCGCCACCGCTTGTTTCACGGTTTGACTCCAAGAAGCGAACATTATCGGCAATGACTTCGGTGACGTATACACGCTTACCTTCGTTATTCTCGTAATTCCGCACTTGAATGCGCCCCTCAACAGCCGTCAGACGGCCTTTACGCAGATAGTTGGCACAAGTCTCCGCAAGCTGTCTCCAGGTCACGACCGGAATAAAATCCGCTTCGCGCTCCCCGCCTTGTCCAGTAAATGGACGATCAACAGCAAGTGTAAATTGCGTTACAGCAACACCTGAAGGAGTATATCGCAGCTCGGGATCCTTAGTCAGTCGGCCAATCAAAATGACACGGTTCAACAATCCAATCCCCTCCTAGAACGAAATCAATTACAAAGTCTTCTACATCTTAAGCAACGTCGTTCGTGATGAGATAACGAATAACTTCGTCAGAAATCTTCATGAGACGCTCAAGTTCAGCTACAACTTCAGGTGTTGCGTTGAAGTTTACCAGAACGAATACGCCATCACGGAATTTCTTGATCTCATACGCAAGACGGCGTTTACCCATTACGTCATGCTTTGTAATTTCTCCGCCGTTGGAGATGATGCCTTGGAATTTATCGACTGCAGCTTGAACAGCTTCTTGTTCAATGTCAGGACGAATAATGTACATCACTTCATATTTGCGCATATGTTTCACCTCCTTATGGACTTCGGCCCTCAATCCCTGTTGAGAGCAAGGAGCGAGTCTAACTCGCACCATAATACTATATCAGAACGGATGATCGGATGCAAGTTTCTTTTCCCTGTCGTACAGGCACTCTTCCCTTTATTACCGCGCTTTTCTCACATTCCCTGCGATGATTTGCCGTCCATTGGCGCATGATAATACATGCAGTCCATCCATCATAATGAGGAGGTAGACCCGCAATGGGAGAACAGACCGAATTTCGTGCAGGCGACAAGGCCCCTAACAACGGGGTTTATATGGAAGTAGGCGTCAGAGACCATATCATGGGGATCGAGAATCCGCGCCAGATCAAAATGAGCCGGGGTGACACCTTTCCAGAAACCCAGAATGATGACCGTGTATGGTTGAATAAACGCAGAGTACAGCCTAAGTAACAAAAGAAAGCTGTGCTCACTTTTATCAAATAAGCCGCGTCACTGTTGATTCATTGTATCTGCAGATGGCATTCGCGTGATACAGGTTCCGCCATCAATTGGGCTTTATGGATCCACATATCCATCCACGTGAATCCCTCATTGAACAGCGAGGCATATATTTCCATCAACGTAACCATGCATACAAATCATGCTTCAGGCGCACATTATAATCAGGCGGTGCATGAGAGAGGTGTGGTTCCGTTGAACGTTGCAGCTGAACGACGCATGAGGTTTCTGATATTCACACGGATTGCAAGCTAAGGAAATGAGCCGAATGCTTGACCTCTTGGACAAGTGAAGCTATTGACAAGGTTCGCATAAGTGCTGATAAAATGATTCCAATTCACAAGCACCGCCTACCCAGAAGGAAGGGCCCAATCGGGTCCTTCTTTTTTTCACTTCAGCAAGTGGATTGGATAAATTCCTTAGCAAATCGAAAAACACTCTCTGCAGGATAACCTTGCAAGAGAGTGTCTTATTCAAAGGTGCATATACAGCTTACACCTAACTTATGTAACCGTCTCGTTTACATCCATAACAGCGGAACTTATAAACGATGGTGGCGGAAAGGGTGGGATTCGAACCCACGCACGCCTTGCGACGCCTAACTGATTTCGAGTCACATTTTCGTTATCGTTTCCGGTATAACTGGCGTTTTATCAACGTTCAGCTTACGGCCACATAACGGATTGATTCGGTCACATCTACGCTTATCGGATTAGTTTCTACTATTATAATAGCATGAAGATACAACCTCATCAACCTAATTATAGATATGGAAAGTCTAATTTGGACATCTCATGTATCAATCCGGAGGCAATTAGATTGGTACTTACCCCCCCAAGAGTTTTCTTAAGCAAAGTGAGTCCTTTCTTAATTACACCATGATCAGGATTCTCAGAGTTAGCTTCTTCTTTAATGTTAGCCAATTCTTTCTTTACTTCATTTTCAATGTCAGCTGCCAGGTTGAGTTTGCTTAGATTCTCATCGAAGGTTTCTACAAACTTAATCAGGGAATCGCTATTATAATTTGATATACTTAAGGATTGTTCAGATCCTGTTGTAGCTTGTTGTATTTGAGACTGGTTCATATTTTCAATAATATTTACAATATTATAGGAGTGCTCTTTTGCTGTTTCTTTTTCTTTCACCGAGAAACTCATCCCTTCTCCTGTTATACCATCCTCTTCTAGCTTTATTGACCATTCCAATATTATATTTCTAACAGAATGAAGAATCTGTTCTACCTGTGAACTTGAAATTTGCATTCTAAACGAAGTTTGAAATGGAGTCTGTTTTTGTAGTAATTTTACTCCCTCTACTGGATAACTCATTTCTAAAGTTCCCTTTGAATTCTTAACAGCTGACTCAAGCTCTGTTACAGATTGGCCTACCATTCTTGAACTAAATAACATTTGTAGTTTACTACCATCAAACTCAATTGGCCTCCACCCATAGTAAGGATTATAGAACTGAGCCTGCCCTTTTATATTTCGATACTCCGGTACTGTATCCCCGCCAGTGTACCCATTCATCTCATTTTGGAGCCAGTTTTGGAAGTCTGGAATATTCAGCTTTCTTGCAACAACATATGCCTTCTTTATTAAGTCAGCAATACTTACTTTAGAGTCTAGTGCATCTCGTTGAAGTTCCACAACCAATGACGTCATAAAGTTTGCCCCTCTCTATTTCCCTACTCTAAATATAATAACATTTCCATACTTACCCAAACACCATGAGTTTAAAATTTTACGCGGATTCTTCGGGTATCAGATTTCGGGTTCGTTCGCGGGAGGCACACCCCGCCCTTCGCGGGATCGACCGTTATGCATTCGTTATTCATCGCGATACCTAGCTGATTGATAATCATAACGGTGTCGGCTAACGCTGTAATCCGCATGGTTACGCCATTAGTCCGATTACGTCCGATTATGCATCGTATTCAAACCGTTTATACACCGATTTAGCGCATAAATATGCGGTTGGACCCCCCTGAAATTTTCGAGGGCACGTCCGTCCCAGGCATGCGGCGGATAAATTCGCTAGTAGTCGTACGTAGTCGGCTACGGAAAATTTCCGAAAAGTGTAGTTTTGTAACAGGTTAATCGCGCTAGAATTACCGCCGAATCGACGGTTATTCCTCGTAAATACAGCCGTTTTTAGCCATTCCGCAGACATTTCGGATAATCCGACTAAATTGTCGTTTTTGTTACAGCCATCCCGAAACAACAAAGAATCGCTCCACCTGCGCAGGCGTATCGAGTTCCCATCGGGTCTTTCTGCGAGGATGTCTAGCGCGTACCTTCCGCATAATGGCTTTGTGTAATTCCTTGTCGAAGTCCTCACGTTGGCGCCAACGGTATAACGTCATGCGGCTAATCCCGAGAATATACGCTATGTCTTCGTGATTACGCGATGGTACATCCGATAATAACTCGATTGCGGCATAGTGGCGCTCATTTAGCGGCAGCCTACGTGAACGGCGTTTCTTCTTCGCCATACTAGCGTACCTCCTTCGTAAATAAAAAAGGCGGAACCACTAGCGCAGTGTTAAACGCCAATGATTCCGCAAGTGTTAATTATCTCGCCATCGCATACGCCAGTTGCCGCGCTATCTTTTGTATGTCGGCTTCCTCGCGTACATGGAACGTATTTCCGGTAATAACTACGCTGCCTGAACCGCCGTCACCATAATTAGCGCCACTCTCGCCCCTCCAACGCTTGGCCTCTTCGCGAGTCAACACGGCCTCACCGGAGTGCAACGATGCAGTATATCCGTTGTATGGGACGTGGAGGAGTCCGCCGTTATGGCCGCGTAAATGTCCGACTAGGGTGTCAACCTGCGATTCCGTTATCTTCGTCGTGTTCGGCACTACTGGCGCGTTACTGCCTCCGCCGATAACCTTCGAACTATAGATCGAGTCCGGATTACTCTTCACGCTCTCCCACACGCTTGAACTATAGCCCATCGCGGCCAACGCTGCGCCACCGCCGACTACGTACGGATTGATCGCTAATGCCGCGACTTTGCCGCCCTTACCTCCGCCACCACCGAGGAACTTCGCCGCAGCACCACCGCCAAGTAACGCTGGAGGCGACGCACTTAATGCGGCTCCGAGCGTGTTCGTGAGATCCGTTGCGATCGCCTGAACCTTTGCGCGACCCTCAGTGTTGTACCATGCTGTAAAGTCATCCCACAGAGTGTTAAAGATGTATTTTATTTTGGCTTGGATGTCGGGCAGCCGCTGGAACTCCGGATTATTGATGAAGTTGGTATTGAGGTAATCTGTTGCCTTCCGTACCATATTCACGGCACCTGAAACGAATCCAGAGAACACATCAGAACCCCACGCTTTGAGTTTTTCGAAGTCGGCGCTATCCAGCCATTTATTGAAATCACGAAGCAACGGCGCAATCTTATCGAGTCCACGCGTCCCCATTTCTCTCAGCGACGTGGTTATCCGCCCTATTGCCTTGTTGTATTGGCCGAGTGAAGTCTTGGATTGCGCTTCGATCAACTCATTACTTGCGCCCATCTTCTCAAATAACTTATCGAGTTCTCGGAGCTGATCCGCGATATCTAAATTCTTGATATCGTTCAATACTTTTCTAGGCATTTCGAATCGCTCCACTAGACTTTGGGAATCTCCGGATAGCATCTCACGGATCGCTAGTGAACTTCCTTCCATTCCCTGTAGGGGATCAAGCGCGGCCAAACGTTCCATAAGGTTCGTTGCCTTCTTAAGCTGCTCAACGTCTTTGGTAAGTGGGATAACACTTCTACCCCCAGTGATAAAGTCGCTTAATTCGAGCGAGGATATATCCGCGCGTTCTTGAAGAAAGGCAAGGTATTCTCCAGCCTGCTTCGTATAATCTTTGCCAAACATCGCATCAAACGAAACTTTGTTCATTTCGTAATTAGCTGCCGCCCCTATCGTCTTGCTAAACAACCCTTGGACTGCCTGCACTCCGAGATAAGCCGTACCAAGCGCGGCCACCTGACGAATAAGTCCGCCTGTCTGACGCGTAGCCGTTCCGAGTGCGCGGCTTGTTCCTCCGAGCGAGTTACGGAATCGCCCGAGCGCGGATTCTGACTGACTAGCGGCGGCCGCAAACCGTCCTTGCGCGTCACGTAACCGGCCTGACGAGTCGGTATAAAGATCCGTTGCCCTCTTAGCCCGATCCGTCATCCTCCGTAACTGGTCGGTTTCCCTGCGCACCTTATCCAGCGTTCGAGACGCACCATCATCGGTAATCTTGATGCGCCCCAATAAATCAAATGCCATCGTCAGTCACCACCCTTTCGCTAATCCTGGCGTGAACCTTCAAGCCGTGATCCACGACCCGCCCGAACTCCGCCATCTTCCGTCTGAACTTGCGCGAATCCTTCGGCAGCTCGTCCAGTTCCGTAGTTACATCGCTAAACCGGCGCATGTGCTGGCCGTAGTCGCGGAAATCCCGGTCTTTAGACTTACGCAGTATGTTAGCGGTGCGGACCCATTGTTTATATTCCGCTGGAAAATCCGCTTTGAACCGGTACTCGCCTGGCCGCCGCCATTCCGTTATCTGCGCGATTAGGCGTGCGGCAGGTTCGAGCGCTGATAGTGCGTCTATCTCTGTTTCGTACATGTCAATTCCCCCTTAAATTAAAACGAGACCCCGATAAGGGCCTCCGTTATCTTCTTATTCTTCCGCTTGCTTTAAGTCGTTCGATTGTTTGCTTAGCCTTGGCCGCATAGTCAATC
The DNA here is from genome assembly GCF_029893715.1 of Paenibacillus sp. LBL. Lineage (NCBI taxonomy): Bacteria > Bacillati > Bacillota > Bacilli > Caryophanales > Paenibacillaceae > Paenibacillus > Paenibacillus sp. LBL. The sequence continues at coordinate 45,526 of NZ_JARXYU010000011.1, read as the reverse complement.
TGCTTCGGCATTTGTCTAAATCCGTTATTAAGGTTTGGGTCAGCCCCGTGTACACTCAATTGCTGCAGTTGCTTAACACGGACCAGGACCGGCAAGTCATCGCCAAACTCCGATATTGCGGCCAGGATGTCCCGTTCGTTATCCGCATCAATGTGCTCGATAGCATAGTCGATTTCCTCCGGTTTCAATCCGAGCTTAGCGAGTGTCTGGCGCTTAATTGCGGTTGTTAACTCGTCAATCCTACCGGTCAAAGCGTCGATATCCGATTCGGCTGGCGGCTGTTCCTCGCCTTCTATTTCCTCCGCGAATAGCTGCAGGTTCAGCGGTAGCCTGAAACGTTTCCCCATATTACTCACCGTCCTTTAGCGAGCGCATAGCGGCCTCATATTCGCGGTCCGATCTGTACTGACCAAATACCTCTGACGCAAGATAACCCGGCTGGTACGTACGGTGTCTCATCTTAAGGAGACGGTACGGTGTATCCGGTGCGCCGTCTCTTTGAATCGTGGTCAGCATCTTGTATTCTAACGTGGAACTGTTATCACGAAGTGCCGGCAACAAGGAACGGAATATCCCCGCAGTCTTACCGCTAACAGATCCGGACGAGTTAACGGTTGCCGGCGCATACTTTTCGATCTCGTCAAACCTACGCATTAACTCAGCCTTTGTAGCCGCGGGCATGGTAGGCAGTTGGGCACGGATCATCTCCGCGACATCCTCCGCCTTGCCTGTTCGAACTTGCAGGAGAACGCCGTCAACAAACGCCTGTGCTTCCGGAGTGGACGCTTCTGCCTTAAATGCGTTTTGTGCCGCAACAACTGTCAGCGCTTTGAGTTCCGTTTCGTAGTCCTTTTTTAGCTGCTCGACCTTCTCGTCAAGAGCTTCGCGCGCTTTAAGTACGGAGTATTGCCGCTCATGCGCACTCATGACGGCGTTCTTATCGGTACGGTCGGCGTGTTCCTTGTACATCTCAACCGCGCGCTCAATATTCCTCTTTATGTTATCCAGCGTTGGGAAATCCGCCTTAACTGCGATTCCTCGCGCTACTAACTCCTGAGCCTTGTCCGCATCAACTGCGTACGCCTTTCCTTCTAAGCGTCTTGTCTGGTCGTGGTCTACGTGATCTTGAAGCATGTAAACGTTATTCATATACTGTTTCCTCCTCGTATTGTGTTGCGTTGAATGCCTGCCAATCCACGTAGGGCGAACCGTTGGAATCGATGATACAGGTGGCGTCTTCGCCGATCATTTCCCAGGCAAGAGCTACCGCCTCAGAAAGCGAGAAGTTAATGGCCTCTTCCGGTTTTACGTTGGCGTATTCACGTTCGAATCGCGTCGGATCTTCGTCAATAAAGACGGTGGTGTCCGTCGCGTACTCGCAGAATCCAATCTCATAAACCCGATGGAACACGTAGTAATCTGCCGGCTTAGTCATTAGTTTCTACCTCCGTTTTTTATGTTTTGCGGTAACCATCATTGGCGCGAACTTGCGTATGAACTCCTCGGAGACCGCCTCGCCGTAATGAATCGTATACTCGGCTCCGTCTTCGTCTCGCAAGGTGACAAGTCTTCGGTAATACTCGATGGGTTCGATTGATACGACCCGTATTTGCTTAGCCACTGACTGCCGCCTCCTCCGAAAATGTCCAGCGATTCAATAATGCCGCCGCGCACCATAGCCTGTCCGACTCCGTACGTCTTCTTAGGCGAGGTTTCTTTGCAGAACTCGATCGTAAGTTTCTCGATTAGCCGGCATCGTTTAACGTCATCCAGTTCGCGCCAAGTTTCGATATTGATCCGGCCGCCGACGAACCTAATCAACTCGTCATATAACTCCGGCACCTCGTCCACAGGAAATGGCTCGAATTTAATCGGCCAACGTGCGCCGTATTCAACGCTAATCATCTCAATCGCTCCTTTTCGCAACTTGAGTATCTAAGAATCTGCAGCGAATGCTTTCCGCGCCGCGCCAAACCTTGCAACGAAAATCCGCCTTATTCATCGCTTGAAGCAAAACGCAGCCGCAATCGCTTCGAAAATAAGGACAGTAATGCTTTGCGTCGGCTTGTTTGTCATTCATGTTCCACCTCTCTTTCTAACGCTTTAGATGTCGTTTTTCAGCTTTCCGGTATAAACACCCTACCTCGTTAAATTGACGCCCGAGAACCCGCATCACTACGCGGGTTTTTACGTCCTAAAACGTTAGGTTCTGGCCGTCCAATATCGATTCCTAGCCCGATCAGCTGCGCCTTGTTTCCGTCTGACCTCGCGACACTCTCCGCAATACTTCGTACGGTTCGACGTCTTAACGATCGGAGTTGAACAGCGCTCGCAAGTCGCCGAGTTCTCTTCGCGGTTAAAGTAGCGCGATTCTAATTCGGGATCTGTCGGCAGCACAGCGCGTTCAAATTCCAGGCACTGCATGTCACCGGCCTCGATGAACGGTAGCGCCTGCGGATCTTCGCGAAACCATTGGCAACGTGACTGGCCGTTGGGTTCGTATCGGCATCCGGAGGTACCTGTGAAGGCTGCGCAGTGATTGCGGGCGAGTGTTTGGATTCTTTTTAAAATTTGGTCCCCCAAGTCTTGACCCCCGTTTGATTTCGTTGTAAAATTAAATTGGGATATTTTAAACTTTTTCAAATATGAGTGCGAAAAATAAAAGAGACGCTTTAAAGCGCTAGTTTTTTCGAATCTCTCGCGCGCTCGATCGCTTGAATAACATCTGGACCTGTTCCAAATGCTTGAGCGATCCGAACCTGTAATTCTTCTGTAACGGTCCTTCGACCGCTTTCCACTAAAGAAATTAGCGCCGGACTGACACGAAGTTTTTCGGCAAATTCAACCTGAGTCATGTCAGCATTGATTCTAACCGCCATTACACCCAACCCATCCATTTTACATTCCCCTCTCTTATTTAAATTTCTTACATGCTAGTCAAATAAAAGACGCAGGAACATCCGTTCCCAACTATAAGGATAAATGTCCGAGGTGTCGACAACTCTTCCACTCTTCTGTTAGAGGCTGGTTGCGAAGATTATATGTTACTACCTCGCCGGCTAGTTCCTTCCCTTCCTTCTGTGAACGCCAACGTTTATGATTGTTCGGGTAATACTGACGGTCGGAGTCCATCGTCACATTCGTAGGTTTACGTTTACCTCGTTCTTGTTTAATCCTGGCCCGATCTGCAGCTTCTATCACATCCCCGCGGACAGACTCTCCACGCGTTGTTATTTCGTACATTTCTACCGGAGAGTAGAACGGATATTCCTGCGCCTGCCGTTCGCGATTTCGCTTGAGTCTATCGTCATCGTTTCGTTCAATTCGTTTACGAATGGCGTCCTTTTTAAGCCGGCATTTTTCTCCGCAAACCAATGCATTAATAGCTGGCGATGTGTCAATAAATTCACAACGGCAGGTTTCGCAAACCTTCAAACGGTGGCTCTCCCGTTCTGACAACCCTCCCCCAATGCATTCAAGGTAATAGGCGTAATCCATGTACCTCCGCGCACCTGCGTCCAACGGTGGGTACTCTTCGTCCTCACCAGCTTCTATCCTGGCCTTATCGCGCAGTGACAGCCCCTTTGAATGATCTTCCGCCAATAAATAATCCGTAAGCAGTTCAAGCGATTGGCAGGCGTTAAGTGTGCGTAGCTTTGGACAGCGAGCTGGCTTTCCGAATTCAGTAACGTAACCGTCCGGTTGTGTCTCCCGAAAGTACCGATCGGAGATATCTGCCATATCCGCGACAATGTCTGTCCGGTCCGTTTGCGAGGTTCTCGCGTATAATCGGTAGTGCTTTCGTTTTGTATTCGGCAATGCAGCGCGGACTTCCGCCGGCATCATAGACGCGTGTAGTGCCGTGAAATGCTCACGATGGCGACGAAACACCTCTTCTCGTGTTATTTGCAGTGCGGCTGGCGCTGATGTAGACATGGACGGTTCCTCCTCCGATTTCGACGCGACGGCTGGGCATATTTTCTTCTTCGAATAATCTTCATCGCAAAGGTATATGTTTTATATACTTCTATCGCGATATTCTTTTGACTTGTGATATAAAGGTTTAACTCGTATATATTCGCTAGGAACGAAGTGACGACGCGTGAGGAATAGTGTTCTTCTATTCCGAAACCGGTGTTTAAGGTTTTCTTATTCCGTTCTATTCCGTTAAGGCGCGGTATTATTTGTTTCTCTTTTACACCTTTCTCTTTTACACCTTTCTCTTTTTACCGTGTGTCCAGCGCATACTATGCATAGTGTGTCCTGTGCATACTAACCGTCGTGTGTCCTGCGCGACTTTCCTCTTTTTCTCCGTCCATATACGGAGTAATCCGGCTTAATAATCTCGCCATCCTCGTTAACGATATATCCATCATCCGTTACTCGCGGACAGTAAGACGGAAAATACCATTTAAAGCGCTTCGTCCCTTCGTAGTGTGACGCGATCCGGATTATACCGTTCGTCTCTAGTATGTCTGCCAGTAGCTTAACTCGCGTTCGATCGATTCGAAGCGACGATATGAGTGCTTCGTAGGATAGGAAACACGCGCCGAACCGGTCATTATATGTGCCGTCCGCCCGCAAGTGGTTACCGTCAATATACGATTGAAGCGTGAAATAGAACGCTACTATATCGCGAATCTCCGGTTTCCGACCCTTGTCCGCATACACAACGTCATATGCTTCGTTTATAATACGTGGGAATACTTTACGGACCAACTCGCGGTTATAAACCTCGAAACCTTGCGGATTGTCTAATAACGTTGTCTTATCGTTGGGTAGCGGCTTTCTAACGGTTGCTGTTTCGGGCAAACCAATCATCTCCTTTGCGTATAGTAGGGCGCCGAGGATGACGCCCCTCTTTCCTGAATTAATAAGTGAATTGTTCGAAATTGGCTGAGCCACTTTTTAACTCTTCCATATGATGCTGCGACCCGTCTGGATTACGAACAATCTTACACAATGTCCACTTAAAATCCCCAGTCGAGAACTTGAAATCCCATTTTCCGATCACAAACTCCTCTCCACCTGCGTCGATGCGAATCCGCTTATAGTCGTAATCCCACACTTCATGCTCACGTCCCATTACATGCATTGAGAATTTTAGAATTTCTTCAGGTATCTCAAATTCGAGCTCTTCATCCTCGTCATAATAAATATCTCTCCCCTCAGCCATAAGCCTCGACTCTAATTCATGAATAGTCATCATCATTCCATAAGACCTCTCGATCACATTAGCATTTCGAACTGGCTGCCCTTTTTCAAATCTGCTTAACGTACTCGTAGAAAATCCAATCTGCCGTGCTGCACTTGCTAAAGAAATCCCCCGCTCAATTCGAGCCGCGCGCAAGTCGTTTCCTACTTCCGCCCATTCTTCTTCGTTTTCTGCGATGAATTTTTCTCTTAATTCTTCCTTCCAGTCGGTTGCACTGTTCTGTTCCGAAAGTACAGTATCAATCAACTGAGGCTCGGCCTCCACCTTTTCCGCTTTTCCTTGGCCCCCGTTAATTACGTATAATTTCATTGTTCATCGTCTCCCTTTTCGTTTAATTTTTGGTTGTACTGTATTTGTCGTAAAATTCTTCGCTGATATCGTATTATCTACGCGACATTTAGCATCTGCACACTTTTTGCGTAAAATATTTCCGCGCTTACACTTACCTAGACAGACGCCGATCGGAAACCGTACAGGCCGTCGCTAAATATTTCCGCGTACACTGAATGCGATCCGCACAACTCAGCGAAATTTATTTCCGCTTTCGTACGTTATGACACCGCGATCGGCTGGACCGTACACTTTAGCGTGAAATATTTCCGCCTACACTATCTTCAACAACATTCGGAGGCGATTCGCACATTTGTCTACTAAAATATAAGGACAAATTTTTTTGAAAATGGGACAAAAACCTGAAACCAAACGTATGTTCCCTCGTATTACATAAACAAAAGCGGACGAAGGATTCCGTTTCCCTCATCCGCAATTGTCTCAACGGCCAGCCTGTCGCCGTGATTACGCGATACTTTCCGGGAGGCCTGCATGCCTCATATCGCGCGTTTTTGATCGATCGCCAGCGATGTTTGGCGCCATCCTGACGATTAAAACTTCGGATCAACGGTGTTAGCGCACCGCCGACTGTCACGTTTGGAGCCGCGACTACACAACTACCGGTTGCCGCCGGTATGTACCGAACTCCCCTCCGCTTATCAGCCGTTCGCGCGGCCGGCATCATCGGGGAGCGAAATCATAACGAAAATTCAACGTCGACGCCGGTATCAAGAACGTCGCGGCAAAGGAATTGCAATGCGCTGGTACTCTCGAGCCTAACGCGGATCTCCGGAATAGAGTCGAGGGTCACGACAGCACCTCCCGTAAAATAAGTCCGATAGCCCAAACGAGGCCTTTGATAATCGTACGTTGTGCGCGGCGGCTTGTCCTGCGTGTTCTAGGCGGATAATATTGCGTTGCTTGCGGCATTACTTACGACCTCCTTCCGGATAAAGCCGAGTTCGCCGAGCTGCGCGCCGGTCACGTCCATGCAACCGTCAGTCGCCCGTTCATGTGCGCCAGTAATGCGGCGGAAGGCGGCCGGCACAATTGCGATAGTCTGACCGAGGTGAAACGCGTTGACTATGTAGTTCGTGGCGCAAGGACGCCCGTAGATGTCGTAGCCGAGTTCGACTGTATAGCGGATTTGGTGGCGGTCCTTCTCCATAATCTCCGCGACGATGCCGAGTGCTTCGAGCTGGCGGTCCGTGGCTTCGACGGTACCTCTGGTTACTTGGCGATTCATGCGTGGGAATACTGCGTAAAAAAGGCGGAACGGGACATAGCTGCGTTTACCGTTTAGTGTGACGCTGTAAAAGCCGCGGCGGGCGGTGCGTTCGAATGCGATATTCATAATGAAACCTCCTAATTGAATATGTTGAAACCCTCTGATAAAATGAACGTAATACTTAGTATACATATGAACTTGTCAACTAGTTTACTTGTTATCTAGTATACTATACGACAACCATTTGTCAACTAGTTTACTAATTTAATTTGGAGGAATATTTGTGATTCGATTTTCTTTGGATAAATTAATGGAAAAGCGTAATTTGACTCAAAAAGATATAGTAGAAATCTCGGGGATTAGTCGGAATACGGTTAAAGCCTTGGCTACAAACGCAAACGCGCGAATAGACTTTCCGACACTGAACGCACTCTGCCGCGGGCTTGGCGTGTTACCTGGCGACCTTATCGAATACATAGAGGATGAGAAGCAATGAAGAATTTATGGGGAACTGTAGCGGCAATTATCGTTGTTGTCATAATATTAAGTGCAATTGCTGCCGGCATATACTTCTTCGGCATAGGATCATCGCCACAATGAGTACAGAACGCGAATTACGGCAACTTTATCAAGACGTCCATTTCTTCGGCACCCTTATCGGAAACGCTCATTTCCGTTTGGGAGGAAGATTCGGCCGGAGTCTATGCGGAAGTCGAACGAGGATTTATCGAACGGTATACGGCCGATTACGTGCGCGTACGGAACGTTGAGACCGGTAACAGGAAACGAAGAAAGACCGCAATCCTTTAACGGATTAACGGTCTTTCTTGCTATATCAATTTATTTAGTGGGCTCGCTTTAATATGATCCCTCTTTAAATCCTCATCTGCTAGGGCGACATACCGCTTAGTCATCGATATATCTACGTGGCCTAAAGTCTTTTGCAGACTAAACGCTGATGCCCCATTGCGAAGAAATTCGAGCGCAAACGCATGTCTAAGGGCATATGGCGTGATATGTACGCCGACCTGCTTACTGTGGCGCTCAAGTCTGTCGCCCCACGTATGCCTGTTCAAGACATTGCCAGTCTCTGTACTAAATACCGGAACCTTATTCGCCCACGATCGGGGCCTCATATCTATTAACCGTTTTAGAGCGTCAACAGTAACGGGTGAAATATTAAGAGTACGTGAAACACGTGTCTTTGCTGCGCCATCAGGTATCCGAACCCAGCCGGATATGAGATTAAAATCGTTTGGTTGAAGCGCCAGTGCTTCCGAGGGCCGGATACCAGTGTCTAGCGTAAAAATTATGAGAGTATAATCGCGCATACCAACGAAGGTCGATTGGTCGGGTACTCTAATCAGTTCCTGCAAAGTTTCTATGCTAATCGCTACAATCCGCGACCCCTCCTTACGCTTTTTGATCTTGGTAAGTGGATTCTTTTTGAGATGTCCTTCTTCCACGCACCACTTGAAGAACGTCCGTAAGTAGGTCAAACGACTATTGAAAGTTGCTGGCGCTATTCCCTCTTGGTTTAAATGATCGATAACTGCCTCTTCCAACTTATAATAAGACCCCCACGCATCCGGAAATCTTTTAAATAGTAAATTGACAGTACGTATGTAGTCCTTGTGTGTTGTTTTAGCAATACCGTTAAGCAACTTAAATCTTAGAAACTCCTCTAATATATCCTCCCAATGTCGACTGGTCATCTGTGATGTTCTTTGAATTCTAGACATTATAATTCTCCTTGAAGTTTTTCTTGTAATATTACCAAAGACTAATGCTGACGAACAAATGTACGCGATTATTAGCGAAACATTCAGCGCGAAATTAGGCGCTCTAACTATCGAACGTATATTAACTCTCAGCACATAATAGAACGGCTAATTCAACGCTCATATTCGGTAACACGTACGCAAAAAAGCGCCCACTACGAAGTGTATACGATTCTATACGTATCAACTCCGCCGTGGGCGCAATTATTTATTCTTTTTCGCTGTCCATATATCCGCTACCATCTGCCGGATTGCTCACGATACCTAAAACGACCAGCACGCCAAGCACCGCGTTAACGGCGCCTACAACTCCGTCATACTGCTCCGGTGTAATCGTAAAGCCGAAGATACCGCCTGAATCGATTACCGCTAAATCTTGCTTCATCAACGGTTTATTGGATTTACTTCGATAAAGACAACCTTCTGATCGGCGCCAACGACGACGTTCGCCGCACGACTTGGCGCAGGTATCTCGTCGCCGTCCGTCTCCATTCCATAGAGATGCAGCGCGAGACAATCCTTCGCCATGTATAGCGCCTCTTCGTCGGTGTCTCCACAAGTTAATGCGCCCGGGAGATCCGGAAATTCTACGGAGATGCCGTCGTCTGCGTAGGTGAATATTGCGGGATACTTCATCGCTTATCACTCCCATGAAGAGTATTATTCATACGTATTAAAATAAACAGAAACAAATTGTGTTGTGTCGTTACTTTGACAGGTGTAAAATATAATTGACGATATCTGATTATCGTTACTCCGTTATCTCCTGAAAAACAAACTGTGAGGTAGGGGTAATAGAATGTTCTTAATTGAGTAGCCCAGGAACTCCGCCAAGAGATGGGCTACTCTTATTTTTTCGTTAATGCAATTAAATCAATAATAACACCGAATAACACCACTACGAATGTCATTGCTGTAAATATCAAGGATAATAAATTCTTGTTCAAGGAATCACCACCCTGGCCACTTACCTCACAAAATATATTCTACCACATTGTGGATAGTGTGCCTTCGCTAAAAGAATTGCTCGATTAAGTATATTTTCTTTTAAATTTCCCTGCCTTCCAGGACAATTGATCGTCGGATAGAAAGAACGGGTCCAGTATAGCATAGCCGCTATCGCGCTTCTGGACGCGAACAATACCTCCGGATGGCTTCGTCATGATTGCGGACCTTTCTTGCGGCTTGTGAGGCGTGTTAATGGACTAAACCGCTTATGTTCTTCCGCCAGGCTGCCCTCGCTAATCTGAACGTATTTACGCGTTGTAGCAATGTCTGCGTGGCCCATGAGCTTCTGCAGGTGGAATACCGACATTCCGTTCTCGGCGGCCATCGTGGCAAAATTATGTCTCAGTACATGGGGCGATACGTTGCGCCCTAGCTTCGCCTTCTCTGCATATTTATCGAATGACTTCTGGATCGTCTTCTCGCTCAATTGTTCACCGTAGTTTGTTGTAAATACATATGTGGTATCAAAATTCCTTTCCGTTTCCGCAATAAGTTGCTTTAATAGGCGCGCTGTCTCTGTCGATAGGGGTAACATTCTCGATTTACGGTTCTTGTTCTTCGATGCTGGCAACGTAATCGACTTTTTAACGAAATCAATTTCCATTTTCTCTAACGCACATATTTCACCGAGTCTCAAGCCTGTATCCAGGATTAGCGTCATAATAACGTAATCCCTCCATTGCGCCCATTGGCGTTGGTCCGGCGACTTCATAAAGCGCCTGAGCTCCTCGTCACTTAGCGGCATAATCGTATCGATATCCTGACGTAATAGGGAGACGTTAACGGCTGGATTCCGATCGATAACCTCCTCCTCATGCAATACCGCAAAGAATGTCTTAAACACGCGGATGCGGACGTTTACTGATGCCGGCGACAGCCCGAGCTTTCCCTTCTCATATTCCGCCTTAAACGGATGGCCTGCGTAGTATTCCTTATCCGTCGCGCACCATAAAACATACTCGCGCAATAGATCGGCCGTCACTTCGCGGATAGTGATTTCGCCGTACCTCTCCGTAATCCATTCAATAAAATAGTTCATATTCTGTATGTAGCCGCTAATCGTTCGCTCCTTTAGATTGTTGGCGCGCTTAATCTTAACGACAAACTCTACGGCCTCCTGCAGTGAATACGAAGGCAGAGCTACATTAGCGATCGGTTCCCTCGCTCCTGCAGTTTTACGACCGGTTCTTTTATCCATAACGAAAAATACCCCCTACGCGATATCACGTAGAGAGTATTCCGGAATCAATAAGGCGCTTCATAATCAGCTAGCGCCATAACGTATGTATTTCGAACAGCTTGCGCATCACATACCGTATTGGAAACCGCGTAATGGCGGGTATAAACGATGGTGGCGGAAAGGGTGGGATTCGAACCCACGCACGCCTTGCGACGCCTAACTGATTTCGAGTCAGCCCCCTTGGGCCTCTTGGGTACCTTTCCACAGCAAGATTGATTATAGCATGGAAACGTTGTCTCGTCAACAGCTTGTCTGTTCTCTGACCTACCTTAGACACAGTGACCGAAGCTGGAGTTCAAATCCAAATATCCATTCCCTAGATCCCTTGCTTCGCATACAGCTGCTTGGGATACCTCCTCGGGAGGAGATATTACGGAGTATCCCCTGCCCCTTCGGAATCCTGTGCCGAACGTAAAACCTTCTTCAGGTTCTTCTCGAACTTTCCTCTGGGTATCAGCACACTATGCTGGCACTTGGTACACTTGATCCGAATGTCCATCCCCATGCGAATAATCTCCATCTCATTATTCCCACAAGGATGAGGTTTCTTCATCTGAACGATATCCCCTAACTGAAATACCTTGCGTTCCATGGTTTCCGCTCCCTTGGTTTCATCTCTTTCATCTTATCTATTATATATCATTAGATAACGAAATTGATCAACCCTGAGCACGTTCTTGTCCCATCTCCCGTGCTTCGATCGCCTGTTTGATATCGGTGAAAATCTGACGCTCCACAGCTTCCCTTGCATTGGGATTACATTCCGCTACAATTCGAACGACATATTCCGATGTGTTCAAGGTTTGAATTCCAAGCACATCCGGTGTCCGCTGCACCTCAGGGCGACGTTCCGTGATACCCTCAAGCGCCGTTTGAATAAGTGTAACCGTATCTTTAAGCTGCTGATCATTCTTAACCGGCAAATCCACAATTGCAAGCGAATTGGACAGCGAGTAGTTCGTGACACTCGTAATCATCCCGTTCGGAATAATATATGTTTCTCCGTTCAATCCTCTTACACGCGATGTGCGGAGTCCAATCATCTCTACTGTTCCCCGGTATTCACCACTCTTAATCACATCGCCTACAGCAAACTGATCCTCAAATATAATGAAGAACCCGGTAATCACGTCCTTAACCAAACTTTGTGCCCCAAAACCTATGGCCAGGCCAAGGACCCCGGCACCGGCTAACAATGGCCCTAACTTAAAGTTGAACTCCGAGAGAATGATTAGAATCATAACAAAATTACATACGACGGAAGTTACATTTTTTAACAGCTCTCCCACTGTAACAAATCGTCGTGAATTAACTTGAATCCGACTCTTCTCCTGCTTCAACAGGAATTGATCAATCATTTTATACACAACCCGAATAACAAGACGTGTCAGAATAAAAATGATAATGACCCGAATGCCCGATGTCAGTATATTCATCCACATCGCTTCATCGGTAAAAAATCCAACGATTTGATTTTTCAAGTCCACTGCTCCCTCACCAACGTTTTGTAAACTACCTGTCTCCCCGGTCAGATAACCCAAGCTCCTCAAGCCTGATGTCCTCCCCTTATTCTTCGATGCCTATATACCTCATGTTGTTATCAAGTGCAAATATGCCCCGGATCTCCACATGCTCCTGTAGGATGATCTCTTGAACATCTTTTAACGCACCTGGCGGGAATTGAATCGATAATGCACAGCCTGCCGTAATCTCTTTCGGTGTAGGAAAGAGATCGATTTCGATATCCGCATACTCCAGCAGCATCTCCGCACGCAGCGCCTGCTGGGTGGAATCAAATGCGATTAGCATCGCGCCCTCCACTGTTCCATCCTCCTCCATTATGCCTATCGTTTCTATTAATATGCTTATTTAACATCATGACCTAATAATAAGAGTTTTATATAAACTGTTAAAAAGTTCAGCTTATTCATATAAACCCGTATAAAGCCGTAAAGACTGGCTCATCCTCTTTCTTTAAGCTAGGAAGCTGTCTGAAATGAACACCAAATCACATTTTAAGCAAATCCCAAAGTATAAAAACGGTCTTTCATCCATATACTGATACTACCAAATGCAGACGAAAGGAAGATTCTATGAACCGTCTATCTAAAATCACGTCTCGCCCGGAGGCTTCAAGCTTAAAAATACCACATACGGACCCTAACATCCATTCTGCTATTATACATCGCCTGCTCTTCCATCTTTCTGACGCTCGTATTCAGCATCGTCCGCTTGTCATTGTCTGCATCGGTACCGATCGCTCTACGGGTGATTGCCTGGGCCCTCTGGTTGGCACGTCTCTTGCCCGTTATAACAGCCCCCTGTTCCATCTCTATGGAACACTGGACGAGCCTGTCCACGCTATGAATCTTAAGGATACCCTGACTGCTATTCATGAAAAATATGATAACCCCTTTGTGATCGGAATTGATGCCTGTCTGGGTCAATCATCAAGTGTAGGCTCTATTCAGGTATCCGACGGACCTCTCAAGCCTGGAGCCGGTGTACATAAAGAATTACCGCCGGTCGGCGATATCCATGTAACGGGTATCGTCAATGTCGGCGGCTTTATGGAGTACTTTGTATTGCAGAACACACGCTTGAGCTTGGTCATGCGGTTATCTGATATCATTGCAACCTGTCTTTTTGCCGGTATCAAAGAGTGGAACCGCTCTACCCTTCTTGCAGCGCAAGAGTAACGGCCTCTTTTTCCTCCGGAGACAATGGGTATTTAGACTGTCCATCCTTCAATGGTTTAGCGTACACATAGGAGCTCTCCCGGTTATGCAGGCCGGTCAGAACAATCCCTTCCTCTTGTTCACTGAGAATAGCCAGGGAGAAGCTCATTTCGTTCCCTCGTTCACCAAATGCATTGTATCGGACGATGCCCACCTTGGACTTCATCCCTTTTATGCTGCTGCTGATCGTATCCAGCATTTTTTGGTGACTGGCATGTCCCTCTTCAATTTCATCCATTTGAATTTTCAACTGGACCAACAGGCTTTCAATATCCTCTACCCCGCTGCCTGCCATCATCGCATCGTATCGACGCCTCATTTTTCGCAGTTTTGCCCCTTGAACCATTATCGTTATCCATAAGATCAAGATGATCATGATCATTCCGACGACAAACCAATGAAGCTGCTCCATGATCAATTCATTTAATTCAGACATGCTTTCTTCCTTCCTCTTCTCCATCTTGATCTAATCGTTTAACTGTGAATTTCTGCAATAGCTCTTCTCATCAGATCAATCTCATCACGGCGTGTGGAAATACCTACACTGGCTCTGACTGCACCGGTCTTTTCCGTTCCCGATGCCATATGTGCAAGCGGTGTGCAATGATAACCGGCACGCACGGCAATCCCATACTCCCGGTCCAGTCGAAACGCAAGCTCCGATGCACTGTACCTTTCTGAAACAAACGCTACAATGCCCGTTCGCGCTTTTCCTAAAGCTGGTCCGAGTAAGCGAAGATCTCTTACCTCTTGCAGACCCTCCATCATATATTGCGTTAACTCCCATTCATGCCGGTAGATATGCTGCGGCGTCCATTCCAGCACCTTCTCCACTCCTGCTTGCAACCCTGCATATCCCACCGTATTAGGTGTTCCTGCCTCATATCGATCCGGACGCACCGTCGGCTGCTCAATCGCTTCCGATTGGCTTCCTGTACCTCCATGCATTAAGGGTTCCAGATCAATATTTGGTGAGATATACAACCCGCCCGTTCCTTGTGGCCCAAGAAGCCCTTTATGCCCCGGAAAAGCCAGCATACCAATATGCATGTCCTCCACGTTGATATCCAGCATACCCGCACTCTGAGCGGCATCTACGAGCAGTACAGCACCTTTCCTCTTCACTATGTCTCCCAGTTCATAGAGAGGAACAATAGAGCCGAGCAAATTGGAACTGTGACTGCATACAACCAACCTGGTATTTGAACGAAACGCACCCTCAATTAGTTGCAAATCCAGGTGACCTTCCTCATCCACGGGGACATAATCCACTTGTATTCCTCGTGTGCGTTTTAAATATTCCAAAGGTCTTCGCACCGAATTGTGTTCAATCATCGTAGCAATCACATGATCTCCTTCATGCAAATATCCTTTGATTGCTAAATTCAGCGCTTCGGTTGTATTCGAGGTTAGTGCGATATCATTAGGGTTCTTCACCCCGAAGATATTCGCAAGTGTCTTCCGAGTCCCGTATAGCACACGGGAAGCTTTCACGGCCATCCGGTGACTGCCCCGTCCCGGATTAGCTGCAGCGTCTTCCATCGCCTTCCTCATGGCCTCAAACACCTCAGGAGGTTTGGGCCATGAAGTAGCCGCATGATCCAGATAAACGATCGGGTCCATGATGTTTCCCCTTCATCTCTTCTATAATGGATGCCTTATAATACATGGTCAAACATCGACACATTGTAGTACACTCACATCCCTGTCACCATGCACATTCAGTTAAATAAAGACATATCTCATTCCCATACAGGAACGTCGACATGTCTTTGGTTTTTAATCACTCTGGTTTGCTTTTCAATCCGTCACACTATAACCTATCCCACTCGTGCTAGAGCCCTCTTCACTAACAACCTTCATCTATTATTGAAGGAGCTCCAGCAGTCGTTCCAGATCCTGTCTACTATAGTAGTTAAGCTCAATCTTCCCTTTGTCTTTATTGTGCTTAATTTTCACCGTTGTTTTAAATCGCTCTCTCAAATCCTCTTCCAGATGGTCAATATAAGGATCTCGCTTTTTCACTTTCGCCTTCGCTTTGTCGGCAGGCTTGCGATCCAAATTCTTAACCGCTTCCTCTAGTTCACGAACGCTCCACTCTTGTTCCACACATTGCTTCGCTAATTGTTTAACAAGGATCGGATCCTTAATTCCAACGATCGCTCGAGCATGACCCATGGATAATGTTCCACGTGAAACATTTTCCTTCACTTCTTCCGGTAGAGATAGCAACCGTAAAAAGTTAGCGATGTGAGAGCGAGACTTACCCACCTTCAGAGACAGTTCTTCCTGCGTTAAGGAAAATTGTTCCATTAGTCCCTGGTAGGCCACCGCAATTTCCATGGCATTCAGATTCTCACGCTGCAAGTTCTCAATAAGGGCAATTTCCATTACCTGTTGATCGCTAAAAGAACGAACCACCGCTGGAACTGTAGCTTTTCCACAATACTGAGACGCCCGGAATCTGCGCTCCCCGGCAATAATCTCATACCCTTTCAGCACACTCCGAACGATAATCGGCTGAATTACGCCATGCTGACGAATCGACTCTGCCAGCTCCTGGATCGCTTCATCGTTAAATGTCTTGCGCGGCTGATACGGGTTCGCTCGCAATTGACTGAGCGGAATTTCCACTACCTTGTCATCATCATGAATAGACAAAGAAGGAATAAGCGCATCCAGCCCTTTTCCCAAACGTTTACTCATACGAGATCACTTCCTTTGCCAGCTCCAAGTATACTTCCGCTCCCTTTGAACGGGGATCATAGGTGATGATCGACTGTCCATGAGACGGCGCCTCACTCAAACGAACATTTCTCGGAATAATCGTTCTGTACACTTTTTCCTGAAAATACTTCTTCACTTCTTCAATCACCTGAATGCCCAGGTTGGTGCGCGCGTCCAGCATGGTTAACAATACACCCTCAATCTTGAGGGATGTATTCAGATGTTTCTGAACTAGACGTACCGTATTCAGCAGCTGACTCAAACCTTCCAGAGCGTAATACTCGCATTGAATCGGAATGATAACGGAATCGGCCGCAGTCAAAGAATTGATTGTTAGAATGCCTAGCGACGGAGGACAATCTATCAAAATATAATCATACTGGGGCTTGATTAATTGAAGTGATTTTTTCAAACGCACTTCACGGGAGATCGTAGGAACAAGCTCAATCTCAGCACCAGCCAGTTGAATGGTAGCCGGAATGATGTCCAGACCTTCTATGTTTGTCCCACAGATGGCGTCTTTCGGGTGTACTTCGTTGATGATAATATCATAAATGCAGTTTGCAACATCGGCTTTATTAATGCCAACCCCACTCGTTGTGTTTCCTTGGGGGTCTATATCCACCAAAAGCACCCGTTTGCCTAGCGAAGCCAATCCAGCTCCCAGATTGACGGAAGTCGTCGTTTTGCCGACACCGCCCTTTTGATTTGCTATGGCAATTATCTTTGACACTCATTTCACCTCAATGTAGGAAGACTCTTCTAAGTAGTCGCAATAGATGTATACAGCAAATTAGCTGTACATAAAATATGTGAACAATCCCCATGTACCGGAATGCTCCAGGATATAGCGCCGATGAGCAACAATATTAATCACGTGTTTCTCATCTGTAAGTAAGAATAAACCTATATGACTCTGCCTGCCGAAGAGAGTTAAGAGAATTTCAATTGAATGAGGTATCTCCCCTCCTCGGTCAACAGAAAAAGCGGTACGATGTATACCGCTTCACACCATATCTTAACGTTTAGGTATTTTTATAACGATTTCATAATGATCTTCATGATCATTCTCTGTTGTTTTGATAGCCATTCCGGAACCTGAGACCATGTCAATCGATTGACGAATCGTGTTCAGGGCCAAACGAACATCCTTACTGTAGGATATGCGCTTGGATTTCTTCATCGTAGTTACTTCTTTATAGAAGGCGATACGAGCCTCCGTCTGTTTCACATTCAGCTCTTTGGTTATGATTTCATCCAGCACCTTGAGCTGGGTTTCTTCATTATCCAATGAAAGCAATGCACGAGCATGGCGTTCCGTCACTTTACGTTCCATCAGTGCAAGCTTGACTGCTTCCGGTAGCTGCAGCAGACGGATCTTGTTGGCAATGGTCGATTGGCTCTTGCCTAATCGCTGTGCCAGGCTTTCCTGTGTTAATTGGTGAAGATCTATCAGCTTTTGATAAGCAACAGCTTCTTCAATCGAAGTCAGTCCTTCACGCTGCAAATTCTCGATTAACGCAATCGATGCCGCCTGTGAATCATTGAACTCCCGAACAATGGCCGGAATCGTGTCCAGACCCAGCTTCTTAACCGCACGCCAGCGGCGTTCCCCTGCAATGATCTCATACACGCCATTACGGACACGAACGACGATAGGCTGGATGACTCCATGGGTTTTAATCGTCTGGAGCAGCTCATCAATCTTATCATCATCAAAAATCGTCCGTGGCTGGTATGGGCTGCTGACAATCTCGTTTACCGGGATCTGCTTCACTTCATCCCCTTGGTTCCGTTCTGCCGCTAAGCCAAACAATCTCGAAAATTGTTCTTTCATTCCGTATATTACCACCTAATTTCATGATAGCACGGATGAGCCTCCGGAAAATCCCGGAATCGGTATAAGCGATTGGACAACCACAATGTGAGGTAACTCCTTATGAATCCAGCGCCCATTTTAGATATAGCAATTTCCAAGCTGTCATGGTGCTAGATTCCACTGTGGAGCCAGGCATTTCCCTGCAAAAACAAATTTCATGCTGATTAGAGAATAAGCCCTAATGGCGAGACCGCATTTCTCTGATCAAACCCCGCTGCATGAAGCGGTTGCTTCTTGAGAGATATATCAGGAGGCCATATCATGATGTTGTCTAACTTTCGATATCTCACAAGTTGTATATATTAGTTCTACTTCGTAAGAGACCACTGTCCCCTTGGGTGACATGGAACTTCCAAATAACAGCAGTCGCAAGTTCTCTAATCAAGACTGCACGAAGCAAGGATGGAAAAGTGACCAAACCAGGATTTATACTCTTTCATCCCATCAAAGAACGGGCAGAATCGCCCACCTGCTCAAATGGATACTACGATTCTATTCTACCACTTTTTGTCCTATAACTCTATTCTCCAATATCACCTTTTTTCCTGCATTTCTCGCTTGGTTTATACATGATTTGTGCACAGTTCCAAACTTTTGACTTCCAAAATAAGAATGGTAGATAAATCTACACTCCTATGATGCTTCATGGGATATGAGTTGTCAGAATGATTGTGGGATATACCAATAGAATTACGTCTTAATCTGTATCTGTACCCCGGAATGGACCCACCCAGGTTCAAAATTTCGGAGAAAACACTATCAGGTAATGTTTGCGAGTCCAGCAATCCTCTAACCTGATTTTGTTCTTGCAATGGTAGTAAAGAGGCCTTCATTCAAGTATCAGCAACTGTGTAAAAAAGAGACTGTTTTAATTTATAAATCTTCTGGGATGTTTCACGTGAAACATTCTCTTATTTTAACGTATATATCCATAGGCACAATTCCATCCTATCCAAGATTCAACCGGAATAGAAATACGAATGTCATCATGATACTCAGCCTATCGTAAGAGCAAACAACATTCATTACTCCCATTTCAAAAAAATGAAGCTGCCTTTTACACAAATCCAATACCTCACACAAAAGCCTACTAGCAAATTCGTAATCTCATGCTTTTAAGAAGCTCTGATAGAAAGCTATCGCTCGAGTTTCTCACCCTTATGGAGGCAACCCTACCCCTACTCATAAAAAAAGAAGGACTCCATCGAGTCCTTCTCTACTATGACTTCCCTTCTAAAGAAGAGAAGTAGATTATATAATTGGTGTTTTCGCTGCCGTACCTGCCTTGCGAGGATATTTGGAAGGTGTGGCACCCTTTTTATCGATGACCACAATGTGCCGATCAGACTCCTCTACAGGCAAGGAGAACGAATGCACCTTGTTCAGCGCCCCTCTGAGCTCTTTCAGGCTTCTAGCAGACTCCTTCACCTCTTCAGCAGGGTCACTGCCCTTCATCGCCGCAAAACGTCCTCCTACCTTGGTGAAAGGCAAGCAGAACTCATTCAGCACAGCCATTCTGGCTACCGCTCTTGCCGTCACCAGGTCGAAGCCATCACGGTACCCCTGCTTGCGGGCAACTTCCTCCGCACGACCATGGATCAGTTCAACGCTGGATAGACCAAGGGTGTCCACAACAAACTTAAGGAACGTAATTCGTTTGTTCAGTGAATCTACTATCGTCAGCTTAATATGCGGAAAGCATATTTTCAGAGGGATACCCGGGAAGCCAGCTCCTGATCCGATATCCGCCATACTGCCAATCTTGCTCATATCCACATAAAAGGCAAGCGTTACCGAATCGTAAAAATGCTTCGTATAAACCTGCTCCCGCTCCGTAATCCCCGTCAAATTCATTTTTTCATTCCACTCTACCAGTACTTCATAATACATCTCGAACTGCTGAAGCTGTTTCTCATCTATCGTGATCCCGTGCTCTCCGAGCCGGTCAACAAAAGCTTTCTGAATGTTGTCCATTCCTTATCCTTTCGCTGCGGTCACCCGGTTGTAGTGCTCCAGGTAAACGAGAAGTATCGAAATATCCGCTGGTGTTACACCCGCGATCCGCGATGCTTGACCGATGGAGATTGGACGGATCTTGTTCAGCTTCTGCCGAGCCTCCATAGCCAATCCGTTAATGTCGTCATATACGATATCTTCCGGAATACGCTTCTTCTCCATCTTTTGCAGTTTCTCTACATGACCCAGCTGTTTCTCAATATAACCCGCATATTTAATTTGAATTTCTACCTGCTCCTTCATATCCTCATCCAGATCATATGGAGATGGTGAAAGCGACTCGATCATCGCAAACGATACTTCCGGACGACGAAGGATTGTCAGCAGATTGCTTCCATCCACAATCGGTGCAGAACCGGCTGCTTCAAGCGTAGCATTCACCTCAACCGGCTTCACCTTCGCTTGACGAAGACGCTCGATCTCCTGCTCTACCAACTGCTTCTTCTGAAGGAATTTAGCATAACGTTCTTCCGAGATCAGTCCGATGTCATGACCGATTTCGGTGAGACGCAGATCCGCATTATCATGACGAAGCAGCAAACGATATTCGGCACGGGAAGTAAGCAAACGGTAAGGCTCATTCGTTCCTTTGGTTACCAAATCATCGATCAATACCCCGATGTAGCCTTGTGAACGATCCAGAACGACCGGCTCTTTGTCTTGCACTTTACGTGCTGCATTGATACCAGCCATAATACCCTGACCTGCTGCTTCCTCATAACCCGAGGTTCCATTGATCTGACCGGCTGTAAACAGGCCCGGTAGCTTTTTCGTTTCCAGGGATGGCCACAGCTGCGTTGGCACCATCGCATCGTACTCGATGGCATAGCCATTGCGCATCATTTCAACCTTTTCCATGCCCGGAATGGAACGAAGGACCGCAAGCTGCACATCCTCAGGCAAGCTGGTGGAGAGCCCTTGCACATAGTATTCCTTTGTGTTTTTACCTTCAGGCTCAAGAAAAATCTGATGTTTCGGTTTGTCGGCAAAACGAACGATTTTGTCCTCAATGGACGGGCAATAACGTGGTCCCGTTCCTTCAATAATGCCCGAGAACATAGGAGCACGGTGAAGATTATCATTAATGATCTGATGTGTGTCCACCGATGTATAGGTCAGCCAGCATGGAAGCTGCTCATTATCGGAGGATTTTGTTTCATAAGAGAAAAACTTTGGTTTGTCATCCCCAGGCTGAATTTCGGTCTTGGAGAAGTCGATGGTATCCTTGTGAACACGCGGTGGCGTTCCCGTCTTGAACCGAACGAGATCGAATCCAAGCTCACGCAGGTTATGCGCAAGTTTAACCGATGGCTGTTGATTGTTCGGGCCGCTCTCATACATGAGTTCACCCATAATGACTTTACCGCGCAGGTACGTACCGGTAGTCAGCACAACAGCCTTCGCACGATATTCTGTACCTGTCTGGGTCAGGATGCCCACACACACTCCATCCTCAACGATGAGTTGGTCTACCATGCCCTGACGAAGCGTAAGCTTCTCTTCCTTCTCCATCGTTTCTTTCATTGTATGCTGATAAGAAAATTTATCAGCTTGAGCACGCAGCGCGTGAACGGCCGGACCTTTTCCCGTATTCAGCATCCGCATCTGGATGAAGGTTTTATCGATGTTGCGTCCCATCTCTCCACCCAATGCGTCAATTTCGCGCACGACATGTCCTTTTGCAGGACCCCCGATGGACGGGTTACAAGGCATAAAAGCAACCATATCCAAATTGATCGTAACCATTAACGTTTCGGCACCCATACGTGCAGATGCCAGTGCAGCCTCACAGCCGGCATGACCCGCACCCACGACAATTACGTCATAAGTGCCACCCATATAACTCATAGCTCACCCTCCTGTTCTAAAATGTGTTATATACGTAATCTAGGGCACCCTTGCGGATATCCCTGAAAATTCAAAAGAATCTCACCTCTATATAGTAAACCTGCTAGCTTATTTACCCAAGCAAAATTGTGAAAAAATCTGATCGATGAGCGAATCACCAACCGCTTCGCCCAGTATCTCGCTTAACTGCTCCCAGGCCATTCTGACATCGATCTGTATCATATCAATCGGAATAAGCTGTTCCGCCGCATCGTAAGCATCCTGGAGTGACTGCTTGGATTTCTTCAACAAGGCAATATGGCGCACATTGCTTACATAGGTCAGATCCCCGCCTTCAATCTGGCCGCTGAAGAACAAATTCGATATGGCTTCTTCCAGCCGGTCGATACCTTCTTCTGCCTTCACAGACATCGGAACAATCAATTCCTCAGGGTAGTACCGATGCAGAATGTCCAGATCGAGTTGGGACGGTAAGTCCATTTTATTCATAATGACAATGCATTGTCTACCGCGTATTTGTTCCATCAATTCCAGTTCGTCCTGATGCAGTGGTTCGCTGGCATTCAGTACGAGCAGAATCAGGTCCGCTTCGTTTACCGCATGCTTGGATCTCTCAACGCCAATCTGCTCTACCACATCCATCGTCTCCCGAATCCCTGCGGTATCCAGCAGCTTTAATGGAATGTTGTTAATCGTGACAAATTCCTCGATAACATCTCGCGTAGTTCCCGGAATATCCGTGACAATCGCCCGATTATCCTGGGCAAGTGTATTCAAGAGCGAGGATTTGCCTACGTTGGGACGGCCGATGATAGCCGTCGTAATTCCTTCACGCAGGATTTTCCCTTCTTGTGCAGTCTTCAGCAGCTTATCAATCTCATGCATCACATGCTGGCTTTTCTCCTTAATGAACTCCGAGGTGAGTGATTCCACATCATGCTCAGGATAATCGATATTCACTTCGATATGGGCCAGTGTCTCTACAAGAGTGTGACGAAGCTCGTTGATCTTGCGGGATAGCGTTCCTTCAACCTGCTTTAGAGCAACCGAGAAGGCACGATCCGATTTCGAACGAATCAGGTCCATAACGGCCTCGGCCTGGGACAGGTCAATCCGGCCATTTAAGAAGGCCCGCTTCGTAAATTCGCCCGGCTCCGCCAAGCGGATGTTTAATAGAAGCAACAGATCCATCACACGCTTTACGGAGATCACCCCGCCATGAGCACTAATCTCCACTACATCCTCCGTCGTGAAGGACCGGGGAGCACGCATAACGGTCACGAGCACCTCTTCCAGGTTCTCTCCTGTCTTCGGATCAGCAATATGACCATAATGTACGGTATGGGAGTCCACCTGCGTTAATTTGTTTTTGCTTTTGAATATACGTTCCACTTCTTGAACAGCATCCGGTCCGCTAACACGAATGATGGCTATTCCACCTTCGCCGACTGCTGTAGAAATAGCTGCAATAGTATCACTGAACATAGTTTCCTTCACCTCTTTCATTAAAAAAACCTCAATATCACAACCACTACGAACTCGCTTGGCCGCCATATTGATGATCTTTAAAAGAAATACCCCTGCCGGAGTCTCTTTGTATAGGTCTCTTTAAAAAACAATGACTCCCTCTTGGAACTTAAGGAGTCATTGATCATATATGCTCTTCAACTTATTTAGGAAGACTTGGGTGTAATGACAACCCGCCGGTTTGGCTCTTCTCCCTTGCTGTAAGTCTTCACGGCTCCATGTGACTGGAGCTTGGCGTGAATTACCTTCCGCTCGGCAGCCGGCATGGGCTCGAGCACAATCTCTTTGCGAGTCTTCAGAACCCGTCCCGCCAATCGATCTGCCAGATCTTCCAGCGTCTTTCTACGGCGATCACGGAAGTTCTCGGCATCCAGTACAATACGAAGATAACTGTCGGAATACCGATTCGCAACAATATTCGCCAGGTACTGCAGGGCATCCAGTGTCTGACCTCTGCGGCCGATCATCAGCCCGAGTCCGGCACCGGAAATTTGAAGCGTTGCATAGTCTTTCCCTTTCTCCAACTCCACCGTAATATCAAGCCCCATGGCTTGTCCCGTATCAAGGAGAAAGGCGATGGCTTCCTGGTAGGGGTC
The DNA here is from genome assembly GCF_029893715.1 of Paenibacillus sp. LBL. NCBI lineage: Bacteria > Bacillati > Bacillota > Bacilli > Caryophanales > Paenibacillaceae > Paenibacillus > Paenibacillus sp. LBL. Next base: position 21,393 of record NZ_JARXYU010000011.1, on the reverse strand, counting down.
CTTCCCTTCAATATAAGCTGCACCAGGGCCCTCTGCCTTCGTAGTGACAGCCGTCTCAGGCGTCATAACAGAGGTATGAGAGATCTGAACCTCTTTGGCCGATGCAGCTTGCGTATTTGAAGGAGCTTCCTTCACAGGTGAATCGCCGCCGGCATGGTCAGGCAGGAGCGTTAATTCTACTTTCGCTTCCTTGACCCCGAACAGGCCCAGGAATCCTCTTGATGGCTGACTCAATACTTGAACCGATACACGGTCTTGACTTACACCCCATCGGGCCAGCCCTTGTGCGACAGCATCTTCAATGGTTTTTCCTGTTGCGACGATTTTACTCATCTCGACTTCTTGGCTCCCTTCGAACCTTTTTTCCCGCCTTTGCTGCCACCCTTTTTCCCGTTCTTATTGCCGCTTTTATTGCTCTTCTGACCTTCGGTTGCACTGGCTACGCTCGCCACGACAGCAGCCTTGTCATTGTTGCGGTACAAGAAGTAGTTCTGCACGATCGTGTAAAGGTTACTGTAGAACCAGTACAACGGAAGTGCGGACGGGAACTGGAAGGACATCACAAAGATCAAAATCGGATAAACGAACAACATGAACTGCATCATCCCCATTTGCGGAGACGGGTTCATCTTCATCATCATTTTAGTTTGCAGGTAAGTGGTTATCGCTGCGAGCACCGGCAAAATGAACAGCTTGTCCGGTTGTCCCAACTGAAGCCACAGGAATTCATGGTCACGAAGGAGATTGTTATAGTAAATCGAATGATAGAGTGCGATAAATATTGGCATTTGAACGATCAGCGGCAAACATCCCGCCATCGGATTAACCTTGTTCTCCTGGAAGAGCTTCATCGTCTCCATTTGAACTTTTTCAGGCTGATCTTTATATTTCTCGCGAATTTTCTGAATTTCAGGCTGGATGGCCTGCATTGCCTTCGAGCTTCTGACCTGTTTCAGAGTCAGCGGTAAAATCAAGGTACGAACGATAAGCACCATCACGAGTACGGACAATCCGTATTCACCGTTAAACCATGTAGCAAACGTATCCAGTGCCAATGTAAAGTAGTAAACAACGTTGCTCTGCCAAAAGCCCCCATTTTTCAAATCTTCAATGGTACGCGTTTGGTCTGCTCCAGGTGCACAACCTGAGATAACGGCCACTGCAAGAATTACAGCGGTGAGGAGGAACCATTTTCCTCGTCTTGTCTTCATGAACGACACTTCAAAACCCCTCTCTTCGCCATTCCATTCCACGGTAAATCATAACATATTTATATGGACAAATAAACACATGGTTCAGCCCCTCTTCGCTTTCAAAAGGGACGATTTTCTCAATACATGAAGCACGCTTTTCTCCAGCTCCTGATAGGACTTATCGAGGGCGCCTTTTCGAACGATAAAGATCAAGTCGATATGCTCGATAATCTGATGCTGGTGGTGCCTGACAATCTCCTTAACCAGCCGTCTCATCCGGTTGCGGACCACCGCATTGCCGATCTTTTTGCTGCATGAAACGCCCACGCGGAACTGCTCTACCTCTTTTTTGCGTGACCAATATACAACAAACTGATGATTGGCGAAGGATTTTCCGTGTCGATATACCCGGCTGAAATCAGCGCGGTTTCGTAAACGAAGTTTTCTATGCACAAGTTTCTCCCGCCTGCCGTTAATCAAGTTCAACACATCGTAAGCTTCCCGGCATCTCTACTATTATAATAGTATAGTCATGCCAAAACAGCGATAAACACCTATATTTGAATACTTTACGACCAATTTAACGCGCATGGTGTTCATAATATAGGACTCTCCTCACACTCCAGGAGATATTACGAAAAAAAGACCACCTCGGTGGTCTTCGCGGCACAATATTAAGCGCTCAGTACTTTTCTTCCTTTTTGACGGCGGTTAGCCAATACTTTGCGTCCGTTCTTCGTGCTCATTCTTTTACGGAAGCCGTGTACCTTTTTACGTTTGCTCACATTCGGTTTGAAAGTCGGTCTCATGAATTAATGCACCCCCTTACAGGAATCTCTCTTACCCATATTTTAAGATCAAAACGTCAATTGACGCACTTTCACGGAAGAATAGACCGCGATTTGTTGAACCGACGTCTATGGACGTATATCTTGTAAACAGACCGCTAAAAGCAAGCGGATAATGTTCTCATCTTCACAGAAAATGCCTTTATATATTTAATCACGTTCGTGCCCAAAAGTCAAACCCAACTTGTCCTGCTCCCACACATAAGTTTTCCACAAGTAGTCATTTTTGCTAGTTTTGAATTATCCACATGGGGATAACCTATTTAAACAACTTGAGAATGTCATTTCGGACATCATCATGTCCTTTCCATTTCTCCAAAGCTTCCTTATTTACACAGGAGCTATAAAAGAGTAGTATAAATAACTGAATTAAAGTTGTATACAAGTATACACCTAAGAAGGAGCTGCATTGTTTTATGAAAATTGGCATGATCGGTCTAGGTAAAATGGGCCTCAATCTGGTTCAAAATCTGATTCATCAGCAGCATCAGGTCGTCGCTTACGACTTAAATACGGAGTTGGTCAGTCAAGCTGCTGGATATGGAGCCGAACCCGCATCGTCAACCGAAGTTCTTGTGGCCAAGCTGGATAAACCACGCATCCTATGGATGATGGTGCCTGCAGGAAATATCGTAGATTCCGTCATCGATTCTCTCTCACCTCTACTGGAGCCAGGCGATATTCTGATTGACGGCGGGAATTCCCATTACAAAGATTCCATTGCCCGCGCAGCCAAACTGACGGACCAAGGGATCCACTACTTTGATGCCGGTACTTCAGGCGGCATGGAAGGTGCCCATAACGGAGGCTGCTTTATGATCGGGGGCAACCGCGACGTATTTGCTACCATCGAACCCCTGTTTAAAGATATGGCAGTTGAGAACGGTTACTTGTATGCAGGGAACAGCGGCAGCGGCCATTTTCTGAAGATGGTTCATAATGGAATTGAATACGGCATGATGCAATCCATTGCGGAAGGCTTTGAAGTATTGGAGAAAAGCGCATTTGACTTCCAATACGAGGACGTTGCTCGGGTATGGTCGAATGGATCCGTCATTCGCAGCTGGCTTATGGAGCTGACGCAGAATGCTTTTTCCAAAGATCCCAAGCTCGAAGGCATTAAAGGTGTTATGCAATCGTCCGGCGAAGGAAAATGGACCGTTGAAACCGCACTCGAAGTTCAAGCAAGCGCACCGGTTATCGCCATGTCCCTGTTTATGCGCTACCGCTCCCTTGACCAGGATGCGTTCCACGGCAAGGTCGTGGCCGCGCTTCGCAATGAATTCGGCGGCCATGCAGTTGAGAAATCGGAATAGCTCTTTTCTTCGTTAATCCCTGCTGATACATAAGGGCATCCTGCGCAGAACGCATTCATGGTCCCCTTCTCTTCGCATGTGGTATTATTACCACTAGAAACACAAGAATCAGCATCGGATTGGAGAATCATGCTATGAAATATCCCTCAACCTGGCTTCAGGGAGCCTCTCTCGGAGAGGCCATCGCAAGTGAACTGAGACTGCAAATTATTAGCGGCACCATAAAACGGGGGGAAATCCTGTCCGAGAACCGAATCGCGGGAGAATTCGGCACCAGCAGATCCCCTGTCCGGGAAGCAATGAAAACGCTGTCCAGCGAAGGGTTAATCCAATTGGAACGCATGGGCGCAGTGGTTATGGGCTTATCGCTTAAGGAAGTTGAGGAATTGTACGATGTCCGCTATCTTATTGAGAGCTTCGTTCAGGGACATGTATTTGTACATCCGCAGCCTGAATTAGTCCAACAATTAAAACAAATCGTGGACCGAATGGAGCTTGCCGCCAAGCACCAGGACCCGGTTGAGTTCTCCTATCAGGATCTGGCATTCCACGAACGAATCATTACGGAAGCCCGTCATAAACGAATTCTTCATCTATGGAAGAGCATTCGTCCGATCGTGATCACTGTCATGTTAATTACGACACGTCAGGTGTTCAGTGGTGGGGAATTCAAAGTCCGTTATGTCATGGATAAACATCTGCAGCTCATCGCAGAGATGGAATCCCTGGATTCGGCAAGGATTCAGACGGCGGTTCAGCGTTATTTTGATGATTCCCGTCAAACGCTTCATCTTAGTTTTCCGGAGGGTTAGGTTAATCCTCCTTTCCTTTATGACGATTGGCATGCTTTAAGTTGTCGACAAGTATACAATGAGATTCGCTTTGTTTTGGGTATACTATCCCGGAACATCTCAACTATTATCTTTTTCCTGATTCAATATGGGTCAACTATAGGAGGAAGCAAGGTATGAATTCACTATTCGGTCTCAGTCATAATGCTACTTTGATGATCTGGACACTGCTGACGATCGTCTTCCTGATCGTGCTGATATCCAAATATAAATGGAATCCTTTCGTTACGCTATTGATTTCCGCACTGATGCTTGGCTTATTGACAGGCATGCAGCCTGCAGACGTTATTACTTCGATTACAGGCGGCTTAGGAGGTACGCTTGGAACGATTGCAATCGTTATCGCCCTGGGTACGATGCTCGGGAAAATGATGGCGGAATCCGGCGGCGCTGAGCAAATCGCAACCACCCTCGTGGATCGGTTCGGTGAGAAGCGCGTCCACTGGGCCATGATGGTTGTCGGCTTTATTGTAGGTATACCGGTATTTTTCGAGGTTGGTGTCATCCTGTTGATCCCTATCGTCTTCACGGTTGCCCGCAAAACAAAAATGTCCCTGCTGCACATCGGTATTCCCATTCTGGCCGGATTGTCCACCGTACACGGTCTGGTGCCGCCCCATCCCGCTCCAATGATCGCGATTGAAGCTTATAATGCGGACCTTGGCATGACCATTCTGTACTCATTCCTGGTTGGAATACCTGCTGCAATTCTTGCTGGACCGGTGTTCGGTAAATTTATCGGTAAACGTATCATGACGGATCCGCCTGAAGAGCTGGCCGAGCAATTCTCAAGCAAAGCGGACCGCGGGTTGCCAGGCTTCGGCATCACCCTGTTTACGATCCTGCTGCCGGTTATTCTGATGCTCATTGGTTCTGCGGCTGATATTATCGATCCGGAGTCCAACAGCTTTATATCCGTGTTCTGCAAATTCGTCGGTCATGAGATCATTGCACTGCTGATTGCTGCGGTCTTTTCCTTCTTCTCGCTTGGATTCGCCCGCGGCTTCAACAAACATGATCTCTCCCGCTTCACCAGTGAATGTCTCGCCCCTGTTGCAACGATCATTCTGATCATCGGGGCGGGCGGTGCGTTCAAGCAGGTGCTGATCAATAGCGGCGTTGGTAACGCCATCGCCGAAATCGCGACGGGTGCAAACATCAACATCATACTGTTTGCATGGCTTGTCGCTGCGCTTATACGGGTCGCAACCGGCTCTGCAACGGTTGCGATGACAACAGCAGCCGGTATTGTCGCTCCCGTGCTTGCCATGACGCCAGGCGTCAATGTGGAGCTTGTGGTGCTCGCTACCGGCGCAGGTTCCATCGTATTGTCTCATGTAAACGATGCAGGTTTTTGGATGGTAAAGGAATTCTTCAATATGACGGTATCACAGACCCTCAAATCCTGGACCGTGCTGGAGACCATCCTGTCCGTAACTGGACTTGTGTTGGCTCTTGTTCTGAATGTAATTGTATAATAAAGCTATAAGACACATGAGGGCTCCCGGAAGGCTGATATTCAAGCAGCTGCCTGGGTGCCCTTACGTAGAAAGAAGGTATGTCTCTTGAGTACGCAGAACTATATGATCGGTGTTGATATCGGAACAACAAGCACCAAAGCGGTGCTGTTCAAAGAGAATGGCGAGGTTGTAGCCAAAGCCGGCGGTGAATATCCCCTGCTCACCCCTACCCCCTCTACGGCAGAGCAAGATCCGGAGCAAATTTTTCAAACCGTCATTGCTTCTGTCCAAGGGGTCATGACACAGAGCGGAATAGCCCCTGCTCAAGTCCTGTTTGTCTCATTCAGCGCGGCCATGCACAGCGTGATTGCCGTTGATGGGAATGGCACCCCGCTGACCCGCTGCATCACCTGGGCGGATAACCGCAGCGCAGCCTGGTCTGCGAAGCTAAAAAAAGAACTGGGCGGCATGGAGCTGTACCAACGTACCGGAACACCGATTCATCCCATGTCCCCTGTCACCAAACTCATGTGGATGAGATACGAGCTGCCATCCGTATATAATCAAGCTGCCAAATTCATTTCGATTAAAGAATACGTCTATTTCAAATTATTCGGGCAGTATGTTGTCGACCATTCCATTGCATCCAGCACCGGGATGATGAACCTCGAGCAGCTGGCATGGGATCAGCAGGCCCTCGAACTTGCCGGCATCACCGAAGACCACTTGTCCACGATTGTACCCACCACCCATATCATGAAGGGCTTGAAAAATGAATTTGCTGCAGCCATGGGCCTCTCCCCGTCCACGCCATTTGTGATGGGAGCTGCCGACGGCGTTCTATCCAACTTGGGCGTGAACGCCATCCAGCCGGGCGTCGTTGCGGCCACGATCGGAACGAGCGGTGCGATCCGCACCGTAGTGGACAAGCCGATGACCGATCCCAAGGGTCGTATCTTCTGTTATGCCCTTACCGAGAAGCACTGGGTCATCGGAGGCGCGGTTAATAACGGCGGCATGATATTCCGCTGGGTGCGGGATGAATTCGCAGCCTCGGAGATTGAAACGGCCAAGCGGCTTGGCATCAATCCGTATGATGTGTTAACCAAAATCGCGGACCGTATTCCACCAGGGTCGAACGGGCTTCTCTTTCACCCGTATCTGACCGGAGAACGTGCACCATTATGGGATCCTAATGCCCGGGGATCGTTCTTTGGCTTGACCCTGAATCATAAAAAAGAGCATATGATCCGCTCCGTTTTGGAGGGTGTGATCTTTAATATGTACACCGTGCTGCTGGCGATGGAGGAGCAAATCGGCCGACCGGCCAAAATCCACGCCACCGGCGGCTTTGCCCGTTCTCCCATCTGGCGGCAAATGATGGCGGATATCTTTGATCAGCAGGTTATCGTACCGGAAAGTTATGAAAGCTCCTGTCTTGGTGCCGTGGTGCTCGGTCTGTACGCTACAGGAAGAGCGGAATCACTCGACATCGTTGGAACGATGGTCGGCGGTACCCACGAACACCATCCTGTAAAAGAAAGCTCCGACGTTTATAAGGCGCTGCTGCCCATCTTTATCCGCATTTCGCGGAAGCTGGAGGAAGATTATGAAGCGATTACCGAATTCCAGCGCAGATTCGAACAATCGTAAACTTACTATATAAGTAAAAGCCCGTTTTCGACGGAGGAAATCCATGTCGAAAAACGGGCTTTTCTTATTTTTTTATTACAGCGCATGACTAAAAAATATCCACAGAGAAAATCCCATACCGAATATGCCCCCCACCTTGCACATAAAGAAGTAGAAATCGCTAGGCTCCGGATTATCTATCATCAGATTCGAGGGTGACATATGAAACATAAAACGTTGAAAAGGCTCATATCTGAAAAAACACCAATTCATGATCCCTAACCCGAGGGCTATCAAAAAGAATCCTACGCTGCCGTTGGGGTCATGAAACTGCTCATTAGAAGCTTTAGCAAGCTCTGAAGGATAGTAGCGAGGCTCTTGCGGATCGGATCGATGAATTTGGCCAGCGCTATCCGTGAACCTCATGCCGGGGATCACCATTTCCCCCTGTTCATCGTATGAAATAAATTTCCGTTCCGTTCTCCGAACAATTCCACACGATATTTCTTTCCGTCAGGATAAAGCACATCATATGACGTAGAATGGCCCGTTTTCGGATCATTCGGCCGGATTTCATACTGCTCGCCGCCCATCTCAACCCGTTTTTCCTCATCATAGGAATGGACGTATAACGGCTCCCCACGGCCGAATGAAGCCCTGTATTCGATGACCCCGCTCCCTGATTCGACAACTTTCGAGTACTTTACTCCTTCCACATAAAACACTTTCTTCGAATAATAGCCCTTCGCCCACACTCCGATCAGAACCAATGCGATGGCTAAGAAGAGTACAAGCCCTATTTTTCTCCACTCCAAGCTGCTTTCCTCCTCTGTCCACATGCTGGGTTTCCCCCAATCCCATTTTTTAATAGTACGGGTTCAGGATAAAGAAGGTTGCAATGAAACTTCCAGCGTTCCAGCCCCTAGCAACATCCAGCGTAATATAAACCTGCCAATGTGAGTTCTACTCATGAGATGCATCGATTTGATAGTTTATACAGCTCATCATAAATGCAAAACCACAATATCCCTATCAAAAAAAGCCCTCAAATTGAAATCTTTCGATTTCATCGAGGACTATCCACAGCCATTTTTCACCTTTGGTCGATTTATTTACTGCTAGAACATTCAACCAAAAGTTATGAACAGATGGTGAGAGAAGAAAATTCTGCTTGCGAATCGGACAACCTGTGAATAATTTTTCGCGCTTTGAAGCCGATGATGTCGAAAGCTAAACAGATTATAAACAATATATAGTGGTGTGAATAATAATTATGCACAACGTATTGAATTTGTGGATAAATTAGCGACATACATTGAAAATAAGGCCTTCTTTTGCTATGATGATATTACTTTTGGTTGTGAATATGTGAATGAAGCTATAATATTATCAACAGGCTGTGGATAAAGTTGTGAACAATTTCAATTTATCCATATTTTTTTGTTTCCACAGGGTTTAGTTCTGGGGATAATTAGACATCATTCATTTTCTTTCGACATTTCCACACATGGCTCTAGCCACATTTGGAAGATTTAAAGGAGTGACAGTTTTGGAAAGCCATACTTCCGAATTATGGCAAGAAATATTATCGATTATACAAACCAAGCTGAGCAAACCGAGTTTTGACACTTGGTTTAAAGCTACGAAGGCATTGACCATTAACGATCACTCCGTCGTCATTTCTGCACCGACAACATTTGCGGTGGAATGGCTGGAGAGCCGATACACCAAGCTGGTTAGTGCAACTGTATTGGAGGTGGTGGGCAAGCAGGTTGATGTTCGCTTTGTTATTGAAGAGGCAAAAGGACACGAACCTGTGCTGCAGCAGCCATCGCCGCCGCTTGAGATATCCGGGGAAGAAATTCAGTCCCATATGCTGAATCCGAAGTATACGTTTGACACGTTTGTTATCGGTTCGGGCAACCGATTTGCACATGCTGCCTCACTCGCTGTTGCCGAAGCTCCGGCTAAGGCGTACAACCCATTATTCCTATATGGTGGGGTAGGGCTTGGAAAAACACACTTGATGCATGCCATCGGCCACTATATTTTGGAGCACAATCCCAGCAGCAAAGTCGTGTACATTTCCTCCGAGAAATTCACCAACGAATTCATCAACTCCATTCGGGACAACCGCGCTGAAAGCTTCCGCAACAAGTACCGCAGCGTCGATATTCTGCTTATTGACGACATTCAGTTCCTGGCAGGCAAAGAGTCGACGCAGGAGGAATTTTTCCATACGTTCAATGCCCTGCACGAAGAGCGGAAGCAGATTATCATATCCAGTGACCGTCCGCCTAAGGAGATTCCGACGCTGGAAGAACGGCTCCGTTCCCGGTTCGAATGGGGACTAATCACCGATATTCAGCCGCCGGATCTGGAGACACGGATCGCCATCCTTCGCAAGAAGGCGAAGGCCGAGAATTTGGATATCCCGAACGAAGCCATGATGTATATCGCGAATCAGATCGATACGAACATTCGAGAGCTGGAAGGTGCCCTTATCCGTGTAGTTGCTTATTCCTCCCTGACCAATCAGGACGTTACAACACATCTGGCAGCTGAGGCATTGAAGGATATCATCCCGTCCAGCCGGCCGAGAATGATTACGATTCAGGACATCCAGCAGAAGGTTGGCGAGTATTACAACCTGAGGCTCGAAGACTTCAAAGCCCGTAAACGGACCAAAGCCGTCGCGTTTCCGCGGCAAATTGCCATGTACTTGTCCCGCGAATTGACCGATTACTCTCTTCCCAAGATCGGAGAGGCATTCGGAGGCCGGGATCATACCACTGTCATACATGCCCATGAGAAGATTACCCAATCTCTGAAAAATGACCAGGAGCTTTTCAAAGTGGTCAATAATCTTACAGAGAAAATCAAAAATCCATCCTGAACAAGTTCAAAGCCTATGCACAATCTATACACATGTGGATAGGCTTAATTTTATGCCTTTTCTGGGGCTTATCCACATATTCAGTGCCCCTATTACTATTACTAATAATAATTAATAAATAAATTAACCATAAAGAGGGGGATCATCATGGCATTCGCCACGTGATAAAAACCCCTCTCATTTTTCCGTAAGGAGTGAAATTGATGAAAATCAGCATATTAAAAAATGTATTAAACGAATCCATTCAACACGTATCGAAGGCGATTTCCAGCCGAACCACAATCCCGATCCTCAGCGGCATTAAACTGGACGTCACTTATTCAGGTGTTACACTAACCGCTAGCGATACTGATATTTCCATTCAATCGTTTATTCCTTCGGAAGATGAGAAACATACGATCGTGCAAGTAGAGCAGCCTGGTAGTGTTGTGCTGCCGGCTAAATTTTTCGTTGAAATCATCAAGAAACTGCCTTCCCAAGAAATTCAGATGGAGGTTAAAGACAACTTCCAAACCTTTATTTCTTCAGGAGCAACGGAAATTCAGATGGTCGGCTTGGATCCCGAAGAATTCCCGGTATTGCCCAACATTGAAGACAGCCAAACCGTGTCTATACCCGGGGATCTGCTGAAAAATATGATCAAGCAAACGGTATTTTCGATCTCCACCCATGAAACAACGCCTATTTTGACAGGGGTATTGTGGAATCTTAACGATAACGAGCTGAAATTTACCGCTACGGACCGTCACCGCTTGGCTACGCGTTCAGCACAGCTTGAGGGGACTCAGGACATTTCGTTCAACAATGTCGTTATTGCAGGCAAAACACTCAATGAGCTGAGCAAGATCATTCCGGACCAAAATACACTTGTAGATATCGTTGTGGCAGATAATCAGGTATTATTTAAAATTGACCGTGTTCTGTTCTATTCCCGTATACTCGATGGAATTTATCCCGATACTTCTAGAATTATTCCAACATCGCATAAAACAGAACTTGTTTTGGACACAAAAAAATTGAGCGAGTCGATCGATCGTGCCTATCTGCTCTCCAAAGAGGAAAAAACGAACATTGTCCTCCTGCAAACGATGGAACACGGAGGCATTGAAATTTCCTCCAGCTCATCGGAGCTCGGTAAAGTGCGTGAAGAATTGGATTTGATTGATTTCAAAGGGGAGCCGCTGCGCATCTCGTTTAACTCAAAGTACATGCTCGATGTGTTGAAGGTAGTTGAGAGTGAACAGCTGATGATCGCTTTTATGGGCGTGATGAGCCCGATCGTTCTGAAGCCGCTGGACGACAGCAAGAGCCAATATATTATTCTGCCGTACCGTACGGCCAATTAAAGTTATCCCCATGTTGATAGGGATGAAAGGACGAAGTCATGAAGCAAATATTTATCCACAGTGAATATATCAAGCTGGATCAGTTCCTGAAGCTTTCAGATTGCGTATCCACAGGTGGAATGGCAAAGGCTCTGCTGCAGGAAGGAGCAGTCCTGGTCAACGACGAAAAGGAAGAGCGGCGCGGACGCAAACTGGTTCCCGGCGACATCATCAAGGTGGAGGACTGCGGAACGTTTCAGGTGGCAGCACAATAGACAGCCTCCCGCAGCCGCTTTGGCGCTAAGCGCGGAAGACGAGGGAGAGGATAAGCTTGTTTGTCAAAAATGTCAGCCTGCAGCACTATCGCAACTATGAGAAGCTGCAGCTTGAGGCGTTTGGTGATGTCAATCTGATTATCGGACGCAATGCGCAAGGAAAAACGAATTTGATGGAGGCGCTCTTCGTATTGGCTTTAACGAAGAGCCACCGCACCTCCAAGGATCGCGAATTGATTGGATTCGAGCAATCGCATGCCCATGTCTCGGCAGAGATCGATCGCAAGTATGGCGCCTTAAAGCTTGAGCTGAGTCTGTCTCAGCAGGGGAAGAAGGCAAAGATTAACGGGCTGGAGCAGCGGAAGCTCAGCGATTTCATCGGCTCGCTCAATGTCGTGATGTTTGCGCCCGAGGATCTGGAGATTGTCAAAGGCACGCCGGGGGTTCGCCGCCGGTTTCTTGACATGGAGATCGGGCAGGTGGCCCCAAGCTACCTGTTTCATCTGCAGCAATACCAGAAGGTGCTTGTGCAGCGCAACAATCTGCTGAAGCAATTATGGGGAAAAGGCAGCGCCGAGCAAGCGATGCTGGACATTTGGAACAGCCAATTGGCAGAACATGGTGTTAAAATCGTCAAGAAGAGGAAACAATTTATAAAAAAGCTGCAAAAGTGGGCCGAAAGCATCCATCAGGGCATCACAAACGGCCTCGAAGATCTCTCGCTGCACTACCTTCCGTCCTTTGCTGACGCGGAGGAAGAAGATGAAGCTGTCTTATTTGAGACATTTATGATAAAATTATCACAAATGAAAGAGCAAGAAATACGGCGTGGTATGACATTGGCAGGTCCTCATCGAGATGATCTGGCTTTTTATATTAATGGCAAAGAAGTCCAAACGTATGGATCCCAAGGCCAGCAGCGGACGACGGCGCTATCTTTGAAGCTGGCTGAAATTGAGCTGATACAGGAAGAGATCGGTGAATATCCGGTGCTGCTTCTGGATGATGTGCTGTCTGAATTGGATCCGTACCGGCAGACACAATTGATCGAGACATTCCAGAGCAAAGTGCAGACATTCATCACGGCGACGGGAATTGAGAGTTTGAATACCGACAAATTGAAGGGTGCCAGCATTTTTCATGTCCATGATGGACAGGTGGGCTCTTAAGGAGTGATTCCATATGTATATTCATTTGGGCGGAGAGAAGATCATCCGTTCGTCAGAGCTGGTTGGGATATTTGATATCTCGATAGAGAAATCTTCGAAGATCTCCAAGCAGTTCGTCACGCATGCCCAGCAGCATAAAGTCGTGGAGATGATTGGCGAAGAAGATCCGAAATCCATTGTGGTGACGAAAACGATCGTCTATTACTCCCCGATCTCCTCTGCAACGCTTAAGAAACGAGCGAATCATTTTGTAGCTCAGGCATAACAGAATCTGTAGAAGTAGGTGAACGCATGTCTATGAATCAACCGACATATGATGAGAATCAGATTCAGGTACTGGAAGGATTGGAAGCCGTTCGTAAACGTCCGGGGATGTATATCGGATCTACCAGTGCCAAGGGTTTGCATCATTTGGTATGGGAAGTTGTGGACAATAGTATTGACGAAGCGATGGCGGGAATATGCGACCATATCGAGATTATTGTCCATGAGGATAACAGTGTAACGGTTATCGATAACGGGCGCGGAATTCCGGTCGGTGAGAACGCCAAGCTGAAGAAGTCGACGTTGGAAGTCGTTATGACCGTCCTTCATGCCGGCGGTAAATTTGGCGGCGGCGGATATAAAGTATCCGGCGGTCTGCATGGCGTCGGCGTTTCGGTTGTGAATGCACTGTCTTCTAAAGTCGTGGTTCAGGTTAAACGTGACGGACACATCTACCAGCAGGAATATCATCGCGGCGTACCTCAATATGACATCAAAGTCATCGGTGATTCCGATGAGCACGGCACAACCGTAACCTTCCTGCCGGATCCGGAGATTTTCACGGAAACGACGGTATATGAGTACACCACCCTGCTAACACGGATCCGTGAGCTGGCATTCCTGAACAAGGGCATTGCACTTACACTGACGGATGAACGTACGGGTGCGTCCGACTTTTTCAAATACGAGGGCGGAATCATTGAATACGTCAAGTTCCTGAATGAGAAGAAGGAAGCTCTGCACGAAGATCCTATTTATGTTGAGGGTTCAAGGGACAATATTCAGGTTGAAGTGTCGCTTCAGTATAACGACAGTTACACCGAGAATATTTACTCTTTTGCGAATAACATCAATACGCACGAAGGTGGGACGCATGAATCCGGCTTTAAGAGTGCGCTCACTCGGATTATCAATGACTATGCCCGCAAAACCGGGATGATCAAGGATAACAACAACAACCTGTCAGGTGATGATGTACGTGAAGGATTGACGGCCATTATTTCGGTCAAGGTGCCGGAGCCACAGTTCGAAGGACAAACCAAAACCAAGCTAGGCAACAGCGAAGTGCGTGGTATTGTGGAGTCCTTGTTCGCTGAGAAGCTGCAGGAGTTCCTGCAGGAGAATCCGTCGGTGTCCCGTCGAATTTTGGAGAAGGCGCTCCAGGCATCGCGTGCGCGTGAAGCTGCGCGTAAAGCCCGGGAGATGACACGCCGGAAGAGTGCGCTTGAAGTGAGTGCTCTGCCAGGTAAACTGGCTGACTGCTCCTCCAAGGATGCTTCCATCAGTGAGCTGTACATCGTCGAAGGTGACTCTGCCGGCGGATCCGCCAAGCAGGGGCGCGACCGACATTTCCAGGCCATTTTGCCACTGCGTGGTAAAATCCTCAACGTGGAGAAAGCGCGGCTTGACCGCATTTTGTCCAACGCCGAAATCCGGGCGATTATTACGGCTCTGGGTACGGGGATTGCAGAGGATTTCGATCTGTCCAAAGCCCGTTATCACAAAATCATCATTATGACCGATGCCGATGTCGACGGTGCGCATATTCGTACCCTGCTGCTGACGTTCTTCTACCGTTACATGCGTAAGCTGGTAGAAGCGGGATATATATATATCGCTCAACCGCCGCTCTTTAAAGTCGAGCGCAACAAGGTGATCCGTTATGCCGGCAGTGAGAAAGAGCGTGACGAGATCATTAAGGAATTCGGCGAGAACGTCAAAATCAACGTACAGCGTTACAAAGGTCTCGGTGAGATGAACGCCGGCCAGCTGTGGGAGACAACAATGGATCCTGAGAGCCGTACCATGCTTCAGGTGACAATCGAGGATGCAATCCTGGCAGATACATTGTTTGATACCCTGATGGGCGACAACGTTGAGCCGCGTCGAGATTTCATTCAAGAGCATGCAAAAACGGTCCGGAATTTGGACGTATAAACGGATGTAAGCCAAAAGGGGCATCCCAAGGTCTTTGATGGCCTGGGGGCCCCTTTATTTTTTTGCCAACATTGCTTTATCATCAGGGAATATGATTCTCACGATCTTGTTATACAAATCGTTCAAGCTTTATCAGGACCGAATCGTACGACAGTAGAAGTTAGTTCGCTTTTTTCTTGCTGGATAACTTGCGACCGTAGGCGTCAGCATATTTTTTAACCTGTTTATAGACGCTTGGATCTTTGAAAAATTTCTTGAACGGGAATAGTGCAGGTTTAGTATTAACCTCCAAAATCCAGATGTTCCACCGTTCATCGATGGCAACGTCAAGACCGATCTCTTTCAGATTGGGATAGGATTTCTGCAGCTGAGCCGCGACGTTAACCCCGAGCACATTCAGCTCTCTTCGGATGTTCTCTGCTTCTTGTGCTGTCATATGCTCAATCATCAGCGGTTTATAGTGTTGGGCAACGCCGCCGCTATGGTGGTTGGTAATGATTTTGTTCTTGGCTGCCACCCGGCCAATAATGCCCGTGCTCACCCATTGACCCGATGGACTCTTCTGTGTAAGTACTCGAAGATCGAAGGGGCGCCCTTTATGACGAAGAAGATGAATCCCTTGCTGAATCAGATACTCTTGGCCTTGAAACAGAGCGTTCAGTGTTTTATGGAGACTCTCGAGGGAGGTAAACACATCGTTCTTTTGGTCATAACGAAGCCTGTAGGAAGCAGTTGAGGTCCCGGTAGGTTCAGCGTTTAGGGAATGGAGCTGTTCGACTGACATGACGCCGATGCCGTAGGTCCCCCGATCCGGCTTAATATACACAAGCGTGTGCGTATTAAGCATATCTTCAAGCGCCTCCATAGAATATTGGCGGGTAGAGGGAATATAAGAGGCGAGACCTTTATTGTTCAAGAGTATTTTCGTTTTCGCCCATTTACTTGCAACGCGTTGTATAGCCAACCATCTTCATCCTTTCCGGCCGTGTGATGTGTGACAGGATTTTGCCTGTCTCGTAACAAAAGGTCATGTTTATCCGAGCTCATATGAAAGATTTGGACCGACTCCAGCAAGAGAGGCTGCACCCGGAAAACATAGGACAAGTATGACAAACAGTGGTATAATATAAAGATGTGATGATTCGAAAAAGTTCTTTGCAATGCATTGTATGTGAAAAGCGGCACGGAGGACAGGGCGTATATCCCGGTATCCGGGCAAAAATCATTCTTTCACTATCCATCCCGGGTTTAATTGTGCGCGGTTTGTGAAAGTAATATAATAAAGGTTAGTGCGTTTCTAGGTTTCTGATCACTATTCTGCTTTTTTCACATAGATCAAGGCATGGTTGATAGGAAAATGAAGGAGGTCCAGCATGGCGGAAGAAAATTTCTCCCAAATCAAAGATCGGGACATTGGTACCGAGATGCGCGAGTCCTTTATGGATTACGCGATGAGCATCATTGTCAGCCGGGCTTTGCCGGATGTACGGGACGGAATGAAGCCAGTACACCGTCGTATTTTATATGCGATGTCTGAACTCGGAATGGCCCCGGATAAACCGCATAAGAAATCGGCAAGAATCGTTGGCGAGGTTATCGGTAAGTACCACCCTCACGGTGACTCCGCAGTTTATGAATCCATGGTTCGGATGGCGCAGGACTTCTCCATGCGTTACATGCTTGTTGACGGTCACGGAAACTTCGGTTCCATTGACGGCGATATGGCAGCGGCTATGCGGTATACAGAGGCGCGTTTATCGAAAATTGCCATGGAAATGCTGCGTGATATTAATAAAGAGACTATAGACTTTGCTCCAAACTATGATGGTGAGGAACATGAACCGGTTGTTCTTCCTGCGCGTTATCCTAACTTGCTGGTAAACGGCGTATCAGGAATCGCAGTAGGTATGGCCACCAATATTCCACCTCATAATCTTGGTGAAGTTATCGATGGGGTTCAGGCGATGATTCGTAATCCTGACATCACACCGATGGAGCTGATGGAATATATCCAAGGTCCGGATTTCCCTACAGCGGGTTTTATCCTTGGACGTGAAGGTATTCGTCAAGCCTATCGCACCGGTCGCGGTTCCGTTACGATGCGGGCGAAGGCAACGATTGAAGAGAATAACAACAAGGCGCGCATTGTCGTTCATGAGATTCCATATCAGGTGAACAAGGCTCGTCTGGTCGAGAAGATTGCCGAGTTGGTTCGTGACAAGCGGATTGACGGAATTACGGATCTCCGGGATGAATCGGATCGTAACGGTATGCGGATCGTGATTGAGCTGCGCCGGGATGTCAACCCGAATGTCGTGTTGAATAACCTCTATAAACATACGGCCATGCAGTCGAATTTCGGTATTAACATGCTTGCCATTGTTAACAATGAGCCGAAAATTTTGAACCTGCGGGACGTGTTGTTCTACTATCTGGAGCACCAAGTCATCGTTATTCGCCGCCGTACCGAGTTCGAACTCAGAAAGGCGGAAGCGCGTGCCCACATCCTCGAAGGTTTGCGGATTGCGCTGGATCACCTTGATGAGGTCATTGCGCTCATTCGTGCGTCCCAGACGACAGAGGCCGCTCGCGAGGGCTTGATTGAACGTTTTGGTCTCAGTCAAGAGCAGGCGCAGGCCATTCTGGATATGCGTTTGCAGCGTCTGACTGGTCTCGAACGCGAGAAAATTGAGAATGAATACCAGGAGCTTCTTGCCAAAATCGCGGAACTGCGCGAAATTTTGGCGAACGAGCATCTTGTGCTTCAGATCATCAATGATGAGCTTCAAGAGATTAAAGAGCGCTTCTCCGACGAGCGCCGTACAGAGATTACGGTTGGGGAAGACAGCATCCTGGATGAGGATCTGATTCCACGGGAAGAAGTGATCATCACCATTACGCATACCGGTTATATCAAGCGTCTGCCTGCGAACACGTATCGCAGCCAGAAGCGGGGTGGACGTGGCGTCGTGGGGATGGACACGAAGAGCGAGGACTTTGTTGAGCATCTCTTCGTGACGAATTCTCACCATTACCTCATGTTCTTCACGGACAAAGGGAAGGCGTATCGACTGAAAGCCTATGAGATTCCGGAGCTTAGTCGTACGGCACGCGGAACACCGATCATCAACCTGATTCAGATTGAGCAGGGTGAATCGATTAATGCCGTGATCCCGGTGGAGAACTTTGATAGCGATAATTTCCTGTTCTTTGCCACACGCCAAGGTGTTGTCAAGAAAACCCCGCTTGAGGATTATGTGAATATCCGCAAGGGAGGTCTGATTGCAATTAACCTGCGCGAGGATGATTCCTTGATTGAGGTCAAGCTGACAGACGGTCAGCAGGAGATCATTATAGGAACGGCGCAGGGAATGTCCATCCGCTTCAAGGAGAGCGATGTGCGCTCGATGGGAAGAAGTGCGACAGGCGTAAAAGGGATTACGCTGGATGACGATGACGAAGTCATCGGCATGGACGTTGTGGATCGGGAGCTTGATATCCTCATTGTAACGACCAAAGGTTACGGCAAGCGGACGCCAGCGAGTGATTACCGCAGCCAGACCCGTGGCGGTAAAGGGATCAAGACGATTAATATTACGGAGAAGAATGGACCGGTTGTAGCATTGAAGGTCGTGAAATCGGAAGAAGATCTCATGATCATTACGTCTAGCGGTACCATTATCCGTACTAGCATGGAAGGCATCTCCACCATGGGCCGTTATGCTCAGGGTGTGAAATTGATCAACATCCGTGAGGACGATTCTGTTGGTACGGTGTGCCGTGCGGATAAGAGCGATGATCCGGAACCGGATGATGAAGATGAAGAAGGCCAGGACGGCGACACAACGCCGACAGAGGCAACTGAAGAATAACGAAGTAAGAGGGTATAGATGCAGATTTGCATCTATGCTCTTTTTTTGTGCTTTTGGATTACAAATTCAGGGAATTGGTATTGTACAGGCTGCGGAAGTCGAACTATAATATGTATAATATAAGGTGAAGTTTGCTGCCATGGTGCAGCCTAATAGATGGAGAGGGTTGATCATGACGATCAAAGCCGTGAATGAAGTGGTGGCCGGTGTGAAGCTGGCTAAAGATGTGCACACGCCTCTTGGAGGATTGTTGCTTCAAAAAGGAAAGGTCTTGCTTCCGCGGGATCTGGAAGTACTCAAAGCTTTTATGGTGGATCAGGTTGCTGTAGAGTCTGTAGAAGGAGATAGTACAAGAATACCAACTGTAAAATCTGCAGGGCAGAAGCCGTCGCTGATTTTTACAGGGAGTCAGCAGGGGGATGGGACCGAAGAGGCACCCGTTCGAAAAGACCTTCCCCTGCACGAAGAGTACGACAAAACCATGATCTTGGTCAAAAACTGTTATCAATCTGCAATAACGGGCGAGCTTCGAATGTATGAGGTTCGTAATCAGCTGGATAATTTATTGAAGCATCAGCAGGATTATCATATTCTCAAATTTATTCCACGCATGACAAATCGTCATGATTACCGGTATCACAGCGCTGTGCTCTGTGCCCTTTCTTCATATAAGCTGGCACAGTGGGTAGGGCTTCCGCAGAAAGACTGGATGCAAGTGGCTTTTGCGGGACTGCTGCATGATATCGGCAATGCTAAAATTGATCCGATTGTGTTAAACAAACCTTCCAAACTAACCGAAGAAGAGAACGAGGAAGTGCGCCAGCATACAACTTACGGATATCAGATCCTTAAGAATGTGGCGGCGGTGAATGAAGGGGTGCGGCTCGCGGCCCTGCAGCATCATGAAAAAGTAGATGGCTCAGGTTATCCGCTTCGTCTTGAAGGGAATAAGATTCATATCTATGCCAAAATCGTAGCCGTAACGGATATCTTTCATGCGATGACCCTGGACAAGTTTTATCGGAATGCCCAGTCTCCGTATCGAGTGCTGGAACAGATTCAGCTTGAAGCCTTCGGCAAACTGGATCCGAAGATCGTTCAGACCTTCATTCATAAAGTGACAGCCTTGCATTCAGGAACCAGGGTGCGTCTAAGCAATGGCAGCTCAGGGGAAATTGTATTTACCGACAGCCAGCATCCGACAAGGCCGATGGTATCGGTTCAAGGGGAGATTATCAATCTGGTGCAGCAGCGACAGCTCTATATAGAAGAAGTCATTTCCTAGTTTTAAAAAAAGGGTTGACCTACATAAGAATGCTGTGATATATTATTTCTTGCCGCTTCTGAGCGGATATATATCGCAGCTTTCATTGAAAGAAAGTTTTTCAAAAAAAAGCTTGCTAAGTACTTGAGAGTGTGATATATTATAAGAGTTGCTGGTGCGAACGAGAAGCACCGACAACGAAGAAGTTGATCTTTGAAAACTGAACAACGAGTGAGTAAAACGGACCACTTCGGTGGAACGTTGAAATAGAGAATTGAACAAATTCTCGTCAGTTTCTAAATGAGCAAGTCAAACCTTTTTGGAGAGTTTGATCCTGGCTCAGGACGAACGCTGGCGGCGTGCCTAATACATGCAAGTCGAGCGGACTTGATGGAGTGCTTGCACTCCTGATGGTTAGCGGCGGACGGGTGAGTAACACGTAGGCAACCTGCCCTCAAGACTGGGATAACTACCGGAAACGGTAGCTAATACCGGATAATTTATTACATAGCATTATGTGATAATGAAAGACGGAGCAATCTGTCACTTGGGGATGGGCCTGCGGCGCATTAGCTAGTTGGTGGGGTAACGGCTCACCAAGGCGACGATGCGTAGCCGACCTGAGAGGGTGAACGGCCACACTGGGACTGAGACACGGCCCAGACTCCTACGGGAGGCAGCAGTAGGGAATCTTCCGCAATGGGCGAAAGCCTGACGGAGCAACGCCGCGTGAGTGATGAAGGTTTTCGGATCGTAAAGCTCTGTTGCCAAGGAAGAACGTCTCATAGAGTAACTGCTATGAGAGTGACGGTACTTGAGAAGAAAGCCCCGGCTAACTACGTGCCAGCAGCCGCGGTAATACGTAGGGGGCAAGCGTTGTCCGGAATTATTGGGCGTAAAGCGCGCGCAGGCGGTTCTTTAAGTCTGGTGTTTAAACCTGGGGCTCAACTTCAGGTCGCACTGGAAACTGGGGGACTTGAGTGCAGAAGAGGAGAGTGGAATTCCACGTGTAGCGGTGAAATGCGTAGATATGTGGAGGAACACCAGTGGCGAAGGCGACTCTCTGGGCTGTAACTGACGCTGAGGCGCG
>NZ_JARXYU010000010.1:0-202164 GCF_029893715.1 Paenibacillus sp. LBL | reverse complement strand
TGTGCTCTATATCAAACAACTTGAAAAATATTATTCCTCCAAAGAATTAAAAGATTAGACCCTTTATGCACACATGTTTTTATATAGATACCCAACAGCACGACCTTGATCTCCTCCAGCTTTGCATAATCACGAGGCAAGGTCATCATATGACCGACTGACTTGGGGTCTACCTGGTGCGTTCCCGGACGCACGGGGCTATCGTCGATTCCATTAGCGATGCGCCAATACATTTCAGCGGAGATATCGGAGTTTTTGCCAAACTTACGACGCATCATTTGTTTTAGCTTAGAGAGGGGAGTCTGAGCAACGCTGCCGATCGTAGGCAAACCCATTACGTTAAAATGGCGCGTCATCTTGCTGCCGGCCATAAACATGCTGCTCACCGGCAGTTTCCATAAGGTATCTGCAAGCGTATCCTTTGACAAAATGTAGAGTCCCGACGGATTCTTTTTCGCGAAGTTATCACATGCCGTCTTGGCAAGTATTTTGGTTTCGGCAATTCCAAACCGAGCACGAACACCTGTCGCCTCCATGACGTGCCGCTGAATGATCTGGGCCAGCTCCACTGGCGTTCCATAGAGGTGTAAGGAACCCGTGACATCGAGAAACTGTTCATCAATGCTGTAGGGCTCGACCAAATCCGTGTAGCTTTTATATATCTCAGTAATCTGCATCGAGACGTCTATATACTTTTGCATACGTGGTTTGATGACAACGAGGTCTGGACATTTGGCAAGCGCCTCGCCCAGCCTCTCGGCTGTCGTTATTCCTTTTTCCTTTGCAAGTGGGCATGCAGCCAACACGATTCCTGAACGCCTTTCCGGATCACCAGCAACTACCAGGGGGCGATTTTTATACTCTGGATGATCGGCTTTTTCAACAGAAGCATAAAAGGACTGGCAATCCGCCAGCATGACTACCCGGTTGTTTGATTTCAATGCGGCCCCCCCTTGTCTGCAATGTTCAGCCCTAAATAGGTATAGGACCTCTGCTCAATTTCCGCTTCAATCAGTCCCCAAAGCATGGACAGTTTATGGTGGTATCCTCTGCACACAAATTCAACTTCAATGCCTAGATTGGTCTTTCGATGCTGGTACACTTTTAAGTCATTCTCACGCATGCTCCTTCGCGCTGCCGTTAAATCGGCTAAGGCTGCAGTCTGTAAACGGTCGATCATAACACGGGTCACTTCGGATGTCTTTAAATCAGATTGGCAAAGAACACTGCGATCATTTTCCAGTACATCAAGCAATAAAGGCAATAATGTGTAGTCCTTTACTAACTTGCTTTCATCTGGCTTAAGTCCAATGCTCAACATATTTATATCCACCTCGCAATGGGAACATTCGTTTGTATTATATGCGAACATTCGTTCTTTTATCAATGTAAATTTACTCCAAACCAAAAACAGCTCCTGCGAAAAGCAGCAAGCTGTTCCCATTCCATTCATTACAGGCATTCACTTCAACAGCCAAACGGATGAATATATAATATATTGAACTAAATCTGCAAACATCCGAAAAAGGTGGTTTTTCCCCTCACTTGTAGTATTATTGTTTCTAGATAAGGGAGTGACTGCTAGTGAAAAAAGTAATACTTCGGTGGATCATTGCTCTCTCGGCATTGTACTGTCTGGGACATATTTTATTTGATTTTAAAGAAACACGCCCCATGCGGATCATTACGGGGGCAATTGAAATATCATTCTTTGGAAGCATACTGCTCTATATGAATTTGAAAACGAAAGAGGAAAAAAGCAATCATTCAACAGTGCAAAAAAAATAAACCATGCTTGCAATTATGCGGAAGAGTTATTTTATCGATAATTTTTACATAAAACGGGGTGTTTAGGATGAAAACTATAGGTCTTATTGGCGGCATGAGTTGGGAGTCATCACAGCTCTACTACCAAATCATTAATCAATATGTAAAGGAAAGTCTAGGCGAGCATCATTCTGCAAGAAGCCTCATGTATTCGGTGGATTTCCAAGAAATTAAGAATTTGCAGCATCAAGGGAACTGGGATGAGGCTGCGAGAATTATGATTGATATAGCACAAAAACTTGAAACGGCTGGAGCGGATTTACTTGTCATCTGTACGAATACCATGCATAAGATGGCAAAAGAAGTTGAAGAATCGGTATCGATTCCGTTAATCCATATTGCGGATTCGACAGCAACGAGAATCGTTACAGATGGAATTAAGAAGGTCGCGTTATTGGGTACTGCATTTACCATGGAACAAGATTTTTACAAGGGCAGACTTACAGAAAAGTTTGAGCTCGAGGTTATTGTGCCAAATGAAGACGATCGATTGGTTATACATGACATAATCTATCAAGAGCTTTGTCTTGGCATCATTAGTGAAGAGTCTAAGCAAACCTACTTAAAGATCATAAATCATCTTATACAACAAGGCGCAGAAGGTATTATTCTGGGATGTACAGAAATAACGCTGCTCATCTCACAGGATGATTGCAATATACCCGTATATGATACAGCAACACTCCATGCTAAAAGTGCTGTTGACTTTGCTTTAAAAGAGACCCTCCATCATAGTTGATTAATGCAAGGGCCCTTGTTAAGCGAAATAGAACGTTCATAAAAAAGTGGATAACCAAAACTTGATCTATCACTTTTTTTGCATATAACCACAACCGAACATAACTGCCACTACTTCTATACAAGTTCATTTTTTATTAAAGTATGGCCCACACATTGATTCATGGGTATGTATGTAAGTCCATTTGAAACTCTTGTCGAATATATAGATATCTTGCTCAGAATCAAAATTGGCCGATACTACATCCTTAGCGTTTTTATACTCAAATACGATATCGGGGGAGTTTTGATACATAACATATAATTCATTTTTAGTAAGAATATCAAATGCATCCCTCGCTGCTTCTCCTTCTAAACACTCTTTCTTTTTGTAGCTAAATATGTGCCACTTATATTGATGATAATGGATCTCTTTTTTGATTTCATCGCTAATGTTTTTAGCAAAAGCCCTATCCCATAATTCAGGCAGCGAGAGAAGTTCGAAGATTTTGTTTGCTTGTCGTGGTGATGTCGCCACGCCTATAGTTGCTTTGATAATCTGACCCCTACTAGCACTCAAGGAGTTCTCATGCCAGTACTTGTTAGATCAACTCCATTTCTTGAGGATCCAACGTTGGTCGATCTTTTCCTCCCCTCTTCTAGCTGCCGGTGGATTATTGTTTCTTTATGCTCTGGCAACATCATCCGACTTGGTTCCCATAGCCCGTTACCCTCCAGCTTTTTGCGCGTTGTCAATTGATATTCCGTCTCTTGTTATAAGAACGTTTGTTTGTATTATATGCAAACACTCGTTCTTTTATCAATGTAAAAATAAGCCGCTCGGCCACTTATTCATCCATTCAAGAACAATGAAACCTATCGTTTTCTAAACTAAGAGCATTTTAGTGATACATAGATGGTTATTCGCACAAGCAAGGACTAATGGCCTCAATACACTGTTAATAAATCCTTAAGGGAAGTGGTGAAAGCCTTGGTGGATTTGGGGATTGTCATGCCTCTTTATAAGCAAAAGCCTGAATTCCTGAAAGCGGCACTTCATTCCGTGCTGAACCAAACAATCCAGCAGTTTAAAATGGTCATTGTCATCGATGGGGCTCCCGAAATGGAACCGTTGGTCCAGTCTCTCGTAGGTAACGATTCCCGAGTGAACACGGTCTCTTACGCCATCAACCAAGGAGTTCCACATGCACTTAATACGGGGTTTGCAGAGTTGTTTAAGGATAGAAGAATCCAATTCTTGACTTGGGTATCGAGCGATAATATCTATGGTCCGCATTTTTTGGAGGTGCTCCGTGCCGCCTTACTGAAAGGCCCTGAGGAGCTGGGACTGGTGTATAGTTCTTTCCAATCAATTGATAACGACAATAAACCTTTGAACGATGAGGTTGCACTCAGTGCATTGCGTAAGTATCAAGGGAAACCCAAAGAGGCGCTGCTTGACTCCTCCATCGTTGGTGTCTCATTTATGTATAAATCATGCTACGCTAAGAAAGTACCAGGAGGTTACAGTTTGGCTCCGGTTGAGGATTATGATTATTGGCTAAAGCTCACGGACTACTGTGACATCAAATATATTCCAGTTGAGCTAATGGAATATCGGGTGGACTCGACCTTCAGCGTTTCAGCACAACTTAAGACCACGGATGCTCATCGGAAATGGCGATATGCTTATCATCTGGCCAGACATGATGCAAGAAGGCGGAGGGGAATTGCCCCGGAAATTAGTATTCTGCTTCCACTGCGTGAAGTTTCGGAAGAAACGATAGATCGAATTGAAAATCTCTATGAGCAAGTTTTCAGTAACTATATATGTTATGTGTTGGACCTCTCTTCAGATCAACATGTGAGTGCTGCCCTGAAACAGATCCCGCATCCATGTTCAGTCTATGCAACGTACCCGAATTGGGAGAAGGATGTGGCTGTTCTGGCTACTGTTCGAAGTCTTCATACTCCTTTTACCATGTTGCTCGATTTAAAAGGTTTTCAGAATGTAATGGATTTACAAATTCTGATCAACCAGCTTCATAAATCAGGCCATAACATATGGTCCACGTATTATACGGATAATCACGCGGTCATTGGTTACCGTACCGTGGATTTGATTAAGCCCGTGCTTTCCAATGAATTGTTCCGAACCAATAATCTAGTTCATTTACTTGAAGAAAGGGTTAAACACGTTGGTGATCCATCATGAAAGTGTTGTTTATGTTTTACAACCCGAGCGGAGGGATGGAGACCCTAAACCGGATTCGAAGCAAAGCGTTGATAGCGCACGGAGTTGAATCCCATCTTCTCTATACATTCGATGGGGAGGGCAGAAACAACATCAAGAACATCACGACATTTGTTACTTGTGAAAAGGAAACCATCCGGGAAATCATTAAGCGCGAAGGTTATGATGCAATAACGGTATGCTCTGACATTAACATGCTCGCACAGTTAAGAAGCTTTGGGTACAGCGGCCGACTCATTTTTGAACTGCAGGGTTTGGGAAGACATGAAGAGCGGCTCCTTCTAACGCAGTCCTTCAAAGATCAAATTTATGAGCACGCGGATGCAATACTTTATCCTTATAATCAACAACTGAGAGAACTCATGAGTTCGAACTATCCCGAAATCCCTCAATACAGTTTTGATGATCCTCTGGATTGGGAATACTTCGGATATACAGCCTATCCCAGAAAATCCTTCCCGATTTTAGGCTGGGTGGGGCGTTTACAGTCTAATAAAAATTGGCGTGATTTTTTATTGTTAGGACAGACGCTCATCGGTTTGTATCCAGATCTATATTTGTGGCTCTTTGAAGACGAAACGATGGCCGATCCTGCAGAACTTGAGGATTTTAACGAGATGCTTGCGAATAACCCAACTCTCAAGGCTCGTCTTATCCGTTACTCAAACGTACCTCATGATCTTATGGCGGACTATCTAAGCATCATTGGCGATTCAGGGGGATTCCTTCTTTCGACCTCGATTTCTGAAGGATTTGGATATGCTGTTGCTGAAGCTATGTTGTGCCGCTGCCCGGTTCTGTCTACTGATTCAGGAGGGGTTAGGCGATTTATCACTCATAACAAGACGGGTAAGTTTTATACTCAAGGTAGAATAGAGGAAGCCACTCTGGAGGCAATATCCCTGTTGACTAACAAGAATGAGAGAGAGCAACTGATTGTTAACGCAGAAGCTCATATCAAAAGGCATTTTTCCAGTAGCGTATATGCTAATCGGTTTAGCACCATGTTGAATCATCTAGACCAAGGTCGTCGAGTTAACAGAAACAGACTGAGATAACAAAAAGGCTAATAGCTATATAGCTTTGTCCACACAACCCGGAGATCTAAATACGTATACTAGTAAAAACTAATTGAAGGGCAGTGGTTATATGGCGTTAACAACAGGCATGATTACGAATACTGGTTCTCCTAATGCTTCGAACATTGTAATTAACATTGCTAATGATAATCTCAGTTTCTCATCTAATGTGGTTTATCACATTTACGTGTGGAATACTTTGGTGAGTAAGGCGCTGATTTATTCCAATATGCTAAATATCAACGCAAATACCAGCCAAATTCTTAATTTCAATATCGCTGGCAACTCTTCATATGAGGTCCAATTTCTTGTGACAGGGACGGTTCCGACAGACACTGTTATCAACGTATTCGGAACTGATTCATCCGGCAATGTTATTCATTACCAAAAGGTGTTACAGCAAGAACTCACTCAAATTGGGCAGCTCAACCCGTAATCTGAAAAAATAAGAATGATCTGTTTCATGTTAACAAGGGTGGTGACCATGGTAAATATCCAAATCTCGCCAAGTGCGAGTAGCCAGTTTGAGCCAACCATCGCCGTAAATTGGCTTAACCCCTCTGTTATGGTGGTGGTGGCTGTAGATTTTCGAGCAGGTCCGGCAAATATTGGATTATACAAGTCTATCGATGCCGGCGCAACGTGGAGCACGGTGTTGCTGCCTTTACCAGCTGGGTTCGCTGGAATAGAAGCTCCTCATATTGATTATATTTTCCCCAATACGTTTGTCGTGGCAGCACACGCCTTTGATGCTGATGGACTTAGCGGTTCGATCGTAAGTTATATTTCTAACGATAACGCTTCATCTTTTGGAGCACCTGTCATCGTGAACCAAGGATTCGGACAGTTCGTTAATGACGATCAGGTGGTGGTTATCAGCGACAAGGCTGGGTCCAGCCCATTCTTTGGAAACATTTATACTGGTTATACGCATGATTACAACACGCAATTCATCCCGGGGAATACGATATTCTTCAATCGATCGCAAGATGGCGGAAACTCGTATGAAAGGCCACTGCTCCTATCTTCAGTAAATGTATTTGAAGAATTTCCTGGTATCGCAATCACGTTAAATGGAATACTCATTGTAGGATGGATTACGCAACCTCCAGGAACATCTGAATTTATCGTTCGCATCTCACAAGATGGTGGATCAACATTTGCGGCTCAGACTATAATAACATCTGTTGTTGTAGTACCCTCGCCGCTTCCTGGTTATCAATTCCGTTGCCTGACGTATCCTTCACTTGCAGCGGACATCTCTAATGCACCAGCATCACGAGGGAACGTCTATGCCGTGTGGCAAGATTATCGTGAAGGTTATTCCGATATCTTTCTCTCAATTTCCACAGACTTTGGCCAGACCTGGGGAGCGCCTAAACCCATTGCAAACAGTCCGGTGGGATCCCAAAATTTTTTCCCGGCCATCACCGTCTCGCCAACAGATGGAGCGGTATTCGTATCCTATTACACCAATCGGGTAAGTCCGCTGAATCTTGACGTATTTCTTGCCACGTCCAGGGACGGTGGAACTACGTTCATCAACACCCGTATTACGACAACTTCGTTTAGTGTCGCGGGGTTACAAGTAATAGGGGACTACATCGGAAATGCGATAGTTCCTCAAACAGGTCGGCTCGTAACAGCTTGGACTGACACCCGTACAGGGACTGAAAACATCTGGTTTGGCGATAACCAATAAACATGGGATGAGGGACCAAGTCAAAGAAGGAATCTGGTTGAAAACAACATATCCTTTGGATGAAATTGAACTACTCAGCTCCGGCTTTATTTACCGCTTTGGTCTTGATCTGGATAACAACACCTGCACACCGTCATACTCGGCAGCAAGACGCTGTTTACCCAAGGATACCTAAACAATATCCTTGTCCTTCAGCCCAGTTACCGACTGCCCTCGGATCTTTACCACCATGTCCTGCATCAATCCATGCCTTTTTCATTCAGAGGTTCCGACTGAAAAGATGAAAAAATGCTGATGAGAAGATCAAAAGCCATTTCGCTGATATTCTTGATTTCTGATTTTTGCAGAGAATGTGATTTTTTTGTGATTTATAATAAAAGGCTCCCTTTCGGGAGCCTTTTAAATAGCGGTATTATAAGGTTTTTAAGGCCTTACTTACATCATGCCGCCCATATTTGACTATAATTCGCTTCGGTTCACCTTTGAAATTTTAGGTATAAATCAAAGTTGAATTTGACTCACTCGAAATTAATCAATCGCCAGTATTCATATTCGACCGGAATTTTTGTGACTTTTTTTGTGACCTTTAATAAGGCCACATCGTCCTCTTTGAAAATAGGTTCAGTGAGCAGAAACAATTCTCATCGATCTTGATCCATTGCCAACCTACTTCAGAGATGGACAATTTGATTTCCCGTCTGAACGTGTGGATCAGTACGACAATACCTGTTAACTCTGTATCTTCATACTCATCAAACAGCCTTACAGTAAGGGCACGGTGTTCATGAAAAGATTCAGCCAGCGCTTGTTCGATTAATTCCATTTCCTGTGGATCCAATGTCGTTCGATCTTTCCTGCCCTCCTCCAGCTGCCGGCAGATTATAGATTATTGTTTCCTTATGCTCTGGCAGCATCATCCGACTTGATTCCCATAGCCTGTTACCCTCCAGCTTTTTGCGCGTTGTCAATTGATATTCCCCTCTTGTCTAAGATATCGAACCTCAAATACGTGTACGACCTCTCCTCAATCTCTGCTTCAACCAGCCCCCAAAGCATGGACAATTTTTGGTGATATCCTCTACATAAAAATTCAACTTCCACGCCCAAGACGGGTCTTTCGCTCCTCGTACACCTTCATTCCTCGCCGACGCATGTCTTGACGTACCTGTGACAAGTCAGCTAGTGCCGCTTTCTGCAGTCGTTTAATTATGGTGTTTGTTATTACAGGCATCTTTAAGGCTGCAGCGGACAGGATACCTTGATCTTTTTCCATCACATCGAGCAAGAGAGGTAACAAGATAAAATCCTTCACTAATTTTGATTCATCTGGCTTCAGACCAATGCTTATTAATTCCACCTCTTGTTACGAGAACATTTGTTTGTACTATATGGCGAACATTAGTTCCTTTATCAATGTAAAATGGAGGAAAAGGCACGTAACTGGCAAATTAATTCTTGGACAGAAGGCGAATAGTAAATATGTGTGGTAAAGAATTAGATTTGGCGATCAAAAATTGAAGTTGTTAATGTTAGGCTTTGGGGTGGGGACTGGGAGGGTATTCTATCGAACCACACCGTTCGTTTTAATTTGTAAAATTCTGAATAAAGAAATACATAGCTCTCACAGATATACAGCGTGTAAGTTGGCTAATATCAATAAAAAACCCTACCAGTATAACCGATAGGGTTTGAACTCTTGAGACTTCTCGTAATTCTAAACACTTACGCTTTCTTCCTTATTGTGTACTCCAAAAAAATCCTTAAGGTTATGCATTCAAAACCCCAACGTTTTTTTGTTATTCTTCTTTCCAAACAGTATACCAATGTGTGGCTGTAGATTTGTCATCATCTATGTACCAAAAAAAGTACTCCACTCCATCAACAGTAATGTAATGTAATGGCGTAAAATAGTCTCTGCTATACTGGCTTTTCGGGTACATATAACCTGCTTTTACTTTACATGGGTTACAATATTGAGGCGTTATCTCAGATTCTGTCTGTGAGATAGAACTTGCAGATACTGGTGCTGCTACAGTCATAAAAGCTGCAATGATCGAAGAGAATATTACTAATTTTTTTCCCATCTTAACCATACTAACACCTCCCGATATTTATAAAGTTAATTCACATTAACTTTGTTTTCAATTGTAACATTTGGATATTATTGGAGTATATAGTTTTAAAGAACCTTAATTTGGTATAATCATGTTAAATGTTTTGTCGAATCTTCCATTTGTTCTCCTATCACATTGCCAAGCACTATAATTCGGTAAAGAGGTGTTGTTTATGTTTATTGATCCGATGTTACTCGCAACCGCACCAGCTCCTTTTTCAGATTCGCACTATATATTCGAACCAAAGATTGACGAGCATAGGCTCCTGTTCTCCCAGCAGTCCGGCCGGATCCGGCTTTATACACGTCATGAGACGGAATGTACCCAACAATACCCCGAATTATTGGTTCCGTTTGATGATGACATTCTCCTGGATGGTGAGGTAGCATGCACAGGGCCAGAGGGCGTGGACTTTGAAGAAGTCTTGACCCGGTTTAAGGCTAGTAAGGATCAACGCATCAAGCATCTGGTAGCGACGTCCCCAATAACATATGTGGTGTTCGATATCCTGCAGTATAAAAATCAGGACCTACGGAAGATGCCGCTGCTGCAGCGTAAAGAGATCCTTGCCGGCATACGTATGCCGAATCAGCACTTCTGCGTCATACCCTTCGTGGAAGGTGCGGGAGAAGGATTGTTTGATCAGATGGTGAACCGAAAACTTGAAGGGATGGTCGGCAAGCGGAAGAATAGCCTTTGGCGGGTTAAATTCAGAAACTGGTTCAAATCGGGGCTGTTGCGGACGCCAGTATTAACGGAACCCGTAGGATGAGAAGAAATATAAAAGAACCCGCCAGCCTATGCCAGCAGGCTTCTTTTACCGATGCCATCGGATTACGCCACTGTTCTACCGTTAATGTTAAGGCGAGTATAACCGAGCATAAAAGCCGTGATAGATTATTATTATATCCAACCACAGAAGGCACTAGAAATTATCACTAACAAGATAAAAAGAACCAAAATTGCTCCTATACCTCCACCACCAAAACCGTAACCACCTGCACAGGAACCTGCGCCAACTCCGCCTACAAATTCACTCACGAGTATTTCCTCCTTTAATTTAGAATACATCATAGCTTATGAATTAATCGTGACTTGGTAAAGGCGAAGCGGTAAATAAAACAAATGAACGCAAAATGACCCTACCAGCACGTAGCCGGTAGGGTCCCGCTTTTTACAGAAACTTGTTCGTTTTCGGTTTGTCTTCCTTATCGGTGTATCCTGTTCCCTCTTTGGGATTGGAGATGATCCCGAGGATCACCGGAGGCCGAGGATTGCCATCGCTAACCCGGTAATATTTGTGCTTAATTCCTCGGAAATTTCAAACCCGAACACATTTCCAACTGCCGATACAATAAGCAGCACCGCCGCCACCAATATCCACTTTATGAGAACGGAAACGACTACGGTCCCGGTTGTGCGAATCATAAAAAAAACCCACTCGTTCGAGTCGGGTTTCCACACATCAACAGTTTATTTTCAGCACCGGACAACGTACCAAGGATGGCTTCCATGATGGGATCGGACACACCCGATGCTTCATCAACAATGAAAAGCATGTAATCCTCGTGGAAACCCTGCATGTTCTCGGGTTTGTTGGCCGTCCTGGCCGTTGCAAACCACCGCTGTTCATGGCCTATCATATAGACCTTGGTCTTGGTCCACTTCAGGAGATTCTTCACCATGGAGTTCTCCAGCCACTTGGACACCTCGGCCCAAAGAACTTCATGCAGCTGCTGTTTGGTTGGCGCCGTACATACCACTTTGGGATTCGGACGGCAACACAGAAACCAAATGACCAATGCAGCCTCAAGGCCCGTCTTCCCTACACCCTGACCAGAGCGGACACTGGTCCTCGGGAACTGAGTGACATCCATCATGACGTCACACTGCCAATCGTCTGGATCAAAGCCCATCATATCTTCAGCAAAAGCAACCGGGTCATCCCAATATAGATCAAGCAAATCAGTAACAACGTTATACGGCTTACTCATCGGCTAACGCTCCGTTTGCTTCGCTCTATGCCGCTCTGTAATCTCCTTCAGGGCTTGAAGCATCCGGCGCTCACGGATAGACAGCAGTTTTATCGCTTCATCCGCCTGTTGAATTGGATCAGTATCTACTTGATCACCAGATCCCGCTCATCTTCGCCCAAAGCATCAAGCCAAATCGTTTCATACTCCCCCGTTGTAACGGCCTTCTTGTTTCTTGGCGGTCCTCCAGACCCGCCCTTATTTTACCAACTGCTCTTTTATTGCACGGGGGTGCTCCGCTGCGATTACCGACAGCGTTCTTGTTCCCTTTGGGAGCGCCACGTTTAGTAACGTTACCTTTCGATTCATTGGTAACGTTACTATTCAAATCGGGCAGTCCACTTGTCCTGGAACTTCCATTTACGAACTTGAGTCTCCCCAATAGAAAGAGCAGCAGCGATGTCCTTTAGCTTCATCGTCCCGCCGTTCCCCAGCCACATCAGTTTTGCCTTGTCCCGTTCGGGACTTCTCTCTCCAGCCATGCTACACCATCACCACCCCCGATATATCAATTGCTCAATGCTCCTTGACGCCACTATAGGTTTTGATAGACTTAACCAGAATGAACAAATCTATCAGGAGGAATCATATGAACCTTGCAACTTTTTTCCCCTATCGAAATGATGTAAGAAAGACATTAATTCCGTACTTAAAAGAACTGACCGTAGAACAGTGGTATGGAGAACACCCCGATCACCCTAACTCAATAGCTTGGATCGTTGAACATATCGCTCGTAGCGAAGATGAATGGATCAATGTTGTTGCTTCGAAGACAGAGCTACAATTACCTCGAAAAATTGAAAGCCCCCAGCAGCTTTTACAAGCCTACATAGACATTCGGAAACAGACTGATCTCAAGCTCAATTCAATCCATTATCTTGAGAATGATCCGGCTATCCCGCTACCTACATATTCCGATGGTTGGCAACCGCCCTCTCCTCCAACTCTACGCTGGATATTTCATCATGTGTTCGATCACGAGACTTATCATGTGGGACAAATCGGAGTAATTGCCCGACTAAATGGCTTTTCAGGGCCTCTTTTCTGACAGCTTAGAATGTGTCTTTCTGTATCTCAATATCTATTTCAATCAGCTTCTTCAGGTCATCCACCGTCTTGATCTCAATCCGGCCATCTTGAAAGTCCTTTACCCACTTGGCTATGCCTGCCTTGACGATCTTCCGGTATTGCCCTTGCTCTCGAGGATACCTTCCATGACTGCGAGCTCATGCTGCATAAGCAAATCCTTATTCTCAGGTGTTCCCATTGTCGTTCCCTCGGCTTTCCGTTATGATGGAACGAGATAGCGACGGAGTCGATAAATGCCGCGCGCGGCCGGGCCGCTATCTCAGCCGGGGGATACCCTGGTCTATGGGGAGGACGTTACAGCGTCCTCCTTTTAATTTGCCTTAACATAAGAAAAACCGCCCAAATTAGACGTTTACCTCTAAACAATAAAGGTTTCCGAGTCAGTTCAAATATCTTTACTATCCAATTAGTCCTCGGTAGCCAAATTTGAATTTGTAATTGCTAATCTGATTTATTGAGTTATCGTGTTCCATTAGTTGAACGAGCAGCCTCACAATCTCACTTGAAATATTTAAAGGACATGTTCCGCCTCTACCTATACCCTCATAAATTATTACAAATCATTTATTAAAAGTGAGGAGTAACAAAATGAATATGACTAATCAACAACATCTTCAACATCAAACTCTTGCAACCATAAGCCCGGCTGTTAGACATGGATTACGAGAAGCCCACTACCTTGGGTATCAACATGCATTAACAGAAGCAGTTGCCATTGGATATTTAATGGGAAAAGGCTACGATTATGATACTGCTTGGAGAACTGTTGAATCTTGGTGGAGACCTCCAGGAACTCCATTACCTCAGATGTATTAGATAACCTTCCAGTTTCTTGTTATTTTGCTATTACACATTTAATGATTTATTCTGAACAAAGAAATGAAAGTGGTCATTGAGTTTGATATCTAAGAAAATGGGCTTCGTTACTTTTATGTCTTCATACAGCGGCCCGATCTCATCCAGCAATTAGTTCCAGTAATAAAATACTGAATAGAAAAAGCGAGAAGAGTTACGCCCCGGTCATATGCCGCATTCATGCAGCGGTGCGTGTCATTCTCGCCTTTTTCTATGCTTACATACTATCACGGAAAAACCGTCATGTGGTGCTCAACATACGGTCAAAATTACGTTCAGGTTGTGTTCATTTTAGAGTCAAAAAAGGCAACAAACCAAACCATTAATTAAGAAATAGTATGAACGTATGAACCCTTTGAAAAGTGGTAGTGGACCTTATCTTAAGATAAGGTCCACCGACAAAAAATTATACGCGACGATGTTTTCTGTGCTTTTCGCACTTAACTACTGCTATTTGCCCAGGTTTAAGGATAACAACAATAACTTTTTTATGATGATGTCTCATGAGATATTCCTCCTCCCATAAAAGAGTTAGTATATTATATGAAGGGTGGCTAAAATTGAATTGGACTAAGAAATCAATGGAAATTACTCATTTTTTTCCTGCTCACTAAAACTCCGCGTCATCCTGCTCAAAGAACCCCATGAGTTTCAAACTGTTTGCCATGCTTTCAGTGCCTTCAGATATCTTCCGCCGAATGGTGCTGTCACTTAGACCATGCCGGAAAAACAGCAGCGTCTCCTTGTAGGAGAGTAACCTTGCATGAACCTGTAATCGACAGCTCTCTTTGCCTCATCGTCCTGGATCAAACTGAAAGCCCTGCGAAGCTGATGAGTATAAAACTGGTACCGCTGATACACCCAACGCTGCTTTTCGATCAGAATCGTAGCATTGGCCGTCTTATCAGCATGCAGATCCTCATGATCGATGCGCCGAGCTGCTTCACCATCAATAGCCACTTGCCTTAATTCTTTTTCGAATTTTTCAAAATCTTGCATGAGCATTGTCATCTCTTTATATTTTCCGAGCAGGAATTTTGTGCGCTGGATCTCCGCTTCATTCGCTGTTGGAAAGAGTTCCCCTTGCCCCCATGACATCGCCAGTCCCCTCAATCCCCTTTGTGATATAATCGTTGAGAGGAATATATTATCGATTGACCCCCGCCCCAGCCAAGGATTAGGGGGGCTTTTCACTTTTCTGGAGGTGTTTTTTTGAGCGGTAAAAAGGTGGTTCTAATAATTTTACTTGCCTCAGCACTTGGTGTATTGGGTTGCTTTGCATTTATCTATGGTTTTCTTTGGATTGCGTTTAATTGGTAAATCTATTTCGTATATAGTTTGGGAGGATTACTCTCCCCAAGGGTTAAGCATCGGATGCGAAACAACCGCATCCACCTAAGTCGTTCAAGTCAATTTGGTTTCCTAGTCCAGACTCCCATTCCTCGCGTAACTGACGAAGGGTTAATTTTTCCTCATCGCCCTTTACCTCTCTTGTCAAGATGGAAACATCAGTACGCCCGAGATATTCTTGCATGTCAAGCTCTTTCTATTCGTGGAAAAGATATAAACTCCGTTTATTTTGCAGTAGATTTATAAAATGCCCCTGTCCAGCTCGTACACAGAATCCACCGCAGTTGTTATGAGCGAATCCCATATCATAAAGTCGTGGCTTGCGTATCCCATCCTGTTTTAGAGCCTTAAGCATTTCGTGTTTGTCCCAATATGGGACTTCCATCATCAGTGCTTTTACTTCATAAGGAGCCCAACCGCGCTGTATGGCCTCCATACGATGTATTTCCATCCAATCAATGCCGACATATATCAAGGCTTCATCAGGGCCGTACCTTGATTCTACCCACTCACGTGCCAGCTTCTGTTTTAGTTCCGCTGAACACTGAGCCACACGACTGTTCCCGATCCATCGTTCATCATTAAATACTTCCCAGGGATCTCGTCCTTCAGATATCTAGTAAAGCTGAGGTATCCTTTCCATAGCATCCCTGTTGAGCTGATCCAGATATCCTCTACGCATTTCCATGGACTCGTCTACCGATGGGATATGATTGCAGTTTTCCAATAAGACAGACGGCTTTGGGATCCCGTAAATTG
This sequence comes from Paenibacillus sp. LBL, assembly GCF_029893715.1. NCBI lineage: Bacteria > Bacillati > Bacillota > Bacilli > Caryophanales > Paenibacillaceae > Paenibacillus > Paenibacillus sp. LBL. Next base: position 186,385 of record NZ_JARXYU010000010.1, on the reverse strand, counting down.
TTATTTTCCCATTATTAAGAGACGATACTTGAGCAATTAATATTATTTTAGGAGGTCGATGGAATAGTGGCTAGCTTTTTTCAAGGTACCAGCAAAAAATAAACAAGGATTTAAGTGGGGATGTATAAAGGATTGTCACCGGAAAACGCAATATCAAATCAAACGTTGAGGAGATACGAAAAAACAAGCCGAAGAACGCGTCGGTCACGATGAGCAAGATGAACATTCAATTTTCAGACATCCTAGCTGGCCTCTCCTCGCAAGGAATGTGACCTTGTTGTGACCTTATACAAGAAAAGAGACCCCGAGAGGTCTCTTTTTCATTGATATGGCAGGCTTTTGAGGCCCTTATTACATCATGCCGCCCATACCGCCCATGCCGCCCATATCAGGCATAGCTGGTTTTTCTGGTTCTGGCTTGTCAGCGATAACCGCTTCGGTTGTCAGGAACATAGCCGCAACGGAAGCTGCGTTTTGAAGAGCGGAACGCGTTACTTTCGCAGGGTCAACGATACCTGCTTCGAACATGTTCACCCACTCGTCTGTAGCAGCGTTGTAGCCGATACCGATCTCTTCTTTTTTCAGACGCTCTACGATGACAGAGCCTTCTTTACCAGCATTGGCTGCAATCGTACGGATTGGCTCTTCCAGAGCGCGCAGAACGATGTTTACGCCTGTTTTCTCATCGCCTTGTACTTCCACAGCAGAAACAGCGTTGTATACGTTCACGAGCGCTGTACCACCACCGGACACCATACCTTCTTCAACCGCAGCGCGAGTTGCGTTCAGGGCATCTTCGATGCGCAGTTTGCGTTCTTTCAATTCCGTTTCAGTAGCCGCACCAACTTTGATAACTGCTACGCCGCCAGCCAATTTAGCCAGACGCTCTTGCAGTTTCTCTTTGTCGAAATCGGAAGTGGTTTCTTCCAATTGGTTGCGGATTTGCTTCACGCGAGCATCGATGTCTTCTTTGTTGCCAGCGCCATCCACGATGATTGTGTTCTCTTTGGTTACGCGCACTTGACGAGCTGTACCCAATTGATCGATGGAAGCTGTTTTCAAGTCAAGACCGAGCTCTTCGGTAATCACTTGGCCGCCAGTCAATGCAGCGATATCCTGCAGCATGGCTTTGCGACGATCGCCAAAGCCAGGAGCTTTAACAGCAACCGCGTTGAATGTTCCACGCAGTTTGTTCACGATCAGCATCGCTTGCGCTTCGCCTTCGATGTCTTCTGCAATCAGAACAAGCGGTTTGCCTTGTTGTACGATTTTTTCAAGGATCGGCAGGATCTCTTGCGTGTTGGTTACTTTTTTATCCGTGATCAGGATGTATGGATTTTCAAGAACAGCTTCCATTTTATCCGTATCCGTAATCATGTATGGAGAGATGTAGCCGCGGTCGAATTGCATACCTTCTACAACCTCAAGCTCCGTCAAGAAGCCGCGGGATTCTTCAACAGTGATAACACCGTCTTTACCCACTTTGTCCATAGCTTCTGCAATCAGTTGACCTACTTCATCGTCAGCTGCGGATACGGAAGCGACTTGAGCGATCTCCTGATGGTTTTTCACTTCTTTTGCGATGTTTTGAAGCTCAATAACCGCTGCTTTAACCGCTTTATCGATACCCTTGCGGATAATCATTGGGTTTGCACCAGCTGTTACGTTCTTCAGACCTTCGCGGATCATGGCTTGCGCCAGAACCGTTGCAGTCGTTGTACCGTCACCAGCAACATCGTTTGTTTTGGTAGCTACTTCTTTAACGAGCTGAGCACCCATGTTCTCGAATGCATCTTCCAGCTCGATTTCTTTAGCGATGGTTACACCGTCATTCGTGATGAGCGGGCTTCCGAATTTCTTCTCAAGCACCACGTTACGGCCTTTCGGTCCGAGTGTTACTTTAACTGCATTTGCCAAAGCGTCTACACCTCGAAGCATTGCGCGACGGGCGTCTTCACTGAACTTAATGTCTTTTGCCATGGTATTACATACCTCCCTAGTGGATTAATGAATATTGGAACATGATATATTCAGGCGTTCATTTAGCCTAAGATCGCGTGGATGTCGCTTTCTTTCATAATCAAATATTCTTTACCTTCGTATTTGATTTCTGTTCCAGCGTATTTGGAGAAAATAACGCGGTCGCCTTCTTTAACTTCCAAAGGTACACGAGCGCCGTCTTTCAGGGAGCCACTGCCTACAGCAATAACTTTACCTTCTTGCGGCTTTTCTTTAGCGGAGTCAGGAAGTACAATCCCGAATGCCGTAGTTTCTTCTTGTTCGATCGGTTCTACCAATACGCGTTCACCTAAAGGTCTGATCATGAAAAAATAGCCTCCTTTAAATATGTTGTGATGCTTTTTTCAAAGCTTTATGTATTAGCACTCGACAAGCCTCAGTGCTAACAACCAATTTTATGATACTCAAGTTGTCTCAAAATTTCAAGTCCTTTGCATGATTTTTTGATCATTTTTTTGTAAATTGGACTCCGGTTGGGGTTGTCTCTCAACCCCCTTCTCCATTGTATCCATGACCAGCCAAAATATGCCTGAGTCCTAAGGATGCCTATACAAACATCTATACAAAGAAAGAGCGCCTTCTGCCGATCTCGAAGGTACTCTTCATGCTTGAGTAAATATTAATCTTCATCCTCTTCGTCCGCCCGTATGTACCGGCTGTCTCGTTCCATGTCCGCCTCTAATTGCTTGCGATAGATCACAGAGGACAGGAACACACTGAATTCATACAGCAGCAGCAGTGGAATCGTGACCAGGAAATCCGATATGAAGTCCGGCGGCGTAATAACAACCGCTATGAATACGAGTGCAAAATAAGACACTTTGCGCATTTTCCGAAGCCGCAGCGGGTTCAAAATGCGGATTTTCGTTAAGAACATTACCACAAGCGGCAGCTCAAACAGCAGGGCCAAGGGCAAAACGAGATTGAACATAAAATTTAAATAATTGGCAATCCCGTAGGTTTCCTGCAGCCCCATACTCTGTGTAATCGCTGTAGTAAATGACAGCGTCATTGGAAACACGATGTAATATCCGAACGAAATGCCCACGATGAACAGAAGGAACGCGTAGGGTACGTAGCGAATGGCCGCTTTCTGCTCTTCTTTGCGAAGTCCAGGCTTTACGAACGCCCATAACTGATAGAAGATCAGCGGAACCGAGATAACCAATGAGAAAATCGCAGCAATTTTCATATAAATCCCGATGCCATCCCAGAAGGAAAAAGCATGCAGTTCAAAGTTCTTCGCTTCTTCCGCTGCCGTCAAATAATGATAGATCGGCTCCGCAACAAAAAGCCCTGCAATCAGTCCGGCTATGAATACCACGAGAACGATAATGATTCGTTTGCGAAGCTCGCCCAAATGCTCGACAAGCGCCATATCTTTCACTTGCTCTGACATGTTAGACACCACCCTGTATGTGACCCTGGCAAAACAAAATCCCTCCCGAAGGAAGGGACTTCACGCCTTGCATTCTAGTATTATTCCGGAAGACGCTTGTCTTCAACCTTGGACGGTTCAGCGGCAACGGCTTGCTGGGGAGCCTCTTCCTTCTTCTTCGCAGGTGCATCGTCAGCAATAATCTCGCGCGCACCATCCTTAAACTCACGGAAAGTTCTTCCGACCGCACGTCCAAGCTCAGGAAGCTTGTTCGGTCCGAATAAGAGCAGCGCCAAAATGACGAGCAAAATAATACCCGGCACTCCGATTTGACTCATATCTATTCTCCTCCTCGTCCTGCTCTATGCCTTCAAAAGGACTTCAAGGATGACCTAAATCCATCATGCCTTGCACTACAACAGGTTTTAACTTCAAAGAAATTATCGCACGACAGCAATTGACAAGCTCATATATCGCCATCATACCATAATGTAAATCACATAAACAGTCTAGAATCGTGACAGTTTATTTACATAATTATCTAATAGGGTTCCCCTCAGAGCTGCTCCCGATACTGCCCCGTTACCATTAACAATGCTTCCGGAAGCTGGTCCATGACGGCAGCCAGATTCTCATGCACGCCTTTTGGGGAGCCCGGCAGGTTGACAATCAGGGTACGGCCGCGAACGCCGCATACGCCTCGAAAAAGCATTGCACTTCGATTCTTCTGCATAACCGTAGCTCGCATGGCTTCCGCAATGCCAGGCACCTCACGCTCAATGACCCGTCTTGTTGCTTCAGGGGTAACATCACGAACCGCCAGTTCCGTTCCCCCTGTCGTCAGCACGAGATCCACTTGGTAATAGTCCGTAAGCTCAATCAGTGCAGCAATAATCTCGTCCTGCTCATCCGGTACGATCCGGTATTCGATAATTTCACCGCTCAGCTCTTCCTCCACCAATTCCCGAATAACCTGAGCGCTCGTATCCTCGCGTTCCCCCCGCGAACCTTTGTCGCTCGCCGTCAGGATCGCCGTTTTCCACACCATCTGCTCTCTCTCCTTCCCACTCGTCCGAATATCTCCTGTATCTATGCACGCCTAAGTTGTTTCTTGTATGTAATCCCCACTCTTGCCGCCGGTTTTGCTCACCAGTTGGGTCGGACCGATGATCATGTCTTTCTGCAATGCCTTGCACATGTCATAGACCGTGAGGGCAGCTGCCGAAGCAGCCGTTAAAGCTTCCATTTCAACACCGGTTTTGCCTGTCGTTTTCACAGTTGTTTCTATATATAATTCATCTCTTGCATTATCACTGAATTCCACGTTAACACCGGTCAGCGGAAGAGGATGACACATCGGAATCCAGTTCGACGTGTTCTTGGCTGCCATTATGGCTGCAACCTGTGCTACCGCGAGTACATCTCCCTTGCCTATCTTTCCTTCTTGGATGCGGATCAGCGTGTCCGGCTGCATTCGGACCGTGGTCTTCGCTACCGCTGTCCGTGCCGTCACATCCTTCTCACTGACGTCTACCATTCGTGCTCTTCCTTGATTATTAAAGTGACTCAATTCCATTCGTTATCCCTCCGTAAACCAGGTCCGGCCTTCCCTGAATATCCCAGGTCGGTAACCAAACCGTCCAAGACTCTGTCGTGTTCTTCCATTGGAACATGCTCCAACACCTGAACCTCGTAGCCTATTCCCACCCACAAGGGCTCCTTGAGGCGAGCCGCATCATGCACTTCATGACAAAGCCTGTCCGCCAGCCGGTCATAATAACCGCCGCCGTACCCTAGTCTTCCGCCGTTCCTGTCAAACGCAAGCCCTGGTACCCAGATGATATCAGGTACGTCATTCATAAACATCTTAGACCTCTGCGGATCGGGCTCCTGGATACCGTATGCTCCCGGGATCAGCTCATCCCATTTCTGAAGCTCATACAGTTCCATCGATCGATCTTGGGGTAGGCTGCGGGGAACGATAACTTGCAACCCATGCTCCCATGCCCACTCGACAAGCGGCCGCGAATCCAGCTCGGAACGGAATGGAACATAAATCATCATGCTCTGAACATGGCGCTCTTTCATAACCTCCGAAGCCATCTCGCAAGCCTGCTTCGACCGCTTGGTCCGTTCTTCATCGGATAACTCATCCCTGCGTAAGGTCATGCTCCTGCGCAGGGCATGCTTTGCGGATACCCGCTTAATTTCTTCTTCAGGGTTCAACAACGTGATCGTTCCTCTCACGCTCATAATTAAGTTTAGTTTACCACTGTTCCTTCCTTTAGCCAAGAATGCCGGAAGTCGCCAATCATGGTCGATTGTTCGGCCATTTTCATGTACACTTATTTTAAGATATCAGAAGCGCATGAACCTCAACAGCATGACCATCCTGATATCGCAACAGAAACAATTTCTAAACGCGGTCTATCTTCTTAGAATGTACGTCGGTAGACGTTTTTCTTATAATGAAGAATGAATCATATAGAATGATGGAGGTTTCACATAACATGCTGCTGCAAGCCAATGGCATTACCAAATTATATGGTGTTACGCCCGTACTGGACGGGATCAATTTACAAGTGCTTGAACGCGAAAGAATCGGACTCGTTGGTGTGAATGGAGCTGGCAAATCGACGCTCCTTAAAATTTTGGCTGGCGAAATGTCTTACGATGGCGGACAGATATTCAAGGCTAAGGAAACCACCGTCGGGTATCTTGCCCAGAACAGCGGGCTTCAGTCTGATTCGTCGATATGGAATGAGATGCTGGATGTCTTCACCCCTCTGCTGGAGATGGAGCGTGAGCTTCGTCAGATGGAGGAGCAAATTGCCGACCCCAAATCGAGCGAGGACCCCAAAAAATATCAGGAGCTCCTGGATCGTTACGCAATCCGCTCCGACTGGTTCAAGGATCAAGGCGGGTATGAGATCGAAACACGGATTCGCAGCGTGCTGCACGGCATGGGCTTTGGCAGCTTTTCGCCGGACACCTCCATTGCTACATTAAGCGGCGGGCAGAAGACCAGGCTTGCTCTTGCAAAAATATTGCTTCAGGCACCCGATCTGCTCATGCTCGATGAGCCGACGAATCATCTGGATATCGCGACTCTCACCTGGCTGGAGGATTATCTGCGCGGATATTCCGGCTCATTACTCGTCGTTTCCCATGACCGTTATTTCCTGGATCGGCTTGTTACAACCATCGTTGAAATTGAACGCCGTCATTCCAAAAAATATACGGGCAACTACAGCCGTTACATTGAGCTGAAAGCCGCCGAATACGAATCCCAGCTTAAACAATATGAGAAGCAGCAGGATGAAATCTCCCGTATGGAGACCTTTATTCAGCGCAATCTGGTTCGAGCTTCAACAACCAAGCGCGCGCAGAGTCGGCGCAAAGCGCTCGACAAGATGGATAGGCTGGACAAACCGCTGGGTGATCTTAAGAAGGCACACTTCTCTTTTGAAGCCGAGTATATGTCGGGTAAAGATGTGCTTCATGTACGTGACCTGTCGCTCTCGTTTGAGGAAGGCAAGCCCTTGTTCAGACAAGCTTCCTTTGACCTCAGTCGTGGAGAAACCGTAGCTTTGATCGGTCCTAACGGGGTCGGCAAATCAACGCTGCTTAAATGTCTGATCGGTACGATGAAGCCCTCAGCCGGATCGCTGCAATGGGGCACAAAAGTGAAAATCGGCTACTATGATCAAGAGCAGTCAGAGCTTAACCCGAGCAACACGGTTCTGGAAGAGCTGTGGGGGACCTATCCTCATATGGAAGAAGCGCGTATTCGTACCGTTCTCGGCAACTTTCTCTTCAGCGGCGAGGATGTGCTCAAGAAGGTCAGCTCCTTAAGCGGCGGTGAAAAAGCACGTGTCTCACTTGCCAAACTCATGCTGCTGGAAGCCAACATGCTTATACTGGACGAGCCTACGAACCATCTTGACTTATTTGCAAAAGAGGTTCTGGAATCGGCGCTGATGGATTACGAAGGCACTTTATTATTCATATCCCATGACCGTTATTTCCTTAATAAAATGGCGGAGCGCATTCTCGAACTTCATCCGGACGGCATTCAACATTTCCTGGGTAATTATGACGACTATACGGAGAAAAAGCAGGAAATTCTGGATATGAACGATGAGCCTTCCGAGCCGTTTGCCCGCCACACCCTGAAACAGGAGGGGAAAGCAGAGGTTTCAGCCGAGAAACAAGGGGCCGTCTCCTTTGAAGCTGAGAAGCAAGCGAAACGGGAGGAACGCAACCGTCAGCGCAAGCTCGTAAGTCTTGAGGAGCAGATTCATACTTTGGAATCGGAAATTTCCGAACTGGAGACCGAAATGACACTGCCTGAGATCTATCAGGATTATATGGCCCTCCAGGAACGGCAGCAATCGTTAGAGGAGAAAAAACGTCAGCTTGAGCAGATTTTTGCCGAATGGGAGTCATTGCTGGAATCGTAAAAAAAATTTCACAAAAGTGTTTCAAATGAGGTTTTGCATTTATACACAAACTTATCCCCAACAATGGTGCATAAGTTCAACTTAAAAATGGCCGAAATGGCCATTTTTTTATTGTTAAACACGCATTTCCGGTCCTATATCCAACTTTATCCACCAAGTTATGCACACTATCCACAGTTTTGACCATAAAATCTGAAAATCCTGTCCCCTTTTTTCAAAGCTTTGCAAAACGCTGATTTATCGACATTTTTTTTGCTTATGCACATTTTCGGGCGAATATGTGGATAACTTTGTTCACAACTTGACAGATTTATATTTCCTATATAATGAGCTGCTATATAGAATTACTTCTATTTCAATCCAAGTTATATTGAGTTTTAAAAAAAAGCGACCTTCCTCATTCTGAGAGTCGGAAGGTCGCTAGCTGTGGGAAACGGCTCATTACACGGGGATTCACATCCCGCTTCTTACGAAGTAATTCTCGTCAGCAGCAACATCTGCTGTAATCCTCCATCTGCACGCTTGCCAGCATCCACACCGTAATGGACTCCACCGGTTCCGTCCCCATCTATAATGTCATGAGCTTAGCTTCCGTTCCTGAATCAAGGCAGATGTATATGACATCGACCGCTCTCATGTGAATCAACAACGCGACGAGAACTCTGCGTAATCAAACTTTCGGTTGAGGTTGTATCCCGAACTCTGCTGTTCCACCTACACCGACATCAATGCCGAGTTGCATGCAGCGACATAGGCCATACCCGCTGCCATGACGATATCCTGGTGAACAGCCGTTCCGCGGAAAATCTTGCCGGCCTTCTCGACGGTAACTGCGGCCTCCGCATGCGCATCTTCCCCGCTGCTCAAAGAATGGAGCTCCAGATCGCCAAAGGTGATGTCGCTGCTAATGCCTTGGCTAATCGCCGATATGACGGCTTGCACGGGTCCCTCTGCTACACTGGAATAGGTGGCTTCCGTTTCCTTGCTCAGATGACGAAGCGTTACGGCTGCAACGCGGCTTCTTCCCGTACCCGAGATCACCTGCGCCTCTGTCAGCTCATACACCTGCGCCGGTTTACCCAGCGTGCTGCTGACCATCTGCAGCAGCTGATCATCACTGACCACCTTCTGGCGGTCAGCCGTCTCCTTGAATGTGCCATACAAGGTTTCCATCTCGGCCCCATCGAGCTGAACCCCGTAACGGGCCAGACGATCCTTCAAGGCATGACGGCCGGAATGCTTGCCCAGCACGATCATGCTGCGCGGAATGCCCAATTTGTCCGGGTCCATAATCTCGTAGGTGCTTCGATCCTTCAGAAGACCATCCTGATGAATGCCAGACTCATGCTGGAAGGCATTTCGACCGACCACCGGTTTGTTGAAGGCAATAGGAAAATGCATGGCTCCGCTAACGAGGCGGGAGACTTCGTACAGCTTTTCCGCTGTAATCCCCGTCTCCGCACGCAGCATGTCACCCCGTGTAGAAAGAGCCATCACCAGCTCCTCCAATGCGCAGTTGCCTGTGCGTTCGCCTACCCCGTTTACGGTAACCTCAATCTGGCTGGCACCATTCTGAATGGCGGCCAGGCTGTTTGCAACAGCCAATCCCAGATCATTATGGCAATGGGCGCTGTACGCTACCGTCTTTCCGCCTCGCGCACCTTCCCGTACACGGCGGAACATCTCGCCATACTCATTCGGAAGCGCATAACCGACCGTGTCCGGCAGGTTGATAATCGTGGCTCCCTCTTCAATGACGGCTTCCACCATTTCAATCAGGTCATCGATTCCTGTGCGCGAGGCATCCATCGCTGTGAACTCCACCACATCGCTGAACTGCTTCGCATAAGCTGTCATCTCTCGTGCCCTTGCTACAACATCGGGACGGCTCATGCGCAGTTGATGGCGAAGATGGATGTCGGAAGAGGAAATGAACAGATGGATCCGTCTTCTGGCTGCGTCCCGGGTTGCCTGAACAGCAGCATCAATATCCCCTTTCACTGCGCGTGCAAATCCGCAAATCTCCACCTGCTGCAGCTGTCTTGAGATGGCCTGAACGGCGGCAAACTCACCTGGACTGGACACTGGGAAGCCAGGCTCCATTACATCAACCCCCAGCTCAGCCAGTTTGCCGGCCAGCACAATCTTTTGCTCAGGCTGAAGGCTTGCCCCCGGTGCCTGTTCCCCGTCCCGTAAAGTGGTATCAAAAATTTGGATCGTTCTCATGGACTCCGTCATCTTCCTTGTTCCTCCCTGGTTGTGGTATATCCCGGATAGATATTCCGGGTCAATCTCAGTCATCCCATTCTAGTTATGTTCGCTTTACGTCCGCACGTCGACTTGCGTCCGCATATCCCACCCAGCTGCTGCCGGCAGCAAAAAAAGCCCGTCATCTCTTAAACATAAGAGACGACGGGCTTAGACCCTCCGTGGTACCACTCTAATTGACGCCTGTTCACAAGCAGCTATCGCTGTGACATATTAGCGTCCACTCACTGTCCATCTGCTCCTCATACCGGCCGGTTATGAGTTAAGATGAACCTCCTGATTACGGAGGATTCTCCGAAAGAGAGTACTTTAGCATGGTAAGCCATTGGTTCCTGTCGAACCATCAGCGAATGCGTTGTTCCCCTCTTCCGCTCCCGGGCGAGATTCAAAGGCTGCTGCCGCTGCGTTACACCTACCCGCAGCTCTCTGTAAGACAGCTTCCTTCTACTGCTCCCGTTCATCACGTTTATTCGATATGCTGTTATGCCGAATCCTTACTATCTGCGGACCGCTTCTCCGGACACCTGCCCCCGCTGCGCGATTTCATTAATCTGTCAATGGTTCCCCACAGCCTGCTAGAGATATCCCGGCATGCAAAAAAGCCTGCCGTCTCTTTATGCAAGAGACGACAGGCTATCCTATCGCGGTACCACTCTTGTTGACTTTAAGCTCCCAGGCTATACATGCCCGGTCCTTGAAGCCCCCTCAGCCGCCAAATAACAAGTTATTTGTGCGCAGCCATTCTCACGGAGGCCATTCCGTAGCAAAGTCAAACTCCGCAATCTCATTCAAGCCTTAACCATAGGCCATTTCATTGCGTAAGGTTCCCCTGCTCCGCTCCCAGGTGAGTTCAGGTCCCTATCGACTGCGTTGCACCGTCCCGCAGTTCTCTTCATCCAAGGGTAACCATACTAATCCTGTTCATCGCGTTTCAACAATCTGGAATTTGATCATGATTATACGTGCTATGCAGTGAGGTGTCAAGAAGCTTTTAGCTTCATAGCGCTGCCCAAATTTCGAGCGGCATTTGCGGATCGGCCTTCATATCCAGCGGCGTAAAGCTGCCCTGCTTCCATTTCAAATGCGCTGCGGCAGCAATCATCGCCCCGTTATCGGTGCAATACTGAAATGGTGGAATGGTCAGTGAAATTCCTTCCCGTTCGCATCGCTCAGATAGTTCTTTGCGAAGCCCGCGGTTGGCCGCTACGCCACCGCACAGCAGCAGCTGCTTGGCATCGTAAGCTCTGACCGCGCGTACGGCCTTCTCCACCAGCACTTCTACAACAGATTCCTGAAAGCCGCGGGCTATGGCCTCCGTCCGGACTTCCTCTCCACGCATTTTGCTCTGATTCACAACATTTAATACAGCCGATTTCAGGCCGCTGAAGCTAAAATCATACGAATCCGGCTCCAGCCACACGCGCGGCAGGTCCACAACCCCCTCGGCTTCGAGTGCCATACGATCCACATGTGGACCTCCGGGATAGGGAAACCCAAGCGCCCTCGCCACCTTATCATACGCTTCGCCAACCGCATCATCCCGCGTTCTGCCAATCAGTTCGAAACTGCCCTCGTCTTTCATGTAGACCAGCTCGGTATGGCCTCCGGAAACAACCAGCGCCATACAAGGATACTCGATATCTCCCACAAATCGGTTGGCATAAATATGGCCGGCAATATGATGCGTGCCGATCAGGGGTTTGTTAAGCGCAAACGCCAGGCTTTTTGCAGCCATAACACCGACCAGAAGCGCCCCAACCAGGCCAGGGCCCTGTGTGACGGCTATCGCCGACAAGTCCTTCGTGTCAATTCCGGCTTTAGCCACGGCTTCCTCTATAATTAACGTGATGCTCTCCACGTGCTTGCGGGAAGCCACCTCAGGCACCACCCCGCCAAATGCTTTATGCGTTTCAATCTGACTCGCAATGACGCTGGACAATACCTCGTGTCCGTCCTTCACAACGGCAACCGAAGTCTCGTCACAGCTCGTTTCTATCGCTAATATGCAGCTATGCTGCCGATCTGTCATTTCATCCTTCATAGTAGCCCATGACTTCCTTCCTCGCCATCGTCCTCCCGGTAAGGGGGCAGATCTGCCCACATGATAAGTGCATCTTCCTGGTTGTCGGAATAATAGCCCTTCCGGACACCGGCTGGTTTAAACCCTTTTTTAATATATAAGCGCTGGGCAACATGGTTGGATACCCGAACTTCCAGCGTCATTTTTTCCATTCCCATATACGCAGCGGTCTTCATCAGTTCCGTAAGCAGACGATCGCCCCACTTGCGGCCGCGGTACTGCTCCAGCAGCGCAATATTCGTAACGTGTGCTTCATCCACAATCGTCCACATGCCCGCATATCCAACGGTGTGGCCTTCATATTCCATAATCATATAACGTGCAAAATGATTCAGTTTCAGCTCATTGTGAAAGGCTTCCTCGGTCCAGGGTACAGTGAATGCTTCGCGCTCCACCACGAGAACCTCCGGTATGTCCTCCAGGGTCATCAACCGAAAGGACAAACCGTCTTCACCTTCTGCCGGCATATTCTGCTGATCCATGACGAATCCTACGCTCCCTTCACCGCTTACGCAGCAGGTTCGCTTCCGCTTCGGAAAGCTGTGTATAATTGGGTATCAGTGTATGCAAATCGTCCGCTTCCCCGGATAACAGCCGGGCTGCTCCCAGGTACCCCATCCAGCGCCCTTCAAGAGAATACGGGTGGATGTGCACCCTGTTTTCAAACCCCGGTTCGAGCTGACGGGCTGTCTCGGCATGGAGATCGACTTCTCCCACAAACCATATGCAGACGGGTCGCTCTTCTTCGGGAAGGCGGGATATTCGTTCCGCAATGGTATTCACCCAGGTCTGCATCAGACGAATGCCGTCTGCTTCTATACGTACCGGGGCTTCTTCCTGGCGCTCTGCACTTGCGGCGAATAATGCCGTGTACACTTGTCCCCGCCTGGCATCCAGCAGCGGAATAACCCAGTGGGTTCCCTTCTCAGCCGAAGCTGAATCCCACCCCGATTCCAGGCCTCCCCATGCCAAGGCATGCAGACTGGATATTCCAACGACCGGAATGTGGTTGGCCCATGCCAACGTTTTTGCCGCAGTTACTGCAATCCGGATACCCGTGTATGAACCCGGGCCGATCCCGACAGCAATGCCCTCGATCTGGTCCATACCAACTCCAGCTTCTGCAAGCGCTTGTGCCATCACCGGGTGCAGATGCACCGAGTGGTTGCGGTCCGCATTCGTATTCACTTCTGACAGCAGCTTGTCCTTCTTCATCACGGATACCGCAAGCGATGCCGTAGACGTATCCAGCGCCAAAAACCGCTGCTGCGGCTTCGTGTCATTGTTGTTCATTCATGCTACCCCATTTTTCATTCAAATCCCGGCACCACTCACCATAGGGCTCGCCTTGGCTTGTGAGTGTGATGTTCCGGTGAGCTTCCCCTGTCGTTTCTAGATGGATATGCAGATACCGCTCAGGCATCAGCTCGGTGATCAGGCTGCTCCACTCCACGAGGCAAACCCCTTCGCCAAAAAAGTATTCGTCCAGTCCAAGCTCATCCGCTTCATCCACCGATAACCGGTACACATCCATATGGTAGAGCGGCAGACGCCCCTCATATTCTTTGATAATTGTAAATGTCGGGCTATTCACAACCCCGTTCACACCAAGATGCTGTGCAAATTGTTTGGAAAATGCCGTTTTTCCTGCTCCAAGATCTCCATCCAGACCGATGACCGTCCCTGCTTCGGCCCGCATGGCCAGCCATGCAGCCAGCTGCTCCGTCTCCTCCAGACTGCTTGAAGTCATTCGAAACTGGCCTTCCGTACGGCCATTGTTCACAGATAACCCACCCTTTATTTATTTTGCCCATATCTAAAAATACTTGATCTTCATTATATCGGTCCTCCCAATCCGCTGCAAGAAAATGAGTATTCCCGATTCACAGAGGTGAAAAAAGATACGCGTTAACTAGGTTTGGAAGACTAATACTATGTAGTCACAGATCAAACATTATAGTTGTACCGGAACAAAGATACACTATGAATAATGACACCGTAACCCCCTGATCTGCTGACTGGCGATATCCGATTATTTTTCAGGGGGGATTACTTAACGGACGAATCCAGCACAAACACACCTTATCCGGGTTCCGGCGTCATGGAATCTCGACCAAGGTGTGTTGTTTTGGTGTTCATGCTCATGTTGTATTCATACTGCTTCTCGGAAGCAGATACCCAGCGGGAAACTATTCCCCTTCTTTCAACCGGTCAACGTTGACCGTCATCGTATTGGTTGGTCGGGAACCCACCTGGACCGTAGCCATCCCGTTCTGCTGATCCACATGCTCGATCCACACCGACTCCCCTTCCAGGTTGACCTTATGCGTATCCTTCGAGTTGAAAATTTCTACTGCGCGTTGTACATCCATTCGTTAATCCCCCTTCTCCGTCTCTCTTGGCGACTCGTCCACGACCTCCATTGTATCGGTCGTCGAAGGACCAATCAGCCCGTTGTCCAGCGTGACATTGCCTCCGCCAAGACCTTCGTTGATCATCCGGTCAATATCGAACATTGTAGATTCCCGAGATAGCTCGCTCTCCTCCGAGGTCAGGCTGTTCCAATCCACCATTTCACCGTTGACCGGCTGCGCAGCGGAATGATCAGAAGCCCGGTCCTTCTGTATCTCTTCTGACGTATTGGTTTCATTAGGCTCCATCATGATGAAGATTACCTCCTTATGCGGGCAGAGTTCATCGTCAATATGCCTCAAAACAGTTCTAATTATGCAATCCGGGGCTATAACTCATACTAGAGTCTTTTTTTGGGCACACTAATAGAGGTAATTCAAAAAGTCATCTTTTGATCACGAAGCAGCACATGAAGCTTAATCGACATCGAATTTTGAATTCAGACGGGCCTTCCGGTGCTCACGTAGGTTTTGCCTACGCTCCGCTCCTCAGTCCCTACCTTCATCCAACCTTCTCGGTGCTGAAAACCTGACTTTTTGAAACACACCATTTATAGTCGGCGTAAATAGCGTTTACTACACGGTCATACTCAAACATATTAGAATTTGATAGGAGGTTTCATAGAATGCATACGGTATGGAAGGGCGCTATCAGCTTTGGTCTGGTGCATGTGCCTGTCAAGATGTTCTCGGCCACAGAAGACAAGGATATTTCGATGCGTTACATTCACAAGGAATGCGGCAGCCCGCTCTCTTACATTCGTAAATGCCCTGTATGTGAAGAGGAAGTGGCCTGGGAGGAGATTACGAAGGGGTACGAGTATGAGAAGGGCAAGTTCGTGCTCTTCGAAAAAGAGGAGCTGGATCAGCTCGCGGAACAGAACAGTAAAAACATTACCATTCTGGACTTTGTGGATTTGACCGAAATCGACCCGATTTACTTTCAAAAAACCTACTACCTCTCGCCGGACCAAGCCGGCGCCAATGCCTATCGGCTGCTGCTGGAAGCGATGAAGCAGTCTGGCAAGATCGGCATCGCCAAAATCGCCATCCGCTCGAAGAGCAGCCTTGCCGCGATTCGGGTGCTGGACGAATGTCTTTCGATTGAGACCATATTCTATCCCGATGAAATCCGCCCGATATCCCAAGTACCGAACTTGCCTGAGAAAACCGAGGTCAATTCCAAGGAGCTGGATATGGCCAAACTGCTGATTGATCAGCTATCGACTCCCTTCGATCCTGAGAAATATACCGATGATTATCGAGAGCGTCTGCTGGATCTTATCAACAGCAAAGTATCCGGCGAAGAGATCAAGATAGCTCCTGCCCGTCAGGAGACCAATGTCGTCGATCTGATGGCTGCCCTTCAGGCCAGCATCGAAGCTGTGAAGCCGATCGGAACGGACCCCGGCACGAAACCGAAACCGCGTAAGTCCACCCGGAAAACCGCGGCCAAGGAGCCTGCCGCCAAGGTCAGCGGCGGTGAAGCGGATACGGATGCACCGAAGCCGAAGCGCCGGAGCACTAAATCCAAGAAATCCGATTCTGATTCCTGATCGGCATGGGACAGCTGCAGAATATGCTGCCTAAGGAGCCAATGGCCCCAATCTCGACGGAACAGATCACCACGGGTGAGGAGTGGGGATACCAATTGAAATGGGACGGCGTGCGAATTCTGGCCGGAGTAGACCCTAGCGGCGTATCCCTGTACTCCCGTAAGCTGTTGGATAAAACCTCCCTGTATCCCGAAGTCGTTCAGGCATTATCCGGGCTGAATGAACGGCGTCTTCTCCTGGATGGTGAGGTTGTCTACTTTCATCCGGAATTAGGTCGACCCGTGTTCCAGAAGGTTCTCCAGCGGGAGCGATCGCGTGCCATCAGCACGCACGCTCCTCTGTTCACGTATGTCTTGTTCGACATTCTGGTGGACGGCGATCAGGACCTGCGCAAGCTTCCTTATCTTGAACGCCATCACCGGCTGAAGGAAGCCGTTTCCGCCACGCCGGGTCTGCTGATCGCAGATTTGTTTCTTGAGGGCGAGCATTTATGGAATTGGGCCGAGGAACGAGGCTGGGAAGGCATTGTAATGAAGCGCCTCAGCTCTCCATATCGCGAAGGCAAGAAGCATCGGGATTGGTACAAAAAGAAAATTGCCGTTAACATGACAGCCACGGCTGTTGGACTCATCATGAGGGAGGGCCGCGTAGCCAGCCTGGTTATTGCCGATGACGAGGGCAGCTATATCGGCAGAGCATCCCTCGGGCTTAATGAACAGACCAAAAAAAAGCTGCTGCAGTATGCGGAAAGCCACCAGGCTGGGGCCGCTTGGCACGCACTCCATAATGACCTAAAAAAAGAACAGCTTGCCTGGCTCAGTCAGCCGCTGACGGTGCAGGTTACATTTCTCGAGTGGAGTCAGGACGGCATGATGCGCCATCCCAAACTTGTCTCGATTGAGGGGGTGTAAGCAGCATGGCCCGTACCGTCAAAGGAACCTTGAACATTGAAGGTCAGGAGATTCAAATTACCAATCCGGACAAACCGCTGTGGCCGGAGGTCGGCATTACCAAGGCCATGTATCTGCAAAAACTCGCAGCGATATCGCCTTTCCTGCTTCGATATTGCCAGGGAAGGCTGCTGACTACCATCCGATACCCGCATGGGGTGCAAGGCGAATCGTTCTATCAGAAAAATGCGCCGGAGCCGCTGCCTCCTTTTGTGCACACCTATGTGCATGAGAACATTAATTATGTGCTGCTGAATGGATTGCCCGAGCTGCTCTGGCTCGGGAATCTGGCTGCACTTGAGTTTCATCCGTCGCTGCATTTGGCAGGCAGCGATCAGCCCTGCGAATGGATGATTGATCTGGATCCGACCCTGCCAGAGGAACCCCGGATCATGGAGGCAACTGCAATCGTTGGCAATGTGCTGAACTCCTTGGGGCTGAACTCTGTGCCAAAAACCTCCGGCGCAACCGGGGTTCAGATCATCGTCCCGATTCCGGCAGGCGTAACTTTTGATGAGCTTCGCGCAGTCGGTCAATTCGTAGGCCAATATGTGACGGAGAAATTCCCTAAGCTGTTCACCATCGAGCGGCTTAAGAAAAATCGCGGGGATAAAATCTATTTCGATTATCTACAGCACTATAGCGGAAGAACCCTTGCTGCTCCTTATACACCTCGGGCGCGCAAGCTTGCGACCGTCTCTACCCCGCTGACCTGGGAAGAGGTCCATCGGGATGTTTCGCCTACAGAATTCCACCTGCTGAACATTGTAGAGCGTCTGCAAGAAAAGGGGGATCTGCTGCAAGCATTGCCTCCGCAACCGATCGAAAATGTCATCCGTCACCTGACATCCCAAGGAAAGAACGCGTCAAAAAGGAAAGGCTAGCTGCTCAATATCCGGCATCAGTTCCTCCCGGGAAACTGGCACAGCCGGTTGGGGCAGCTTTTTCGGCTTTGGAGATCTAGCCATGTCTGGCTGTGGCAGATGAAGATTATGACCCCCTTCGTCCGATATTTCGAATGGTTGAGAAAAGCCGGAATTCGTCCCATTCGCACCCGTGATGGCAGCAGGCTCCCGCTTGCTCTGACCGCTCAGATCATATTCGCTGAGCAGTCGGGCCGCCATCGACTTAAAAGCATGAACGTAGTGTTCTTCTGCATAGGCGCCTTGCCTATATAATTCGCGATAAGACTGAACCACATCGGGGAACTGGTGTTTAAGCGTCTCGATATACCATTTCTTCACATCGCGAGACAGCCTCAGCAATGAGATCATGGCAAAAGAAATGCCCCTCTCCTTCGACTGGGACAAAAGCTCCTTCAACTCTGATTCATCATCCGTCAGAAAAGGCAGCACGGGTGCAACAAACAGTCCTGTCGTTATGCCGGCTGCCGATAAAGCGCGCATCGCTTCAAGCCTGCCCCCTGGGTGCGGTGATGCAGGCTCCAGCTTCCGGATGATGTCCCCGTTCAGCGTATTCAAACTGATGTTGACCGACACATTCTCCATCCGGGTCAAAATGTCCATGTCCCTCAGCACGAGTGGAGAGCGCGTTGTAATGCTGGTAGAGATACGGTATTTGGCGAGCAGCTTCAAGCATTCCCGCGTGATTCCCTCTTTGCCCTCGATCGGCTGATACGGGTCCGTTGCCGTACCGATCGTAACCTGTCCAATGGATATGCGCATCGCTTCAATATCATGATCAAACTTCCTCGCCGCGCTCAATAGCTGCTTCTCCAGTGCTTCGGCCGCATTTGCCTTCATAAAGATATGATGCTGGAATTCGTCCTCTGCCCCCTTGCCGATAAACGATTGAAAAGCACGGGCATAACAAAAACTGCACCCATGTCCGCAACCACGATACGGATTAATGGACCAATCGAAGGGCATCCTCTCTTCTTTCACCCTGTTTAATGTTTGTTTAGTGGTTATGCGTTCGTATTGCGTATGAGCCATTCCTCTTCCTCCCCTCGGATACTGCCATGATAAAGGTTGGGTATATCCTTAATTTTATCAAACATATGTTCCTATTATAAGTGGAACTTACTGGATTTACAAATAAAACTCCAGTTCACATCGTCAATAAAAAAACGTTAACTGAATTCTCATACTCGCTAAATAAAAAAAGTTCCACCCGCTGTTAAACAACACGGGTGAAACCTATATATCGGTACCATATTAATGGATTGCCTTCTTCTTAAAGCGACCGCCCTTCACATCATGGATGTTGCCGATAGCAACAAAGGCTTGGGAGTCCCAGTCTTCCACAATGGATTTCAGCTTCGCTTCCTCCAGACGGGTAATTACAACAAAAATGACCTTCTTGCTATCGCCCGAGTAAGCACCCTCTCCATCCAGATAGGTAACGCCACGTCCCAATCGCTGGGTCAATGCATCACCAATCTCCTTATGCTTGTCACTGATAATCCAAACCGATTTGGATTGATCAATACCTTCAATCGTAATATCAATCAGTTTAAACGCCAGGTAATAAGCAATGAGTGAATACATGGCATGATCCCATCCGAAAACAAAACCTGCACTGCCCAGAATAAACACGTTGATGAACATCACGATTTCACCGACAGAGAACGGTGACTTCTTGTTGATCAGGATAGCCACGATTTCCGTTCCATCCAGGGAGCCTCCGGATCGGATAACTAAGCCAACCCCAATACCGAGGAGAACGCCACCGAACACGGCAGCAAGCAGCGGATCGATCGTAAGCGGGTCGACTGGATGAAGGAAATAAGTGCCAATGGACATGACCAATACGGCGTATAGCGTGGATAGAGCAAACGTTTTTCCGATCTGTTTATATCCTATAAACAAAAACGGAAGGTTGAACAAGGTCAAGAATATCCCCAGCGGAATTTCTGTGATATGAGAAACCATAATGGATACCCCGGTAATTCCTCCGTCAATAATCTTGTTCGGCACCAGAAATATTTCGAGCCCTATTGCCATCAATACCGCACCGAAAGTTAAGAACACCAGACGGCGGAGAATCTTCAAAGTTGCTGAGCCTGCTTTGGGATTCTCCGGCTTCTGCTGCTCCGCTTTCACTTGTGCAAGAATCTTCACATCAATTGACATAAATCTCCCCCGTTCAACTTATGGAAACTAAGTTAATATATATTTATAAGTGGAACTTATATAAATATTCTATCATATAAATAAAAGCTGGACATCCAAATTTCAAAGTTCTTCCTCCTTTTTACTTGCTTTCTATTAAATATGACATTCGATGTAATATATTACAGTTATAGAAGTGGCGACAGCATGCGGCATAATATTTCCGCTGCTTTCTGCCATCTTCCCCGCTGCCGAAATGCCTCCGCATCAATAGGGCGGCTCTGTCTCAGGTCCTCCCTGAAGTCCGATACCAAGCGCTCTATGGGCTGCTGATCAAACAGCACGGCAGTCAGCTCAAAATTACAGAAGAAACTCCGCATATCCATATTTGCCGTACCTACCGAGCCCAGAAGCTCGTCTACGATCAATACCTTGGCATGAATAAAGCCTTTTTCATACTCATAGAAGGTAACTCCCGCTGCCAGCAGCTCTTCCACGTAAGACAAGCTTGCCATCTTGACCAGACGGGAATCGGCACGATCCGGAATAATGATCCGTACATCAACGCCGCTCACCGCAGCCGTCTTCAGCGCTTCATATATCCCCTCATCGGGAATGAAATACGGGGTTGTGATCCATATCCGTTCTTTGGCTACAGAAATCGCCCCAAAACACATCTCCTGGATGGCATTCCAGTTCATATCCGGTCCACTGCTCAGGATCTGGACTTGCTCATTTCCGGTGCATTCATGCTCCGGATACAGGCCAAAATCAGAAATGCGCTCGCCGGAGGCAAGCTTCCAATCGTGCAGAAATACATTTTGCAGAAAATAGACCGCGTCCCCTTTGACCTCCAGATGCGTATCCCGCCAAAAGCCCATTTTCGGGTACTCGCCCAGATAGTCATCCCCGACGTTGATCCCGCCAAGAAACCCGACCGTTCCATCCACAACAACGATTTTGCGGTGATTCCGGTAATTGATTCTGCGGCTGAACATCGAAACCATGGCAGGCAGAAAGAAATAGAACTCCACCCCCGATTCTTTGAACCGTTGAATGAACGTTCTCTTAAGCTTATAACTTCCCAATCCGTCGCAAACCAGACGTACCTTAACGCCTTCTTTTGCCTTGCGAATCATTACATCCTGAAACCGGGTACCGATCCGGTCGTGGCGAAAGATATAGAACTCCACATGAATGTGTTCCTTGGCCTGTTCCATAGCATTCAGCATCGCATCGTATGTCTCTTCCCCATCCGTCAGCACCCGGCTCTGATTACAGCCTGTGATGGGACTCTCCGACAGGTGATTGAGCAGATTAAACAAACGGTCATTGTGATGAAATCCGGGATTATTCATATCCTCTTTACGCTTAACAACGGCGGCTCGATCCCACAGATGCCCTCTGATTTCCTGGAATAGCCTGGAGCCCCGCTTACGAATCTTCAACCGCTTCTGATAATCCTGCGCCACAAAGAAATAGAGTACGAAGCCGATCAAGGGGAGGCAAAATAAAATAAACAGCCATGCCACAGCCTTGGACGGGTTTCGGAACTCAAGCAGCAGCACCGCGGCCATCTGCAAAATAAAGGTGATTAGTGCAAGCAGAAGCCACACCATATCGGCAGCCTCCTCACGATGAATAATAGTGGTTATTGAATAGAAATGACAATGCACTGGAATGCGAGACCTGCAAAATAACTACACTACATCATTGACCAATTCCTTATGTATTTATTCAATTACCCAATCTGGCACCATAGTGAATAAGTTCTCTTATCTCATCATTTTTGACATAGTTTTCGAAAGAATAGAATACATACTAGATAAGGGGCTGGCCAAGTCTAGCGGATAGCCATTAAGATCCATTCATTATGTAGGGAAGGGAGATGCCATGAAAACCGCACACCGTAAACAACGCTTAACCCTGCTGGTGCTTCGGGATGCCCAGCATTCAGTCAGACAGATCCAGCTGTCCAGACCTCTGATGATAGCGGTGCCTGCGGCCGCTATTTTGTCAATCGCCGGATTGATTGTTTCCTTGCAGATCCAATCAGCCCAAACGATCATGGGGCTGGAGAAGCAGTTAACCCTGAAAAGCCTGGAAGCCATCAAGATGGAAGTAACGGTCACAGACAAGGATGAAGCCATCGAACGCCTCAATAAAGCCATCATTCAGCTATCGGGCGAAGCAGAGCAAACGAAGGTCCAGATGGAACGCGTGCAGCAGCTGGAACAGGAACTTCAGCAGTTCATTCAGAAGCACGGCAGCTTGTCCGGACAGACCTCCTCCATTCCGGATGATAACGACCAACATGTCGGCGGGGAATTCATTGCCGTTCATGAGAATGAAATGCTGAGCCTCGCCCAAGAGACCCAAGATGATTTTGTGGAAATTCAGCAATTGATAGCCAGCATGGAACGTCATATTCCACGCACGCTGGACCAGGCGCAAGAAACCCAGGAAAAACGGGAAGGGACGCCTTCACTGTGGCCGACAGCGTCCAAGCGTCTGACATCAAACTTCGGTTATCGTAGCGATCCTTTCACCGGGCGCTCGGCCTATCACGCAGGCATCGATATTGCCGGCAAAATCGGTGATCCGGTTTATGCCGCAGGCGCCGGTGAAGTAACTGCTGCCGAACGCAGCGGAGCCCGTGGCCTTTATATCATTGTGAAACATCCCAATGGCCTGGAAACCTGGTACATGCACCTGGACAGTCTGGATGTATCGGTAGGCGATCATGTTAATCAAGGAGAAACCATTGGCAAGCTGGGTTCCTCGGGAAGAAGCACAGGGCCTCATCTTCATTTTCAGGTTGTCAAAAACAATCAGACGGTTGACCCGATACCTTACCTGCAATAAGTCCCATCCATTTATTATTCATTAATAGGAGGAATGTAGTATGAAGAAGAAGAACAAGCGACCATCCCACCGGACTGATACGCTGATTGGACCAGGGAGCGAAGTTGAGGGTGTTCTGCAATGCGAGGATAATTTACGGATCGACGGACGCTTTAACGGCTCCATCGAGAGTCAGGGCTGCGTTACCATCGGGGAGAACGCTGTTGCGCGCTCCAGCATCTCGGCCCGGGAGGTCATTGTGGCTGGCAAGATCTACGGGGATGTAACAGCGGAGAATAAGCTGACCATTACGCCTACCGGACAAATGTATGGAGATGTGTGTGCCAATTCCCTCGTCATTATGGAAGGCGGACTCCTTCATGGCGCGAGTGTAATGGAACATCAAGCCGCAAACACCGCTCCTTCAGAATCAACCGAAACCCCACTGCCGCTTCAGCGTCCGGAAGCAGGTTAACCCCGCATATGGACGAATGCCCGAACCCGGCAGTTTTATATAGACCGGCTGCTGCATTCTGCCGGCACAATCAAAGAGCCCCTTCTAAAACCATGTGATCACACGGCAGAAGGAGCTCTTTTCTTATCCTGTCGTTCCCGCTATGCGGCTACATCTCTCTTGGTAAAGACTAACCAAGAGATGAGCATAAACACTAGGCAATAGGCAGCCAGAACGGAAACGGAGAAGCCGATACCCACTCCTCCCGGTCCGATAGGAGACTGGATATACCCGCTCAGATCGGTATGGAGAAAGAGCAAGTATTTGGCCCATTGAAACCGTTCCGGATTGAAAATAAAACCAAATATATCTTTGGTGAACAGAACCAGCAGCGATAATCCAATCGCCAGTCCGCCTGAACGGAATACGGTAGATAGCATAAAGGCTATCAGCGAGATCACAAACACCTGGATCGTATCCGTCAGCAGGAGCAGCAGGGAGTTGTTCATGGCCGATTCCTCAAATCCGCTAGAGAATCCCGTGTTGCCCGAGAACAACAGCATGGAGATAGCGATACCCACCACAGCCGTAATTGCCGCACAGAGCAGATTAAATAGAACCAGGGACGTGAATTTGGACATCAGGATTTTGCCTCGGCTCCACGGGCGGATCAGCAGCAATTTGATTGTGCCTCCTGCAAATTCGCCGGCAACAAGATCCGCAGCGATGATTACCGAGAATATGGCACTCAAATAAATGGTGAAGCTTTCGGTCCAGGTAAACACGGTCCAGACATCCATCGGTGCGTTGGTAAAGTACAGCATGGCAGGCATCGCCACATTAAACAACACCAGGATTGACATCATAACCCATGTCCGTACACGGTAGTAAATCTTCATATTCTCATTGGCGACAAGACGGGTAAAGTTACTCAACGGCGGATCCCCCTCCCGTCATTTCCAAAAATTGATCCTCCAGCGACCGCGTTACCGGCTGTATGGCATACACCTGAATGCCGGCTCCGACCAAAACCGCATTGATATCGGCAATCATGTTCCGGTCCCCACGGACGATAATTCGATGTTCCTGGGCTCTAGCTTGAAAATCCTGGAGCAGTCCTTCGGCAGCGTCCGCATCACTCACAGTAAATGCCGTTTCCTCAAACATCCGCTCCCCTTCAGCCGTCCGAAGTTTCCGGATGTCAATCAGCTTGCCATGGCGAATAATACCAACGGTATCACACATAAGCTCCATCTCAGACAGCAGGTGACTGGATACGAATACCGTCGTCCCTTCCTCCTGCGTCAATCTGCGCAAGTAATCGCGCAGCTCCCGGATCCCCTGTGGGTCCAAGCCGTTTGTCGGCTCGTCCAGAATCAAGAGCTTCGGCCTATGCAGCAGTGCTTGCGCCACGCCCAGACGCTGGCGCATCCCCAGCGAATAGGTCTGCACCTTCTCATGGATTCGGTTGCCCAGCCCAACGAGCTCCACCACTTCGTCGATGCGTTCTTTGGTGATGCCCTGCATCATACGCGCAAAATGCTTCAAATTGTTATAACCGGACAGAAATTTATACATCTCGGGATTCTCGACAATCGCTCCAATCTGGGCGGCTGCCTGCTCATAATGGTTCCGAATGCTGTAACCCCCGACGGTAATATCCCCTTTGGTAATGGACATCAGCCCCACCATCATCCGAATGGTCGTTGTCTTGCCTGCTCCATTCGGCCCAAGAAATCCGAAGATCTGTCCAGGCAGGATATCTAAGGTCACATCATCAACCAGAACCTTGGACGATATTTTCTTCGTAACCCCGAGCAATCTTACCAGCGGTTCCTGCTTCATGAAATCGATTCTCCTTTGCCAAATGACGCACGTTCAATTATCCCTAATTATACACATTACATAATATGAGTCTATTCGTACCCTCACTTGATGTGTCTTATACGACTAATCATTCAACTATCTTGCACTATAAGAAATGATGTATTGGATGTGACAGTGTTACACTCTCTACATATTCCCATCGGCATATCATATCTGTAGAAACCGGTTTTAAACACACTAACACCCTCTATCATCAGCACGATCCGACGGCAGCTGATACAATACATTTTCATTTCATTCTTCACACATGATCCACTCCCAATGAGAAATGGCTTGACATAATGGTTTTCGATACAGAATGTATCCTAATAAATTTGTACCCTTTTGTCAAACAAATATCTTCAATACTTAAGGACAATTAGGTGAACAGGCATCACTTCATACGATCCTTGATCATATTTTGTAAATAAGAATAAACAAATCAGCTGGGAGGAAACAAACATGCCTGTCCTGAATAATCTAGCCAATGTTAAAAATTTCGGAGCAAAAGGCGATGGTGTTGCAGACGATACGTTAGCCTTCCAAAGCGCAATAAATGCGTGTGCATCAGGTTCATACTCGGTCATCTATATGCCTAAAGGCCGATACCGTATTACGCAAACCTTGGTATTACCGAAACAGGAAAGGCCTAATACCAACGCCACACAGGGGATCGGGCTTACGATCTATGGGGATGGAATGTATGACAGCGGTATTATCTATACGGGTACCGACTACGCCCTTTACAGTGATAAAGACATGGCTGAAACCATCTTATTTAGAGACTTTTATATAAACCACGCCCAAGGCGGGGGGATTTATTTGCCCCAAGGTGCACACCAAATGTTCGAGCGTTTCTTTTCAAGTGCATGCGGCGAAGGCAAAATCGGGGTATATATTCAGGGGATGCGAAGCGGTACGAACTCCACTTCAGGTTATGGGGGCTACATGATCTCGTTTCGCAATTGCCGATTCTGGCAGGAGACGGGGTATCTGGGAACAGGTTTGAAATTGGAGGATATCGTATTGTGTACAACCATTGATAATTGCTTTTTTTCAAGATCAGTACGGAATTACCCCCACCTTGAAATTGTGAACTCAGACAGTATTCATATTACGTCAACCGCTTTTGAAAGGAGCGAACAGGCCGTTCCCCCTGCTTCTCCCTCTGAAGGACGCACCGAGGAAGATGTCATGCGAGATGCAATTGCTGCAAATAAAGTAATGACAGCCCCTCTAATCAAATTGAATAACTCCCGAGCCATATCTATTGAAGAATGTCATGCAGAAGCCACCTATGAAAGCTTTGTCGGTATCTACGGGCATACTTCCGGCGTATGGATTGACGGATGCCGTCTGGATCACTATGCTATCACGGATTATAATCCCAATAAAGGTTACATCGTTACCGTTGATCCAGGTTCTACAGCATCACAAGATATCATTCTCGGCCCTCGCAATTACCGAATTCAGGCTAATCATCCCAATACAACACACGGGACACTGGTCAAAGATCCGGTCGGCTGTGTAATCGTCGAGAACATTGCGGATCGAACATCATTTCGGGATTCCTTCTATTTAACGGAACGACGCACTGTACCCTATATAGGCTCTGCAGGGCATAACCTGCTTCGAAATCCGTCATTATATGCCATGTTTGCAAATGATGTCCCTTACTCGGTAGAAGCCGACCCTGGCTTTACCTTCAAACAGGCTGCTCCATCAGGTTGTATTGTCTCGCAGAGTACGAGCAGCACCAAGATCAAGCTCCGAATGAGAACCATAGAGCGATTGCATAAGCATGAATACTACACTTTTGTTATCTCAGGCACTAATCTTTCCGGTATATCCACTCCATTATTTGTTGACATCGGGGGGGACACCAACGATCTGACACTCATACTTCCTTCTGGCTCTGAACGCTTCACCATCACCAAAACGTTTAAGAAATTCTATTCCGATATCGTCGACCTCGTTGTATATGAACCGCTGAACCTTCAAATCCATTCTATTTACGTTATACCGAATATCGTTAATCAAATCCCTTATGGTGAGGAGACGATATCAAGCTCAGCAGTCTTTACTGAACTGATCCGTTCCAGCAGTATGGTCATCAGTCCGCTGCCCGCAATCCCTGCAGCATCTGCCGCCCACCGGGGCCGAATCATCATGGTTGAGGACAGCAGCGGCGTGGATTCCCTATATATCTGCAAGCAGCGTTCAAAAGGTGTTCATACCTGGATCAAGCTGGGATAGTTCAAACGACCTGAGCTTTGAACATTTTAATAAAGAAGCGGGTGAAGACGCACGTCTTCACCCGCTTCGTTTCAGATCAAGAACCCTCTCGATCCATATGCTCTTTGAGCAGCTCATGGATTCGCTCACGCTCCTTATCAGCCACATTATAATACCAGATACCGCCGATATTCTGGCCGCTGCCCTGAATCTCGACCTGCTCGATCTTCTTCATATCCTGCCGATATTCCGTTACAAAAGTCTTCATCTCATCAAATCGTATATCTGTCTTTACGCTTGTGCCTACCTCCTTAAGTAAGGTTTCAAGCTTAAAAGCGGTTGAAACATCAAGCGCATTCTTCAATACCTCTTTCACAATTTGACGCTGACGTGAGTTTCGGCCCAAATCGCCGCGCGGATCCTCATAACGCATACGAGAATAAGCCAATGCTTCTTGTCCGTTCAAATGTAAACTGCCTTCTTTAAAATGATGTCCCTCATAATTAAACGTTATTGTATTATCTACATCTACTCCGCCAAGAGCATCAATAATGTTCGCAAATCCTTCCATATTAACTTTAATATAATAATTAACAGGAAAATGCAGCAGTTCTTCCACCGTCCGGACGGACATCTGAATTCCTCCAAAGGCATAGGCATGATTGATTTTGTCCTCGGTACCATGGCCTACAATTAATGTTCGGGTATCCCTTGGTATGTTGAACATGAGTATGGATTGTTTAGACGGATTGACCGATAGCATAATCATCGCATCCGAACGCCCACGATCATTGGGGCGCTCATCGATGCCCAGCACCAGAACTGTGAAGGGCTCGCGCTGATCAATATCTGCGGAATGTATTTCCTCCAGGACCGAATCGGCTGATATAAAAGCGGGAAGCGATGACGGTTCTCGCTGCTCGTAAATTTGTTCAGCTGTCGCTTTAACAGACTGATACACATATATACCGTAACCGCCTGCCAACACTGTAAGACTTACAAGTGCAGTCCCCGTAATCTTAAGCCACTTTCTCATACCTTGTCATCCTCTCCGATCTAACACTTCCCTCGGTCTCGTTCTTGCAGACCTCCAATATGTATATGCACTAACCAGCGTAATACCGAACAAAGCGGCGATTGAATCCAAAACAACATCCTGTGCTTTAAAGACGCGGTAACCTGATGTACTTTGATGCAGCTCGTCGCTGATGGCATACAGCACGCATAAGCACCACGCAATTGGCATGGCGACCCTGGCCCTGATTCGCAACAAGGTCGCCAGCAGTAGAAACAACAGGCCGCCAAGAACTAGATATTCTCCGATGTGAGCAGCCTTTCGAATGAAGAATTCAACAAATCCAGGCATACCCTTTGCATCGATACTGACAATCTCCCCGGCATAAGTGAATGAAACCCAGGAAAACCAATGTTCAATCGTTGTTTCAGGCAAGTGCCTCTGCAGCCACGGTCTTAGATCCTGCTGCTGATACGACTGGGAGGAGAAGAAAAAAATGATGCTCATCCACATGATTACGATGATGATGATCAACAGGCGCTTCTTGCTCCTGTAGCTGCTTCTCTTTCTGCTCACGATATCCTCCCCGTTACATTATCGCCTATACCCTTAGACGAACTGAGTCATTTCTTCCCATTGAAACGTTAGCCTTATCGTATCTTCCTCTGATACCTCAGTACCGGATTGAACCTCTATAAATTCAAGATCCTCCAGGGCACGAATACCATGCAGGGTTCCCGCTGGAATTTTGAGCACATCTCCGGCTTTAACGGGTTGCACCTTATCTTGAATGCACACTTCTCCAGTACCGCTCGTAATGGTCCAATATTCTTCACGGTGAAGATGATAATGATAACTGGAGTTCTTCCCTGCATCTATCCGAATTCGCTTTGTCAGAACCTCCTGCCCATTCTTGTGCTTTTGCAGGTCCAGCACCCGATACCACCCCCATCGCCGTTCCTCGTACATTGGCCGCTGTTCGATATGTGAAATGAATTCTTTCAATCGCGGACTGGATGATTTCTCCGTAACCAAAATACCATCAGCACCTGTAGCAACTACTACATTAGAGAGCCCCAACACGGCTACCGGAATATCCAATTCATTAATTAAATGCGTGTTCTGGCAATCATCGCTGATCATTCCCTTTCCGTTTATGGGCGAGGGAATCTCTTCTGTTAGCGTGTTCCATGTCCCAAGGTCCTTCCAGCTGCCTTCATACGGAACAACCACTACGCGCTGAGCCTGCTCTATTACCTCATAATCAAAGCTGATCTTGGACAATCGCGAATATTGTTTCGACATCTCCTCATATTGAATCGGCAGTCCCTTATCAATCAACAGCTGAATTAGATAATCGAGCTTGAAAGAAAACACACCGCAGTTCCAATAAGCAGACTGTTCCATGTATTCCAGGGCCTGCTCTTCGCTTGGTTTTTCTTTAAAGCTTTTTACTTTAAGGAAGGCGACCGGTCCGGCTTTGGCTCGCTCTGGCAGAATATAACCGTATTTCTCCGAAGGATAGGTTGGTTTGACTCCCATCAGAGCGATATCTGCTCCTGAATCGGCTAAAACTCGATCTAAGGAAGACAAGGTCTGAAAAAAAGGTTCTTCCACAAAAGGGTCTACAGGCAATACTGTTATTGTTTCCTTCAAATCCACATTGGCAATCGAATACAAGTATACGGCAGCGAGCGCAATAGCCGGGAAGGTATCCCGCCGCTGGGGTTCCACGATAATGGGCACTCTGCCAGGGAGCTGATTTCGAATAATTTCAATCTGCGATATGCCTGCGGCAATAAAGGATGAATCAGCCAAATTGGTCTTCTGCAGCTGTTTCCAAACCCGTTGGACCATAGATTCAGACTGTCCCTTATCTCCTGGGAGCACTTTGAGGAACTGTTTGGAACGAAGTTCGTTGGAGAGAGGCCATAGACGTTTACCTGAACCACCGGACAATAAAATAATTTTCATCTTACTACTTCCCTCCATCCTTCACACAGAAATTATATGGATTGCAGAAGCGTTCGGTATTTATCGATGGACTGAGATTTGGCAAGATAACGTTCCAAATATAACCTGCCGCCTCGCCCTGTCAATTCCAACGTCTCCTGACCGCAGGCGTACATATTCGCTATATGCTCGGAGATTTCATGGTATTGTTGCGGCTCTATCACAACTCCGCATCCGCTCTCCTTAATTAGAACAGCAGCCTCGCTGCCTTGTTCCAGGACACCGAGAATTGGCTTTCCAGCTGCCATAACACCGTATATTTTGCTCGGAACAGAGACACCCTTGATTCCCTTTTGATTGACTACCAGATGAACATCTGCTGCGCACAGGGAGTATTTGATATGTTCCTTAGGCTGAAAAGGAAGGAAACGCACATTCTGTAATCCCTTATCCTTCACATACCGCTGCATTTCGGGCTTCACTGCGCCATCCCCGATAAAAACAAACAGGATTTCCGGATGATCCTTAAAATCCGAAGCCACTCGAATAATATTCTCCAAATCGTAATACAAACCCAGATTGCCCGAATACATCACGATAAATTTCCCTTGTAAATCATGCTCTCTCACAAACTTCGATACTTGAGCATGACTGCGAGGCAAGGGGATGATATCCTGCTCGTCAGTCCAATTGTTGATGACACTGTTGCTGGGCACCCTGCGCCCGCGAAAACGGTGGTTCAGCGTTTCTTGCATGTCCTGTCCAACTGTGATGATATGATCGGATACGCTACAGCTCAAGTTATCAATTTTCTTCGCCAGACTAAACAGCCATTTACGATTCGTATAACTGATAGCTTCAGCCTGCTCTGGATTAAAATCCATAATGTTATACACGAGTTTGCCCCGTTTCAGAACCTTACCGATTGCTCCGACCAATCCCCCGATAATTGGAGGCGAAGATATTGTATAAATCACATCCACCTTCTTAATACGCAGCAGAGCAATAACAGCCAATATAAAATATGACAGGATAAACATGACACGGCTGAATTTGCTTCGTTTATCCACTTTGGGTGTACGCAGACGGATAACGCGTATTTGTTCGAGCTGATCGTATTGGAACAGCTTATTTCTCTTGCCTAGATCTACATTTTCCGGCTGAACAGCGATAACTGTCACATCAAAATCATGCTGAAGTTCAAGACAAAGCTCAGTCAATAATTGCCCTGAGGAAGCATAATCCGGATGAAAATAATTAGCTACAAACACAATTTCTTTTTTCATTTCATGACCCCTTACTGTCTTGGAATGTTCTTCTGGTCATTTGTATGAACCTTACCGACATCCTTATGTATCAGGCAAATCAGGGTAAGGATCATTCCGTACGACAAGGTTTTGTAACTGACCTGAAACAACAGGCCGATGACTACAGGTACAAACGCTGCCAGCATATAAGGAAGCATGACCATCGTAAACCGCTGTAAAGCCCTGTACATGATCCAGCCAAGATAAGACATCAACACAGCGATGCCAATCAATCCACCCTTCAGCAAGAAAAAGCTGACAGCTGAATGGGTATAGGAGACAAGAATGTTGTTCACCGCCGGATCATGAAACAACCCTCCCCAGCCCACTCCAAACAACATGGAGTAGGGAGACGCTGAGGTTTCAGCCAATACGGCAGCGAGCTCATCCGTTTTTCCGTTGGCGCCAAAATCCTCCTGCTTAGATACCAACAGTTCAAATGAATTGGAGATTTGTTCTTGGGCAAAAATTCCTGCTGCAACAAGAACGATCAGCCCGATGATCAGCTTATTCATTGATTTGCGTGAACTTACCAGGAAATACACAGCAAAGCACAGCACGGCAAGTGCAAGAGGTGCACGCTGGGCAACGGCCATGAGCGAGCCAAGCGCCAGAAAGCCTCCAGTCAGCATCGCAATGCTGCCCAACCATCGAAATGGGCTTGCACTTTTCCACGTATGGACCGCCATGATAGGAAGAAAGACTCCCGCAAAAGAAACGCTCGGATCATAAGGTAGATATAAAAAGTTGTCAAAATAGTACATTCTGCCCACTTCAAGCGGGGAAATCTGTACAACGAGGTAAAATCGAATAGATAGAATGACGCCCATTACGGATATGATCCAGGGCAATATGGCAAGCCAGTTAAGCGTTGAGCGTTTCATCGCAGGCAGAAGCAATAACGGAACGAACAGATACACACATGGGATCAGATCGCGGATAATATCCGTCATATCCCAGCCATAAACAACCCCGCCATTCAGGAGTCCAATCCACAATAAGAAGAAAAAACCCGCGTGAATAATGACAGGGACGGTTCCGTAATGCCGATACAACGAGAAACCTCCACCCAAGACGATGATTCCCGTTGGAACGGATACAAATAAAATCAAAAGAACGGCAATCAAAGCTTCTGGAATACCTGGGTCCGCTGGAAAAGGGGAACTAAACAGCGCATATAACAGCAGCGCCGCTATAAAACCGAATCCTCCCCAGTTGGCCACTGAGCTTCTGCCTCGACTATGCAATGTATCAGCAGGTAAACTCAGATTGTGATTCATGAGATTGACTCCTTATCTTTTAAGATCAGAACAGTGAGGAGCATTCCATAGGAAAGAGTCTTAAAACTGGGCTGAAAAAACAATCCGATCATAATCGGAACTCCAGCTGCAAGCATATAAGGCAGATTGTTCATGTTTACCCGTCTTAGGCACTTCAGTGAGATCCAGCTAAGATAAGCCAAGAAGACAGTCAGGCCGATAACCCCCCCTTTTAAAAGCAGAAAGGTAAATGCCGAGTGCGTAAACGAGACTTCCGACATATAAGTAGGATCAAAGAATAATCCCCCCCACCCGATGCCGAGCAGCAAGGTGTACACCGATTTGGATGTTTCCTGAAGAACAGCTGCCAGTTCATCTGTCTTACCGTTCGCTCCATAGTTCACTTGCTTGGATAACAGCAAATCAAACGAACTCGATATCTGTTCCTGTGCCAGCATTCCAGCTCCAATCATGATCACAAGGATAACGAGCAACTTGCGTACGGACCTTCCAGAACTTAAACCAAAATATACCGCAAAGCATAGGACAGCCAGCCCAAGAGGCGCCCGCTGTGCCACTGCCATTAGGGACCCTAACGCCAAAAACCCTCCGATTAACATAGCAAGACTGCTTAGCCAACGGAGTGGGTTTGAGCTTTTCCACGTGTGTACAGCCATGATTGGAAGGAAAACCCCTGCAAAAGAGACACTCGGATCATACGGAAGGTATAGAAAATTATCAAAATAATACATTTTTCCTATATCCAGCGGTGAAATACGAACTTCCATATAAAATCTGATGGATAAAATAACACCCATTACTGCGACTAACCAAGGAAGAATAGACAACCACTTTAATTTGGAACGGTTCATCGCTGGAAGAAGGAGCAAGGGGACGAATAAATACACACATGGGATGAGATCACGCAATATATCCGTAGAATCCCATCGGTATATTACGCCTCCATTTAGTAGGCCCAGCCACAGCAGCACAAAAAAACCCAAATGCAGCGGCATGGGAACTGTGTCATATCTGCGATATAGCGTGAAACCGCCGCTTATGACAAAAATTCCTGTAGGAAGTGATACAAACAATATGAGCAATACAGCAATCAGAACTTCTGTCATGCCTGGATTGGCTGGAAATGGAGCGCTGAATATAGCGTAAATCAAGAGAGCCAGGATAAATGCCAGCCCTCCCAAAATCCCTCCTCCGGTCGGAGTTGGGACTGAGGACAACGGATTACCGATAGCACTACGGCTGTTCATGTGCCCTGACTTACTTTCCGAAGTTCCGACATCTTGATTCCAATCTGCCAATAATAAACGGAACGAGCAAAGGCATAGTGGAAACCGGCGGATCCATCAAGAAAGCCGAGTTTAACAATGTATGAGTGTATAAATGCAACGACCCATTTCAGCGGCATTCGATCAAAAAGCTTTTTCTGAAGACTGCGGATAAAGATTTGGGATTCGTTCAGATTACGGAAACCACCATTAGAGCGGACAACAGCCTCCCAATCCGAGTAGCGATTATGCTTCGCAAAATAGTCAAACAGGGAATCATGATCATAGTGCACCATGCAGTTGCCCAGCACCCCGGTACCTCCATCGATTTGAGGCTGATAATGCCCTTCCACTTCCCACATATTCGACGCAGACAGATCGTTATGATCCAAAAACCTGCCTTGGCTACGGTGAAACAGTACAAGCTTATACATCCTGTGCCCATGCTTGAGCACTTTGTTCATGAAAACATAGTCGTATGCTACGAAGTAACCTGCGGCCAATGTCTGCTTACTCTGAAACATATCCATCATTTCGGCAACCAGCTTTGGAGTAGCTTCTTCATCAGCATCAACATAAAACACATAGTCGTTTCGGAATGGCAATTCCTCAAGGCACCATTGCTTCTTCTTGGGGTACTGACCATTCCAAGTGAAATTGATTACATGAGCACCCATTTCCCTTGCTATAGTACAGGTTCGATCCGTGCTGTTGGAATCGACGACGAATATTTCATCAAAAGCAGATACCGAAGCCAGACATTTCGCGATATTTTTTTCTTCGTTCTTTGTCATGATAATGACGGACACCGGAATTTTATTTTTCATAAGAAAAGCGCACCTTCTTATAGAATTTAGGAAAGCTATGTTTAACCAAACGAACACCCCAATGCAGCGATGCAACGGCAACACGAAGGATGATCGGCATCCCAAGAATAGTCTTGCGGATAAACCATTGATCCCTCTGACCTTGCCTATGCTGCATTTGTGAGACTCCACCCTGTTCAAAAATACATAAGGGCTCCGGAATGTATGCTGCAGTTCCACCTCTTACCAACAGTTCTGCCGTCAAAGCGTAATCGGCTCCAATGGGATATTCAAGGCGATACCTGATGCTGTGCAGGCTTCCCAGCCTGAAAGCCATGGATTGATGATGCGTAAACATGCCGTACCACATTCGCTTATGACTGCGGGCTGCTTTGTATAACAGTTCACCGAAGGTTGTTTCCTCAAGTGCATCGCCATACAGCAAATCGGGTAGGTGATTTCGTAAGGCCTGCACTTGAAGCAAGTCTCCAGTCAAATGATCATGAAACTGATCCCCGGAATTCATGAAGACAACGTAACGACCTTTACAATGTTCCAGCCCTTTATTCATGGCATCGTAGATGCCTTGATCTGGTTCACTGATAAAAGACAACCGTTCATCTTCAATACTCTGAAGAAAAACCAGCGTACCGTCGTCTGATTGTCCATCCACTACGATCCACTCCAACGAGATAGATTGGGACCTTACGCTCTGCCAAGTTTTGATCAGACCCTGCAAATTATTCCTGCAAACCGTGACTACGGACAGAAATACTTCAGATCTGTCTTCTACCCACTGAGTCCGTATCATTTGTAACTGGCTCCCTTTATTCGAACTTGCTGTTCTAAGTTTTTGTTTCTGCCTGCAAGACGTATCAACTGACGAACCAGATCAACGGGATTGAAGTGAACCGAAATACCAAGTTTTCTTCTCACTTCTACCCACATCCACCCGTTCTGTGCAAACAAACCGCATACCATCACTATCGCAAGCGCAAAAGGTCCCCATAGATAAACAACTGTTACAGCTGCTATTACCGTGACAACACTCGTAATCAGTGTAATCTTCAACATGGTACGCTCATTACCGGTTAAGGTCAGAAGCAGGCCTGATGGACCTGCAAACAAATTAATTAACTGCCCCACCGACAATACCGCCAGTATCGTTTGACCCGAACCATATGTAGTTCCAAAAGCCAGATTGAGTACTTGCTCGCCCATTACAATAAAAACAGCTCCAATAACAATTGCAGGCAATGTGGAGATCCCCACTATAATTCGTCCATAATTCTGTATTTTGGGGAACTGAGCACTGCCGAAATATTTGGAGATGATACTCGTCATCAATGTATTCATCAACACCACAAAAAAATTAAGCACCGCCAATAAGCGAACTGCTGCCCCGTAAATCGCCACTTCACTCTCGCTGTAAAATACACCTAAAATCCAGATGTCGCTTGAGGTCAGCATAAACAGAGCTACATTGGATGCCATCATTGGCAATGAGACAGCCAGCAGTTGCCGTGCCCTTGGCTCATTGCTCATTGCCGCTTCATTCGTTTGCTGCCGGTTTCTTACCTGGAGGAGCTTTAACAATCGCCAACCGGCTATGAAGCAGCTTGCCCCCATACAGACTGTCACGAGCAGGAGCGCTTCCTGAAGCGACCAAGACGAACGGCCCAGCCACATCATCAAACCCAAACCCACAAGCATGCAGAAATTGGACAATACGCCGCTAAATAATGTTGCCTGTTTGACATCACCATGACCCCGAAAGGTTTCAGCTATTAAATTCTGCAGCACCGTCAGCATAATCCATAGCCCTGTCCATAGTGCAGCGGAAGCCATAAGTTCCGAGCCTAATACGCCTTTAAGGAGCGTGAGCTGCAAAAATATATACAACAGTCCCGTACCCGCCGCTCCAATAGACGCTAACTTTAAAGACAGCAGCGCGGTATTCTTGGCCCTCCTCCACGTTCCATTTTCCCTGTGCTCAGCCATAAAACGAATAATACTCTGATTCAATCCGAGCGTACCGAACACACCACCGAAAAAAGCGATGTTAAAAGCCATCAAATATGCACCGAAAGCTGCCGTATCCAGGACCCTTGATAGTAAAATGTTAATAAGTAAGGCGGACCCCGCAAAGAATGCCCGC
Source organism: Paenibacillus sp. LBL (assembly GCF_029893715.1). Taxonomy (NCBI): domain Bacteria; kingdom Bacillati; phylum Bacillota; class Bacilli; order Caryophanales; family Paenibacillaceae; genus Paenibacillus; species Paenibacillus sp. LBL. The sequence continues at coordinate 149,003 of NZ_JARXYU010000010.1, read as the reverse complement.
CCTACAAATATCCACAAACCACCATTCACAGTTTGATTACGAGTTAATTCACGAAGATGATGGAGTCCATGCTTTCCGCTCTGTTTTCTTGATGAGCGTTTGCTTCTCACACCAATGCCGCAGACAGCGCTTCTTGGTATTTAATCTCTGCTCGCACCCGCTTCATGTCCTCATCCACCATCATTTTAATTAACTGCTGAAAACTGACTTCAAGTTCCCACCCCAGCTGCTGTTTAGCTTTCGTACAATCCCCGAGAAGCAAATCAACCTCCGCAGGTCGTACGAATTCTGGGTCCATAACTACATAATCCTCATAATTTAAGTCCACATACGAGAAGGCTACTTCAAGCAGCTCTCTGACTGTATGCATTTCACCCGTCGATATGACGAAATCGTCCGGTTGCTCCTGCTGGAGCATTAACCACATGGCCTTAATATAATCCCCTGCATATCCCCAATCCCTCAACGCATCAAGATTCCCCATACGCAGCTCTTGCTGCAAACCATGTTTGATCCTGGCCACAGCATCTGTCACTTTCCTGGTAACAAACTCCAACCCCCGCCGAGGGGATTCATGATTGAATAAAATGCCGGAGCAAGCAAACATCCCAAAGCTTTCTCGATAATTCACCGTGATCCAATGACCATATACCTTAGCTACACCATAAGGACTTCGCGGATAAAATGGAGTGGTCTCCTTCTGCGGAGTTTCAATCACCTTGCCAAACATCTCGCTACTCGATGCTTGATAGAAACGCGTATCCGGTTTAACGAGTCGGACCGCCTCCAGCATATTGGTAACGCTGATGGCTGTCATTTGACCTGTCGCCAGAGGCTGAGGCCAGGAAGCCGCTACATAAGACTGGGCTGCCAGGTTATATACTTCATGAGGATCCGCAATACGGACAGCCTCGATTAGTGATGCAAGATCGGTAAGATCGCCAGATATCCAGTGAATTTGCTCCTTGATATGCTGCACATTCTCATAATTGGGCGTGCTGGTCCGACGTCTCAGTCCATAGACCGTGTAGCCTTTGCTGAGAAGAAATTCAGCAAGATATGAACCATCCTGGCCGGTAACACCGGTAATCAATGCTCTTTTCATATTTATCCTCCAACAGGTTTACTGAAGATCTGATGAGATTCCAAAAAATGATCGTACGTTCGGGCTAAGCCATGCTCCAAAGTAATCGAAGCCCTCCAGCCAAGCTCAGTCAGTCTGCTAACATCAACCAGCTTCCTTGGTGTTCCGTCAGGCTTCGAAGTGTTATAAACAAACTGTCCTTCGTAACCAATAATGGAGGCAATACTTTCGGCAAGCTCACGGATCGACACATCCTTACCGCATCCGATATTGACAATGTCATTCCCCTCATATTGATTCATCAGGAATACACAAGCATCGGCAAGATCGTCAGCATGGAGAAATTCCCGTTTTGGCTGACCACTTCCCCATATTTCTACTTCTTGTCGGCCATTCTCTTTAGCTTCATGTATTTTCCGCAGTAAAGCCGGAAGAACATGAGAGGTTTCCAAATCATAATTATCATTCGGACCGTATAAATTCGTAGGCATGGCCGATATAAAGCGAGTTCCATATTGCCTGTTATATGATTGACACATCGTGATCCCGGCTATTTTGGCAATGGCATATGCCTCATTGGTAGGCTCTAAAGTGCCTGTCATGAAATATTCTTCTTTCATCGGCTGTGGCGCCAATTTGGGGTAAATACACGTAGAGCCAAGAAATAGCAGCTTCTTCACTCCGTAGCGGTAAGAAAGATCAATAACATTATTCTGGATTTGAAGATTATCGCGTATGAAATCGGCAGGATAATCGCGATTAGCAACGATGCCACCGACTTTCGCTGCAGCGAGAAACACGTATTCGATTCCTTCACTGCAAAAGAATTGCTCTACGCGATCATGTTCTCGCAGATCCAGCTCTTGACTGGTACGGGTAACCAGATTATGGTATCCCTGTTGTTCAAGAGCTCTTACAATAGCAGATCCCACAAGACCGCGATGACCGGCCACATATATCCGGGAATCCAAATTCATATCTGCCATCTCCTTCATTAAAAAGCATCTTTGGACCCTAGAAACACTCGGACTGTCTTTAGCATAATCCGGATATCCTGGGTCGTAGATTGTTCGCGGATGTACTGCAAATCCAACTCCACCATTTCATGGAATCCAAGCGCGTTTCTCCCGCTTACCTGCCACAAGCCGGTACAGCCAGGTACTACACTTAACCGCTGCATATCATATGGTGTATAGGACTCTACCTCTGTAGGCAGCGGCGGTCTCGGGCCAACAAGGCTCATTTCGCCCCGGAGTACATTCCACAGCTGTGGAAGCTCATCAAGACTCGTTCTCCGAAGAATACGTCCGACCTTCGTGATCCGAGGGTCGTTCTTCATCTTGAACATAGCACCCTCAATCTCATTTAGATGAATCAGTTTTTGTTGCAGCTCCTCCGCGTTTACAACCATGGAACGGATTTTGTACATTTTAAAGATTCTCCCGTTCTTTCCTACGCGGGTCTGAGAGAAAAACATGGGGCCATGGGGATTTTCGAACTTCATACACAGGAATATGATCATAAATAGAGGCAAGAGCAGAATAAGACCAACTGCAGACAGAATGGCGTCCCCTACCCTTTTCAGTCGGGAATACCCGATATGGGGCTTCGCTGGAACAAGGTGTACCCCTGTCATCATCGGATATTCTTCTGCTACAACACTCTCCAGCGTTCTCGTTTCTATCGTCGTCTCTACATTCATGGCTTGACCTGGTCTCCTATCTAGCCAACGTTCGATTCTTATGTATCATTTGCTCAAGTCCATGCAGTAATGGAAGACGCAGCTCATCTTTCATCAATGCGAACTCAACCGATGTAAGAATAAACCCGAGCTTCTCTCCAACGTCATAGCGGGTGCCTTCATACTGGTAGGCGTACACTTCTTCAATGTCAGTCAACTTCTGTATGGCATCCGTCAGTTGGATTTCCCCACCGATTCCTTCCTTCATTTGCTCAAGGTATGAAAATATGGCTGGAGTCAGGATATAACGTCCCATGATAGCCAAATTCGATGGAGCTTCATCAGCTTGCGGCTTTTCCACCATTCCTTGTACTCGGGATAATCCCCCAATGGTGGGTACAGGGTACGGATCAATGATTCCATATCGATGCACCTCTTCGGGAGATACGTATTTCACGCCGATGACTGAACTCTGTGTCTGTTCGTACTGCTCAATCAATTGTTTGATGCACGGCTTATCGGCACGAACAATATCGTCCCCCAGCAGAACGGCAAACGGTTCGTTGCCTATAAACTTTCGTGCGCACCATACAGCATGACCCAGCCCTTTGGGTTCCTTCTGACGAATATAATGAATGTCCGCCATTCGTGAAGGACGCTGTACCTCATGAAGCAAATCAAGTTTCTTGGTTTGCCTCAACTTATGCTCTAGCTCAAATGCATGATCAAAATGATCCTCAATTGCCCGCTTGCCTTTACCTGTGACGATAATAATGTCCTCAATACCTGACTCTATTGCCTCTTCCACAATGTACTGGATAGTTGGTTTATCCACGATCGGAAGCATCTCTTTGGGCATTGCCTTGGTTGCTGGCAAAAATCGAGTACCCAGTCCGGCAGCAGGTATGATAGCTTTTTTAATGGTTGCCATTGTACTTCCCTCCTCTATCCTTATCATTTCGTGTGTACTGGAAGATTGGTTGTCGTGTATGCCGAGTGCTTAAGCGAGGGCATCTAACCCTGCCTCACTTTATGCCCTTGACGATGAACGTCTAAGGCATCCTTCATTACGGATGCCCACAGCATAATCGAGTGCCTACGGTGGTAGAGGTTCAGTAGGCATCACCTGATGTATGCTATCTTAAAATCCTATCAATCAGACGCGTTAACGATAGCTTTACCAGACCCTGGAGGTTCTACCGGGCTGCGTCTGGAAACGGATCCGCCTCTCGCTTTGAAATCACTTGATTTGAAATGCTGTATGACAGCAAGAGTTGGAAGTCCAAGAACCATCTCGACCTCTTTGTCAGTACGGATAGAATCATCCAAATATTCGAGCAAGAAGCAGAAGCCAATCGACAGCATAAGTGACACTACGAAAGCAATCACCACATACAGCAATGGGCTTGGAGTGACTGGTTTGGGATCTGCATTATTTTCATACAGAATCGTTATGTTTCCACCCGGAATGATAGAGGAGATTTCGGATTTAAATACATCAGCAACGGCCTTTGATACTTTAAGGGCACCTTCATAGCTATAATCTCTGACAGATATCGTCATAACCGGTGTATCCTGCACCGAATCAACCACCATCATATCCATCAAATCTTTCACAGTGAGTTTCAATTCCGGATGCTGCTCAACGACCTTCTCCAAAATCACGCTCGTTCCGATAATTTCCTTGTATGTATAAACCAAGCGCATCCCCATATCCATGTCATCTGAACTAAGGACAGACTTTTTCTCCTCTGTTTTGTTTGTCACAATCATCTTGTTGCTTGCTTCATATTGAGGTTCAACCATTCGATAGCTGTAAAATCCAACGAGTACGCAGACCACAGCAACAACAAGGAGAATTAGCCATAGTCTTTTTTTCAAAACGGTAGCATACTCCTTAAGTTCAAGTTCCACTAAATTTCCTCCGTCCATAAGCAAATGTTCTTTTCCGATACAATTCGTATCATATAGCATCTTCAATTTACGATACAATTCGTATCATGTCAATACTGAATTGGTCTTATTTACCTATTAACGATACATTTTGTTACACAATCAGAAGATATCTCACAATATTTCAGCATATTTTCTAGGCATGAAAGCGTACACAAATATAAATACAGGATAATAAAAAAAGAAAAACGCCTCCTTTCGGCAAGCGTTTACATAATTTGGTACTCTTTTCATTTAAATTGTGAGTCCATATAACTAAATGATTTTATTCCAAAATAGCTTGCTGCGTTTGTCGAGGCGCGACACATGTAGAGCAAATCGCCTTCCATCGGTATCTCGAATGATGTATGTTTCGTTTGATAGTATGTCTATATTCTCTTGGGGTTGGTTCGTACGAAACGCAACCTTGCCATAACTGGTCTCCACATCCCATAACCAATGGTTACCCTGACGTTTGATCATCTTGATTGCAACAACTTTAGGAATCATATAGCGGCGCTCAAGATCCTCCCGTACCGCAGCTTGGCTTGATATATCTAACTCACTTAACGAATGAATTAGGTGAATCTCTTGATGCGATGCGGTTCGCACAGAAATATACCTCTCCGGCTCTGTAACTGGAAATGTGAGAACGAGGTATATATCACTGACCGGCTCTCCATTCATAACAGCCTCCAGTACCCCTTCCTCATTCCGATAAAACCGAAGCCCTGAACCCTTATGTCGTATTCCCCTGCTTATTCTCACTATCTCGCAACCTCCTGCATCGGTATCCATACCTCTCTGCCTGACGCCCCTGTGCAGCATGAAGCAAACGATGGTATACCCCTCCGCGATTGAGCAGCTCCTCATGACTTCCGCTTTCGACAAGTCTTCCTCCTTCAAGAACCAAAAGCCGGTCTGCGCGCTGTAGGGTTGACAGGCGATGGGCAATCACAATGGTCGTCCTCCCTTGAATCACCTTATCCATTGCTTCCTGAATGACCGCTTCGGTCTCAACATCTACGGAAGATGTTGCTTCATCCAGAATGAGGATCGGTGGATCGAGTAATACAGCTCTTGCAATCGCTATTCGCTGCCGCTCTCCCCCAGACAGACGGTGTCCACGCTCTCCTACCTTTGTCTCATAGCCATGAGGGAGTCGGCATATAAAATCATGTGCATTTGCGGTCATTGCTGCCTGTATAATATCCTGTGCTTCAGCTTCAGGATTTCCGTAAGCGATATTCTGTGCAATCGTACCATCAAAGAGGAAGGTTTCCTGAAAGACAACACCGATATTTTTGCGCAGTTCCTCTTGTCTGATGCTGCTAAGGCGACGGCCATCCAGTAATATCTCCCCCTCATCCGGATCATAGAAGCGGCATAACAGATGAATCAAAGTCGACTTGCCCGCCCCGGAGGGACCGATTAAGCCTATCATTTCACCAGGTGCAATATGGAGATCGATTCCATGCAAAATCCGTCTATCTTGCGCATAACCAAACCCCACATGGTTGTATCTAATCTCTCCCCGGACTTTGCTAAGTGGCTGCGCTTCCTCGTCGTCCGTCACTTCGGCTGGAGTATGGATCACCTCAAAAATTCGTTCTGCGGATCCAAGCACCTCATTTATCCAGCTTGCGGACTGCGCCAACCATTTAACAGGTCCGAAAAACATGATCAGATAAGTTGCATATGCACTCAAGGTTCCGACAGTCATGCCACCTTCCAGAACTTTTCGTCCTCCGGCAAACCAGATAAGCGCAACAAATAATGAAATAAACAACGTCAGTACGGGTGTCATGAACATCCATAAATTCTGTATGGATATCATGCGGTTTACAAATCGAGAATTTGCCTTATCAAAACGCTCTTTCTCATCATTTTCCTTAGAGAAAGCTTTAATGATCCGTATTCCCTGAAGGGCTTCTCCAACCATATTTTGAACATGAATAGACGACTGCCACTGGGAATACCACATTTCTCTCACCTTGGGCCACAGACGCATCACGAATAGTCCAAGCGGTGGAAGCGGTATTAGAATCATCAAGGTCATACGCCAATCCAAATAGAACAGCATCCCCAGAATAAAGAGGGCTGATAACAATTGCGATGTCAGATGAACTATGCCTTGGGACATAAAATCCTTGATGGTATCGGTATCCTGGTTAATGCGTCCAATATATTGAGAAACCTGACGGTTATCAAAAAAACGCATGGATTGCTTCATCAGGGCATGAAACATATCTCTCCGAAGTTCACCCAGAAAACGCCCACCGATCGAAATCGCAGTATAGCCTTCAATCATTTGCAGCAGGGCTTGTAAAATGTAAATCCCCGCTAGCAAACCAGACATCCATAATAAATGAGAGGAAACGCCACCCATACCGACAGGTGCTGATATCCCGTCAATAATCCATTTGATTATATACGGAGGGGCAAGTGATACAAGAACCGTAAGGATAACGATAATTCCCATCACAATCATAGAAGCACTATAGGCTCTACTCCGCTGAAGAAGATGAGACACGGTACTCCATTTACGGTTACAACGCATACAGGAATCCTTAGCAGATCTCATAACGCGCCCACAATGGGCACAGGTTTTATTTCTATCCTTCAAATCGTTGCGTTTATCCGTGGTGAATGAATCTTTCGATACCCACTGTTCAACCCGTGATAGAGCCTTACGACAGGAATCGAGATGCATTTCCGTGAACCGAAGAATTTCAACCGGACCTTTAGCTGTCGAAGCCACAAGATAGCCACCGCCCAGAGCCTCAATCAATCTAATGTTTTCAACATTCTGCTTGGGAATGTGCAGGATTTGTCTCCCTTCACGATCCAGTACGAGAAGCTTGGAAGCAGTAAACAAAACCTGTAATTGTTCAAACTGCATATTGCGGTTCAAGTCTCCCTGTAATGTCAGCCATGCTTCTTCCATGCCAAATAATCCCGAATTACCAGATGCGCTCGATTCTCGTCTTCTTATTCCCCTCATAATCAACACAACTTTCTATTTATAGCCTTCTGAACGACAAATACCGCCTCACCATCTTTGGCCACAGCGGTATGTTAAGTGTTATCCAGGTTAGCAATGACAACTTCCAATGATGGGCCGGAATCCAGCCTTTTTTCTTATACGTGCCCGTGAAACACCCCAGAATCCGAGCGGCATTTACCGGTTCATCAGGGACAATATTCGTATCCCCTTTAAATATGTACTGTTTCGAATCGCCTTCCCCTTGAATATCATAAAGACGATGACAGACGAGCTTCCCCTCTGTGGTAATGAAGAGATATACTTCACCGATCCGGAGTCCGTCATGGCTGAACGCCTCAAAGGAGCTGCGCTCCCCTTCCATCATGAAGGGAAACATACTGCGTCCCCAGGAGGGAAGCTCGATCCCTCCGCGTCTAGTCAACCATTCGGTCACGATTTTGGTCTCATCCATCATATTTCAGCAGACCGCTGCCTAACAGCTGCTCTATAAAGGAGTTCACATCTTGTTCAGCAGTATGACGATCAATCTCATACTCTTCGGCAATTTTCTCAATGATCTCATCAATGAGTCCATATTCAGGGATGATGCTCCATATATAACCTCCAAGCTCATTCAACTTGGTCGCCACATGCTCCTTCATATTTAGCAGAATCCATTCACTGCCAATCATTTCGCTCTCAACATGTTCATTCCTTCTCAGCAGCTTCGTTTGTGTTTGACTCATGAAATCCTCTCCCAAAACGTATCATTTTTCTGAAAATAGAGCTGGTACGATGGAACCTGCTGTACCACTTTCTTGCATAAAGCGATCATGTTTCTTGTTTCCTCTGCATCGTGGCGCCAATAAAATACCTTATCCAACATAAGAGCGAATCCATCTAACGGTGTAATTGAAATACGCTCAACGTCAGGTGATTGAATAATATAATGAATACCGTATAATTTCGCCTCTTCAAGTTCACAGGGATTCTCCATCTCGCTACGAAATGGAGAATCGTAAACGGTCACACGTCCGTTTTCTTCTATGTACAGAAACGTAGCTTCATCAGATAAAATCGGACGCGGACGCGACAACTCAGCTACAGTAGACTTCCCTGCACCGGATTGGCCTGCAAACATCCATGCTTTGCCTTCATGAATCACACAAGAGGAATGGATCAGCAGCCCGCGCGCTCCATGGATTAGCCATGAGCTATACAAGTTAATAAGTGCATGCTTCAAGGCAAACTCATCATAGATATGAATTTCCGCCGAGCTGTAATCCCGGGATGAAACCATATGATAGTCGCAGCGCTGGAAAGTAACCGAATGGTCGGATGCGGAAATATGGACAGGTCCTTCATCAAAGGGCTTTCCGTACCCATCCTGAATACGAACATACAGGTCAGCCTGCGGCTCCTGATGTTGAATATTGGATATCCTGAACCGCCGCTTGACAAATTCAGCCATTCGTTCTGATTGTGTTTTGAAGGATATCCGGGACTTTCCGACTATTGCAGTAGCTACAAACATATGATCAACCTCAACTTCCACTTATAATAATTCAATTCGAGCGAAAACTGTGCATGGAGTCATTAATAAATAAATGTATACCTGTTACCAGATAGGATTCCCGCCTCCACCCGGGTTGCTGGGACGAGTTGTGCCGAACTCCACTTTGCCTTGTGCCAAAATCTTGGGAGCCTCATACGTTTTTTTCATACTTAACACCTCCTTCTTGAGGATTAGTTTATGATACAATATGTATCATGTCAACTGATTATTGTTACACATCGTAACTTATAAATAGTAAAAAGAACCTATCTGAAGATTTCACGTTTTCGGATCCACAATAATGGAAGATTCCAAATCAGGAACCCTAGCTGGGACCAACGCTGCCCCCATGTATCGTGAACCGTAAATGCAGTCACAATTCGAAACCAGGAGTAACTGAAACCTTTACGACCCAGCATTACCTTGCGTGCTTTTTCAAGATTCCATCCAGGATACTTAAACTTGTAAGGAAGCATGGGCATCGGCTTCAACCTTTGAAGATGTGGAAGCATATCATAAGCTAAAGACAAAGCAATCCATACCTTAGAAAGATTTCGATCTGCGGCGGCAACATCTAGTAATTCAGCATACTCGAGCCTGCTATCCATCACGTGAATAAGGGTTGCTATATCCACAAAATATTTCATCGACATCATATGATGATTCATACCATGCAAGCATATATGATAGAAAGTGTGCAAGGGACTCAGCTCATAGACATAATGGCAGCCACTCATTAAGGAAGCATCTCTCCACAAGCGCGAGACATCAGTATTCGTAAAATCTTCCCTGATAATATTCCAATGCAGTTCTACGGTTAATGAGGGGAAACTGGCATTATTCAATGGTTTGACGTATTCTTCATGGAAATGGGTCGGATCGCCTGTCACTTTATCAAATCCAAGGCTGATCAACAAATCGCTTGCCTGATGTAAGTCCTTCTTACCAACAAGCAAATCAATATCCGTCGTTCCACGAGCTGCAAGACCGCCGAAATAGCGTTCAGCAAGCTGTGTCCCTTTTAAAGGGATTACCTCTATACAGGACGCTTCGAAGGTCTGAAGTATCATTTTCAGTTCGGTTTTAATGAGGAAGTTCTGTATCAGGACAATATCTGCTTCAGAGCTTAACTTGAGCCGGACCTGTTCAGGTACTTGATGAGACAATCCTTTTTGTCGAAGCTCAGCGAACACCTGTGGGGCGATATCAAATAAATCGATATCCATCATAAGGTTGACATATTGCATCTCATCAAGAGAGGGCAATCGTCCCTGATATAACTCATCAAGAAACGTAACCAGGACATCTTGGTTCTTCATTTCAGCCATGTACTGCCATAATAAAGCTGTTCAGCTTCATTTTCGCGAATGGTGATATTGTTAAGCACTACCCCAAGAAGACGTGCCTTAACATGCTCGAGTTGAGCCTTTGCCTTTTTGACCTGGGATTTCTTTACTTTCCCCCCTAGCACAACTAAAACAACACCATCACACAAAGCGCTGACAATAAGCGCGTCACTGACTGCCAATACCGGAGGCGTATCAAACAAGATCATGTCATACTTCTGCTTGAGATCGTGGATTAACACTTGCATATTTTGAGAACCTAACATTTCGGAGGGGTTGTATGGAATAGAGCCTGAAGGAATAACGGAGAGATTAGGAACAGCAGTCTGTCGTATCACATCTTCAACATCCATCTGCTGGGCCAAAACATTTGTTAATCCAGTTTCATTGGAAACGCCGAATACATGGTGTAACGATGGTTTGCGTAAATCTGCTTCGATTAATAATACATTTTTACCTTCATGAGCATAGGCAACAGCCAGATTACTTACCGTTGTGGTTTTGCCTTCATTCATTTGGGCCGAAGCAACCATGATGACCCTTACTTGCTTGTCATGAACAGAAAATTGAATATTAGTCCGCAGTCCTCGATAAGATTCTGCTGCCGGAGATTTTGGATTAATGACGGTAACCAAGGGGTTTTTGTATTTTCTTGCCATATTACCTCACCTGCCTATTAAAATAGTCCGTTCTCTATGCATGAGTGCACGGATTTAAGGTAAAAGAACTAATGACCAAGCAACTCAAATATAGTAAAATGTCTGTATCACTGTATGATTAGCTTTTTATTATATTGGCCTTGCGAACTATGTATGTAATTTCTATAAACGGAGTGATTTAGCGCCATATGACTACTGATCATTCGGTTAAGCATTCCTGTTATCCGTGCTTTTTGATCGCGGTCTGTACATATTTCAACCTGATATAACTGATAATCATGTAAATGCTCTTGAATCTGGATCCTGCCAAAAACTTGAATATGATCATAAGTGTCATCAATTTCGTAGCTTAGTTTTATCTTAGGACTTATCGGGATGTCCCAGGGACACAGGAAAACAAGCTTCTCCGGGCTAAGCTCAACCGGAGTTACATTGTGGCTTCTGCCGTGCACACTCAGTGCGCCAATTTCCATGACTCTAATCCCAAGCGTTATAAGATGCTTCGTTTCACTTGACATCAGGAATTTAATTCGCTCCTTTATTTCTATAAATTCTGGTATGGGACATTTTATCCATGGATAAAATGATACTAAGTGTTACTTCTTTTGAATTATCCAGATACATTATGTATCATTTTATTTTCCAATTTTACGATACATATTGTATCAAGTCAACAGGAAAATCGTCAGTTTCTACCTCCTGTGTGTGAAATTAGCATGTTTCGTAAAGGTACAACCTCTCAGGATAAGACTGAGTTAAAGTACCTTAGGCTGATTGATATAAATTTTGGACAAATTTATTTTTTTACACAACAGGTATTGCCAGCAATTGAAAGGGGGATCTAGCATGAACTACGGAGTACGAATTTCAGAACTACGTGAACAGCGCGGGTGGACTCAGGAAGAACTCGCTACCTCTGTCGGCATTACTCGTGCTGCACTATCCCATTATGAGAAAAACCGGCGCAAACCGGATTTCGAAACATTGACCCGCCTGGCAGACCTCTTTGACGTATCGATAGATTATCTAATCGGGAGAACGGCACAGGAGAAAGCGGTGCTTGATCCGGAGGTTCGATCATTTGTGGACGGACTTGAACTCTCGGATCAAGACCTGCTGGAGCGATTCAATCTCACGGTGGATGGTCGCAAGCTAACGGAAGAGGAAGCCAGACGGTTTATTGCATTTGTTCGCATGGAACGGTCTATGAAGTAATCATGGCAACGAATAATGGAAATCCCCGATAATCACTGATGAGAAGTTCTCAGTGATATCGGGGATTTTCACTAATTGTCATGTATAAGTGATGACAAATGATTTAATCTTTATGAAGTTCCTCCATTTGCAGCCATTTATCAGGATGGATTCCCATTTGAGTCATGAGCTTATAGATGTCTATATTCGTCTTCTGCTGGTCAAGCTGCTGCTCGGTGCTTCCAGAGCCTCTCTCCTTGTCCACACTCATTTCCACAACTACCTCGCTTATCTATAATTTCCTCTCCATCCCCAACTCCGCAAACTCGTTGTCATTATTTCTCATCCGTACAAAAACTTACTCGCTAAACCAATTTACTCACCAAACTTACTTACCAATATTATAGCGAATGTATTCACACGATACTGTCGTCTTGTGGAACCATTGTCCTATGCTTCGGGTTCTAATTTTGTCGAATTTTATATGGGGAGATGATGTCACATATTTTAGATTATTGATGATTTCGATTGTATCTTATTTATATATAAAAAAACCACATTGGATTCATTTAAGAATACAATGTGGTTTGACGCAACTTGAGCCCGGTTCTAGTTCCCTGTACGAGCCAGTTCTTTCATATTTGCCTCAAATGCAGCGAGGAGCGCCGCTTCGCCTGTCAGGCCTTGGTCTTGAACCTTCTCGATATGCAGCAGCATCCGTTTATAATCCTTCGGAATGATACGAACAAAGCGGCTTAGCGCCTGATCCCAATCCGCAAGAATTTGCTGTGCCGGCGCACTGCCGGTATACCGCTCATGCTGCTGAACCAGACGAAGGAGTGCTTCCGCTTCTGATGTTTCCTCTACACGCTCGAGGAGCACCATTTCCAGGTTGCAGCGATCTACAAAAGTACCTTCCGGATCATAGACGTATGCAACGCCACCGGACATGCCCGCTGCAAAGTTGCGCCCGGTTTCCCCGAGAACAACCACCCGGCCGCCCGTCATATATTCGCAGCCATGATCGCCGACACCTTCAACCACGATGTTCGCACCCGAGTTACGAACGGCAAAGCGCTCGCCCGCGATGCCTCTTACGTAGGCTTCGCCTCCTGTAGCACCGTAGAATGCGGTATTACCCGCAATGATGTTCTCTTCTGCTTTGAAGGTCGCTTTCGGTGAAGGCTTCACGATCAGCTTGCCACCGGAAAGTCCTTTACCAATATAGTCATTGGCGTCCCCTTCTACCGTCAGGGTCATCCCTTTCGGCACAAATGCACCAAAGCTCTGACCAGCGGAACCAATGAAGCTGAATTGAATCGTATCTTCCGGCAGTCCGGCAGCACCGTATTTACGTGTCACTTCACTGCCCAGAATAGTACCAACCGCACGATCCACATTCGTGATCGGGAACGTGCCTTCAACAGCTGCTCCCGATTCCAATGCAGATGCAGCGCTGCTCAGCAGAGAGCGCATATCCAGCGTTTCTTCCAGACCATGATTCTGCCTTTGCGTGCGGAAGCGTGTGCTGCCTTCCGGAAGCTCCGGCGTATACAGAAGTGCGGAAATATCCACGCCTTTCTTCTTCCAGTGATAATCGGCTTGAACGGCGTCCAGGCAATCGGTGCGTCCGATCATATCATCAATGGTACGGAAGCCAAGCTCCGCCATAAGTTCCCGCATGTCTTCAGCAACAAAACGCATAAAGTTGACCACATGCTCCGGATCGCCCGTAAAGTTCTTGCGCAGCTCCGGATTTTGCGTGGCTACGCCAACCGGACAAGTATCCATTTGGCATACACGCATCATGATACAGCCGATGGCAACCAGTGGTGCAGTCGAGAATCCATACTCTTCGGCTCCAAGCAGCGCCGCCACAACCAAATCGCGTCCGTTCAGCATTTTGCCATCGGTTTCAAGCACAACGCGGTCACGCAGATTGTTCATGATGAGGGTCTGATGCGTTTCGGCAAGTCCAAGCTCCCACGGCATACCGGCATGGCGAATGGAGCCTTGCGGTGAAGCGCCTGTACCGCCATCGTAACCGCTAATCAAAATAATATCTGCACGGCCCTTCGCAACACCTGCTGCAATGGTACCTACACCGACCTCGGATACAAGCTTCACGTTGATATCCGCACGCGGATTCGAGTTCTTCAGATCATAGATGAGCTCTGCCAAATCCTCAATGGAGTAAATATCGTGATGCGGTGGTGGCGAGATCAAGCCTACACCCGGCGTTGATCCCCGAACCTCAGCTACCCAAGGATACACTTTACGTCCCGGCAGCTGTCCGCCTTCACCCGGCTTCGCCCCCTGCGCCATCTTGATCTGGATTTCGTCTGCGTTAACCAGATAGTTGGAGGTTACGCCGAATCTTCCCGAAGCAACCTGCTTGATGGCACTGCGGCGGGAATCGCCGTTAGCATCCGGCACATAACGTCCCGGATCTTCTCCGCCTTCGCCCGTATTACTCTTGCCGCCGATGCGGTTCATCCCGATTGCAAGACTCTCATGCGCTTCCTTACTGATGGAGCCGAAGGACATCGCACCGGTCTTAAAACGCCGCATAATGGAAGCTGCAGATTCAACCTCATCCAGCGGAACCGGTTCGCCGACCGGCTTGATTTTCAAGAGGGAACGCAGTGTCAGATGCTGCTCATTCTCACCCTGTACAAGCTCGGCATACTTCTTGTATGTTGCATAATCATTCGTCCGAACAGCCTGCTGCAGCAGATGGATCGTTCTCGGGTTGAACAAATGCTCTTCCCCGTCTGCTCTCCATTGATACTCGCCGGCTGAATCCAGCGCTTTATCATTGCCATCTTTATCGGTAAAGGCACGGTCGTGGTGGGCCAGCGCTTCCTTGGCCACTTCCTCCAGGCCGATGCCGCCAATACGGGATGGTGTACGTGTGAAATAACTTTCCACGAAATCTTCCTTCAGGCCGACAGCCTCGAAGATCTGAGCGCCACGGTAGGACTGGATTGTAGAAATCCCCATCTTCGACAGGACTTTAACAACGCTCTTGCTTGCTGCTTTAATGTAGTTCTTCACAGCCTTCTCATGTGAAATGCCGCGCAGCATGCCTTCCTGAATCATATCGTCCAGCGTTTCGAACGCGAGGTACGGATTGACTGCACTCACACCGTAACCGAGCAGCAGCGCGTAATGATGCACTTCGCGTGGCTCACCGGATTCCAGCAGGATAGCCACCTTCGTCCGGGTTCCTTGACGGATCAGGTGGTGATGGAGCGACGAGACGGCGAGCAGCGAAGGAATCGCAGCATTGTCTTTGTCCACACCCCGGTCCGATAGGATCAGAATGTTATGGCCCTTGGCAATCACTCGATCCGCTGCCTCGCACAGCGTATTGATTGCTTTGCGCAGACCTTCAGCCCCTTCCGCTGGCGGGAAGAAGATCGGAATCGTCATGGATTTGAAACCGGGACGGCGAACATGGCGCAGCTTCGCAAATTCTTCATTGGACAGCACCGGCGAATCCAGGCGGATGTGGCGGCAGCTTTCCGGTTCCGGCTTCAGCAGGTTGCGCTCCGGACCGATGGTCGTTGCGGTTGAAGTCACCAGTTCTTCGCGAATCGCATCGATCGGCGGGTTGGTAACCTGGGCAAACATCTGCTTGAAGTAGTTGAACAGCCGCTGCGGCCGGTCGGACAACACCGCAAGCGGTGCATCGTAACCCATGGACGCTATGGCTTCCGCGCCGGTGATCGCCATCGGCTCCAGCACTTTGCGCAGCTCCTCATAAGTGTAGCCGAACGCTTGCTGGAGCTGGCGCACATTCTCGTGCTTCGGATCCGGCAGTTCCGGCGCTTCAGGAAGATCATGAAGCTCTACCAGATGCTCATCCAGCCAATCCGAGTAAGGAAGCTCGGCTGCAATGCTGGCCTTGACCTCTTCGTCGGAGATGATGCGGCCTTCCTTCGTATCAACAAGCAGCATCCGTCCTGGACGCAAGCGGTCCTTGTACAACACATTTTCCGGCGGAACATCGAGCACGCCCGCTTCGGAGGACAGGATGATCAGATCATCCTTGGTCACATAATACCGGGATGGACGCAGTCCGTTCCGGTCCAGGGTAGCCCCGATCTGGACTCCGTCAGTGAACGCCATGGCTGCTGGACCGTCCCATGGTTCCATCAGCGTACTGTGATATTCGTAGAATGCTTTTTTGGTTTCATCCATGCTCTCATGATTGCTCCATGGCTCGGGAACCATCATCATAGCCACATGCGGCAGGGAACGACCACTGAGATACAGGAATTCAAATGTATTATCAAACATACCGGTATCGGAACCGTCCGGATTGATTACAGGTTTCACCTTCTCGAGGTCGCTTCCGAACAGCTCATGCTCGAACAGCGACTGGCGTGCGTGCATCCAGTTCACATTACCGCGCAGCGTGTTAATCTCGCCGTTGTGAATCATGAATCGGTACGGATGCGCCCGTTCCCAGCTCGGGAAGGTGTTCGTGCTGAAACGGGAGTGAATCAGCGCGATTGCGGATTCCAGTCCTTCTTCCTGGAGGTCAAGGTAGAACTCCCCGACCTGTTCCGTCGTCAGCATGCCTTTGTATACGATTTTGCGGCAGGAAAGACTGGATACATAGAAGCTGTCACCCTCGGGCTTGCCGCTGTAACGGATAGCCAGCTCGGCACGACGACGGATGACATACAGCTTGCGCTCGAACGCAAGATCATCCTGAATGTCGGCGCTGCGTCCAATGAACACTTGGCGAACATACGGCTTTGCCGCTTTTGCGGACTTGCCGAGCATTTCATCGCTGGTTGGCACATCGCGAAACCCGATCAGGGTCTGACCTTCCTCAGCAATAATGGAAGCCAACTGGTCCTCATGTGCCGTGCGAACGGCAGGATCATGGGAAAGGAACAGCATGCCCGCACCATAGTGCCCGGCCTCGGGGAGCTCAAAGCCCAGTTTGGCCGCTTCTGCGGAGAAAAAAGAATGAGGAATCTGCAACATAATCCCAGCGCCGTCACCGGAGTTCGGCTCGCTGCCCTGACCGCCGCGATGCTCCATATTGGCAAGCATAGTCAGCGCGCTGCTGACGATTTCGTGGGATGGCTTACCCTTGATATGGGCAACGAAACCCATACCGCAAGCATCTTTTTCAAACTGCGGATCATAGAGGCCCTGTTTCTGGGGAAAATCAGTATGTTTCATAAGATGCAACCTTTCTTTTTATAGAATAAAAAACTGCTGATCAATAACAGAAAAAACATAAAGGTTGGACATCAATCCTCACCTGCAGTGGACACACTGTCTTGAGGTGATGCAGTATTGTGCAAAAGCGCCAAAGGTTGACATTTACCTAACACGTAGATTAATTAGTTCTATATATTTTATCACCCTCATACAATGCAGGCAATTCAAAGTTTTTATGAATTTGATAAGAATTGTTTTTGTGAGAGTAATCACAACAGATCACTTATTTTTATGTAGAATAGTGCAAAAAAACATGCAAATAAAACATTCCGAACAGGTCGATGTATTGACTTTTTTTGCAAAATGAATATATTCGGTTCAGCTTTGCCATTCCCCATTCTACCGAAATCAGACTTCAGGGATCTGTTCGGACCAAAAACCTCGTCCAAATGGATCCGTCTTTAGAGCGTGCTCAAGTATACATTGCCAAGCTCATCTGGTCATTAAAAAAAGGACTTCCCCCAGATCCGATCGACCTTTGGGGAAGTCCCTTTGTTTTTTGCTTACATATAAATGTGATCTTGCTTAAGCAGTCACCGCTGCGTCGCTCTCTGCCGCCTTCTTGTTATTTCGGGCAGCCAGGAAGTATACGGCGGTCAAAACCAGGAATACCAAACCGAATCCGGCCAGTACGCCTGCGCTGGCCCACATGCCGTCGAAGCTTCCTGTGGAAATGACGTCCTTGTAGCCTTTGACACTGTATGTCATCGGCAGCAGCGGATTTAATGCCTTCATCCAGCCTGGAATGAGCTCCACCGGGAACGTGCCTGCGCTCGTGGTCAACTGGAAGATCAGAATCACAATGACAACAAAGCGTCCAGGCTGATCCAGCCAGGTTACGAACGTTTGCACCAGGAACATAAACGACAAACTTGTAATGAAGGAGAAGAGATAGAAGAGCGGAACGCTCTGCACCTCAAGCTTCAACCCGTACAGCATGACGACCACAGCCAGTAATGCCTGGATCAATCCCATACCGGCGAAGGATAATGTACGGCTGACAAACCGGTTCCATCCGGATGCATTCGGAACAGAAGCATCGCGAATCGGCAAGATAATCGTAGAAATCAATGCCCCGACAAACAAGCCGAGCGACAGGAAGTATGGTGCGAAGCCCGTACCATAGTTCGGCACTTCATTCACTTTGTGCTCTTCAACCTGTACCGGTCCGGCAAACATGGTCACCGTTTCGTCGGTTGTCTTAATGTCGCCCGTCTTGCCGGCAGCCTCGTTCAGCTTGCCTGCAAGCTCCCCGCTGCCATCCTTCAATTCATTCATTCCGCTCACCAGTTCTCCGGCGCCGGAATCCAGCTGCTTCGAGCCGTCGGCCAGCGTAGTTACGCCGCTTCCAAGCTTGCCTGCTCCGCCGGCCAGCTGCTGCGTCCCTTGCGAGAGCGTGGCCGCACCGCTGGCAAGCTCCTTGCCACCGGCTGCCGCTTCGCTCAGCTTCGTGCCGAACAGCTTCATGCCGTCAGCCAATTGGCTTTGGCCGGCATTCAGCTGCTTTGCACCCGCCAGCAGCTCTTGGCCGCCGGCTGCAAGCTGCTTGCCGCCTTCAGTCAGCTGAGCCGCTCCTGCGCTCAGCTTGCCTGCGCCTTCCTGCAGCTGCTGCGTGCCCTGGTTCAGCTCCGCTGCACCTTGTGCCAGCTGCTTCTGGCCCGCATTCAGCTCGCTCGTGCCGGATGACACGGATTGGCTCGCTGCCAGCAGCTGCTGAACCTCGGGACTCTGCGCAAGCTCCGGATTCCCTTCTGCCAGCTTCTTCAATCCATCCGCAACAGCCTGAGCCCCTTGCTCCAGGGCAGCCGTAGCTTCCAGCGATTGATTCAGCCCCGCTTTAAGGCTGCTGCTGCCTTCATGAGCGCTCTTCGCTCCTGCCGCAAGCTGGGAAGCTCCGGCCTGGTTGGCTTGCAGCCCTTCATGGAGACCGGTGCTGCCCGCTGCAGCAGATTCAATCCCTGCTTGCAGCTTCGCGCTGCCCTTGCTTGCTTCCTCAGCACCTGCCTGCAGCTGGCTGTGACCCGCTTTAAGCTGATCCAAACCGGAGGCGAGGGTGCCTGCTCCCGTGTTCAGCTTGCCAGCACCGTTATTTAGTTCCTGCACCCCTTGGGTTAAAGGCGCAATTCCGTCCTGCAGCTCTTGCGTGCCGCTGACCAGCTTAGCCAGATTTTCCTTCAGCTTCACGGCGCCATCGTCCAATTTAACGGCACCTTCGGACAGCTTGGTTGCGCCGTCTCCGGCTTCGCTTAAACCATCGGATACTTTGGCTACTTGATCAAACAGCGTCTCCGTGTAGGCTTCCGTTACCTTCGCGGACACCTTGGACTGAATCTGCTTCACGGCAGATCCGCCAATTTGGGCTGCCAGGAAGTTGTAGCCTTCATTCGGCTCAAATACGATCTGCGCAGGCTGCGGATGTTCATCCATTAAAGTTGTCGCCTGCTGCGAGAAATTCTCCGGAATGCTGATGGTCATGTAATACTTATTATCCTGCATGCCCTGCTCAGCTTCATTCCGGTCAACGAACTGCCAATTAAAATCTTTTCCCTTCTTCAGTTCGGCGACCAAATCCTCGCCAGCCTGAAGCGTCTTCCCTTCAAAAACAGCGCCCTGGTCGTTATTGACGACCGCTACAGGCAAATCCTCCATCTTTCCATAGGGGTCCCAGAAGGCCCCCAAGAACATACCGCTGTACATGACCGGTATGAACAGCACCGCGATAATCGGAATCAAGATTTTTTTGTTCCGAACGGCAGCGCCAAGATCCTTTGCAAATACAGATAATGACTTCATCCAGTCTCTCTCCTTTTTTTCTCTAGATACAGCAGCTATTTTGCCGACATGAATCTGCATCACAGGCAGATAACATTTCCAAACCAGTACATAATGACCAATTCTCTCATTCGGTCAGTTTAAACCAAAAAAAAGCGATCGCTGGCAAGGAAGACGATCCCTCAAGCCAAGAGAGTCCGCCTTCCTCATCACGAAGGAGGCTGCATTCTTACCTCTTATGAAGAGGCCTTCAACCCGTCAGCCAGGAACACCATCATATATTCCTTGATCTGTTCCTTGCTTAATGGCTCATGAAGCTGATTAAAGTCGGTCGTGAGCGCAACGTACAGCTTCAGCATCACGAAGGATACCACTTGAGCATCCAGCGGTTTGATCTCACCGATCGATATGGCATGCTCCACAATCCCCTGGAGATAGCCGACGATCCCGTTCTCCACTTTCGTCAATCCTTCATGCGCCTTCGGCGTGCCGATATCCCGCACTTCCTGAGACAGCTTGATGAACAGCTCATGCTCGCTCCGGAATTCAAGCAGCGCATCCAGCACGCGATACAGATTGTCAAAGAAATCCCTGTCCTTCTTGATCTCCCGCTCCGCAAGACGCTTCATCTCCATAATCGCCGAGAGCAGAATTTCGTCAAACAGTTCATCCTTATTCGTGAAAAACGTGTAGATCGTACCTTTCCCAACATTCGCAATCTTCGCCACCTGTTCCATCGTCGTCGCTTTATATCCGAACAAAGCAAACGACTTGGAGGCAGCATCTAGCACCTGCTTCCGACGGTCCACAGCTGGCATGCTTACCCCTCCTTCTATGATCTTCTTAAGATTGGTCTTACCCTCGAAACTGACCATAATACAATTCTGGTCATTCGGTCAAAAATCACTTTATCAGATTATCGATTCCATTGCAATATCTTTCGTTAAATTTTTAAATAATTCCAAGTGAAGTGTTCAAATCTTATTATAACGTCTAATGAAAGAAAAACGTCGATCAACGAATATGGGGCCGCAAAATAATTGAAATGCTTTTCCCTTTTGCGCGTATACTTAGGGTGCATACTCTTTTTTTTCGCGCCGCTCTTCAAAAAACGATTCCTGTTTTGTAAGATAGAGGGAGAAAGAAGTAGGTGAAACCATGCGATATACAAGAGTGCTCCTCTTTTCCGAGGGATTCGGCACAGGACATACGCAAGCAGCGTATGCGCTGGCTGAAGGTATACAACGGATGAGTCCCGGCATCCAATGCCGTGTCATTGAGCTTGGCAATTTTTTAAATCCGACCGTAGGGCCGTTAATCTTGTCCGCTTATCGAAAAACCGTCAGCACCAGGCCGCGCCTTGTCGGCATGCTGTACCGTTCGCAATATAAGAAATCGTTAAACCGTCTGACGCGGCTCGCGCTTCACCGGATTTTCTATGCACAGGCCCAGCGGGTGATCGAGGAGCTGCAGCCGGATCTTATCATATGTACGCACCCGTTTCCTAACGCCGTGGTCTCACGCCTGAAGCGTCAAGGACTTGAGGTTCCGCTCTATACACTCATCACCGACTATGATGCACATGGCACCTGGGTTAATCCGGAAGTCGATGAATATCTCGTATCCACTCCCCATGTGAAAAAGATGCTCATGCTCCGGGACATTCTGCCGGAATACATACATGTGACCGGCATTCCCGTGCATCCGAAATTCTGGGAAAGGGGCGATCGCAAGGCGCTTCAAGCCGAGCTTCAATTAAAAAACATGCCTACAGTACTGATTATGGGCGGCGGATGGGGTCTCGTATTCAATAAGGAACTGCTCAGTAAGCTGGCAAGCCGGGCCGGTGATATCCAGCTTGTCTTCTGTATGGGACAGAACGAGAAGCTGGTGGCCAGCATGCGCGAGGATCCGATCTTTCAGCACCCCAACATCCACGTCCTTGGTTATCGTGAGGATATACATAAACTCATGGACGTGTCGGACCTGCTCATTACGAAGCCCGGCGGAATGACTTGTACGGAAGGAGCCGCCAAAGGGATTCCCATGCTGTTCTACGAGCCGATCCCGGGACAGGAGGAAGTGAATTCCCACTTTTTTGTTAGCGAAGGCTATGCGGAGATTCTGGATTCTGCTTCCGTTATCGATAAATGGTTGAATCTGCTGTCGGATCGCTATGATCAAGTAACGAAACACCGTAATGATGCAGGCAGGCGGCGCATTCGGCATTTGGAGCCGGATCACTGCGCAGGCCAGGTGATGGGGCTGCTGAACGAAGGACGCATACCCGGCCATCAGGAAGAAACCATCAAGATATTGGCGGACCAGCCCTAATATCCATTCTAATTCTTACATTGTCTATTCAAACAAAAAGCTTCCCTGTCACGGAGGACAGGGAAGCTTTTTTTGCATTAACCCATCTATATTTCGAGGCTTTCTCCCGCTTTCAACGGATGACCCTGAATACCGGTTTTGGCCAATTCGGCGCAGAAGGCCCCTGCATCCTGTTTAATGCCCGGGAAGGTGTCATAGTGCACTGGAATCACATGCCTCGCACGAATCCACTGTGCGGCCAGCAGAGCGTCCTCCGGACCCATGGTCAGCATGTCACCGATCGGCAGCGCAGCTGCATCGATGTGATTCATCTCCCCGATCAGGCGCATATCCCCAAACAGACTCGTATCACCCGCATGGTAGAATGTTTTGCCGCCCATCGTCAGAATGACGCCACCAGGCTGCCCTGCATAGATCCAGGTGTCCCCTACCGAAATGGATGAAGAGTGAAAGGCCGGGGTAAACTTCACCTTAAAGCCGTCAAACTGTGCGCTTCCGCCGATATTCATGCCATGGGATTTGACGCCCTGGGTACCGCAGTACACCGCGAGTTCATAAACCGCGATAATCGGACAATCGTTCTGCTTGGCAATCTCGATGCAATCGCCAAAATGGTCGGAGTGCCCATGCGTCAGCACAACCGCATCAACTTTCACATCGCTTGGTTTAATACCGGAGCCTGGATTGCCTGAAAGCAGCGGATCGATGATAACACGAACTCCGCCTTCTTCCACCAACATGCTAGAATGGCCGTAATACGTAATATTCATGGTTAAACACACCTCCTACATACTAGTTTACCCGTATGGGCACTACTTGTAAAAAGAGTGGTTCCCTATTTTTTTCACGAACGTTCTTGAATGATGAACCGTCAGGTCCTGAGCAAGCTTTAGAGACAGGAAAAAATACGTGTCGTCCTTTACTTCCTTTTGGCCGTGAAGTGCCGCATTCACAGATTTGATCGTCTCCTCGTTTGGCTGGACACGTTTAAGACGCCCGTTCGCTACAGGACTAAATTGGTGCTTTTGATAGATTACATCGGTAATAGTATCGGGAAAATTGGCTGACCGCAGCCGGTTTAAGACAACATTAGCAACTGCTACTTTGCCTTCGTACGGTTCGCCTTCCGCCTCTGCCATGACAATCTTCTGGAGCAGAAGCAGCTCTTCAGCTGACAAATCATAGGTCCAGGTTGCTTTATCTTTCTGAGCCTGGGTTAACGTATTTGTTCTTGTGAAGAATAAAGTTGTGGGGGGTGTTAGGCTTTTAGCCTGTGATTTGACGACATGTGTCCCCTTTTGTTTTGCCGGTTTCCCGTCTGCATCCTGAGATTTGGATTCTTCCTTCTTCTCATCTGCAGTCTTCAATGTTTTTTGTGAGTATAAGTTCCCGGGATCAGCCAAACCAATACCCTTTGAACTTGAAAAAGCGTCCTGCTTGCCACCCGGCTTATTCCACTCATGGAAAACAATTGAAGACAAAATGTTGACAGGTTCCCTATCCTGCTTTGTACTCGCTTTTACCGCTAATGTATCAGGGTCGCCTTCAGGAGCCAGGGCAGCCATCACAAACTTCGGCATGTCCTGCTGCTGTTCTTCCCCTTCAGTTGTTTCTGCCTGCATTCCAAGCAAACTTATAAGAGACAAACTCACAAAGAGCGCTCCGATGAGCAGCGCAACCCAGCGATTTTGCCGAAGAATTTTCATAACCATATTTTTCCTCCTATGATGTCGGCACATTTCCTACACTATGTAACCACATTTTTAGGCGTTGAAAACATGGTAATTTTATGAACATTTTATTTTCAATTTCAGAAAAAGGTTTAAAGCCGCGCCACACCTACAGTTTCGTACATCGGAATCGACTGCAAATTTGTACGGAAAAGAACAAGCTCCTGCACGTTCCACTGGATAGGATCGGGTCCTCTTCCGATTTCATCCAATGAAAATTTTTCGTTTCCTTGAAATTTCCGGGCGATGGTAATATGTGGACGATAGGGACGATCCTCCGGCGCAAATCCGAAGGATTGCATTTTGGACACCACCGATTGCTGAAGATGGGCCAACGCATTCAAATCTCCGCCGACCCCTGTCCATAAAATCCGGGGTGAGCTGCTTGTCCCAAACACGCCGGCATCCTGTATGCCAAGTTTGAAAGGCTTGTGCTCCCCGGCTACCTGCTGAAGCCCC
Source organism: Paenibacillus sp. LBL (assembly GCF_029893715.1). Classification (NCBI taxonomy): domain Bacteria; kingdom Bacillati; phylum Bacillota; class Bacilli; order Caryophanales; family Paenibacillaceae; genus Paenibacillus; species Paenibacillus sp. LBL. The sequence continues at coordinate 124,024 of NZ_JARXYU010000010.1, read as the reverse complement.
TTCGTCAATTCCTCAATGCGATGAGTCGGTGTATCACCTAGAAACTGTAAAGTAATGTGATAATCCTGCGGATGAACCCATTTTTTGAAATTCACATGCTCTGCCAGCTTGTCCGCCCACTCCTGAATCCGGGAAGATACCTCGGATGGCAGATGAACGGCAACAAATAAACGATCCATAGCTCCCTCAGCCGAATGGCTCAACTAAGACACTTCCTTCCTAATCATCATCAAGCAGCCATCGGCTGCTATAAGCACCATGTTTTCGCAGTTCGTTTATAGTGTGAGCAATAGAGCCTGAAAATAAATATGAGGGGTACATCATTTCGCCTAAAAATATGATGAAGCTTCAATTTACCATAAATCGGACAATAATACATGTATAAATTTGTTAAGCGGACGGGTTCCGCCATGCGCAAAGCCATGATTTCTGATAATATGTTCCAAAGAGAGTATCGCTTTTATTCTGTATTATCATCACATTCCCCAGGAGGTAGTACCATGCCGAAAATCGTTGCCATTCACGACTTAACCACCGAGCAGCAGCAAAAAATCAAGGATATCGCCCCCGGCTATGAGCTGATCGTTACAAAAGCCAAAGAGCTTACGACAAGCATAGTTCAGGATGCCGAAATACTGATCGGCTGGTCGCGCTCCATCCAGGAGGATGTCTTGTCTGCGAACAGTAAACTCAAGTGGATACAAGCATGGTCCGCTGGCGTGGATAAAATGCCGCTTCCAGAGCTTCAGGAAAAGGACATCCGCCTCACCAATGCCAGCGGTGTACATAGCGTTCCGATTACGGAGCATATTTTTGCCATGATCCTGGGCTTCACCCGCAACCTGCATCTTTCCATCCGGCAGCAGTCGAACAAGAAATGGGATACTTCGGGTACCTTCACAGAATTGGCAGGCAAAACGATTGTCATTGTCGGCGTCGGCCAGATCGGCAGCCACACCGCACGTGTCGCGCAGGCGTTCGGCATGCGGACGGTCGGGGTTCGTCATTCCGGTAAATCAGATCCCCATATAGAAGTGATGTATAAGGTCGATCAGCTTGATAAAGCGCTGGCGGAGGGCGACTATGTCGTGAACATCCTCCCGCTGACGGATGAGACCCAGGGCTTATTCAATCAAGCACGATTCTCCGCTATGAAGGACACCGCTATTTTCATCAACGTGGGTCGAGGCCAGACCGTGGTAACCGATGATATGATTCGGGCGCTTCAGGACGGGTCATTGGCGGGTGCAGGCCTTGACGTCTTCGAGGAAGAGCCGCTTCCGTCGGATCATCCGCTGTGGGCGATGGACAACGTTATCATCACGCCGCATACGGCGGGCGATACGGATCGCTACAGCGAGCGAGCCGTGGCTATTTTCCTGGAAAATTTAAAGAACTATGTAAACGGCGAGCCGCTATCCCGCAATGTGATCGATTACAGCAAGTCGTACTAGGATCAGAGTGCAAGAAGTCTGAACATTCGTTTGAAGCGATCTTGAAGCAAATAGAAAGGTGTCCCGTGATCTGTATCCTCGGGACACCCTATTCGTTTATATAATAATCCCAATGCCGGCAGGAGTGAACATGTATGCAGCCATTTACGAAACGCGTGATCGAAGTGATCCAGAGCATCCCCGAAGGATATGTGGCGACTTATGGACAAGTAGCCCGATTGGCTGGGAGTCCGCGGGCCGCACGCCAAGTCGTTAGAATACTTCACACCCAAAGTCATATTCATAAGCTTCCATGGCATCGGGTTGTTAATGCCAAAGGCGAAATTGCCATCAAGGACGATGAGTCCAGATTAATGCAGGAGCTGTACCTGCAGGACGAAGGCGTTACGGTTAACCACCTGGGCATGATCGACTTGAAGAAATTTGGTTACGATCCTGCGGAATAGATACACACAGCCAGATTTCTCTTACAAAACTCCCCTTGCGGGTCGTGCTATGACGAAGCACCTTCCACCCCGTCTCCTGCAGATGTCCCCTTAATGGTTCCGTGCTAATGATAACCGCCCGATCTGCCAACCCGTGTAAGCTATGCAGCATCTTCAACTTCTCTTCCTCTGGGAAAACGGAACACACATTATAAGGAAGATCCAGAATAGCCGCGTCATAATGTCCTTGCCATGTATTCATATCATGAATGGCAACTATGTTGTCATCATAACCGTAATGCTTCAGGTTCACCCTTGCTCCCCGCACCGCAAGCGGGTTAATGTCACAGCCCTCGACCGAAATTCCCATCGACAACGCCTCGATCAGAACATTTCCCATTCCACAGCAGGGATCCAGCAGCATGACCCCATCGGGTTCAGGTGCAGCGATGTTAACCAATGCCCTTGCTAACCGAGAGCTAAGACCTGTGGAGTAATTTTGCGGCTTCTGCTTATGCTTCAGCCAGGCACGCGCTGGCTCTTGCAGTATGCCCAAGCGCCAGATGCCGTCTATGGATATCATCCCAAACGTGATATCGGGTGATTTCATCTGTGCTGTTCCTGCGATTCGGCGGCCTACCCTCCGCTCAAACTCGCGTAATTGATCATAAGTATAAGGATCTCCCGCCTTTAGGGAAACAACTTTGAAGGTGGCGTTCCTAAGCTGAATTTGGCCTGCTTGCTCTGCCATTTGTTCTATCGAATTGCCAGTCACCCTGACATCCAGGCAAGCGGACAGGAATGGGCTGCGATCCGGATCCACCCATTGCTCGCTTTCCAGCCAGTCCTCTCCATCCGGCATATGTCCGAACAGCTCGGCCAGCTCCATGAAGCACAGCTCACGCTCTGTTTCATGACAGGCGTAAGTATACAGATATGATGACTTATCCCTTATGGAAGAAGGGCCCCATGCAATGTCATCTTGAACGAAATTCGTCATTTATTTCTACTTCCTTCTATTATATAGGTGAGTACCCTGCATCAGCTTAAACGTACGCATTAATACATATGTGGCAGGATAAATGTTGTATGGAAATAAAATGCTGCGCAGTTTAGAATAGTTTCTTCTATTATAAAGAGAACTATATGGATTCTACTAATAGACGATAAGATGCCAGCCGCGCAGCATAATCACTCACCGGTGTAACAATCAAGAACTCGTCACATTCATACTGCTCTGCCATATTCTGCAGCCTGAGGTGCACGCTTGCAGGCGTACCGACAATAAGTCGACTAGGGCCTGGCGTCCTGGAAGCAGCCGTATCCGGACTTCCTTGTCTGGATTTGCCTGCCGGATCTCCGTTGTAGATCGGATCTCGGCTGCGGCTCCCCCCTTTATCGCGATCGGCCGATCCATAAAACTCAGCTTGTCCAATCCTGGTTGAAGCAGAGCTCTGTTCGGGAGCAGCTGCCCCCGTGTCCAAGCGGTCCGAGGGCAGCGGGCGCTGTCCGAACCCGGAAGCTTCAGCAGCAAGTTCGCCTGCTCGTTCCTCCGTCTCTGCACACACAATGCTTACTGCCACCATCGTGTGCGGTTCTCGCAGACGTGCGCTGGGCTGAAAACCTTCACGATAAGAGCGCAAAACCTCGGCACCATCCGTGTCGCTCATGAACTGGCCGAATACATACCCCGTGCCGAATTCCGCCGCATAACCGGCACTCTTCGTATTCGTGCCGAGCATCCACATAACCGGCTCCGTTACAGGAACCGGTTTCGCTGCCACCGGCACATCCTCGTAGCGATACCGGTCTTCGAGCAGTTCGGTAAGGGCCCGAATCCGATGAGGCAAATCTGCCACGTGGCCCAGGAAATTTCCGTTAAGCGCCATGCTTGTATGCGCGGAACCTCCCGGCGCCCGCCCGATCCCGAGATCGATGCGTCCGGGATACAGCGCCGCCAGCATACGGAAATTCTCCGCTACCTTCAGCGGACTGTAATGCGGCAGCAGCACGGCCCCGGAGCCGAGGCGAATACGTTCTGTCCGGGCGCCGATATGGGAGAGCAGAATCTCGGGCGAAGCGCAGGACAAGTGCTCCAGATCATGATGCTCCGCCGCCCAGTAACGACGGTAGCCCCACGCTTCCGCATGCTGTGCCAGATCCACCGCATGCAAAAGGGCCTCCTCGAAGGTGCTCTCCCCAAAACGCGGAACAAGATCAAGCACGCTAAGTTTCAATGGGTTGTTCATAAGCTCCCTCCTTCTCCTGACCCCTAATCCAGATCGTAGATCGAGCCAACCTTCAGGCCATATAACTCGTTGTATATTTTCTCGGCAAAGGCATCCGTCATGCCCGCGATATAATCAATCACCATATGCTCCCATGTCCAGATCGGGTGCGCCCGCTTCTGATCCGCTTCATAACGCTGAAGCCAATCCGATGGAATGATGGCCGTTGAGGCAACAGGATCAAGAAAAGCGTCCCACAGGCGCTTAATAATCCACTCACTGCGTTTTTGCAGACGCTGGACCCGCAGGTCGCGAATCATGGTCACCCAGGCGAAACTTTTCAGGACGCTGACCGTGCGCAGCATATCCTCGTCCTCCGCACCGTCTCTGACAAACGTCACCTTTTTCCAGTCCCCGTTCGTGATCACGCCCAGGCTGCCTACAAACAGACTCACCCAATAGGCCTTTACCTCGCGCCGGGTACGGGAATAGTCATTCTCACAGGTCGGCATCTTCTCATTCCAAATCTTGAGGAACTCATCCAGCACCGAATCCACCTTCGGATGAATCTTCTCAGGGGTCCAGCCCTTCCACACCTCGTCCTCCAGCGTCATGATCTTCTCCACGATCAGCTTGTTCAGATGACTGTCCCGCAGAAAATGCTCATGGACCTCAATCTTTCCGGCTTTAATGCCATCCTCCAGATCATGCGCGGAATACGCGATGTCATCACAGAGGTCCATCAGCTGCGCTTCGAGCGTCCGATACGCGCCAGGAATTTGCCAAGCCTCCCGGATGTGGGAGATATATTCCCATTCATGCCGGTACATCCCTTTCGGATTCACCAAACCGGAGAACGGATATTTATTAATTCCAAGCAGAACCGCATCGGACAGGTTGAGCCCGTTCACGTTCTCTCTTTTCTCCAAAAACATGATCAGCCGAAAATTGTGCGCGTTCCCTTCAAAATGCTCATATTTTCGACGCATCGCCCGCTGCACTTCAGCAGCCTGCTCCGGTGTCGGTGTACCCGGCTGACGCGTCAGCTCCTTCTCGGTTCTGCGGTCGATGAGTTTCTCCAGAATGCCCTGGAGTACCTCTTCACCCTTATGACCAAATGGAGGATGTCCAAAATCATGGGCGATTGCCGCACATTCCACCACCTCGGGATCAATCATCAGGCCCGCATTCTCGGCTTGTTCCGGCAGCACTTCAGGATAATGACGGGTCAGGCTTCGCGCCGCTTCCCGTGCAATCTGCGCAACCTCCAGTGAATGCGTTAAGCGCGTTCGGTAGTAATCGCCGGTGCCTGCACCGAATACCTGTGACTTCCCCTGCAGCCTGCGGAACGTCGGCGAATGGATCAGGCGGGAATAATCCCGCTCGTATACTGCGCGCGAAGCATCGGACTTCGTCTGCTCCGGGTATTGGCGATGCTCTCTAAGCTCCCTCAGTCTCATTTTCCCCACTCCTGTTTATCTGTTTATGGTCGATTCTGAATTGTTCGTTCCTTAGATTATATGCCATCTCGCTTCTGAAAGAAAAAGGTTATTCCTTCTGTACCCGTTCCCTCATTGTATACCCCTATCGTAACGCCTGTTATCCGCTGTGGAGGATTTTCCTTCATATACCAAGCTTCAAACACCGACACGGTGAGCAGACTCTCCCTCTGCCAAGCATTTCATGTTATGTAAAAAGGATGGATTGGAGCGTAATAAAGCTTACATTATGTAAAGCACCAGATGCTTCTAGGATCACACAAAACCCGTACCGAATGAAAAGGCCGCCTATTGGCGACCCCAGTGTTTCACAATAAGTTTTTTTCTGCCAATACGGCTGTTAGATGCTGCAAAATTAGCGACGTTTCGTATGTCGTAAAACAGTGCTTGTCACTTACTCTCGTTATTAAAGACCCCTACCCGGTGCAGGACAGTCATGATTCGGTAAAAATCGAAGCTGCCTTCCGGGTCATTCAAAACCTCTGCCTGCTGAGCAGCCTGTATCGCGGGTTCTGCCCAGCTTGGAACTTTTGCAGACTTTCCACTCTCTATGTCCTTGAGCCTGGAGTTCATTTGCTTCATGGTATTGCTCTGTTCTGTTAACATTTTCAATGCGGAAGCATACTGCTCGTTAAGCTGACGTACCTGCTCTTGTGTCTTTTGCAGCTCCGCTGTTAATTGTTCGATTTTCATGCCTTCCTCCTCCTCCGGACTGGGTACATCATACTGATGAAGTGTGTTTTGCTCCATAAGGGAGATCAGCTTTTTCGGATAATTGGGATCTGTAGCGTAGCCTCCCTTCCATATCTCCGTAGCTGCCGTTTTATAGTCCGCCCATAACACGCCATGGTAACGCATTGGCTTGTCTCTCGTTCCATTCAGGATGAGGCGCGTATGATCAGCAACCGATTCGCTCCAGCTGTTATACTTGCGGAACTGGGCGTTGGTTGTATAAGGTGTCTGCCCCCGGTATTCCGTTGTCTGCATGGTGACACTTCCCGCCGGACCGGTTCCCTTGATACCGAACAGATTATTTGCTTTTTGCGTGAGACCGCTCGTTCCCCAATTCGACTCCAAAATAGCCTGGGCCAGCGTAAGTGAAGCCGGTACCCCGTATTTACGCATGTCCTGAACAGCAATAGGGGCAAGTCGGGCAATAAATTCAAGAGGCTTCATTCTTTTTCTCCTCCTTTCCTTCGGTTTGCTTGTCCCCTTCTTCGGATTTGATCTGGAACACCTGTACCACATTACGCAGGGACTGAGGGATCGGTACTCCCATTCGCCCAACGTTCTCAATAATAGACAGCAGCTCATTCGCAAGATAGAAGAAAATCACGGTATTCTGAAAATAATTCATCTCTCCCAGCACCCGGTCCACCAGATGCATCAGGGCGATGATGAGAAAAATGGTCATTTTTCGTGCAATACCAGTATAACCAATGCGGCTGCGCAGCTCACCGTTCATCCAGGCCGCGCCCCATCCAGTCAGCCAATCGATCACCACGAACCATAACAACAGATGCAGCGGCAGCGACCACCCGCCCCAGACGTACCCTGTCACGGCCCCCGTCCCCGCCACCAGCATCTTAAAAATCTGACCGATGTGCTCATACATAATTGCTCCTCCTTTATATGGTTTTGAGGGTGTGAAAAAGCCCTCGGTGAGCCGAGGACTGGATTGAAGTTAGAATTGAAGTTATTCATAGCTGATCCTAATAGAGATCACCTTTTTAGTATGTGCACCACTTCGCATGCGGATCATGCTTCCGATCGCTGTTGCCCCCAGATTTTCTTGTAACTTTATCGATAGGGTTAAAATCCGTGGACAAAGGCGACCGCTTCGCTTCTCCAGCCTGATTCCGCCTTCTCCGTTGAAGTCTGGTTTACTGTAGAGTCATTCAAAGCAGCGTTTAGTAGACCTCGCCAGTAATAACTTCGAATTCTTCTGGCGTGATTACACCGAATGAAACATACAGTCTCAATTGGGGCTTCTGCGCCCATTTTTTTTCATAGTAGTATTTCAATCGTTCAAAATCGTTCTCAAACATCGTCTCCCGCTCCTTTCGTTCAGCTATTTTCAAGTGACAGCAGCCGCAATTCAAGCCCTACGATTTGAGCGCCCTGCGCCTCATTCTGCTGACGCAGTTCCAAGGCTTCCAGTTCTCGTGTCACCATCTCGCTGCCTAGGCGATCCACTTCATTGGCTTCCTGCGGTTGAGGTTTTGTTAGCTCCTCGATTTCTTCCGGGGTTAAGCCTTCAATCCATAGAGTCGGCTGAGGTGTGGACTCCAGAACCGGCATTTCGCCGCGTTCTTCCTTCGACAGTGCTTGCCACTCCGAAAGGACTCGTTGGTATGAGTCTTGAGCTGCGCTTATGGCAGACTGGTATGCACTCCAGGCTGCGAGATCAAAACACGGGCGGTACAAGCCGGGAGTTGTCGGGATGCCTACAATGTAGCCCGAGAGACTGGAGTCAGGGTCGTTTGACGACTCATCTTCTGGTTCTGTAGCGTCTACTGTTGTAGAAACGTCAGGTTCAATGTGGGAATAAAAAGGGACGACACCGGAAAAGGCATCGTCCACAAGTGTGTCCTCTAAATAGAGGCCGTCTGTATTTACTTTAGGTACGGCTTTCATGTGATACCTCCTTATCATTCTTCCAAGAAGACTATATTATCCAATGATATTGAAATACTACTAGTTAGTACATCAATAACTAGACGACCATCAGCAAGCAACGCTAGAATGCCCGTGTTTCCACTGGAATAAACCACAAACAACTTACGTTCTTTAGGTCGGTAGCCCTCTGGTAAAGTTAATATAGTTGTTCCGTTTGCTATGGCCCCTGCGGTGATTGTTCCCTTTAAAATAACGAATCCGTGCGTTTTTATAAACCCGGCAGCAGCATTGCCACCACCGAAATTCACCCACCCGTTCAACAACGTAGGTGTAATCCACCCCGGTGCATCGTTATCCGCCTTTTTGTTCATCAGCACAGATACAGTGGTCGCATTCTTCTGCACGGCGTCGGTCAGTTCATGGAGCATGGTTTTCTCGCTAGCTGCGTAGGATCCGGTGAGTGGGGAGATAGGCAACTTGTCTAGCATCAGGTATGTGGCGGAGTAGGCTGCGGATTGATTGAAATCTGACGGTAAAAATCTTACGTGCTGTTTGCCATATGCATTAGCATCATTTTCGATCTTTACGGAATTATCAACGTGCCCATTGCGGTAAACCCTCAATATGAGAGACACCTTATTCTTTAGTAAGCTTCCACTTACTGCTGTATTGTTGATATAGTAATTTCCATTAGCCGAATAGTACGTAGGCTTCGCTGACTCCCGCAGCACAATCCCCGTCCCCACCTCAATCTGATTTTCGCCTACATTAAACGTCAGCATGCCTTCGGAAACGATAGGCTCGACGATTGACGTTGCGAGTTGGTATACGAGTTGGTAAAATCCAAAATCTCGTATAAATTCAGGATAGGTATCTTTAGGCACATTCAATGCGACACCACCCCAAAAATCACCATTTAGTGCTCTTTTTGCCCAACATTTTTGAAGTCCATCAGTTCTATTGTAAACACCGTCTCCATTAGGATTTGTCGACCCATCATACATCTTCCAGCCCATAAAATACGCCTTAATCTCGTCGGCTGTCGGCGTGTAGTTATCGCCCCATCCGCTATCGGTGTTGGAAATAACAATGTAAAATAGCCCATTTGTACGATTATTTAGAAACGAGTCAATAATGTCTACACTGCCTATCTCCCCTAGAATTTTCCCGTCATACTTCGCAGCATAATTTCCAAATGAAGTTCCGTCCATAAATTCCGAACAGATTACGCGTTTCATGCCACTTTTGGATAAGGTTTGCTCTATTCTCCAATCATGTGACCCATCAAGCTCGACCTTTTTCCACTTTGCCAGCTTGAAATACTGCCCATCCTTTTCAAACACTTCGTCAGCATTCGCACCCGTCAGCGGATCGGCGTATAGATCCGTTTGCAGCGCGAGCATGGAGTCTTCACGCGGTTTGAACGGTTTGGGAGTGGAGCCGATGTTGAGCATTATATTTTTGACAACATAGTCGCCAACTTCGGCGCTGTCGGGTACTACAATACGGACTTCCATAGTTTTGATATTCGCTGGCGTGGTAAATGTATCGAGGCCAGTACCCGTCCCAGAAATAGAGGTTCCGATCGTGTCTAATACAGTTCGCCCTTCATTGTCGTACCCCATTACATCCACATACACTCCACTATATTTTTCTTGACCATTCATAGTAACTTTCGCCCGGAGTGTGTAGATAGTATTCGGTATAGCAGAAACGAGATTAGAACCATACTGCACTACCGTTGAACCCGTTGCTTTGATTAAAGCAGAATAAGCTGACATTATGCTCATAGAACTACCGACAGTACCCTCATATAGTGTAGGGGCCAAATTCTCCCCATACCGGATTACATACGGGTTTCGTACAGGCTGAACACTATCGACGTATGGGTACTTGGCGGCGATTTGTTCTGGTGTCATACTGTCAAGTGCAGTGTATTCAGTGGCAGATATCTCGTATATTCGAATGGAATCATAGTTTCCCGACTGCCCATCCTGAATATATATTTCATTGCCTAATGAATCTTTTAGCTGCAATCTAGCAACAACTTTTATTACGGCTGTTGGCTTAAATTTTAGAACGACAGGTTTGAAGCTTGCTGTATCCTCCACTGTATTTGATGCTGCATAAATATTGTTAGGTTGATTGTTTGAGTCTAACCCGTATATCCTCATGTAGGCTTTACTTTTATTATTTGATGGCTTAGCCATTCCTACCAGGATGTAATGAGCATCCACCTTTACAGGTATTCCCTCGTGGTCAATATAATGCTCGGATGATGCGGTTCCCGTAGCTGAAACTTTTAGAGAACTTGAACCCCCTTCCTTCATGCCGGTATCGAGCATTACCGATGTTTGATACGCTGCGGACCATCTGTTTACAGATTCAAAACCCCCATCCCGCCCGAGCAAATTCACCAGCGTCCGCCCTTTAATCCCGCTCAACTTAAAAGGTGCGCTCCGCTCTGCGTTCACGATCTGGAGCCCTGGCTGCAGCACGACTTCCCTGCGTTCTTCCGTGTCCAGGCGCTTTTCCAAAGCGCCGATTGCTTCACTGGCTGCACCCGCGAACTGATCTACGGCATCCGCGTTCTGATCGATATACTTATCCAGATCGAAATACGTCGTGGACGGTGAGGTTCGATCGATTTTGTTTAATCCGATATTCGGTGTAACCGGATTTGTCATTTAAGCTCCTCCTCCCAACAATCTGTCTTGTGTTGTTCCTGATATTTCATCAAAGGTCATGCCCTCCACCTCGGCTATCGTGAGATAACGCAGCGCGTAATCGACAGTCATATGCGCAGGTTTAATCTCCTCAATGGCCGATTTCAGATCGCTTAAATTCGGGGGAATGCCCAGCGTATCCCGAAAATGAATTGTCACTTTATACGCATCCGGCTGTACGGTTACTTCGATGCTGCCCCGCTCGTAGGCCTGCGCCACGTTTTTGAGCATGCTGGCCGACACTTTCCCGCTCCCCCGCATCTTCGAGATAATAACCGAGCGCCGCTGCTCTATCGGCTTGGACAGATTCACCGGAATGTTCAAGTCCTGCTCATATCGGGACAGCGCCCAGGTAGCAGTCTCTGGATAATACTGATCCAGCAGATCCTCAAGTTCCTGCGTCAGCTTGTCCAGCTCGGTCCCTTCGGCTCCGGCGATGGCTTTCATCTCCCGAACATCGTGATAAAAGGACGGCAGGTAACTCAGCCAAACCTCCGCTTTGCTCATTGGACCGTCACCGTCCCCAAGACGGCTACCGCTTCCGGGTGAATGGGAATGCTGTCCGTTCCTCCATTAATGGTCAGTACCTCATAGTCGATTACCGCGGGTATGTCCAAAATCACGTTGGCAATCCGGTTAAACCGGACCAATGGATCGGACATGGCGAGATCTTTAAGATACTGGCGAACCCCCTGCTCAATCGCTTCCTGCACGCCATCCATGCCGGCTCCTTCCAGAAGCGTAACCTGCACTTCGATATGAACGGGCACTTCATTCGCGCCAACAACGGTAACCACCGAGCCGACGGGAGCCGCTCCTTCGCCCATCCCATCCATGGTCGGATCGATGTACTGCTGCACCGATTCCACAACAGAAGGCGTCGGCGATCGCATCTCATTGTCGAGCAGCACGACCTTCACGGTACCCGGACCATTCCACAACGGAAAAGCCCTGGCTTTGCCAACTCCGGCCTTTTCTCTGGCCCACAGCTCATATTGATTCCGGTTCGCGCTGGTCACGGGACGAGCGATTTTTTCCCGGTAACGGTCATACAACGCTTCGTCCGACTCGGTATCTTCGCCTGGTACCCACAGTTCCATCAGCTCTGCCTTCACCAAGCCTTCAATGTATTCCAGTGGCAGCAGCGAACCGAAGCGGCGGTTGCCATCCTTCCCGATCGTCTCGCATTCCACAATATATTGACCCGCTTCCAGCCGGGTAATGACCTTATAGTTCAGCGGATCCAACGAAAACCGGCTTCCCAGCGGTACATCCACCGGGACACCATTACTGCCAGAAAAGTGCCCCAAAAGCTGCGCTTTAGTAGCCTGCTTCCGGGTCAATCCCGACCACGCAATGCTCCGATCCAAATATTCACCCGATGCCGTAGCGGCAAATTTCAGATTCATGGAATATCCCAATTCCGCGTACATCTGAGCAAGCTCAGCAGCAGAAGGTGCCAACGCATCGTAGATGATGCTGCCCTCTCTTTTGTCCATGCCGTCCGGAATCCGATCCAGCATCCGCTCCAGAATGGCTTCATACGTCTGTTCCTCTACCATCCTCCCTCACCTCCTTCGTCATATTGAAAGTCCCATACAGACTCCGAACCGTAAATTCCGCCATCGCCTGCTCGCCCGCAAAAGTGATATTCATATCATCCACGGACACAATCCGGTCATCCTGCAGCAGCGCTTCCTTGATGTGCCTCTCGATTTCGGCATAAGCCCACAGCGGGTCACGCCCGATGACGGAATCCAGCTCCTGCCCGTAGTTACTGCTATAGATCAAATGCTCAAACCGGCGGGTCTGAAGGATTTTTACGACAGCCTGCTTAACAGCCTCAAGACCGTCTATGTGACCGGATATCGAGCCTTCCTCCAGGTTCAATTGGTACGTCAAACTGGGCTGCTCCAGCGTTTCCACGATCTCACTACCCGGTAGAATCGTTCCTCCCTGCGGGATCATGACGGCTTCACCAGCCGATCCAGCACGAGGTATGTCTGCCCGCCCTGATAACGAATTAGCAGCACTGTATCCCCAATCTCCAGCCCTCTGCGAATGTAATACTCTTCGCCGCCGATGTTCAGCTTATACTCGGTCATCGACTCGCCGATAACCAAAAAATCCTCCGTCAGGCTGAAACGCTGATCCACGTTCACCTCCAGAGGATGTACAGATGTGACTGTGCCGTACAGCACCGCCATCGGATTCGTGCTTCCTACGGCGCTGAGACTGGCTTTTTTGATAATATCCAGCATTCCTGCTTACACCACCTTCATATTGAGCGACATCGTGTGCGTACCGTCCGAGAATTTATGCGTACATTCATCGATGAGGTACGGCTTCAGCCCTTCTTCGGGAAGATTGACATAAATCGTGTTTCCCGCACGGACCCGCAAGTCTCCCATAGCCTCAATCGACAGCGTCTGCTGCTCCCTGTTCTTCAGTTCGAGCAAATTCTGTGCCAGCTGCTTCAATTGGGCCGGGTTCATGTTCTCGTCTGCCACCTCGTACAGCTGCAGCAAGCCCCACTGGGCGATGTTCTGCCCATGCTGGTACATATACACGTCCCGCTTCCCGCTCTCCTTGTTGTCCCGCACGACTTTAACGCGGTTGTACGTTTCGTTGTCGATGCTTTTTTTATATGAAAAATCCGTCATCAGGCTGTCTTCTCCAACAGCGAGCATGAGCAGCATATCATTGATGTTGCGAAGTGTCAGTTCACCATACTGGTCATAAAACATATAATACTGCTTGGTCGCAATCAGCGTGGACTCCAGCGTCTTGCAGATTATATCAATCAGCTTTTTGTCTGCTTCCAGCATCGCGGGAATCGTATGGCCGGTTTGGGCCAGCGTGCCTGTTTTCAGATTAAAATCTTTGGCAATCTTGCGAATGATTTCCTCTACCTTGGCATTGGTGAACCGATAGGTGTCGTTGCTGGACAAATAGCGCAGCTGGTCGTAGGCCATCAGTTTCACCTGGGCGTCCAACCCCCATTCTTTTGAAAAAACATAGCCATAAAATAGGTCCTTGTTATCCTTGCGGAAACGCACAATGTCACCGTTCTCCACGTCAAATTCCTTGCTCTGCGCCAGACCATTGTTGACGTAGTTGATATCAAGACTCGCCGGCTTTGCCTGACGGCTTGTTTTCCATGTAATATCCGTTACGATCTGCCCCAGATCCCACACGCTTCCATTCTTTCGGTCAATCATCAGCTCGATCATGCAGCCACCTCCTTAAGGAATCTTGAGAACCCGGCCAATCGCCAGCTTCCGAACCTCATGGTCCTGGATTCCGTTCAGTTTTTGGATGTCCGTATGGCGCGAGCCGCTCCCGAGCAGCTTTTGGGCAATGCTCCACAGGGTGTCGCCTTTGGCAACCGTATAGGAGACGGGCTTCTTCCGGTCATCCGGCCGGTCTTCCTTCTTCACGGCTGCCGCCTTCTTATCCTTGAGCGGTACCACCTTCCTTGCCCCATAGAACACATAGCGCTTTAAGGTAATGGAGAATTCAATATCCTCCGGCGATCCGGACATCGTGTTCCAGTTGAAGCTTTCGATGGATGCCGCCATGTTGATGCCAAATGACTTCATCGCCCGCACCACATTCTTGCCGTCTGTACCGCTCAGCGGATCGGGAACAAGCCCCGTCATCACAAAACGTACCGGTCTGCGGCTCTCCATCCAGCCTTTGATGGTATTCACGTATTCCATTGGAAGTTTCAGCTTCTCATCAGACCCTAGATGGACAAAGGGATATACCCTGCCCGGGAAAAAGCTCTCAAACGAAATCTCCGTCAGCTTCGGATGCAGAATCGCATTCACTTCGCCAAGTCCCGCTACCGTATAGGATTTGCCCTCACCACTATCCTTGACTTCAATCCGCTCAGGGTTCACCGGAAATCGAAAAACCTCCTCCTGGTTATTAAAGCTCAGGAAAAATCCGTAGTCGCTCATGCTACAAATACACCCCCTCGGCACTGGACACAAACTGTTCTTCCAGCGTACGATTTATTCTTGACATGATGGTATCCAGATCGGCGCCGGAGTTGATATCCCCCGTTGTCATCTGTACAGTCGGCGTCAGGGTGATCATATTGCTGATCGCGTTCACTTCCGCCAGGTCGCGCATGACCTTCAGATCCTCGCTCGCCACGTCGACCGAATTGTCCACTTGACCGATGGAATCGATGCTGCCGCCCGCAGCGGCTACAGGAATTGGGGCACTTGACATGGCCGGCATGGAAGACATCCCGGGCATGGCCGGGGTTGGAGTTGTTTTCGGCATCGTAACATCGTAACCGGTTTTGCCTATATTGTACTGCTCCAAAAGATCCTCGTTGTTCTTGCCCGCACTCTTATCCGGCATGAAACTGTCCTTAATCGTATCCATCGAAAAATCTTCTATAAAATCCTTCCCATTTTCCTTAAAATTCGTAAAGTCCGCCTTATATTCAATCTCTGCAATTTGCTTGGTATCCACGCCAAGAACCTTGCCAAAAAAGCCAGCTACCGCATTCACACCTTTGATGATGCCGTTAATAAGATTAATTACTGTATTGACGGTGTTTTGCGCAAGATCGACGATGAAGCCGAATACGTTGCTGAATATTTGCTTAAGTCCGAGGGTTACTACTTTCCAAGCACCGAAAGCTGAAATCACAGCAATA
Organism: Paenibacillus sp. LBL; assembly: GCF_029893715.1. NCBI lineage: Bacteria > Bacillati > Bacillota > Bacilli > Caryophanales > Paenibacillaceae > Paenibacillus > Paenibacillus sp. LBL. Next base: position 108,395 of record NZ_JARXYU010000010.1, on the reverse strand, counting down.
ATTAATGCGATTAAGTACATAAGAGGATTCGCATTAATAATCATATTAAGAATTCTCATCGCACCAGCCTGGATGCTGGTTGCTGCTGTTAAGAGACTGGTCTTCACAGCTGCAGCCATTTGAGCGGCACCATAGCCCAATGCAGCGATTTTCCCGTATAAAAATCCTGCGTTAAGTATAGCTAATAAAACACCTACAAAAGTAAAAACAGGCATTAATCCAATCAAGATGTTAATTAAATTCCAAATGACTATCCCGACTCCTGTAATTGTACCTTTGATAAACTCCCAAGCCGGAGGAACCAATTGCGATACCCACAAGAAACCCTCAGCAATTACAGCTAATCCAATGGATATAGCGTCAATGAAAGGTTGAAAAGTTCCGTTTTCAAAAGCTGCATTTAACATATCCAGAATTGGGATAATTGCGGCTAAAGCCCCACCTCCCATCTGAACAAAAGAATCGTTAACGGATCCCATTAATTCCTTCCACTTATTAACAGGCGAATTTAACATGGCATCCATAGCTTCTTGTGTCATGCCTGATTTTTGAAGAAGCTTGTCCATGGACGAAAGAAACGCAGTAAAATTCCCCTTAGATGATGCGATCTCCGCATTGAAACTTTTAATCTGCGAATCAGGAATATTAAAATTCTTAGCTAAGGCGCTAGTATCACCTTGCATCGCACTCATAATTGCTGCAGTTGCATCTTTCGAGCTTTTGTTACCAGAGGAGAGTACGCTCATCCGATCAGCAAAACCGTTTAATTGTGAAATTTGATCTGAGTTTTTAGTCATCGACATGAATGATAGTGCATTGTTTAATGATTCGTTAACATCAACTCCGGTTTTCAATGCGTTCTGTTTCACATTCTCCAATATGGCTGAACCGACCTCAGCATTGCCAGTCTTGACTTTAAATAAGTCTTCCATTGCTTGTTCTTTGGCTGCTGGAACAATCGTCATCTTGGCAACAAAATCGGCTGCCTTATAAACAGATTTGAACAATTTAAAAGCATTTCCGAGCTTCCCGGCTTTCTTCCCTCCTTCTTCAATTCTTTGATTCAGCTGTTCCTGTTCTTGCACTGCTTTGGAAATTTGGTTTACGGTCTGCTGGAAGCTGTTTTCGAACTGCACCAGCTGATTCACAATCATATCATTAGCCATATTATTCAAATAGGACAACGCATCCTTTACACTCGCCATTCCTTCACCCCCTTCTTCTACAACCTATCTCCGCTTCCGTACCCGCTCGCGCTTCTCCTTCTCCACCCGCATCGAGATCATGGCATAGATGGCGGCCCGTTCCCGGACCGTCATCGCCATGAGCTGGTGAGGAAGGATGTGCAGTTCATGGAGGGCGTAGTACGCATAGTTCGCGTCACCGTCGCCCTCTTTGATTAGTTTTTTACGTCGTCTACCAGATCGTTCATATCCCGATCAAAACCGTTCAGGGCTTGCACCCGCTCACCAAGCGCGGCGAACTCGCCGGGCAGCAGCATTTTGCGGAGCAGGGATTCTGCACCAAGCACGCCGTAGGATTTTTGCAGCTCGCTGTTTTTCAGATCCGGGTAAATAACGCTCGATACCATCAACTTCGCCATATAGTCATTCGGGTCGATTTCCGGCGTGAATACGCCGTTCTTGCCCTTGACCTTACGGGTAGCGGCTTTGCGGCACTCCTGGTTCTCTTCCTCCGTGATGCTGCGCAGCTTCCAAGGTACGGGGCTCCCCTCAGCATCCTTAAAACGAACAGAGACCACGAATTCCTCCGTGATCTCCGCAGACGACTGTCCAGCAAAAAACATACTAAAATCGCTCATATTCCTTCCTCCTCATTCATGTTAAGTATTAGGCCAATGGGTTAAACGGCGTCTCAATTCGCACATTCTCAAACGTGAAAGCCACTTCTTCCTCCAGCGCCTCCGCTTCGGTGTCGAGGGATGCCATAATCACGCTGTCCAGGTTGACGCCTTCCAAAATCACCGTCTGACGCCCCGTTGACGAGCCCGGATCCTCATTACGCACTTCGATCATGAAGTAGGCGTCTTTGCCGGTCTGGATGTATTCCATCATCAGCTCGCGGAAGAGCGAAGTCACGTAATAGATGGTCATCGTACCGCTGCCCTTCCAGCCAATGGCTTTGTGCTGCACGGCGCGTTGGCCCATCGTTTTCAGCTCGGCTTTTTCCTTCTCCACCGTAGCTTCCAGTGTTTTAATGTAGAACATTTCCTCCATACGCTCGCCAATTTTGACGAATGCCTTGCCCTCTTGCCCGGAAATCGTGTCGTTTGCCCGCAAAAATGCCATCTTAGACCACCTTCACTTTCATGTATACTTTTTCAATTGCATCCACTGGCTGTACCTTGATATCCACAAACAGCACATCGCCTTCTGTACCCGGCGTCACCACAATATCCTCGTTTGCATCGAAATTCTGGATTGCTCCGATATTCTGCAAAGACGCAAAATACGCAGCACATTCCGCCCAGAACAGAGTCCGTCCATCCACGTTGTTGTCTACTTTCCCGATATAAGACTTCTCAAAAATCAGCTTCAGGTCATTTGCAATGCCATCCAGCACGCGGACCACTCGGTTTTTGGAAAAATGGCGCTGTTTCGCCGGTTCAATCGAAGTAAAGCTGTTAATATCCTGCTCGACCACGGCTTTGCCGCCGCTGTAGCTGAACAGGAACTCGCCCTTCGTGAGCGCCGCTTCAATCTCCGTATGGCTCAGGCGAACATCGGTATCCACCGCTTCGTCGTACGCTGCATACGTGAGCGATTCGTTAACAGCTGCCGCAGCCGTAGCACCAGTAACCCAAGCAACGGCTTTTACTTTATCTACAACGGTCCCGTCGGTGAGAACAACACCATTTTTCACGCTAATGATGCCTTCATAATCCGCAGCAGGGTAATCAGACAATACAGCTTGCACCTTCTTGCCTTCTGACTCGCGAAGACGCTTGACAAAGGCGGTATACAGGGACTTGAGCGTTGGATCTTCAGACAACAGACCTACGGTCTGGAAGTCTTGGACCTCAAGCCCGGCAAGAAAATCCACATGGTCTTGGTTGGTTACGGTGCCGTTCGCGCCGCCTGTGAGAGCAAACCCAGCCGTTGCAGTTAGATCACCGGTATCCGGTGCGAAGGCTACGTACAAGTTCGGTTCCAGTTCGGCCGCACTAGCTACAAGCTGCTTGTCCACAGCTTTGCCGCTCAGCAGCGTACTGACCACAAACTTCCCGGGATCATCCACCGCGTTCTCAACAACGATCTGGATGTCATTCCCACGTTCGCCGCCGTAAAGAGCAGTCGCTTTCAGTCCGGCAACCGAACCAGTTGCTTGTACGCCGCTATTCAAGCGGTACAGCAGGAGTGTGCCAGCACGCTTGAGGGTTTCTTTTACCGAAAGCAGCTGCGGTGCCGTGATATCATAACCCAGCACCTCGACCAGATTGGTACCTGGTTTGATCGTCAGAATCTTTTGGGGTTCTCCCCATGGAAGGGACAAGCCCATTGCGGCAATCCCCCTTTCACCTACGCGCCCGATCGGCTGCTCCTGCGATGAGATTTGGGTGTATACGCCTGGTCTTACTTTGTTGGGTGTTGTCCATGTTCCTCCGGCCATTTAAATGACCTCCTTTTTCAAAAATGTAGTCATCTGGTCCTTTGCTTGCTGAACGGTGTACGCCTTGCCCTCTTCGAGAATGGCGCTCAGCACATCCTTCTCGCGATTGTTGAATTGATTGGACTGTGCCAGCTGAAACTTGTTGAATGTTGGTACCGTTTCTTTTTTACTCATTTCAATTCGCCTCCCTGTTTCAATGTTTGCATCTTGGTTTCCGTTTCGACCTGATCGGTCGTCATCTGAATGACATACTCTGCGCGAAAATATCCTTCTCCCGCTGCCCCGTCATTCCCCGTGGGTCGCTCCCACGCCACTGCCGATGCCCGGCATGGTCGGCCGCTGACATCCAGGGATGTCAGGCTCTCCAGCATCGTGTCCATGATCGCGGACACTGGCTTTCCAGCAACCGGAACGTAATGGATCCTGAAACGAAAACGAGCCGCATATCGATGGGTCGATATCGGCTCGAACTCGGCTAGGGTTAGCTCGGTTTGGAAGTATGGGGCTGGAGGTAGTAGGGCGGCATCCTCTTTGGAGATGAGGGGGATGTCGGTGAAATTCGTTTGTAAGACGCTTTTCAGAGAAGCTTGCATCTCCTGAACAATCATACTTTATGTTCCTCTCTTTAACTGGGATGTCTATCGAGTAAACTCTAGACGGCGAAGTTGACATTCATTGAACAATCATATCACTGAGAAAAGGTTTCTTTCCATTAAACTCTGCATGCAACGGAGAGAGGCCAAGTAGAATTTTCTAACTGAGCTTTGCTCGTTTCAAGCAGGCATTCAACGGGTGGGGTTTGACGTTTTAAGATCACTTTAGCCCTTGGAGACAGGGTTGACTGGACCAATTTTATCAGGTACTGCAACTCAAACGATGTCAACTTCCCATTTCAGATGAAGTGAAATCTCGTCGTGAAAGAACAATCTTATATATTTTTTTATAATAATTCATGTTCTCTTTTTATTTAAATCAATAGTGGTTATTTCCACAGTGTTATAGATGAGCTTACCCGTTTCTTTGTTTTCAAAAATGGTCTGTCCCTATCTTACATATAAGTCTCCCTCCCTATGCCCATGCTCTTACAAAGACGTTATACCAAGGCGCTGTCTGTGCATTATAGACCCTAAAAGATGATGTCAAGAATTTCCCATCGGCTACATCGCCGGGATAATACGGGGTTCCGTCACCCTTACGTATTGACATAAACCCACCGTCTGAGATGGATGAAATCGGCGCCTGGCTCGCAGGCCTCCCTCCGTATGGGAAGACAAAAATTGTGGTAGTGTAGACTACCTGTTGATCACCGCCGGAAAGGGAAGAAGTTACAGTAACAATTCGAGGTAGGAACCCTGTATTAAATGTGAGGTGTCCAGAAGCTGCTATGGTTCCTAGATTAGCTTCATAATAATCCTTCCCCGTTTTAATCTGCGATATCTTATTCGCCAATACTGCAAACTCGTCGCCACCTGATGCTGGTACTCCCTTGCCAGTAATAGCGGCAGCGACCGAAGTCTTTCCATTACTGACATTTGTAAAAAGCTCGTTGATAGCTGCAACTGTATTGTCCTTATTGATCGTTTTCAGTTCAGACAAATTACCCAAAGTATTCTTTAAAGCTATTTGGCTTACCGTCGATGTATCAAGCTCTTGCAAGGTGATTCCCTTTGCCATGTGTGTTCATCTCCCTCTACAAAATATCATTAAGATCTTGCGGTGCACTATACCCAGTCTCTCCTTAAGCTTGCCAGTATTTTTTAGTGCATCGAGCATAGACAAAAAGATTATCGCCATTGGTGTTTACAATCCGCATGATAATCCGCACAGGTCCATTCAAGTTAAAGTTTGCGGGAATGGTAGGACCCACAGGAATATAGGCTCCTTGATCCGCGCTGCCCGAAATAGAGACGGATCTTGTGGGGTAGTAGATTATGAGCGGACTCAGGGTAAACGTAATGTCGTACGTCAAAGATTGTGGTTCCCCATATAGTGCTTGAAATTCCATATTATTCGAATCTTTGAGGATGATGTGAATTTTGCATGCTACATTTTGCACTCTCCATGTCCATTCACCTGTCCCGGACATGCTGAACAGGTTAACACCTGCCGGGATCGTATACATCAAGGTATCGTAGGTTCCGGGGTATCTACCATCCCCATTATTGATGTCGAAAGCCCCTGTAGCGGGCATTGCTGGATATAGGCTTCCTGCAATCCCTCCGATACTTGTACCCGCCCGAATATTACCCGCGATGAGATGCGGCTCGGCTGCCGTTACCCAGGTTAACCCGTTATAATAACCTCCGGGTGGCTTGATGAAATACCGATCACCCGCCCACACCGTTTTATCAATACCTGGCATATGCTCATTTTGGGCGCTCCGGTCCGGCATGCTTCCGTTAAATGGGCCGTTAGAATTAGAAGCGCTTCTTCCAACCAAAAGGTCTACTTCCGTAGCATTTCCCGTCGCCCGAATAACTGCCGCAATCTTCGGTATGAGTTGCGCCCATGTCTCACTAGTGGATGCCGGTACTCCGATGGCAACAAGCGCGGCAACCACTTCCGCTTTTCGCTCATTGCCAGCTTGAAAAGCCCCGTCTAGTTGATCTTGCAGCCCATTTACTCGATTGATCGGGACAGAATCCATCGCCAGCACTGCACCATTGATCGCGCCCTCCGGGCCGATTGGAACGTTTTTCAGGACTACCATCGTCACCTCAGACGTTGAGGCCACGCCGGAAAGAAGAGTGATCTTCGCCCTCTGACTGACTTCCCCAGCAGCGTTTCGGACTGTGTTGGTCACGGTGTATTGTGTCGGGTCCAGAGCAGCCCGATTAATTGCTACTAGCAAGGTGTCAGTGTCAGCGTCGAAAAGGTCAAGCGGGATCTCGAATACCTTCTGATTATCGGCTGTGGCCGTCACCAATAGCGGGTAGCTGACCAGCTTCGGGATGCCTGTTTCCGTGACCAGGCTAATCTGTTGGTCGGTGTATGATTTCGCCTGAAGAGCAGCATCCTTCACCGCTTTCTCCGTAGCCGCCACATTCTCCCTCGTACCATTTGTGGCGCTGGAGAGCTGCACAATCCCCTTCTCCGTCAACGAAGCGTCTGGAACTTTAATATTCCCCACCGCCTCATCAACCTTATCCCAGTTCTCATTCAGCATCGTCTCGATGTTAAAGGTCTCATTGCCATCCACCATCGGGTCTTTTTTCAATAGTCCTAAATTCGGTGTGTTACTGGACAACTCAAACACCTCCTGCAAATTTGTTTAATGGCGTCTGCCCCAGTTCACCCAGGGTCATCACATCATGAATATCGTGTATGAGCAAGTAGTTGAACACATACGCCACCGCCAGATGCGCCGGCTTGATCTCCTCGATTGCGGCCTTCAAGTCCTCCAGATTCGGCGGGATGCCGAGCGTATCCACGAACTTGACGGTAAAGCCCCATGCCTCTGGCTGAAAAAAAACCTCGACCTTACCGCCGTCATAAGCCTCCGCCACATTTTTTACAAGCGCACCGGAGAAGGTTCCTGCTCCGCGCAGCTTGGACTCCAGCACCGCCCGCCGCTGCTCGATTGGCTTGTTCCGGTCGGTGGGAATGCCCAGCTCCATTTCCCAGTGTGCCAGCCCCCAGGTGGCTGTACGGACAAAAAACTGGTCCGCCGCTGAATTCAGCGCTTGATAAAGCGCGTCCAGCTCGCTGCCCTTGGCATCCATATCGGATAACATGACGCGCGAGGTCTCGTAATAGGCCGGGAGATAAGAAAACAGCTCGCGACCGCGCAAGCTGTTCATTCGGACATTATTCACTTACGCTCACCGTCCCCAGCACCGCTACCTGACCGGAGCCAATTTCAATATTTTGCTGCTCGCTGTGGCCGTTAATCGTCAAATCCGAGTAGTCCACAATAATCGGAATATCCAGCAGTACAGCGGCAATTCTCGTGTAACGAACCAACGGATCTTTCCTGTTAAAAGCGATCTGCTGTAAATATGAACGAACACCGTCCTCAATCAGCTTACGGATTTCATCCATCGTCGAGGGCTGCTCCTGCGTGCGCTGCACTTTGACGGAAATATTTATCGCTACTTCCGCCGCGGGCATCACCGTGATAACCGGACCTGCCGGGGCAACGCCTTCCCCCTGCCCATCCTGGGACGGGTCAATGTGCCCCTGAACGGCATCCACGATATCCTGGCTTGCCGCACGCTTGTCCGTATCCAGAAGATATAGCCCGACCGTGCCGGGCCCTTGCCACAGCGGCGCCACTTCCACACCGCCAACGCCGGCAATCTCATTGGCCCACAGCATATACTGCGCTTTGTTGCCGCTGGTCCCCTGACTGCGAACCTTGGCGTAAAAACGCTCCAGCAGCGACTGGTCGCTTTCGGTATCCGTCCCGCTCCGCGTGGGTTCCGGGTTGGTAACCGATGTTACGCCGCTGACCGACGTCATCATAAGCTGAATGACGCCTGCCGGAACATTCCCGCTGCTGCCCGGTGTAACGGCTCGAATCGGCGCCGTGCCGGTACCCAAGTCACCCAGCGTAACGCCGGATATCGTCACATATTCCACCGAGGACTCCCCGGAACCTTCATCGGCCGGTGTTGCTACATAAGTTCCGGCAGGCACCGTTGTCCCCGGTTTTCCCGTAAACACAACACTACCGGACGAAGCGACCGCTTCTCGTCTCGTGATCCCATGTTCTGCTGTCCTCAGATCGAGTTCGGCTGACCGGATCTCCGGACGATCACTTGCCACGGTGCTTGCAAAGCCGCGCCGCAGCAGCTCCTGCGCCCACAAGGCCGCCTCGGACAGCATAAATGCCACCGGTGCCTGCGCATCCCAGATAAAAGAGCCCTCCGACTTGTCGATGTCCGAAGGCACTTGATTCAGCATGCGGTTCATAATATTTTCTTCCGTCTGATCCTGCAAATATAACGGCAAGTCTGCCATCAGATCACCACGCTTTCTATAATTTCCGTTTCATCCCGGACACTCGTAATACGGCAGCTGAAACGGCAAGCTTCTCCTTCCCAGACAAAAAGAAATTGGTCCACGCTCTCCGTCCGCGCATCTGCCAGCAGCGTCTCAGTCACCATGCGCTGAATTTCACTTTCCAGCAAGGCACGGTCGTAGCCTTTGCCGACCAGCTCCTCCAGCTCGCTGCCGTAATCCCGCGTATAGATCAGATGACGGTAACGCGGCGTACGAATCGCTTTTTCACACCAGATGACCCAGGCTTCCTTCTCGTCCGCAACCGGAATCTTCCGGGTGGGTGTCATAATAAACTCGCCAGCTTCAAAATCATACCGCCAGCTCCGTCCAAAAACAGCCCCGGCTCCCTCCAGCACCTCCGGATCCGTGGCATCACTCCAGATCATGTCATCACTTTCCGGAAATAAATTAGCCACCGCTGCTCACCACCTTGCACACGACCACCACGTCATTGCCGCTGTTGACCCGAACGGCGAGCACACGATCCCCCGGCTTCAAGCCTTTTCCCAATTGAAAAAGGGTGTCTTCCATTTCATGCTCTTCCACATCGAACGTCATATCCTGCTGCTGGCCCCCCAGATTCGCGCTGCCAGCAGCCGTATAACGGGGTAAGGACAACAAGCCCGGCAGCTCCGCCACCATATAGTCCTGCAGCTCATGCTTGAAATCATCCAGCTTGAGTCCTGTCGAGGTTATCGTGCCAAGCACGGCCCCCACGCCGCCCACGGCTTGACGAGTTTGCTTGTTTAATGAGGCATACAGGGAGGACGCCAGTTGTCCATAGGGGTCTTTATTCAAGGTAAAACCTCCTTTTTACATCGTCGTAACTCCCCAGCTCCAGCATCATGTTACCGGGGCTGCCCAGCTCTCGACTGACGGAAATGACGAGCAGCCTCATCGAACCGAGCATCACCGCATCACCGGCGCGAATCGTATTGATGTCGGGTGCATTGAGGGAAATGGTCTCCCGAATTCCTCTCAATTTATTTCGAGCCAGCTGGCGGGCAGCCGCAGGCGACTTCACTTCATCATCTTGAATAATGGCCTGGAGCTGGCCATATTTAGCGATATCTTTTTCCTCAATCGCCATCACCTTGGACGGAACCTCTTGTCCCGTCTCACTTGCGGCCGTTGCCAGCACCTTGACCTTGGTCGCCGCACCCTCCAGCGTCCGCGATTGCGTGGTATCGGCTAAAGCCTCCAGGATATACACATCTCGATTCGTTCCAAGCTCATACAGCTCCAGCCCGGAAGAGATCATTCTCGGGTGGTACAGCTTGCCGCCGGCTTTGGCCGTTTCCCGCAGATCAGCGAACATACTTGCGTAGATCGACTGCGTGCGGTAAACGGAACGTCCCAACTGCTTCTCGGTATCCGGCAAAACCGCAATTTTCAGGTTCCAGTCGGCTGCGTACTTTTTGAACCGCTGGGTGGCCGTCTGCTTCGCCGGGAACAGGTACTCATCCTCTGATTTGTCCAGATAGACCGTACGGTCGTACAGTGTGAGGGTCATTCGCTTCACCCCGTTATTCGAAGTTTCCACTTCCCACACGACAGCCGGGTGCAGCAGGGGGACATAATCCTTCTTGCCGTAAGGAATTCCGCTGATACGGATTGCCATTCCCGGCGAGATCGGCGGCATATCCGGCGTTACGACCAGATTGACGGTCCCCTGATAGGCAACTTGTTCAAGCGAATCCCGCAGATGGATAGCTTCTACTAAGGGAGATAAATCGTACTGATCCTGCAAAATCACCTTGTAACTCATGACAACACCAGCTTCTGTCCAGGCTTGATGGCGTTCGGATCTTTACCGATCATCTTCTGGTTCAGCTTGTAGATCTGGTTCCATTTTGAGCTGTCCCCGAGCTCCAGCTTGGCGATTTTGGAGAGTGAGTCCCCTGACTTCACAATGTAGGTTTTGTTCTTTTCCTTCATGTCTGCCCGAGGCTTTTTATTCGCTCCCGCTGCCCCGCTGCTGCCCGCTGTTTTGGCTACCTTCATATCGCTCCAGGTCCGAAGCGTGATATCAAAATACACATCCCCGACCTCGCCGCCACGGAACGTGGACTGATGGGAAGCAACATACACCGGCACATTCACCGCCGTCTCGGTAATGACGAACTGCAGCGGCGTTTTATACGCCAGAAACTCGTTAAGTTTATTCATCGCGGTTTGGGGTTTAATATGATCCTTCTTATCCCCCTTGCAGAATGCTGCATCATACTCTTGCGGGAAAAATGAAGAAAACGAAATCTCCTTGATCCGATTGCCCTGGGGAAAATCAAACTCTCCATAGTTAAGAATCGTGGCCGTTTCCAGGCCCTTTTGCCGTGAAATGGTCACCTCTTCGGGATTAACCGGGAATATGAACGTCATGCCCTTTCCATTCTTCAAAAGAAACTCCACCTTGGGCCCCTCCTTTCTGTATGGATGCGTTCCGCCCCTTTCATGCCTGTCATTATCGATTATCCTCAATAGGCCATCGGGGTCGGCTTCCGGTTCTGCGCCGCCTTGCTGAATTCGGCTCTCAGCCTCTGCCCAATCAGAAGGATCAAGCCTTCGACATCGACAGGGTGTTCCTCATGAACCGTAACCTGCACCGCACCTGGAGGAAGATTGTAGTTGACGGTTGTCTCCGTTTTGAAGTCCATCAGCAAGCCGGATATGGTGCTCATCTGGTCCGGACTAATCTGAACGGACTGCGGGGACGTTGGCTTCCCGGCAAAAGCCTGGTTCTGGGCAGCACTTGCAGGCGGCCCAAAAGTACTCATGCTTGCAGCATGACTAGGCGGCACATAGGAACCATACATCGGATTCAGAGCTGGGTTCGGCAGCAGCGGCTTGTTGAAATCAGCCGGCGCTGGTTTCGGAATGATGGGAGCCGGAAGAGCAGTCACGTTGGAATTAGGAGGCGGCGACTTTGGAGCCTCCTTCGGCTTGACTGCTTCCTCGTCTTTTTTTCCAAAGGAAAACGTCTTGGAGAACCATGCCGATACCTTCTCCTTGCTCTCATTAAACTTTTCGCTGATGCCCGTTATGGCACCGCCTACCTTCTCGCCAACAAAACTTCCAACGGTGCCGCCGAGCGTCGATCCAATCAAGGTCCCTGCAACCGGGATCACGGAGCCGACAATTCCGCCAATTGTGCTTCCAATGCCGCCGCCAACGGCAGAGCCCATGGCTTGATTGCGCTCTTTCCCTGGTTTAGCGGTAGCGATTGCGGCCGCATCGGCTATATATCCTAACGGACCAAGGGCCCGTTTACCAAGACCCTTCATTAAACCGGAGCCTAGGCCGTTTTTGCCGGCATTTTTCACTGCGTTTGCTGCGCTGCCATCGGCCGCCTGTTTTACGGCGTCTGACCCTGCACCCGTCTTGCTAGCACCTGCCAAACCTCCGGAAACGATGCCGCTGGCACCACCGCCGCCGAACATATCCTTGGCAAAATCTGAGGCCTTCTTAAGTAATTCCACTGCCCCCTTTCCCGTTGATCCAACGTTTTCTATAAAGTCCCCTGTTTTTTCAGCTCTGTTAAAAGCCTTGCCCCACTTCGTTAAAGGTTTCTCCGCTTGTTCAGTTTTGGGAACAGCAGCCGTGTTTTGATTCGCCTGACGCCCCCTATTTCTGGAGCCTACCCTTCGTTCTTTGTTGACCTCAGCGGGCTTGTTATCAGCAGGTTTATCTTTACTCCAGGCCTCGCGCATCTTCTGGTGTTTATCTTTCATTTGGCCCGTGCCACGCATAGTGGAACCAACCAACGCTACGTTCCCCAATATACCTATCGCCGTATCCCAACCAGATTTTTTCCCGCTCCCGCCTGCGGGCTTTATCGCCCCAAGCGAACTCGTAAGCTGAATCACAGCCTCCGTATTCGCCTTCAAGGCATCGATCATGGGAGTAAAATCAAGCCCCGATGCCCGCAAATCCACCATAACACTCGCCTGGATTTGCTTCTGCACGCTTAAGTTCAGATTGGTATCGATCTGCTTCTGCACGTTCAGCTTCACATTGGCCGAGGCCTGGATCACCTGCGACTTCACCCGCTGCATCTTGGCAAGCAGGTTATCCAGCCCTTTCGAGGCGCTGTCCTTCAGCACGATTTCAGGCGCCATGCGGGTGCGCCCGATTCGCATGACGCGTCCCTGGATCCGCTCAAAATAACGCTCCATCGCCCGCAGCTCGCGGTTGGCCTTGATCACGTTTTTCGGATCGATGACCAGATTCATGCGGTAGTTCATGGCTTCAGCCATTTCATTTCACCTCCTGTTCACTTCAAGCTCTGACCGGCCATGCCCTCCATCTCCTCCTGGGAGAAGGCAAGCAGCAGCAGCCGCTCGCCTCGCGGCAGCAGCCAAAAATCTCCGGGACGAAGGTGATGCCGGACCCACAGATGGTACAGCATCGATGTCATTCCCCCGGAGCCGATCAGTTTTTTAGGTCAGCAATCTCGACCCCGAAGCCGGAAAGCTCCAGCACCTTATCGCCTACGGCATCCAGTTCACCCGCCAGCAGCATGCGGCGGACCGCCTGCTCTCCGCCCGACAGCTTCAAGCGGCTGGTAATCCGGGAATCACCCCAGCCGCTAAGCGTCAGACCCTTTACGGACAAGCTGCTGGTGGCCTCGGAGATCAGCAATGCATTAAAAGTCTCCGTATCCACCTTCTCGTCCACCGCGCCTTTGATCGTCCGGCGGACTGTGCAGCGCTCGCGGATGCTGTCCACTTTACTAGAGGTCAAGCCTTGCAGTACCATCTGCATATCCAGCCGCTTAATGCGTACGGTTTCCTCCGGCAGCTTCTCCGCCGCCTCAAACAGACCATCCAAAATTTGCTCTTCGCTCATGTTCTCGTTTAAACTCATGCGTCTATCTCCTTTATGAATCAAGTAATCAAATCGGTGCCCTCAATGGGGCTGCTACGCGAGCCAATGTCTGTTCCGATGAAGGATTGAAGGGTACAGTAGTGTACAGTGTAACAATCCCCTACCTTCAAACGCATGAGGAAATGGGCAGAACGAATCCGTACATGCAGCCACTCCCTCTATGCTTAACTTCAGCTGTCATAACCAACATAGCATTCATCAAAATCATCCAGCGGCTAGCCACCGGCTCCCATCGTTTGGACCCTACTCTTAAAGCGGACCCAGCAGACGCTATTTCGAATAAATGGGTTGTTTTTAGAAACTGAACGGACCCACGATCCGCTATTTGCGCGAAAACACAATAAAAGTGCCAATAATAGACCCAATAGCGCATCTCATGTCCGCTAAATCTAAAATTATGGCAATATCCCAAGACATAACGGAACCAGAGTCCGCTACTCAAAAGACACAAATAGAAGTACACCCGTAAAAGGGACACGCTGCTCTCTGAGGAGCCATTGGCGTCCTAAAACGAACAGCCCCCGACTTTACATCCTGCACACATCAAGTCTGTCCCTCTTAATCCCCCTGAATCGGATCCAGCAGCTCATACCCCTCGAAGGTGAAGGAAGTTTCTTCCTGCACTTCCTCACCCGCTGTCCAGTTGGCCAGCTGGATTTTGTCCGGCATGCAGCGGATCAGGCGAACGCGCTCATGACCGTAGGATTCGGGATCATCCAGCTTGGAGATGATATCGAATTTGGTGAAGCCGCGGGAGATCATATCGGAGGTGACCTTGTAGCCGGTCATCGTGCCCGTTCCTTTTTTGCTGCCGTTCTTGTGCACCGTCCAGTCGTTGCCGACCAGCTTCAGCTCGCGCTTCTCCAATTCCACGCTGGCTTCCAGCTTGTTAATATGCGTCTGCCATACCCCGTCAATATACGCCTGGCCGTATGTCCCCATAATGACTCTTGAAGCATCCAACATGTTAAGTTCCTCCTCGAATGGTTAGGTTTTAATCAAACAAAGCCCTCTTCGGGCAGTTCGTGGTATCTTAAATACGCTGATCGGGCGTCCTATTTATTGCACGTAGAATGTTCCAAACAGCTGCTCCATCACGTCGGTCAGCTTCACGTTCCACTGCAGGAAGACCTGATCGGGTTCCGGCGTGTTCACGGCGGAATCGCCATAATAGGACGGATCGAGAATGACGTCATAGCCATCAGGCTCAATGACATTGCTGAGCGACAACGAAGCGAGATATTCCTTCACGGCGCCAATCAATGCGAGTCGGCCTTCCTCCGTGTTGTTTACCTTGCCGATGTAGGTTTGTTCGGCAGCCAGCTGCAAATCCGCATGGATCGCATCCATGACGCGGATCGAACGGATTTTTTTCCAGGCATTGTTTTGACCTTCTGCCGGACTCACCAGTGTGTTGATTCCGCGCAGCGCCTTTACCTGGCGTCCGTCATAGAAGAGCACGAACACACCGCTGCGTACGGCCAGCTCCTGCTCGGAGCGTGTCCAGCGCCGGGTCACATCCTCAAAAGGCGTTACCGCGTATGTAGCGGATTGATTCAAGCGTTGGCCGGCAATGAGCCCGGCTACATAAGCAGCGGTTTGGGCGGAACTGTAGTTCACGCCGGACAGACGCACGCCCGTACCGACATTGATAATCCCTTCGTGGTTCAATGCAAGCGAACGGTCTGCCGCCAGTTTTGCTGCATCCTTGGAGGTGTCGTCCGCAGCGCTCCCTCCGAACACCGCCAGCACGCCGCGTCCCTCTTGGCGGAGGCGCTTCACCCAAGCGGCAAAGCTTTGCAGCAGAGCCATATCGGCCGCATAATCCAGTGCCAGCACGTTGAACTCCTGACCTTCGACCGCATCCTGCATCTCGATGTAATCCGCGTTGGTCAGGCTGCCGTTGCCGCTCTTGCCTCCGGACAGCATGGCACCGCTCACATCGGCGGGAATACCGGCAGCATCCAGCGCTGCAGCCGTTACCCAGAGATTCGCGTCATCCGCATTGATCTGAGCCGCAATCGAAGCGGCTGAACCGTCTTCACTTGTGTAAGAACCCAGCAGCTTGGCGCCTTCATAGAGGCGAAGTTCCCGGGCTGCCGGATCAATCAGCGACGGCTGAACGCTGACCGAGAAGCCGTTGCCCCGGCTGCCCGGGTATTTAGCCGTGAGCTTCAGCACATCGGATGGCGTGGCCTCCGCATTTTGAAGCGTAACAGTTGCCGCGGCTGCTGTGTTATCTGCCAGGCGATAAGCCAGCAGCTTCTTCGGACCGCCGAGCAAGGCCAGGTAAAGCGTCTCGTAGGCCGTTGCCCCGTCCTGGTTATCCACAGAATACAGGTCGGCAATCGCAGACTCGCTTCCGATTTCTACGAATTCGCGCACCGGTCCCCAATTGGCCTTGACCGGCACAACGACCGTACCTCGGGCTCCGCCCTGGATCGCCGAAGCGGCCGCCGCCTTGAAATTCATATACAACCCCGGCAATACCGGTTTATTTGTACTTTCCCATGTTCCACCCGCCATGATTAGACCACCTTCGCTTTCATAAATTGTTGGATTTTTTCTTTGACCTCGGCTACCGTGAACAACGCTCCGTCAATTCCATACATGGCGCCTGCGAGCACTTCCGTCCGAACCTCGAACAATTCCTTGGCGTGTGCTTTAAGCTCTGCAAGTGCATATCGCGGAGCGCTGCTGCTCTGGGCTTCCGCCTTGTTTGTTTTTTTCACAGCCATTGTGGCCACCTCACTTTAAAATAGGTTGAATGTTAACGCGCCTGATCAAGGCTGCTTCTTCCGGTGAACGCAGCTTCCGCTGCGCCAGGGTCAGCTTCAGCTGTCCGTCGAGAATGGGATCGGCTTGCATATCGCTCGCAATCTCAACCACCGATGCATAGCGGCGATTCTGTGAATCCAGCAGCAGCTGAACCTGGGTGCCCAGCTCCTCCACAAGCCTTACAGCGGTGAGCTGCTCGCTTCCGGAATCCAGAGCGGCGATGTGCCCGGTGAAGGTTTTGCGGACCTCAACCATCGAAGCACCCGCCATTCGGGTCTCACAACCCGTCATCCGCCATAACATGGCGCAATCGTCCCGCCCTGCCGGCCATGCCGTGTGGTAGATGCTCCAGGAATTGCCCAGCACATCTCCCGTCCAGGCTGCCAGCGCACTCAGCCATTCGTCAGGCTGTCCGGTGAAACCGGCTCCTGAAAGCTCCGGCACATAGACACCGAATCGCATGATTCGGATCATTTTGCCTGTGGATGGATCGAACTTGTCGGCTTCCGGCACACCCAAATAATGCAGCTTGAAGCTGTTCCCGTCTGCTCCGGTAACCCGCTTGCGGTGAAGTCCCGGAATTAATTGATTCGCCCAGCGATCCAGCTGCAGCAATTCGGAAGGATTCGCATACAGCTTCAAGCGAACCACCTGCCGGTACCCCGCCCATGAGGATTTCCATACGTCCTCACCGAGCGTGATGGCCGCAAAAAGAGGCTCAACGGCCCCATCCGGCGGGTATACATCATACACGCGGCCTTCAAGCTCCGGAATGATGCCTACAACGGCCTGCCTGACCGCCCCTCTCATTCCGCAGATTGCCGGACGGCTTCCGCTCGTTCATCGGACAGGCAGCTTGTCACTACGATCACATTGTGCAACACGGCCCCTCCTTTCTGTTCATATAGGGATCGAAAATGAAGCAATCGAAACTCATCCGAAAGCAAAAAACCGGTCCTCTACAAGGCCGGCCTACATCTACACGATGCGTGTTCGGTATGCTCTTTTGCTTCATTCCCGATAATACAATCTTACACCCCTAAATCGGATACGCTGACGTATCGTTGGACGGTTAAAGCGGAACTTAAAGTGGATTGTCGGCGGAAAAAAGCAAGAACACTTGTTCGTATTTATTGTATAATCCACAACCTCCTTTGAGTTCTAACATCATGGTAAACTGCACACATCTTGAAACAAAAAAACCGAAGCGCCTCTTAGAGGTGCTCCGGTTATCGTTTGCTTGGATCCATTAGCTGAGCGTGTATCAGCTCAAACTTCCATGTGCTTTTCTAGCTGGGCATGTACCAGCTTTAAACTTCCATATGCTGTTCTAGCTGGACATGTACCAGCTCAGCTCCGTGTGCTTTTCATGGCTTTTTCCAACTCGTTCAG
Source organism: Paenibacillus sp. LBL (assembly GCF_029893715.1). Classification (NCBI taxonomy): domain Bacteria; kingdom Bacillati; phylum Bacillota; class Bacilli; order Caryophanales; family Paenibacillaceae; genus Paenibacillus; species Paenibacillus sp. LBL. The sequence continues at coordinate 90,707 of NZ_JARXYU010000010.1, read as the reverse complement.
TTTCAGCAATCCCCTGTCCGCCAAGGCCAAGGCCAGTTTATAGAACGCCCGGGTGCGGATCTTCGTATACGTATCCTTGCTGACCGGCGGTTCGAGGATATGGTTGTACACCTTGTAATCAAATACGTCGTCATGCTTCATATACCGTTCCCGGATCAGGAGCTGTTCCCGCTCGCCAAGCCGTTCCACAATCGATTCGATGGTCTCGCAATACTGCTTCCTCGCCGCTGGAACATCTACATTATATATAGCGACCTTCGCCGTTTGATCCGAGGTTACGTTGGTTGGCCCATGGAACCGTTCCATGTAGGAAGCGGTGACGCTTACCTCTCTTACTTCGAATGTAATGGTTTTATAGATACGATATTTCTCGAATATCGCCTCAACGGCATGCTGGGTTTTTCTGCGATCTAATTCCGGTAAAAATGGATTCATTTTAAAACACTCCCTTTTGAATGTCATTTTCAAAGTTTAATTTGCCATTTGGCAGAAGGTGGTCTCATTCTTACGTTCGTATATTGTTCGTATTTTTTCATTAATATACCACTATTTGGAGAGAGACGTAAACCATCAAAAGGGTGAACTTTTCACGAAAATAGGGATCATAACTCTCGTTTTCTTGCCTTTTGGCAATAATCCTCTCTTTTATTTTACCTGTTGGCAAAGATTGTGAATGTGTTTATACTAGGGGTAGATGTCTCAGATGGACTATGGTGAGGAGTGGCCGGAACGTGGATCACATATTTGGAACATACTTGAAAGAGATCAGGGAGGACAAAGGCTGGAGCATCAATCAGCTGGCACACGCCGCTGACATCAGCGGATCACAGATCTCCCGTATCGAGAACGGGCTGCGGGGCATACCCAAGCCGCAAACCTTGCGCAAGATTGCCGATGCGCTTGAAATCCCCTACGAAGAGCTAATGAATAAAGCAGGCTATCTGCCGACGGATGCCGCACATCAAGATGAAATATCGGCTCCCGCTTGGGCAACCTCCAGGGACAAACGGGATTTTAAGAAAATGCTTGAGGATGACGGCGAGCTGATGTTTGATGGCGTCCCTCTGAATGAAGAGGACAAGCAGCGCATCAAGGACGTGCTGACCGGACTGTTCTGGGAAGCCAAACAGATGAACAAACGCAAGAAATAATCTACTAAATCTACATAATAAGGAGCTATATACCGATTACTACGATTCAACCAATACCAATATTGCAGGTGAACCGGCATGGATGATCAATTACAACCCGTAATCCGCCAGCTGATCAAAAAACATCATACCAACTGCCCTTTTGAAATTGCGGCTTCGCTGGGCATACATATTCGATTTGCAGATTTAGGCCAGACGACCAAAGGGCTGTATTTCCGTAAATTAAGACGGAGATTCATCGTCATTCATAATCAGCTGCCACCACCTTGGCAGCGCTTTGTGTGCGCCCATGAGCTGGGACATGATCGTCTCCATAAGGGAATCAGCCGTTTTTTTCTGGAGGAGCATTCCTATTTCAGCCCCGGCAAACTGGAGCGGCAGGCCAACCGTTTTGCCATCGCCCTGTTGACGGCCAATCTGGCCCCGGGACCGGGAGAATCCTTGCACGAATTCTATCTACGGGCTGGCATCCCACAGGAAATGCTATATTTTTTTAGACTTTAATCGAACATACGTTCTGAATATGTATATCCATATGCCAAAGCTCTAAACAAACTTGAAATCAGACCTAAAAAGTGACGCGAATGATTTCATTTGCACCGCTGGTTGTGTTCATACTTTCCTTACATAAAAAGAAATAGACCGTCCTTTGGTCAGGATAGCGGTCTATTTCTGATCGGATTTCCCATAGCAAGGCCGCCCTTATAGCGGTACCTTGTATCCCGGGATCGTGTTAGCGCACGGTCCCTCTTACATTCTATACACATTAGAACGGAGATGATGCACGAATGCCACGCATCGCCTGAAATACGCGGCTGTCCCTTACTTATCCAGGTGGGACATATAGTCAAACGCCGTTGTGCCGTACACATTCTTGAAATGCCGGTTCAGATGGGCAAGGTCTGTGAAGCCACACTGGGTAACAGCCTGATAGACATCCCTGCTGTCCTCGATCAGATGTTTGGCGCGCTCCACTTTGCAGTTCAGATAGTACTGATAAGGCGAGAGCCCCGTATTCGCTTTAAAGGAACGGATGAACTGATACTTCGACATCCCGAACTCCCCGCTTAATTCGTCCAGCCTTAGAACATGGTCCAGGTGACCCTGCATCAATTCTTTTGCCTTCCGGGTAAAGATGGTGTCCCTCCTGCCGTCCGGGTTCAGAATATGCTCGTTAAAATGTCCCGCCAAACCCAGCAGCAGCTCGCTGCTCATTGCCTCCGGTTGACCGGTGAAAATCGACTTTGTCACGTCCAGGATGCTTTGCCGAAGTCCGGCATGATACACAACCGGGGACTGAAAACGGACAATATCCTTCTTCTCGATCAATTCCAGGAACAGCTCAGGATGAATGTAGATCATGACATAGTCGATACCCGTCCGTTCCTGCGACCAGCCATCATGATTCTGCTCCGGATGGAACAGCATCACCCCGCTTTGGTAGGAAGCCTGCTGACTGCCATCCAGCGAGTATTTCTGAATGCCGCGCAGGGTTACGCCAAGGGCATACTCCTCGTGGTAATGTTTTTTGTATTTAAAATCAGTCAGGCTCGCGGACAGCGCCGTAATGCCTACCGCTTTTTTATAGATAAACTGCTCCATCTTTCCATCACCCCTTTATGAGCTCCGGTATGCCAGATACGACGATTGCCGAATACAGCAGAAACAAAGCCAGAATCGTGTTGGTCGTTCTCCGATATTTTTGCATAATTCCTTGAAAAAGGCTACCGCACACCGCCCAGGTCATGTACGCAGACAGCCCGATTAGTGATACCGCAACAACAAACGCAGAGATGACAGGGCCTGCCGTATAATATGGCATGACATAACTCGGAATAACCGTGAGGGTGAACAGCACCACCTTCGGATTGAGAAACTGCATAAGAAAACCGGATGTGAAGGATGTCGTTTGGTTACCGGACGACTTGGATACATCCATGGTATACACTTGATACGCAAGATACAGCATAAACAGGCAGCCCGCAATTCGCAGCACCGGCAGAATGAAAGGCATGCTGGACGTCAGCAATTGACCTAACACAACCGAAGCGACAATTAATAGGAAAAAGGCAATCGATGCTCCGGCAATGTAGCGCAGCGTCTTTTTCATGCCAGAATTTTGAACAGAGGCCAAGATGACGATATTCGCTGGCCCCGGCGAGAACGCCACAATGACACAGTAAATAAAAAACGACGAAAGGTTCATGATGATAGCTCCTTACAAAGGAATTTCCTTTGCCATTATAGAGCCGGTTGCGCTGCGGGGCATAGTACATTATTGCAGCAGAACAAGAGCCGCACCAAGCACTTGGCACAGCTCTTCTCTAAGAATCCTATATGGTTGACGCACTTAGTTGCCGGACTGATGAATCCTTGGCTGTTCCTGCGCATGCGCGCTGCCTGACAAATTCAGCAGCACTACACCCGCAATTATAAGCAGGATGGAGAAGACCTTCAATCCATTGATCTGCTCCGCAAAAAACATATATCCGATAAGCGTAATAATAAGAATGCCAAGACCTGACCAAATCGCATATGCCACCGAGATTTCAATCTGCTTCAGACTCAGCGTCAGAAAGCTCAGGCTGCAGATGTAGAATACAACCAGCAGAACGCTGGGCAGCGGTTTGCTGAACCCTTCCGACAGTTTCATATTCAGGGTACCCGCCACCTCAAACACAATCGCCAAACCTAAATACAACCAATGCATAATCTTACGACCCCTCCCGTTTATCCGCGGCGATGCCAAACAGTAATATGTCCATGATGGACTCCAGCAGTTCTCCCAGCGGCAATTGATGCTTAACCGTCGCTCTCGAGTCATAAATCTGATGAAGCGACCCGAGGTACAGATCAATGAACACCGGCAGATGGATTCTCTTTAGACTTCCTTCCGCCATCCCCTGCTCCATCAGCTCGCTGACAATACCCCATTCTTCTCTGAAAAAGGTGTCCAGCTTCTCCCATTGCGGATAATGCGACCGTTTCAAATCCGGCAGCATCCCCAAATCCATCTTCTCCATCTCCTGAGGCAGACAGATCAGAATTTGGCGAAGCTTCTCCGGAATGGTAAGCTCCTCATCCGCTGCAATGTCACGTTCCTGTTCCTGGATATGCCGGATCATTCCATCAATGATATGTTCAACAATCTCTTCCTTGGAAGAGAAATGCTCATAAATCGTCCGTTTGCTGATGGCAAGTTCTCGGGCCAGGTCACTAACGGTGAAGGTGAAGCCCTGCCGCTGAATCAATCGCATCGTTTCATTCAATATTCGCTCACGCAAGTGAATACTCCCCCGCTTCTGGTACTTCAAATACTATATCAGTACCAACAGTATTATAACGCCAAACTCGGCATTAAATCCAGACATCCTTACAAAAATATGAAGAATGGCCTGTTCCACACTCAGGTATAGCCTTGAAATCTCACCAAAAAAAGATATCCCAAAAGGTCCATAAAGACCCTTCAGGATATCCCCGGCTTAGTTGCTGCAAAATGAATTCTTCTTAATCAAAGCGCACATCGCCAATCCCGAACCACGGAAAATACCCGGCTGCCACATAAGCGCAGCAGGCTGCGGCCGCCAGCAAGCCGATCACCAGCAGATCATACCGCGAATAACGTGACGGATAATAATACGTCCGGGCCTTCACCTGGTCCCCGTTAAACTGCTTCGCCTCCATTGCCGCAGCCACCCGGTGTGCCCGGCGGATGCTCTGCGCCAGCAGCGGCACCACGTACATCCCCGCACGGTTGACCATGTCACGCACGCCCCGAATCGGGCGAACTCCCCTTACTTTCAAGGCTTGACGGCGAATCACAAACTCCTCCCACACCATGGGCAGAAGCCGTATCGAAGCCATGAAGCTGTACGCATACTTGGGCGCAAGCCGCAGCTTCTGCATCAGGCTGTAGAATAAATCCACGGAGGACGTTGTCGTTACAAGGAGCAGTCCCTCCGAGGCAAAAGCAATCCCCTTAAACCCCAGATGCAGTCCCCGGTAGAAGCTTTCTTCCGATACCCGGAACAACCCCCACTCCCACCAGAGAGTCTCCCCTTTGCCGAACAGCATCATGGAAGAGGACGAAGATATAAAGGCAAGCAGAAACGGAATGAAGAAGAGCAGCATCTTCCACGGTTTAACCCCACTCAGCACCACCAGACAGACCATAAATACCAGTGCCTGATACATCATGAAATCAAGATCATGGGTCAGCACCGTCATGAAAAAGAGGGCAAAAATAAGGCCGAGCTTCACCACCGGATTGGCCCGGTGCAGCCAAGTGATCCGTACAGGGTTCCATATATTCATGAATTCACCCCCGTGAGGTGAGCTGCACTTGCGGAGGAGGGATCGTAGGATTCTCCGGCCCGGTTCAATCCATCATCCTCCTGCCGGGATTCCGCACCGGTACACAATCGGGGTGAAGCCATGCTCGAGGTCAGCTGACCTTCCCGAATTTCCCATATATGCGTGGCGACCCGCTGCGCAATCTCCATCTCATGGGTCACCATGAGAATGGCGGTTCCCGCACGGCGCAGACGCTCGCACATCTCCAGAATCGCAAACGTATTCCGCGCGTCCTGACCGAAGGTCGGCTCATCCAGGAGCAGAACTTCCGGCTGTCTGGCCATCGCAGTGGCAACGCTTAAACGCCGCTTCTGACCGGTTGACAGCTGATAGGGATGCCTGTTCTCCATTCCGCTTAGTCCGAAGCGTTCGAGACAGCGATCGGCTTGGGCCTTCGCTTCCTCCGCAGGCATGTTATCCACCAGCAAGGAGTAAACAACCTCGTCGCCAATACGCTCCGTCAGAAACTGAAGCTCCGGATTCTGAAACACGAATCCGATTTGACGGAGCTGCTGCTCTCTCTTCTTCCGCACCTTTCTCGCCTTGCCTTGCACAACCTCTTCCCCGCAGAGCACGTAGGTCCCTTGCGCGCGCAGCAGTCCCATCAGACTGAGAAGAAACGAGCTTTTCCCCGCTCCGTTCGGCCCTACCACCGCAATAAATTCTGCCCGATAAACTTCTGCCGAAGGGAGAGAAATCACAGGTTTATCCCATCTCAGTCCCTTGAAATCCTCTAAACGGATCACAGGCTCCCCATCTAAAGGGTAAGGCAGGGCAGCCTCGTGCAGGAGATTCCCCAGATCTTCGCCATAGGCATCAACCGGAGCAAACAATTCCCGGCCGGCCCGGGTCTGAGCATAATCTTCCCACACGCCGGGATACCAGATTCCATAGGATTTAAGCTCGCACTCATACTTAGCAAATACTGCCGCCGGCGGTCCATCGCCCAGAATAACGCCATCCGGACTGAACAGAACGACACGATCCACGTATTTCGCCATCTCTTCGATCCGGTGCTCGACGATGATCAGTGTACGTCCTTCCGATACGGATTTCACCGCATCCCAGATCTGCTCCCGTCCTTCCGGGTCAAGCAGTGCGGACGGCTCGTCAAGGAACAGCACCTCCGGCTCCAGCAGCAGGGCGGAAGCCAGCGCCAGCCTCTGCTTCATCCCTTGCGACAGATGGCCGATCGGCAGATGAAGCTCCTCCAAATTCAGCCCCACCTCATGCAGCGCCGCTTGCATCCGTTCCTTCATCTCGTCTCGGGGAATACTCAGATTCTCCAGTACAAAGGCCAGCTCCTCATCCACATACGGCATGCAAAACTGCGTATCCGGGTCTTGAAATACGTATCCCCAGGAGCGCGGGACAATCTGTGCCTCACACTTCATTGGCACTTCCGTAGCGCGGGGAATCATTCCGCTAAGCACCTGGAGCAGCGTGGATTTGCCGCATCCGCTCGGACCAAGCAGCAGCACCTTTTCCCCACGGGCTGCCGAGAACGAGAGATCTTTGAACATCAGCCTCTCTTCCCCGGGATACTTCAAGCGCAGTCCCTCCACCTGCACAGCCTGCTCCTGTTGAACCTCAGCGGACTGAGCCGGAAATAGGCTTACCGTGGCATTAGACATGGCGCGCATCATCCAGCGCTTCGTAATCCTTCTTCGACGCGGGACGCAGCAGAGACGTTACGCCTGTGCGATCCAGCGCCTTGGCCAAGAGCAGCATTAACAGACCTGCAATAACTGCACCGCTGATTACCCGCATACCGTATTTGGCAAGGAACATCCATGTCTGCAGATCATCCGTATAGCTGTAATAAAAGTCCATCATCATCGAACCGATGGCCGCTCCGGCCCCGGCAATCACCAAGGTCCACGCTGAGGTACTCCGATAGCGGAACGCCGCGAATACCAACTCTGCCCCCAGTCCTTGAATCAAGCCATATAACAATAGAGTCAATCCCCAGCCGCTGCCAAACAGCACCTCCACGTGGGCAGCAGCCACTTCCGCGATGATGGCCACGCCCGGCTTGCGAATTAACAAATAAGCCAGCGTAGCTGCCGCAAACCACATGCCGTAGAGCAGCTCATCCGCTTCAAAAAACAACGGTTTAAAAAGATTATAGACCGACCCCCAGAAGTGATAAATCACGCCAAACACAAGCGATACCAGCACCGTCACCAAAATATCGCTTAACCGCAGCCCTCTTCTGGGCTGAACCCCCAACTTCTCTTGCATTGATGTTCCCATAACAACCTGTACCCCTCTCCACCGCTATTTTTGTGTAAACACAACAAAAAACCGTCTGGAAAAACGCGCAGACGGAAAAATAGGCCCTATGTAGGTAGGGTCGGATATTCTCTACGCTGGCATTACCCAGTTCAGATTAACGGTCAACAGCGGATAATAGCTGCAATCTCAGCCTGATTCACTCAAGCCCCCGTATTCCCTATTCGGTTTTATGTTAATTTTAAAATACAGGTCCGCTCCAGAATTTGCAAGAACCTTTTTTCAAATATGGCTATTTATTGATTTCCATCTCATTCTATGTCAATATCAGAGTGATTGGCTTTTCCACCATCGCTATATTGCTTACACCTATGCACAAAGGAGAATGACATGGCTAAACAATTGCTGCGTCTGATGACTGAGCTCTCCTCCCGAAAATGGTTGTCCCGAATGATGGGGCATTGTTCCCACAGCCGGCTGAGCCGTCATCTAATACCTGCATTTATACGAATCTATCAAATTCCGGCTCATGAAGCGGAGAAAGAGATCCACGAATACCGCTCATTGAACGAGTTCTTTTCCCGCCGGTTAAAAATAGGCCTGCGTGCCATCGATGACACCGTCGATGCCATGGTAAGCCCTGTCGATGCCACTATTTCAGCAATGTGCGCCATTCATGCCGGCACCATTCTGAGTGTCAAGGGACAGGATTACACCCTGAGCGAGCTGCTCGCGAAATCCCCGAGAATGGAAAACTATATAAACGGTTATGCATTCGTATTGTATTTAAGCCCAACAGATTATCACCGCATCCATTCACCCGTAACCGGTGTTCAGGCGGAAAGCGAGCATCTGAAGGGGAAGGTTTACCCCGTGAATGACTTTGCGATGACCCATATCCGAACTGTGCTGAGCCGCAATGAGCGTCTCATTACCTACATTGCCCATGAATTCGGAGAAGTTGCCGTCGTGAAGGTGGGCGCAATGAACGTGAGCAGCATCCGTTACGCCGATGAGAGCGTTAAGAAATGGCAGATCGGCGATGAACTCGCGTATTTTGAATTCGGCTCTACCGTTGTGCTTTTGACGGAGAACGGCACGTTTAGCCCTCGCGGCGACCTGGAGCCCGGCTCCAAAGTGAAAATGGGAGAATTACTCGGTTTGCTGCACCCCTCCACGGCCAAAAAAGGGTAATTCCTGCCGCCCCAGCGCACATGACAAGTTAAGGCATTCGATCATTAGCAGCATGAATGATTAACGTCTGCCCAGCATCCGATAAATCATCTGCTGAAACCACCGGTCCGGCAGCAATCCCTTAATCCATGCGGTTATACGCGTGCCTTGGGGCAGCTTATATCGGAATCTCGGTTTGGACATGGAGGCAATCCTTGCCACGAGCTTCGCCACCTCCAACGGATTTCCGCTTCCCCTGGCTGTCCGCTCGGAATAGTCCAGCACACCCTTCAGCATGTCGCTGTAGGGTGACCCTTCCTTCACCTCTAACTCACCAAAGCTCTTATTCCAGATCGGTGTGCCATAAGCACCTGGCTGAACCAGCACAACGTGCATGCCGAAGGGCATAAGCTCCAGCGACAGGCTCTCCCCGAATCCTTCAATCGCAAATTTGGAGGAAGCATAAGGTCCATAACCCGGGAAGCCGACCACGCCGCTGATGCTGCTCATGAGAATAATCTTGGAATTCTCGGTCCGGCGCATCAGCGGCAGCATGTGCTGTGTCACAGATACCGTTCCGAAGAAATTCGTCTCCATCTGTCTTCTCCACCCACTCAGCGGCACTTCCTCCACCATTCCGCCTACCGCTTCACCAGCATTGTTCACCAGCACATCCAATCGACCAAACCGCTGCTCCAAATGCAGGGCAACCGCCCGTACCTGCTCTTCATCGCATATATCCAATCGAACCCGATGAATTCGCTCTGCAACACCCGCCTGCTCCGCGCGGGTCATCAGCTCTTGAGCCGCCTCCGGTCTGCGAAGCCCTGCAACCACATCATATCCCGCTTGCGCCAGCTCCAGGCTGATAAGCAGCCCAAAGCCGCTGGAGGCCCCCGTCACCAATGCCACTTTTCCTGTCCCTGCAATCACCAACGGTTCACCACATATTCCGTACTTGCCACCAACAACGTCACTCCCATCACCTTTCTATTCCTTCAGAATACCTTACCAACAAACTTACTCCCTTTGGCCTCAGCCGAACAAACTTTATGTATATGCTTAATATGCCAAATTTCCGTTGTATGAATAGGTCTGGCACCCGAAGGTACACATAAGAAAAAAATACCTATCGCGTACTCTAAATATACGAGAAAAAGGGAGCCGGTTAGCTCCCTTTGCGGTTCATCCTGAGAAAAGCATATATGAAATCGGGATTCAACATCACCCGTATGAAGGCCAAGGCTCATTAAAACCACACATCCTGATGATCCTGATTCGTTGTCTTCATGCGGCGCAAGCGATTTCTGAATATACCGCAGCCACCGCGGCTGAAGAAACGACCGCGCACCCGTCTTCTTGGGCTCATTCCCCTCTCCCCCCTTCATAAAATTAAACTGTACGTCACATTTACCCTAAAGCGCTTACTATGAAACCCATAAGCCCCTTCCATCAAGCAGGTAAGTTATGGAAGGGTGGGGGAATCACCGAATTTCGGATGGGCTCTTGCCCGTATACTGTTTAAATTGACGGCTGAAGAAGAAAATGTCCCGATAGCCCAGCGCGTCGGCTACTTCCGTGACATTCATCCCTTGATGCAGCAGCAGATGCTGTGCCCGCTCGATCCGCATCTGAATGATGTAGGATTGCACCGGCGTACCGATCAGTTCCTTGAACTTGATCGAGAAGTAGCGGGGGGACAAACCCGCTCTCGCCGCCAAATCCTCTACCCGATGGGGAACCCCCGGATGCTGACGGACGTAATTCGCGATTTCATGGATCGCCTCTGACAGCTGATTGCTCGCTTTTTTGACAACGGGCTCATCCAGGTCCACACGCAGCAGATGAATCATCAGCTGCTTGAGAATCAGCTGACCCTCCTCCAATGCCCCGTAAGGCTTGTCCAGATACAATCGCACGTATCGTGCCAGCAAGTATTCAAAATCCATCGTTTCCGTCAGCTGGCGATACGGCGCAGGGATGTCTTGGACCGGATCGGTCACGTCAAAATGGATATATGTCAATACGAGCGGCTTCTGCGGATTATGCGTTGCACTCGTATGATCTCCAGGTCGGAACAGGAAGCAGCTTCCTTTTCCCACGGTAAAAGGCTCGTCATTCACCTCGACTGTGCCTTCCCCGCTCCATACATAGAACAAATCATAGTTCTGCATGGGTCTTTCGCGTTTCTGCCATTTCCAGCCCGGCTCACAGACGATTTTGGCAAGCGCAGGCATGATTATAAAAGAAGACGGCGATGCATTCAGCATCACGTCATTACCCCCTCATCTCATTTCTTGAAAATTATCTCTTTTCCATCATACCCGGTTTTTAAGTTTTTTGCATGTCCAGCCATGCCAAGGCTATTCGTCTAACCCCTTCCTCAATCATAGAAGCATCTAAATGCGAGAAGCCAAAGCAGGCGGCAGGCGGCCCAGGCGTGAGGTGATAGACCGCAGCATCCCGAAACATAACCCCTCGATTACGGGCTGCATCCCGCAGCGCCGCATACTCTTCCCCCGATCGCAGCCAGTTCGCGTACACGTGCAGACCTGCATCACCGGAGTGCAGGCAGAACAGATCGGAGGCATAAGCATCCATCGCTTGGTGAAGCGCCTCGTACCGCGCACCGTACAGCCTCGTCATCCTTCTTAGATGCCGTCCATAGCCACCTCTTACAATAAAACGCGCAAGCGCACGCTGCTCCAGTACGGCAGGCGAGATCGGCTCGTACAGAGCCTTGGCCTGCACGACCGCCTCTACCAGGCTTGGGGGCAGTACAGCATAACCGATGCGAAGCCCGGTAAACATCGTTTTGGAGAAGGAACCGACAAAGATGACACGTCCCTCGTCATCCAGCATTTTCAAGGGCTCGATAGGCTTGCCGCCCCAGCGGAATTCACTGTCATAATCATCCTCAATGATAAAGGCTTGACGGCTTCTCGCCCAATTGAGCAAAGCCCTTCTCCGCTCCAGCGGCAGCACAGCACCTGTCGGGTACTGACGGCTGGGGCTTACGACCAGCAGCCCGGCATCCCAATCACGCGGAATCAGTCCGGCCTCGTCAACCGGGGAGGGCAGCGGGATTCCGCCGCTAAGGCTTACACCCCGGTGGATTCCCTGATATCCCGGATCTTCCATGACCACATGATCACCAGGATCCACAAGCAGTTGAAATAACAGAACAAGCCCCTGCATCGATCCACTGAAGATGACAATATGCTCGGGATCGACCTGGATCCCTCTTGTAAAGCGCAAGTGCCCGGCAATCGCCTGACGCAATTCCGTATCTCCCTCGGGCGGCGCTCCGCTCTGGAGCTGCGTTCCTCCGCTTCCGCCCGCGTAGGACAGGGCACTCCTCCATTCCGAATACGGAAAATCTTGAATGGGCATCCTTGCATTCGCGAATGAGATCGTACCTAGGGGAGGCTCTTGAATCGACATGAGAGCAGAGGCATATTCCCCGCTCTTCTCCATTAATCGCTGACCCCAAGCCGAGAGAACGGGTGCGCGATCTGCCGCCGGCGGCTGGTCTATCATAGCAATCCCCTTAGCCACATAGGTTCCACTGCCCGGTCTGGATACAACATACCCTTCTGCCATGAGCATGTCATAACTTTGTGCGGCTGATCCTCTGGACACCCCGTACAGCTTCGCCAGCTCCCGGGTTGCAGGAAGACGGGTTCCTTCCGGCAGCTTGCCGCTGTGTATCGCAGTACGAATGGCGTGATATAAAGCCAAATATTTATATCGATATTGTTCCACATACGTTTCGAAAGGCAATCCCAGCTCCATGTTACCTACTCCTCTAACCTTCGTAAGATTGGACTATATAAATTACTCTAAATTGGCGCTTTTTCCTTGTCAATGTTCATCGTATGCTGTTATTCAAAATGATAGAGGGAGAGTTTAATCATGAGAAGAGACGAATTTGCGATGGAAGACCCACATGAGGTCGAGGATTTCCTGAATGGCATGAGTTTTGGTTTCCTTGGAACGACGGATGAGGCGGGAATCCCTCGCGTCACCCCCTTGAACTTCGCCTATGTCAACGGTGCATTTTATTTCCACGGCAGCCGAATGGGTGAGAAAATGGAGCATCTGCGCCGAACGCCAGCGGTCTGTTTTACCGTTGCCGACGAATATGCCCTCATCCCTTCTTATTTCTCCGATCCGGAGATGGCATGCCCGGCCACGGCTTTTTTCAAAAGTGTAACGGCTGTCGGAGAGGTGATCCTCGTCGATGATCTGGAGGAGAAAGCACTTGCGATGGAGGCTTTAATGCAAAAGCTGCAGCCTGAGGGCGGGTACCGCACCATCGATGCAAGCGACCGGGCTTATATTCCCAGACTAAAAGGGGTAGCCGTCATTAAACTTGCTCCGCAGCGAATGAGTGCCAAATTCAAGTTCGGTCAGAACCTGAAGCCGGAACGGCTGAACTCGGTCGTAGAGGAGCTTGAGTGCCGGGGAAAACACCGGGATGAGGAGACCGCGGAACTTATGTGCAAGTATCATCCTGTACCGCGTTAAAGCATTACATTTATCCGTGACGGTTCCAGGGGTAGGTGGTATAATGTTAGGCAATGAAAACGTAAAGGTAACACGTCATCTGCTCTCACGTTAACCAAAAGCAATCGGAAGGAAGGAATCAGTTCATGAACCCATTGGTTGGTCAATTGAATGAAAAAATGCAAGCTGGCAATCCGCATGTATACGACATGCTCTCCACACTCGGCAAAGAAATTTACTTCCCGAAGGAAGGCATCCTGAGCCAATCTGCGGAAGCAACGAGTCATGCGAAAAAATATAACGCGACGATCGGTATTGCCACCGAAGGTGGAATCCCGATGCATCTTGGCGTCATCCAAGACAAACTTTCGGCTTACCAGCCGAAGGATCTGTACCCGTATGCCCCGCCGGCAGGCAAGCCGGAGCTGCGCTCCGTATGGCGAAGCAAAATGATTCAGGAGAATCCCTCCCTGGAAGGGAAGAACTTCAGCAATCCGATTGTGACCAATGCCCTGACGCACGGACTTAGCATTGTAGCGGATCTGTTTGTGGATGAAGGGGATGCCGTTATTTATCCGGACAAGAATTGGGAGAACTACGAGCTCACATTTGGCATTCGCCGCCATGGCGTTCATGTAACCTATCCTCTCTTCACTGAAGATATGAAATTCAACGCCGAAGGACTTCGGCAGGCTCTGCTGAGCCAGAAGGATAAAGGCAAAGCTGTCGTTCTGCTCAACTTCCCGAACAACCCGACAGGGTATACGCCTGGCGCCCAAGAAGGGGCTGCCATTGTTTCCGCGATCCAGGAAGCTGCCGAAGCCGGCATTAACGTTGTTGTTGTTACGGATGACGCGTATTTCGGATTGTTCTTTGAGGATTCGCTGAAGGAATCACTCTTCGGCCGTCTGGCTGGCCTTCATCCTCGGGTGCTCCCCGTTAAAGTGGACGGTGCAACCAAGGAAGAATTTGTGTGGGGATTCCGCGTGGGCTTCATAACGTTCGCGGCTGACGATAAAGACGTACTGGACGCACTGGAACAGAAGACCCTCGGCATTATCCGCGCGACGATTTCCAGCGCCTCGCATCCTTCGCAAACCTTTGTTCTGGAAGCGCTGAAGGCACCTGAATTCCACGAGCAGAAGGAAGAGAAATTTGTCATTATGAAGGGCCGCGCCAACAAAGTGAAATCCATTCTCGACAGCGGTAAGTATGGTGACGTATGGGAGTATTATCCATTCAATTCCGGCTATTTCATGTGCCTCAAGCTGAACACGGTATCCGCGGAAGCGCTGCGCTCCCATCTGATCCATGAGTACGGCGTGGGAACGATCGCCCTCGGAGAGCATGATCTCCGAATTGCGTTCTCCTGTATCGATGAAGAGTACTTGGAGGATCTGTTTGATCTGGTTTACAGAGGGATTCAGGACCTGCAGCAGGCTTAAATTAAACGTTTGGAGATCACATGGCCAATCCATCATACCTAATAAAGACCGGGATTCCTCCCGGTCTTTATTTGTCCTTCAGCCATAAGAAGAATGCATCAACATACCATGACCAAGAAGACATCCCTCGGCTGAAGGAAACGTTTTTCATGGAATTATCGCATTTATTCAGCTTCGCAGAGAACTTATAATTTCTATATTCGTAAATAAGCGCTCGCCCATACACATAGCTCCTTTGCTACATACAATACCGTGTACTACAAATCAACGAACCGAAAGGGGAATGAACATGAGTGGAGTAGTAGAAGAAGCAAGATGTGGCGGATACGGCGGTGGATACGGAGTCGGAGCAATTCTGGTTCTCTTTATCCTGCTCGTTATCATCACTCGCTCTTTCTGGGTGTAATGACATCTAGATAACAGCGTACAGAAATCGCAAGTCTTCACGCGAGAAAGCACTGCGATTTCTGCAGCAATAACTTATACTATATCCTCACCCATAGAAGGCCGAGACGTCAACGTCTCGGCCTCTTCTATGTCTATTCGTCTCTATTCGTCATCTTCGTCCTCGCGGCGATTTTTTCGTGCAGCTGCGCTTCGGAACAGGAATACCAACACGATGCCTGCAGCTGCCGTACCGAGGATCCGGCCTGGAGCGCTGAAGATACTCGGAATGAGCGGAAGCCACAGGAGCACAGCCCAGAACATTTGCACCTGGAAAATCAGCTTCCCTTCATTGTCGCGGCGCGTTCCCTCCGGAAGCGGGTATACATGCAGCCAGAACGATTCAGGATGAAGTTTTCGCAGTGCGGACAGCTGGAGTCCGATAATCATAAGGCTAATCAGATACACCAGCACAGATGACAGACTATCGCGGGTTATCCATACAAGAAAAGCCGCAAGCAATCCGACCCGAATCAATATGCCCAGAATATCGCTGCGTGAGAGGCTCTTGATAAGAAGAAAGCGATATGCGCTCTCCTTCTTCCAAGCAAGCCCCTTCCCCCACCCGGACAGCCATTTTCGCGCATGCACGCGCTGTCCACGCTGAGGCACATTCACAAACCAGCTCAGGACCATCATCACCCGGCTTGCCTGCCTCTGCTCCACCGCAATTAATCGCTCCCAGGCTACCAGATGCCTCGCAGGTACGGACAAGGCGGCAGCATAGGTTAGAGCGAGCAGCCCCATAAATATGAACGCCCGGCCTGCTGGATGCCATAGCCAGGCAGCTGCGGCTAGCGCGGGAACGATCCAGCGAAGCACCCGATAGGCGGCTGCAGCATTCCTAGAAACCATAAGCTGCTCTTTCCAGCTTCCATAACTGGACAGCAATTTAAAGGCAATCAGGACCGCAAATGTAACCAAAAGCGGTTTGGGCGAAATATCGCTGCGTATGTACAATGGCCACAGGATTAGCATGACTAAGCCTAAGCCGATGATTTTATAAATGACTCCGCTGAACCAGCCCTTCCGGAAGTATTCCTTCATCCGAGATTCCTGTGGAATGAGGAACACCGTATCCGCAGTACGAAGATACGTGCGGATGCTGCTGTTTATCATGATGGGCACAAGTATGACCAGCATGATCCAGCGTATCGGAAGATCTGGCGGAACTTGCTGCAGAAGGGCGGTATACCAGGCTGCGAATGCGATAAGCAGGAAGAGAAATACCACTGCCACGCCGCTCTGTATGACATAACCCAGATAGGGAAGAATCTCGCCCCAGAACTGTCCGCGTCGTTTGACATACAGCTCACGCAGATTCATTCGTTGTTACCATCCTGAATCAACACGTTAAACAGCTCTTCCAGGGACATTCCCGGTCTTCCGGTTTGATCCTGGATTTCCTTCAGCGTCCCCTGAGCAATAATGCTGCCGCGGTGCAGCACGATGAACCGGTCGCAATAATTCTCGATCGTGGAGAGAATGTGCGAGCTGAGCAATACGGAAGCGCCGGATGCCTTCAACTCCAGCATAAAATCAAGCAGGGATCGTATCCCTAGCGGATCAAGACCCAGAAAGGGCTCGTCAATGATATACAAGGACGGTCTGGCCACGAACGCGCACATAATCATCACTTTTTGACGCATGCCTTTGGATAAATGGGTGGACAAGCTGTCCATTTTCTCTTCCATGCGGAACATCTTCGACAGCTGCTCCGATCGCGCCTCATAATCTTCGCGGGATACGCCGTAAGAACGCGCGGTAAATTCCAAATGCTCGCGCACGGTCATTTCCTCATACAGAAGCGGGGATTCGGGAACAAACGCCAATGCGCTGTGATAGGCCTCTGAATGCTCCGCCCGGCGTTTGCCCTGAACCTCTATATTTCCCTTTTGGGGATTCATCAGTCCCAGAATATGCTTCATCGTGGTACTCTTGCCCGCACCGTTCAGACCAATCAACCCTACCATCTCGCCTGGTTCAACCTGAAAGGTTACATCATGCAGAACCGGGCGGTTGATGCTATACCCGCCACTTAATCCTTGAACAGACAATACCGGCTGTTCACTCATTATCAATCACCTCTTATTCTAAAGAGTCCGGTCCCTACTGGCTTACTCTTCCTCGGTTGAAAACCGTCCGGACCCCGTAAACAACAAATTCGAATAGGATACACACTTTAAGCTGATGGAAAATGCGAACCGTTAGCCCCGTGGAGGCTTATTCTTCAGCCATTTCGGAGCACCCTTGTTCTTGCGGTCGCGCTCCCGCTCGCTTTGCCGTTCACCGGATGCCTTTCCGCTTCCCGCTTTTCCTTGCACACTTATGGAAGCCGGCTTGCCCGCTGGCTTATCTTTACGGGCGGTTCCCCCTGCTGGCCCACGGGCGCCGCTTCTCCGGTCCGGAGGCGCTGAACGCGGTGTTCTTACCTTGCCGCCATAGAGTGCGCGCTCTTCAATCGAAATGCCAAGCTCACGATTGAACTTGCGCATAATGAACGTCTGACGGTCCGTGACAAGCGTAATCGCCATGCCGCTTCGCCCCATACGCCCTGTACGACCGGCACGGTGGGTATAATGCTCCGCATCGATGGGCGGATCGTAGTTGATCACCATCCCGAGCCCTTCAATATCAAGCCCCCTGGCCGCAACGTCACTAGCTACAAGAAGTTTGGTTCGCCCTTCTCTAAACGCATTCAGCACGCGGCTTCTTGTCATCTTGTCCGCATCTCCGTATATAGCAGCTGCATTTAATCCCAGATAGTTCAGCTTCGCCTCGACTTCTGCCAAATCCTCGGTGGCATTCACGAAAACAATAGCCCGATCGGGGTTGTAATGCCGAACCACTCTGCGCAGCATGTCCAACTTGTCACGCTCTTCCGTCACAAAATAATAATGCTCCAGCGCAGACGGTGTCCGCTGCTCCGGATCGATCCCGATCTCAACCGGCTGGTCCATCTCCTTCTTGACAAGCTCCGCTGTCTCCGGACTCACCGTGGCGGATAAGAATACCAATTGGCGGTCTCGAAGCGCACTGCGCAGAATGCGGTCAACATCGCCGGCACCGCCGAGATTGAACACCTGATCCACCTCGTCAACCACAATAGTGGTCACTTGGTGCATCTTGAGTTTCCGGATTTCGATCAGCTCTCGTACTCGCCCCGGTGTCCCGACAATCAGCTGCGGATGCGACTTCAACTTCTCGATTTGGCGCTTGGCCGCGGCCCCGCCGATTAATCCGAGCACACCGATTCCACGGGTCTCCCCGTAACGCTCACTCTCTCTGACAATCTGAACAGCAAGTTCCTGTGTCGGAGCAAGGATTAGCTTCTGTGCTCCCTTAATCTCCGGATCGATGCTCTGAAGCACGGGCAGCAGATATGCCAGTGTCTTTCCTGTGCCTGTCTGGGAAGTCGCAAGCACATCCCTGCCTTCCAATATGGGCGGGATAGCTTCAGCCTGAACGGGAGAAGGCGTAACGATGCCGAACTCCGCAAGTCTGGAGGACAAATCCTCTGTTATTCCTAATGTATGAAATGTAGTCGAAGTCATATGTTAGTCCATCCTTTTTTTAGATATCAGAAGTCTATATATTCCAAAGCGCGTCTGCCTGATATCGCTAGAAAAACTTCCGTTAATTTCCGTTTTGTTGCTTTACAAGTGGTGCAGCAGGCGTATTTCTTCACAAGCCTTGTTCGCTCTTTATCATTATATGCCAAAACAGGAGTCCTCACCAAATAGAACATGAGGAATACCTGCGAATATCCCATTATTTATGGATAACTCAAGATTTGTCTTATTCTTATAGACAGCTAAGGCAGTAAGGAGAGAAATGATTTAGCTGCAGCGGACAGCGGAATTCCACGAAGCGTCGCAATGCCGATGCTCCGCTGAGGAATCGGCGGATGAAGGGGAACCTCTACCAACTGGCCCGTTCGAAATTCTTCAGAAGCATAATCACGAATAATAAAGGCAAGTCCGAAGCCGCTCCGTGCAAACTGCACAAGCAGCTCAATGCTGCCAAGCTCAAACTCGGGCTTCAATGTCACACCTTGCTGCGCCGCATACTGGTCGATATATCTTCTCGTGCTCCCTCCTCCCTCCAGCATGAGCAGCGGGAAGTCCTGAATACCGGGAAGGGGTAAAGGGTTATGGATATTAGCCCGCTCCGCAAACGGCTTGCCGGCAACCAGACAATCCTGAATCGGTGAGCTGGCCCGAAAGTCGATTTGTTTGTCGGAGGCCGGTAAATGAACGATGCCGAAATCAATCTTCCCTTCTTTTAGAAGGACTAAGGTTTCCGGTGTTGTGCGATTGGTAATGCGGATGCGGATATCCGGATAAGCAGCATGGAAATGTTCCAAATGCGGCAGCAAGTAATACTTGCACAAGGTATCACTGGCACCGATATTGATTTCGCCGCTGTGCAAATTATGCATGTCCCCAATTGCCTTCTCGCCGATTTCAATGAAACTGAATGCCTGCTCGATGTAGCGGAATAACACAGCCCCCTCCGATGTAAGCTTCACTCCCTTGGTCGTTCGAAAGAATAACGGTCCTCCGAGCGTTCCTTCCAAATGCTTAATCGTATGGCTGACAGCCGGCTGGGTGATATGCAGATGCTCCGCTGCCTTGGATAAACTGCCGAGCCGGGATGTCCAGTAAAAGACGCGGTACCACTCCATATTGATTTCCATAATGATAACCTCGATTTTATCAAATGATAACGTGAACCGGATCCATGACAGCCGGACCGGAATTCATCCGGCATCGAAGTATCCTTCACCACAGAATCGTATAACATAACTTAAACTAATGTCTACCATTATTAATATCAATTTTATTTATATTGTAACAACCAATTATAATGAGCCAGTAAAAGAAAATGATCGCAGGAGGCGAACAGTTTGACAGTCACAGCCATTGTAGGTGCTAATTGGGGAGACGAAGGCAAGGGTAAAATGACGGATGTTCTTGCGGCACAATCTTCGTATGTCGTTCGATTTCAAGGGGGCAGCAATGCCGGCCACACCATTATTAACGATTACGGGAAGTTTTCACTGCACATGCTGCCATCCGGTGTGTTCTATCCGAATATAACGAATATTATCGGTCCAGGGACGGCTCTGGATATGGATGTATTACTGAAGGAGCTGCAAGA
The DNA here is from genome assembly GCF_029893715.1 of Paenibacillus sp. LBL. Lineage (NCBI taxonomy): Bacteria > Bacillati > Bacillota > Bacilli > Caryophanales > Paenibacillaceae > Paenibacillus > Paenibacillus sp. LBL. The sequence goes on along the minus strand of NZ_JARXYU010000010.1, from coordinate 70,234 downwards.
GTTGGAAGCTAGGAATGTTCCAAAGCCCAATCTGTTTATATCCGAACGTGCCCAAGTCGTCCTGCCCATTCATCGGCTGCTGGATGAGCTGGAGGAAGAACGACTCGGTGCCCGGGGATTCGGTTCTACCAAACGAGGAATTGCTCCATTCTATGCGGATAAATATGCTAAGCTCGGGATACAGGTCGCTGATCTGTTCCATCCCCATCGACTTCGTGTGCGACTCCAGCAGCTGCTGGATATCAAGAATGTACAGCTTCAGCACCTTTACGGCAGAGATCCGCTAAGCGTGGATGAAATGGTCGATCAGCTTCTCGAGCCTTTCCAATACTTAACTTCTTATATAAAAGACACCACCACGATGCTGCAGCAGGCTTATATCAAAGGCGATCCCATCCTGGTTGAAGGCCAATTAGGAGCACTGCGCGACCCGGATCACGGGATATATCCGTTCTCTACCTCCTCATCTACTCTGGCAGGTTATGCACCAGTAGGTGCCGGGCTCCCGCCGTACGCCATCAGCAATGTCATCGCTGTGGTGAAGGCTTATTCAAGCTGTGTCGGAGCGGGTCCTTTCGTGACCGAACTCCACGGAGATGAAGCCGACGAGCTCCGGCGCCGCGGTGGAGATGCCGGGGAATACGGCGCAACGACCGGCCGGCCCAGACGAATGGGGTGGTTTGATACGGCAGCCACTCGCTATGGGTGTATGGTACAGGGCGCTACGGAGGCCGTACTGACCAATCTGGACGTTCTGGGATACCTGGATGACATTCCAGTATGCGTTGGTTACGAATTAGAGGACGGAAGCATTCTGGATCATTTTCCTGTCACGGCCGATCTGCAATCCGCGAGACCCGTCCTGAGGACGCTCAAAGGCTGGAAGTGTGACCTGTCGGACATCCGATCGTTTGAAGAGCTCCCTGAAGCCGCGCAGCAATATGTGCAGTTTGTTGAATCGTCGATTGGAGTTCCTATCAAGACGATATCCGTCGGTCCAAGACGGGATCAAATTATGATGAGATCATAGACGAGTGGCGTGCATTCACTTGAGCGGCGAAGCTTTTCAGAATCCGCCGGACTCCACCGGGATTACTCAACATCGGCAAATGCCCGGTGTCCAGGCTCTCTACCCCATCCGGGGACAGATTGGCTATCATGGTATCCTGTGTGGATCCTCCAAACTCCTTATCTCGGGTAAGCTTCACATAAAGCTTGGGTATATCGGGAACAGCCACTTGAATCCGATCCGTATAGACTCGGCGTGACTCTGGAACAAACGCTGCTGCTATGCGGGAGGCATGCTCCACCGGCAGGTCACTGCATAGCCCTTTACGGATTGCGAATTCCGGCGGCTTCGTCCCGGCCATTCTTAGAACCCATGGCATGATCACTCTCTGGGGAAACGGAAGAATCGAAACAAACGACCTGCCGCGCCTAGGAATGGCGGCACCGATTGCCACGAATCCTACAGCACGATCGGATAATTGAGCAGCCATCTCCAGAGCAAACACTCCACCCAGAGAATGAGCCACGATTACAAACTTGTCCGTCTTCCACCCTCTCACCTGTTCCGTCATATGAGTTACGTAATCCTCAAGCTTTAGATGATGTCCCGGTGCTGCTGACCCGCTTCGCATAGGGTAATCGACCTCCAAATACGGATGGCCCAGCTCATCTACAACCGAATTCCAAACCCCTCCGTTCAACCCTGCACCATGCACAAACACAAATCCAAGCTCTTGAGACATTTCTTGTTTCATCCTTTATGACTCCCTTCCAATGACTTGTCATGTTCCCGGTTTATCATGAAATCCATCTTCTGGTGATATCGTATCAACTAAATAAGACAGATATTGTCTTATTTAAGGAATAAGATAAAATAAATAAAAAATGATGAGACGAGGCGTGCCATGCAGAAATCCCAGCGTCTGATTCAATTAATGATGATGATCAACGCAAAAAAAACGTTTACCGTTAAAGAGTTGGCCGACGAATTTGGTCTCTCCGTCAGAACCTTGTCCAGAGATCTGGATGAGCTGAGCGTTCTCGGCGTGCCGATCTATTCCGTGCAAGGGCGGGGCGGCGGTTACCGATTGCTGCAGGAGCGGATGCTGCCGCCGATCAGTTTCACGGAAAGCGAAGCGATCGCGATCTTTTTTGCCTGCCAATCCCTGAACGACTTCAGTTCGTTACCGTTCGGTGACGGGGCAGCCGCGGCAATCCACAAGTTCTATCATTACTTGCCCGCAGACATCAAGGAACAGATCAATCGCCTTAAAGACCGCGTCATGATTCACAATTCGTTCCGGCCGATGTCAGCCAACATTCTCCAGACGCTTATGCAAGCTGTAATGGTTCGGCAAGTCGTTACCGTCCACTACCGCTCATCAACCGGAAGCAGCCAGCGGGATATACAACCGATCGGCCTGTATGCAAGCTCGGGCTACTGGTATTGTCCGGCATACTGCTTCACACAAGATGACATCAGGCAATTCAGAGTTGATCGGATGACGGCTGCCAGCCTGAATAAGTCCATCGCCATCCGCGAGGATATCGCCGTCAAGACGCTGAAGAACAAACCGGTAACCAGTGGTTGGGAAATGAAAGAGTTCAAGGTACAATTAACTTCCAAAGGGGTTTGGCAGCTCGAAACGGATACACGGCTCGGTCCCTTTATCCACAAGAACAAGGACGGCAGTGGATCGGTTGAAATTGAAATTCCGGCAGCAGACATTGCGTTCTACTCGGACTATGTTTGGCGGCTGGGAGAGGAAGCAACCATCATCTCACCGACTGAAGCGGTCCAATGGACGTTAGAGAGAATAGAGGCCATGAAGCGAAGATATACATAAAAGACATCGGACAATAGAGATAGCAGACTTTTTAGAATGGCGATAAAGGGGATGGTCTCGTAATGAATTCAGAATTGGAGCATTTAATCCAGCGCATAACGACAGAATTGCAGGGTCTGCCTGGCATTACAGGTGTAGTCCTTGGAGGATCAAGGGCCAAAGGCACCGCCGCAGCGGAATCCGACATCGATATTGGCATTTATTATGATGAATCACAGGGATTCAAGGTGGAGGATGTAGCCAGGGCAGCCAGGAAATTAGACGACGAGCATCGTGATAACATCATCACTTCCCTGGGAGAATGGGGAGCCTGGGTTAACGGGGGCGGCTGGTTAAGGTCAGAAGGCTACCATGTGGATTTCTTATTCCGCGATGTTCACCGCGTGTCACGCATAATTGAGGAATGTTCTGCTGGCATGGTATCAGCCCATTACCAGACCGGACATCCACACGCTTATCTGAATGTTATGTATATGGGGGAAGTTGCAATCTGCCAGATACTGTCTGACCCCGATGATCGGATCAAGACATGGAAAGCCAAAACGATTCCATATCCACCAGCATTAAAGGATGCGATGATCGGCTCTTTTACCTTCGAGGCATCCTTCTCCTTGATGCTTGCGGAAAAAGCAGTATTAATCGATGATATCACTTATGTAACCGGTCACTGCTTCCGCAGTATTTCGTGCCTGAATCAGGTGATCTTCGCCAAAAACGGGCTATACTGTATCAACGAGAAGCGTGCAGTATCCATGATCGAGACCTTTCTCCTCAAGCCTGCGAACTACAAGGATCGATTGGACCAAGTGATTACACTGCTCTCATCCGATATAGAAAAAACAAAACTGGCCTTGTCGCTGCTTCAGGACATCATCTTCGAAACAGAAGCATTGTGAATCAGCAGGCACGCTACTTCTTGTTCATCCATTTATACGACACACGGTCCGCAAACCGTGGGAATAGCTGATACAGCCTTATACCGAATGAAGCAAGCCTTGGAAGATTGAGTTCTTCCTTGCGCTTTCTAACCAGCTTCACAACCTGATCCGCAACATAGTCTGCCTTCATCATAAACCAGCTCACATTCTTGACATACCCGCCTGTTGGATCCGCCAACGAGAAGAACGGGGTATCGATGGGCCCCGGATTGACGGTAGATACCGTAATTCCGGTATGACGCAGCTCCTGTCGCAAGGCATTGCTAAATCCCAGCACAGCATGTTTGGTAGCCGTATAGGAAGTCGATTTGGCCGTTCCGATCTTCCCAGCCATGGACGCGATATTGACGATTTGGCCGTCTCCCCGCTCCAGCATGCCTGGGAGCACGGCTTGGGTGCACCGCACAATGCCCATATAATTCACGTCCATCATGTCCTGGAACTCTTCCACCGGCATGTCCATAATGGCTTCAAACTTGCCATAACCGGCATTGTTGACCAGCACATCGATTCTGCCATGCTGACGTTGAATCCCCTTCATGACGGACTCAACCTGCTCGGAATTCCGGACATCCATTATGGATAATTCATGAGATCCGGATATCCGTTCGCCGACTTCCTGCAGTCGGTCTGCTGAACGTGCGCACAGCACTACATGGGCGCCCTCCGCAGAAAGTTTCTCCGCGATCAAGGCCCCGATTCCGCTCGATGCTCCTGTAACGACAACAACTTTGTTTTTCAGCATGATTTCATTTATCCCTTTCTTCACCGGCAGCAGCTCCCCGTTCACCGATTTAGATGAAGGCCGTTACGTGCACGGTTTGGGTTTACTACTCTTATTTTATGAAATCATGACTTGAATATCCAGCTCTCCGATTCCTTCCATGAAGAGCGGAATGCAAAGCGCCTTTTTCTGAATAAGATTTGACGTACTATCCGACTTCATCACTCTTGGCGGCGTAATATCTACACTCACACCCTGATTCGATAAAATGGTGCTGGCATTGCCGCTGATCATATTACCGAGCTCTGAAATCGCACTCCGGCCCATCTCGTCCATCTCGGTAATGACATAACCGCCCATCATCACGGATACCATCTGCAGCGCTACATGCTCCTGAATTCCAAATACAATATCACCATTCATCTGACCTGTCATGCCGATTTGGATCCAGATATGATTCTCGATATACGCGATCTCTTTGACCCCAAGATTCCCCGTGGAAGGTGAAACCTGTATGACTTGTTCGATTACGTGTCGTGCGGACTCTAAAAAAGGATTGATGACTTCAGCTTTCATTCCTCATTACGCCCCTTTCACTGGGTTGTTGGTCAGGGTCCCAAAGTCCCACCTATTTATTTAAACATTATAATGGATACCTTGTAATAAATCATCACAAAATAGCGACAGCCCCCATGACAACAACTGTCTTGCTATGTCAGATATCGCCTGAAACGCTTTAATACGAAGATAATCCTTTCGCTTAAACGGGCCTTTGGTCTCACCTTTTTTCTATGTCTACTTTACTATTATCGGATGGTTGCCCCATCTTTTAATAATAATTATGCGGAAATTAAAATGTTTTTAAGCTTTTTTAGTCGATAACCGGCAGGTTTGCTCTCTTCATTGCTCCACCGGGGAGAATAACCTATAATTTAAGTAATACAGGTTGCACGCGATCGTAGGAGCGGAAGAACATATCAAGTAAGGAGGAAGGCTATGAACATCAGCCAATTGGAAACGCTAATTACCATCTCCAAAACGATGAGCTTTCGCAAAGCGGGAGAGCTTCTTAATCTGACACAGCCAGCGGTATCCGCTCAGATCAAAAGCCTGGAGGAAGAATTCAAGACGGTACTGGTCGACCGGAGCCAGCCAGTGACGTTAACCGACCGGGGGCAGGTCTTTGTGGATCACGCCGAACAAATCCTCAGCATTGTGGATGAGCTGAAACAGCGGTTATCCGACCTTGACCAAACTCCCCAGGGACATATCCAGTTAGGTACAACTACTTCCATTGCGATTCAAATCCTGCCACGGGTGCTTTCCTACTTTCAGGATCAATTCCCTCATATCAAAACTACCATTCAATCCATGGCTTCCTCACAGATCTATCACAGCGTGGAGAATGGTCTCATCGACATCGGGATCGGCTATCTGATCGAGCGCAATCCCAACTTAAGCACATCCATTCTGTATTACGATACCTTTGAGCTGGTTGTATCTCCACAGCATCCGCTGGCTAAACTGTCTACTGCAAGTATGGACGTACTGGGTGGAACGCCGCTCATTCTGCTTACGCGTGACACCGTCGGCCGACGTTTCGCCGATGACGTGATGAAAAAGCACGGCATCAATCCGCAGGTTGTCATGGAATTGTCCAGCAGCGAGGAAATTAAACGGATGGTCGAGATCAATCTGGGCGCAGCGATCATCTCGAAGCAGTCGGTCTCTACCGAGCTCCGCAACGGCACCCTGCAGATCGTTCCACTCAGCGAGCTTGAAGTCAGCCATCCTGTCGGCGTAATCTATAAGAGCGGGCGATACGTCAGCTCAGCGATGCGTCAATTCCTCAGCGATCTGAAAGGCATGCCGGAAACGCAATTCATCAGCAGTGAATAACGCAAATACAATCCCTAGAGGATCTTAACAACCATTCTATCAACATGAAGGAGGTCCATATGAAATTTGATCTGCACACCCATCACTTCCGCTGCGGTCACGCAGAAGGCAGCATTCGGGATTATATCGACGCTGCGATCGCCGCGGATTTTAAGGTGATTGGGATCTCTGACCATACTCCGTATTTTGGAAGCCCCGAAGATCAACCCTTCCCGGCCATCTCCATGAGGAAAACGGATTTTGAAGGTTATGTCCAAGAGGTTTTGGAATTAAAGCGGGAATACGAAGGGAAAATCAAGGTGCTGCTGGGCATTGAATCCGATTATTTTCCTGACCATGCCCCGGTTTATCAGCAAGCGTTAGCTGCTCACCCTTTTGACTACATCATCGGTTCTATTCATCACGTCAGAGATGTAAGCATCTTTAACAAGAAGCGCTGGAACAACCTGACCCCGGAGCAGCAGATTGCCGATAAAGAGGAATACTTCAATCTGATCCGTCAATCCGCGCGCAGCGGGATGTTCCAGATTATCGCCCACATGGATGCCATGAAAGGCAATTACCCGCCTTTTTCCGATATCATGACCGATGCTGCTATCGATGAAACCTTACGCGTTATCGCAGAATGCGGCTTGGCTATCGAGGTCAACACTTCGGGTAAAACCAAGTTATCCGGCGGCTGGTACCCTTCCCATGCCATACTGGAAGTTGCCCACCACCATGGTGTCGATATTACGTTCGGTTCTGACGCACACAAACCTTCCCGTGTCGGGGATGAGTTCGATGAAGTTGCCAAAGTGCTCAAAGAAATCGGATATAAGGAATGGGTATACTTCGAACAAAAACAGAAGGTGACTGTACCTCTCTAATGGGGTACCCCTTCTGTTTTTTCGTATATACCTATGAAGTTAAGCAAAATAGGCAAAAAAAGTGGACCCGTTTCCGGGTCCAAAACATAATATATATTCTCAAAAGGGGGTCATGTGATAAGTTTAACCTGCGGCTGTTAGAGTTTGATAACAGGTATATTTCATTTGTGTAACAAATTCCAGTTAAACCTTTCATATTGAAATTTTTAGATAGATAACTAAAGATCCTGTCATGTCATTGAGCGTAATGTGAGCATGGTAAGCTCCGGCTTGCACAAGAAACGAAAAGGCAGCCCTGTCGTGCCGATTCCTCTGTTTACATAGAGCTGCATCCCTTGAGAGCCAATATGGTACAGCCCCTGCACATAAAGTTTTGCTCCGGGAGGCGTTATTACCTCACCCACCAAGGGCAGGCGGACCTGGCCCCCATGGCTGTGTCCGGAGAGCTGGACATGGAATGAATACCCAGCCGCAATGTCTCCATAATCCGGCTCATGCATCAGCAGCAGCTTGAACATGCCCTCAGGCAAGTCGCGAGTGGCCGCTATCGGATCCGGATTTCCCCAGATTCCATCGTCCAATCCCACCACCGCGATCACAGCACCGTCCCGCCGCAGCTTCACCGAAGAGTTCCGAAGCACTCTAAACCCGGCCTCCTCCTCCATGTGGGTCAGCTTCTCCACGTCTCCGTAATCATGATTACCCAGTATGGAAAATGAACCAAGAGGGGCCTTGAGCGTGGCAAACGGCTTAATCGCTTCTGTCATATCCTCTGCATGACCATCCACCATATCCCCTGTAAAACAGATCATGTCCGGCTTCTCTGCATGAATCGCTTGCACCACACGTTCCACATCTTTCGCTCCAGTATGAAAACCCAGGTGCAAATCGCTAAAGTGTGCCACTTTCATCCCGTCAAAAGCCTTGGGCAGTGAAGGAAGCCGCACCTCCAGTCGGGTAACCTCCAGCCGATGAGGCTCCCATAGATAGGCGTAGGCCCCGGCTGCAGCGCCTGCTCCGACCACCGTCGATAGACCTGCCTTAAGAAACTGGCGGCGCGACAACGTCTTACGTTGACTAACTCGTTCTGCTCCTTGGCGAGCGGTACCATGCAGCGGTTCTGAGGATGGATTTCTCATATATGGACATCCTCCTATATAATAAAATGAAAGAATACCCGTTTTGCAGCCTTACCCATGACTCATATACATAAACGATCCGAAGAGAAAGGGGTCTTAATTATGACTGTTAACGATTCTATAGCAGCAATAGTTTCGGCACAGCAGCATTTTTTTCATAAAGATATCACCAAGGAAATCGATTTCCGTCTACAGCAGCTGGGGAAACTGCGACAAGCTGTGATAGCCAGAGAAAACGACATCATGGAAGCCCTTCGCAAGGATTTAAACAAGAGCGAGCAGGAGGCCTTCTCCACCGAGATTGGAATTGTCTACAAAGAGCTTTCCTTCATCATAAAGAATCTGAAGCGCTGGGCCAAGCCCAAGCGTGTCAAAACCGCGCTGACGCACGTCGGCAGCAAAGGGATGGTCTATCCCGAGCCATACGGCACCGCGCTGATTATCGCCCCATGGAACTATCCCTGGCAGCTGGCCATCTCTCCGCTCATCGGAGCACTGGCGGCCGGGAATACTGCTATTGTGAAGCCTTCCGAGCTAACACCTAACGTATCGAGGCTGATTACTGCAATGATCGAAGAGACGTTCGATCCCGAATACGTAGCATCTGTCGAGGGAGGACCCGAGGTCAGCACAAGCCTGCTGGAGCAGCCTTTGGATTATATCTTCTTTACCGGCAGCACCCATGTCGGCAAAATTGTCATGGAAGCCGCAGCCAAGCAGTTGACCCCGGTCACACTTGAGCTTGGTGGAAAAAGTCCCTGCATCGTCCATGAGGATGCCCCCCTTGCCTTAGCGGCTTCACGTATCGCTTTTGGCAAATATACGAATGCCGGCCAAACCTGTGTTGCCCCGGATTATATTCTGGTCCACAGCCAGGTGAAGGAGAAGTTCATCTCGCATCTGAAGGATGCCATAACTTCGTTCTATGGCAAGGAACCACTGGCCAACCCCGACTACGGCCGTATTGTGTCGGAGAAGCATTTTGACCGATTATCCGGATTTCTGAACAATGGGACCCTTCGTCACGGCGGAAATACCCTTAGAGATCGCTTGCTCATTGAACCCACCGTGCTGGATGATATCACGTGGGATATGCCCGTGATGGAGGAAGAGATCTTTGGGCCGCTGTGCCCGATCCTGACCTATGACCATCTGCATGAAGCTGTCCAGGCAATTAATGCCCGCCCTAAACCGCTGGCGTTGTACCTGTTCACCGAGAATGAAGACGTGCAGGATTACGTTCTTTCTTCCGTTTCTTTTGGCGGAGGATGTGTGAACGATACGCTGATGCACTTGGCAACGCCCTTCCTTCCGTTCGGGGGTGTCGGGGAGAGCGGCATGGGCTCTTACCATGGAGAATACAGCTTTCATACCTTTTCCCATATGAAGAGTGTGCTCAAACAGACCAACCGGTTTGATTTTAAATTCCGTTACCCTTCAAAAAACGGTCTGGGCATCCTGAAAAAATTAATGAAGCCGTAGGCCCGGCTGTAAGCAAGGCGTCCGTTTCCTTCTACGCCGGCAGAACTGAAAGAGACGCACCAACTTGGTGCGCCTCTTTTTTATTACATGGAAGAATGCTTTCTCCGGTGCGGCATGTTGGCCTTCTTACTCTCTTCGCCGCCATCCAGCATCTCCGAGCCGTCTCCACCCGGTTTAAAGATCCGGCGAAGCGTTCCCAGCATCGACAGCGCGTAGGCTACGGTAATGAAGCTGAATGCAATCTCCAGCACGACCACCAGCCGGGACGTGTTGTCCACAGCGGCTACATCACCATACCCCACCGTCACAAACGTCGCCATGCTGAAATACAGGAAGGTAATGAACTGGCTCAGCAAATCCTGACCGATATTAACACCTTCGAAGGATACACCTCCAAAGAGCTTATAGATGGACATATACACCAACGTGAAGAACAAAATACACATGCCCGCCGCCATGCTTATTCGAACCAGAGTTGTTTTCATATCGACGTGCTGATGAACAGAGTCAGCGATCTTATCAAATATGTACAGCACATAAAAAATAACGGAGCATAACGCAAACAGCAGGATCAAAGCGCGCATGCCGCCTTCTCCGGGCACAATCTTCATGAGATCGATCCACCCGAGCAGATCTTCAACCGACACCAGGGCATAAATGAGCAGCGGGGCTAGCAGCAAAGGCCTGCTGGACCATTTCTTATCCATGCTGTAGAAAAAATAGATCAACAGCAGCAATCCAGTTAAATTGAGCAGCCACATCCACCAGGACATGTTCAGTCCCCTCCTTCGGCTTGGGGCCTGACCAGCAGGCCTTACTATCATCCTATTACCCTCGAAACGGTACTGAAACACCTGGAGGTGGTTGGTAATCGGCGTAATTGGCGTGATGTGTTCATGGCAGCTGGTTCTCAAGACACTTTACGAGTCTAACGATTCTCCTCCATCCAGCGCACCGCATAATCCACCATGGCCCGTTGTTCAGCCAAGATGCATTTCGCCTTGCCTACACGGCCATGCTTGTATGCTTCCCTGCATTCAACTTCAAATGCTGTTCCCAAGGCTTCGAAATCATCGGAATGGTAGGTGATGTCCTGGAATGCTTCCCATTCCGTTCTCCCCTGCACTCTGCGTACCGGGGCATGGGCGGTAACTATCCTCTTTCCTTCCCAATCGGCGCGATATTCGCTAAGGTGGAATGATGTGTTATTGCCATAACCGCTCCCCAGCATCAGCACGTAGGCTCCTGTCTCATATAAACGCGCTAAAGGCGAGGTCTCTCCCAGGCTATAATCAAGCGCATGAGGATGCATGAGTGACTCTGCGTTCCTGCCGCGGGCAGCAAACGAGACATGAGGATGAGCGCTGCGGATAACGCCTTCCTGCTTCCGGAACACCTCCGGTATAATCCCCATGCCCGTAGTGACCGTCATATCGGGATGATAGGGCGGCATGCCCTCGCGGATCAGCTCCCACCATTTCGGGTCCGCCGGAGGATTTCCCCACGTCTCAGGATTGGTCAAGTTCGCAGATTGTGTCGGCATGACCAGTGTCCCTTCTTCGCCCAACACCTCCTCCAGCGCCAGTATGACTGCCTCTGGACCGCCAACAACCCACCCCCCAATGCTTTTGAGCGAGGAATGGACAAGCAAGGTCATTCCCTTCTGTACGCCCAGAATCATCAAGTCATCGCTTATGTCTTGTATCGTAATCGGTCTTTCTATAATCAACCTAACTCACCTCTGTTTAAATATCCGTAAAACACATGAATTATATCACACATTAAAAAAGCGCCTGTACCGAAGTGATGCCCCGGTCAGACGCCTTGGTTGTGAAACCTGAAATCCGATTAAACGCCAAGCCAGCGCTTAAACAGATGTTTGGTTGTATCCTTGTTCATTTCCGCAATGGACGTTGTAAGCGGAATGCCTTTCGGGCAAGAACGGACGCAGTTCTGCGAGTTGCCGCAGCCCTCAATGCCTCCATCCTGCATCAGAGCTTCCAGACGCTCTTCCTTGTTCATCTCTCCTGTCGGGTGAGCGTTGAACAAGCGGACTTGGGAAATGGCCGCGGGACCAATAAAGTCCGTTTTTTCGTTAACATTCGGGCAAGCTTCAAGACATACACCGCATGTCATGCATTTGGACAGCTCGTAAGCCCACTGGCGCTTCTTCTCAGCCATTTTCGGTCCAGGTCCCAGGTCATAGGTGCCGTCGATTGGAATCCACGCCTTAACACGCTTGAGCGCCGTGAACATACGACTGCGGTCGATAACCAGGTCTCTTACGACCGGGAACGTCTTCATCGGCTGAATCCGGATCGGCTGCTCCAGCTTGTCGATCAGCGCGGCACATGCTTGGCGCGGCTTGCCGTTGATGACCATGGAGCAAGCTCCGCAAACTTCCTCAAGGCAGTTGGAGTCCCAGCATACCGGCGCGGTTGTCTGACCTTGCGCATTTTTGGGATTACGCTGAATTTCCATCAGCGCACTAATGACGTTCATACCTGGACGGTATGGAAGCTCGAATTCCTCAGTGTAGGATTTCGTCTCCGGGTTGTCCTGGCGTGTAATGATAAACTTGACACTCTTTGAGGCGGCTGCCGTTTGAGACATATTAAATCCCCCTTCCTTCTTACTTGTCTTTCGAATAGTCGCGAATACGCGGCGGGATTAAGGAAACATCCACTTCTTCGTATGAAATCTGCGGTCCGTCAGGCGTCCAAGCAGCTTTCGTTGTTTTCAGGAACTCTTCATCGTTACGTTCAGGGAAATCAGGCTTGTAGTGAGCGCCGCGGCTTTCGTTCCGAAGAAGTGCGCCCAGCGTCATCGCCTCGGACAGCTCCAGCATGTTCCACAGCTGACGGGTGAATGCCACGCCCTGGTTGTTCCAGCGGGACGTATCCGTCATATTGATATTGCGGTAGCGCTGCTTCAATTCCTTGATTTTGCCGATGGTTGCCTCAAGCTTGTCATTATAACGAACCACCGTCATATTGTTGGTCATCCATTCGCCCAGCTCTTTATGGATCACGTAAGCATTCTCGGTACCTTCCATCTTGAGCAGGCCTTCGTATTTGTTGGTTTGCTCTTTCGCTACGCGATCAAATACGGTCGAGGAAATGTCCTCTGTCGACTTCTTCATGCCTTTGATATATTCAATGGCCTTCGGTCCGGCCACCATGCCGCCATAAATCGCGGAGACAAGGGAGTTCGCACCCAGACGGTTTGCACCGTGATATTGATACTCGCATTCCCCGGCTGCAAACAGCCCCGGAATGTTTGTCATTTGGTTGTAATCGACCCACATGCCGCCCATGGAATAATGGACTGCCGGGAAGATTTTCATCGGGATTTTACGCGGATCATCGCCCATGAACTTCTCATAAATCTCGATAATGCCTCCGAGTTTCACGTCGAGTTCTTTCGGATCCTTATGGGAGAGATCGAGGTAAACCATGTTCTCGCCATTGATGCCGAGTCCCATGTCTACGCACACAGAGAAAATCTCACGGGTTGCGATGTCACGCGGCACCAGGTTTCCGTAAGCCGGGTATTTCTCTTCGAGGAAGTACCAAGGCTTACCATCTTTATAGGTCCAGATCCGTCCGCCTTCACCGCGTGCCGATTCCGACATCAAGCGAAGCTTGTCATCACCTGGAATCGCCGTCGGGTGAATCTGGATGAATTCCCCGTTTGCATAATGAACGCCTTGCTGATAGACAGCGCTTGCTGCTGTACCGGTGTTGATGACGGAGTTCGTGGTTTTACCGAAAATAATGCCGGGACCACCGCTTGCCAGAATGACGGCTTCCGCTTTAAACGCCTTGATCTCCATCGTGCGCAGATCCTGGGCAGCAATACCGCGGCAGATGCCTTCGTCGTCGATGATTGCGTTCAGGAACTCCCAGTTCTCGTATTTCGTAACGAGACCGGCGGTTTCCCAACGGCGAACCTGCTCATCAAGCGCATACAGCAGCTGCTGACCTGTCGTGGCGCCAGCGAACGCAGTACGGTGGCGCTTCGTTCCACCGAAACGGCGGAAATCGAGCAGCCCTTCCGGGGTACGGTTAAACATAACGCCCATGCGGTCCATGAGGTGGATAATGCCAGGAGCCGCTTCACACATCGCTTTTACAGGTGGCTGATTCGCCAGGAAGTCGCCGCCGTATACCGTATCGTCAAAGTGCTCCCAAGGAGAGTCACCCTCGCCCTTGGTATTAACAGCTCCATTGATTCCGCCTTGCGCACACACGGAGTGAGAGCGTTTAACAGGTACAAGTGAGAATAGATGAACGTGAGCCCCGGCTTCTGCCGCTTTGATGGTTGCCATCAACCCGGCAAGGCCGCCGCCCACTACAATAATATTAGATGCCATTTTTCGTTCACTCCCCTTAACTTAAGACTGTCTTAACTACATCGATCGCTGCTGTTGCCGCCGCTTGGAACTCAGAACTGCGGAATGCAGTCATAGCAAGAATAAACAGCACGCTCATCAGCACGAACAAGCCCATGCAGATGTAAGTAGATACCTTCTGCGCGCGCGGACCGACGGTGATGCCCCAGCTGACGAGGAACGCCCACAGGCCGTTTGCGAAGTGGAAGGTTGCTGAGACTACACCGATAACATACAGAATAAACAGCACGGGGTTGTTCATAATGTTGTGCATCGTGGCGCCCAGATCATCATGCGTGATTTTGCCGATGATGATTTGGAAACGCGTATCGTACATATGCCAGATAACGAATACAAACGTAATAACCCCGGTGACACGCTGGATAGTAAAGCGAATATTGCGCTCATAACTGTAGTTCCCTACGTTATTTTTGGCCTGATAAGCAATGTACAGACCGTAGATGCCATGATAAAACAATGGCAGCCAGATCAGGAACAGCTCGAGGAAAAAAACGAGCGGCATGCTGTTCAGGAAATGCACGGCCCCCTCAAAGCCCTTCTTTCCGCCCTCGAAAGCCTTAAAGTTGGAGATCATATGGCTGATCAAGAATGCTCCCAGCGGTATGACACCAAGTAAGGAATGTAGCTTTCTGGAATAATACCCTTTCATTAGTTGACGTTCCCCTTTCCAATGTGCAGCGTTTTCATTTTCAATCTTTCCTATTTTCAGAACAATTACACTTTCCCTGTCCTAAAGAGGTTGTTCAAAAAGCCCGCTTGGGATCGCGAAGTGAATCAAGAAGCCACTCGGCATCGAATCTTGAATTCAGCCGCGCCTTCCGGTGCAGCGTACCCAAACTTCCAGCTGCGCACCTGACGTCCCTGGCTTCATCCAATCTAAGCGTTTTGAAGAAACGCACACCGGCAGCACAAGCCTCAGTATTGAAAACCGACCTCTTTGAACGCGGACTCGAACCGTTTCAACGACAAAAAGCTGCCTATTTCTGCAATAGTGTGAACAACTTGTGTCATGTCTCATGTTACTCCTTTTTTTCTTATAATGGAATTGCAATATAATTATTAATCGTTATAATCTATACGCATAAGCAATTATTTGCACGTATGTCTATTTTATATAGGAGGAATTTCATGTTCGAGGAACTGGACATGTTTGCCGTCGTTGTAGAGCAATCCAGCATTAACCAGGCGTCCAAGCTGCTTAATTTGTCACAGCCAGCCCTGTCCAGAAAAATAGCGAAGCTTGAGGATCAGCTCGGACTGCAGCTTTTTAACCGCCGCGGCAAACGCCTGGAGCTCACCTCCATCGGTCAGATTGTGTACACCTTTGCCCTGGAGCAGCGGCAGCAGCAGCTCAAATTCATGCAGACTTTGGCCCATTACCGGGAGGGCGACCAAATATCGATCAATCTGGGTGCCAGCCTGACCACCCTTCAGACGACGCTGCCCCCGCTGGTCAATGCATTCATGGAGCGCCATCCTGCAGCCGAAATCAAGCTGATTACCGGCAAAACCCATGAAATCGTTTCGTATGTAAGAGATAAGCGGGTGGATGTCGGCATCGTTGCCTCCTCAATCAACCAGCCCGGCCTAAACTGCATTCCGCTGTTTGATGACCACTTGGAGCTTGTCATTCCCTCATCGCACCCGCTGGCTGACATCGAAGACGTCGGAATCGAGCAGCTCCAAGGACTGCCAATGATTATCTTCTCCACCGGAACGTGGTACCGCAAGCTGACGGATGACCTGTTCCACCGCTGGGGCATTATGCCGGATATTCGAATGGAAATTGACTCCTTCGAGGCGATCGTCCGTTTGATTCCTACCTGCAAAGCGGCAGCGCTTCTGCCCAAGTCGTATCTCCGTCCGCAGTTATTATCCGATAACGGACTGGTCGACATTCATATTCCCGCACTCATCGAAACCCGTCGAACGACGTCGCTGATTTACGGCCAGGCCTCGGAGCTCAGCAAAGCGGCCAGCAGGTGGATTGATGAGACAGAAATTCTGTTCCGGAGACTGGAAGAGGAAAAATCAAAAAAAACCTGACAGCGTTCATAGTCGTCAGGTTTTTCTTCTATATTTATTTCTCAAGCATGTTCACGACTTCAGATTCAAAGCGGTCTACGTTATCATTGGATCCGATAACGACCATAATATCGCCCGAGTTCACCACGTCCATGGCGGTCGGAGCCACAATAATGCCGGTTTGCTTATTCAGGGCTACCACGCTTACGCCATAACGAACCCTCGTATTCAGCTCGCTCAGTGTTTTTCCGTCCATGCAGTCCGTAACCGTCATCTCCACAATCAAATAGTCCTTGGATAATTCGATATAGTCAAGCAGGTTCGGCGTAACGAGCTGGTGAGCTACCCGAATGCCCATATCCCGCTCCGGAAAGATGACCCGGTCCACGCCCAGCTTCTCCAGAGCCCGGCCATGCAGGACCGAAATGGCCTTGGCCACTACCGTGGTAACACCAAGCTCTTTCAACAAGATGGCGGATAAAATACTCATCTGGATATCATTCCCGATTGCAACAATCCCACAATCGAAGTTGCGGATCCCGAGTGATTTAAGCACCTCTTCATCTGTAGCATCCGCGACCACCGTATGTGTCAGCAGCTCGCTCATATCCTCGACAACCTCTTCGTTCCGGTCGATGCCGAGCACCTCATATCCCTGTTCCATCAGTTCAAGCGCCAGGCTGGAGCCAAATCGTCCTAAACCGATAATTGCAAATTGCTTTGGTTTCATGTCTCTCCTATACTCCTTATCCAATAATCATTTTGCCTTCCGGATGACGATATAATTCTTTACCCTTTTTCGGCCCTAGTGCATAAGCAAGTGTCAGCGGACCCAATCGTCCTGCAAACATCGTAATACTAATCAATATTTTGCCGAACACGGTCAGATCAGGCGTTAAGCCCATCGAGAGCCCCACCGTACCGAACGCGGACGTTGTTTCGAACAGGATTTCCAGGAACTCCCCTTCCTCTGTCGTGGACAGAATCATGGAGACCGCAAGAACGAGCAGCAAGGCGAGAAGTGCGATGGTTAACGCCTTCAGTACCCGCTCCTGTGCAAGCCGATAACGGAACATGACGATGTCGTCGCGTCCCCGCATCATGGCGATGACCGCACCAACCATTATGGTAAACGTCGTTGTTTTGATACCGCCCCCGGTTGATCCGGGAGATGCGCCGATAAACATGAGAATCACGATGAAAAACTGTGTGGCCTGCCTTAGGCCCGTAATATCTATAGTATTCGCACCCGCTGTGCGCGGCGTTACAGATTGGAACAACGCTCCTAAGAACTTCCCGCCCCAATTGAGGGAGCCGAGCGTTCGCGGATTGGTGAATTCAAATATGAGAATAACGATAAATCCGAGCAGCAGCAGCGCTCCTGTCATAGAGAGCACCACCTTGGAATGCAATGACAGTCTCCGCTGTTTCCGAAAGTCAATCAGATCAGACAATACAATGAAGCCAATACCGCCTGAAACAATCAAAAACATCACGACTACGTTTACCACCGGATCGTATACATACCCGGTCAAGCTTCGAAAATCGCCAAACAAATCGAAACCGGCATTGTTGAACATGGTCACCGCATGAAAAACACCGTAATATATCGCTTTTCCGATCGGCATATCAAACGCCCACCGGATAGACAGCAGTACAGCGCCACAAGCCTCAATCACGAGTGAGTATAACAATACTCTGCGAATCAGCCTTACGATGCCTTCCATCGAGGATTGATTCATCGCCTCCTGCAGGACAAGACGATCCTTGAGGGAAATTCGCCGTTTGAGGACCAGGGCAAACAAAGTAGCCATCGTCATGAAGCCGAGCCCGCCAATCTGAATCAGCAGCATGATCACGATCTGACCGAAAGAACTGAATGTTGTCCCTGTATCCACCACAACCAGACCCGTCACGCACGTTGCTGATGTCGAAGTGAACAATGCATCAATAAATCCAAGCGGCTCGCCGGTTCTACTGGAAATCGGCAGCATTAACAATGCAGCCCCGATGAAGATAATGGCCGCAAAACCAAGCACGAGAATCTGCGGCGGGGACAACCTGAGCCATTTTAATTTGGAGTTCAATCCGTCACCTTCTTAAAAAAAGTCAAAGAAAAAAGACACTGGAAAACGCAGTGCCCCTTACGGTCTGGTTCCTGTGCTGCAGCCTACGAGGTTAGCTGACGGATTCGGGCATTTCCACAGGTCGCCCTATTCATTATTCTATAGAATAATGAAATTCACCCCAATTACATGGTTCCCCCATTTTCAGTACGAAATTCGGCTGGAATATTCGGTTCCTTGAAGCATGATGTGATTATAACCCAATCCGGTACGTAACCCAACGCCGTTTTTCACCCAAAAAGTCTTTAAAAGAGCTCGAATTGGGCATATTCAAGAATACAAGCGTATGGTTCTCTAACATTTTCGAAACCTTTCATTCATTTTCATCGTTTTATTTCATTATTACCAAATTGGGATAAGCTGCTTATCCCTTTCATATCTATGTTATATTGGCTCTATGCGTTCTTCATCAGGCAGCTCTAATACCCAGTGGAGTATCAACTTTCCAGAGGAGGAAATTCATGAATCGTGCAAGAGAGCCTTTGAGGCTGAAGCCCAACTTGAAGCAGCTCATCGCGCCTGCCGCAGTTGGCCTGATTTTGTTCCTGTTATTTCAGGTATTTCCATCAGCCAATACGGATTCTACCGAGATGTCCACTCCGGATATTATATCCAAAGCACAAGCCCAGCAAGCCGCTTCCAGGTTCGCGCAGGAGCACTTGCAGTTCGCCGCTGCGGAAGCTGAGGAGACATTGATTACATATCAATCCAAATCGGAGCTTTACGGATATTTAGCGAGGGAAAAGAAACTCTCGGAGTACAACAAAACCTTTGAGGCCAAATATCCCTATGACGTATACCGCGTTCGCTTCAGCGAGCCGGGAGGCGATGCCCTCAATGTGGACGTGCATATGCAGAATTCCGGCATCGTCGGGTTCTCGTATGATTTTGCCCGCTCCAGTTATGACCGGATTGAACTGAACAAGGGTAAAGTGCAGAAACAAATGCTCCTTGTCGTAGAGGACGGCATGACTTTGACCGATAAGCAGCAGCTTGCCGAGCCTTGGCTCAAGCGTGCAGGCTACGATATTTCGCATCTGAAGCTGGTTACGCGGGAAGGAGAACCCCGGCTGAAGTACGTGGATCCGGAAACCAAGATCGGCGATTCCGTGCTGGAGCTGCGCTTCACCTTCGAGCACGGGAAATTACGCTCCTATGAGCCATCCTTCTCGATTCCGGCTGCGCATTCCGCTTATGTTAACAAGCAGACTCAAGATGCAACACTGCTGACGCTGGCGGGTTACGGTTTGTTTACCCTGATTCTTGGCATACTTGCCATTGTGTACAGTGTGAAGACCAGAGCTTACACCTCGTTTAAACGCGGCTTGTTCCTATCGGCGCTGCTATTCGTTATTCAAATGCTGAATACGTACAATCTGGTACCCGTGTTCAAATCCGAGGGCATGTCTTCTACCGGCATTCTCGGCATGATGATATTCTATGCGGTCTATTCACTCATCTTCTCCGCGCTGCTCTACTTTTCCCTGGTCGGGGGCAACGGGCTGTGGCAAAAAGAAGACGGCCTTAACCCATGGCCGCGGGCCAAGGAAGCCGGGTATGGACGTTATGTGCTGGATAGCATGAAGCTGGGGTATATGTGGGCGTTCATTCTGCTCGGAGTTCAATCTCTGATCTTTATTGTTCTTGGTCTTACCTTGAATACATGGTCCACAACCGATGCCACGCAATCGCCTTACAATATGCTGTATCCATGGCTGTTCCCTTTGATGGCCTGGTTTGCAGGCATATCGGAGGAAGCCGTATACCGGCTGTTTGGTATTAAAATGGTGAAGAAAATCGTTCGCAATACCTTTGTGGCAAGTTTGATCACCTCGCTCATCTGGGCGCTGGGGCATACGCTTTATCCGATATACCCTGTGATCTCGAGGCCTATCGAGCTGGTCATCATCGGCTTGCTGTTCAGTTACATCTTCTTGAAATACGGGTATCTCGCGGCCATGTTCTCCCACGTCATCTTCAACAGCATTCTGATGGGCCTCAGCCTCGTTATGCTCAAGGATACCGCCAACTTACTGATCGGGGTGTTCTACATGGTGCTGCCGGGAATTGTTGCATATTTGATATACCGTTTCAATCCGACAAAAAAAGAGAAGCCGTATGTTACGACTCCTCCTCACGAAGTGCATTAAGAATTTGCGTTGCTAATTTTTCACCTATGGAAAGGGGCTTGAAGTCTTCGACTGAAGCCTCTTTTATTTTTTTGACCGAGCCAAAATGCTTCAGCAGCAGCTTGCGGCGCTTCTCCCCTATGCCGGGAATGGAATCGAGCTTCGAAGTCACCATCGATTTGCCGCGCTGATCGCGGTGGAAGGAAATCGCAAAGCGGTGAACCTCATCCTGGATGCGCTGCAGTAAATAGAACTCCTGGCTGTCCCGTGGCAGTGTTACCGGCTCCGGTGGATCTCCGATCATTAACTGCGCCGTTTTGTGCTTGGCGTCCTTCACAAGCCCGCATACCGGGACAAACAGTCCCAGCTCATTCTCCAATACATCGATGGCCGCAGAGATTTGTCCCTTGCCTCCATCAACCACGATAAGGTCGGGAAGCGGCAAGTTCTCCTTCAAGACGCGCTCGTACCGCCGCCGAATCACTTCACGCATCGTATCATAATCATCCGGTCCCAGGACGGTGCGGATTTTGTATTTGCGGTATTCCTTTTTATCCGGCTTCCCATTGGTGAATACCACCATGGCCGATACCGGATTGCTCCCCTGTATGTTCGAGTTGTCAAATGCTTCAATCCGGTTGAGCGACTGGAGTCCAATCACTTCACCCAGATTAGCCGCCGCAACCGAGGTGCGTTCTTCATCGCGCTCGATCAACCGGAACTTCTCGTCCAGGGAAACCCTCGCATTATCCGATGCCATGCCCACCATCTGTTTCTTCAAGCCCCGCTGCGGCACGTGTACCTTCACTCCAAGCCATTCCTGCAAGGCGGCAGCCCCGCCGGCGGCATCCACGATACCCTCTGCCTCCGCCTTCTCCTCTTGAGCCTGGACTAAGGCTTCCTGCAGCTCTTCCGCAGAACCTGCAGTTGGCTGGCTCGCCGAATCCGCGGCATTCTCCTTGCCCTGTACGCTTTCAGCTTCGATAACGGTTCCCGTTGCGGTTACTGAACCAGCAGCTTCCTCTATCAACAGAGGGCCAGGGAGCAGAATTTCTTGCGGCAGTGCAGGATTGTCGCTGTAATATTGGGCAATAAAAGACATAAAGTCACTGTGCGCATCCCCGTAGAACGGAAAGACGGATTTGTTGCGCTGCACCATTTTCCCCTGCCGCATGTACAGAATCTGCACACACATCCAGCCTTTATCCACAGCATAACCGAATACGTCGCGGTCCCGTGTATCCGTGGTCGTAATCTTCTGCTTCTCCATTAAGGTATCGATATGGATGATCTGATCCCGCAGCTCTTTGGCACGCTCAAAATATAAATCCTCCGCGGCCTCCTGCATTTTGCGCTGCAATTCCTTCTTGATCTCTTCATGTCCGCCGTTCAGAAAAGAGTTAATCTCGCCGGTAATCTGCTCATAAGCGGAATTCGGCACTTCCTTCACGCATGGAGCCAAGCATTGCCCCATATGATAATACAAGCACACTTCTTTAGGCATGACACCGCATTTGCGCAAAGGGTACATCCGGTCCAGCAGCTTTTTGGTCTGCTGTGCCGCATACGCATTCGGGTAGGGGCCAAAATATTTCGCTTTATCTTTAAGCACCCTTCGGGTCACTTCCAGACGAGGATGCTCTTCATTCGTAATTTTAAGGTATGGATAGGTTTTATCATCCTTCAGCAGCACGTTGAATCTGGGCTGATGTGTTTTGATCAGGTTGCACTCCAGAATGAGCGCTTCCATGTTGCTGCCTGTCACAATGTATTCGAAATCGCGAATTTCCGAAACGAGCATTTGGGTTTTTCCGTTATGGCTACCTGTAAAATAAGAGCGCACCCGATTCTTCAGCACCTTGGCCTTGCCCACGTAGATAATCGTTCCATCCTGATTTTTCATCAGGTAACAGCCGGGCAGATCCGGCAGTAATGCCAGCTTATGGCGAATACTCTCAAGCGCCTTCTCCTGCTCCTGCAGCTGTTTGGCAAAATCGTCCATGCTTTTCCTCCTCTCCAAGGAGATTATATATTATTAACCATAAATATAAACCATTATGAATAACCACACAAAGCGCCTTCGGGTTTATACCGAAGGCGCTGTATGAAAGCGGATTTCAGCTGATGCCAAACCACGCTTATTGATGTTTTGCAATAATGCCTTTCAAGGCTTCCTTGGAATTCAAACCAACCACTTTATCGACAGGCTGGCCGTCTTTAAAGAAGATCATGGTCGGAATGCTCATCACGCCAAAGCGTGCTGCGGATTCCGGATTCTCATCCACGTTCACCTTTGCGATTTTCACATCATCACCGAGTTCTGAAGACAATTCGTCCAGAATCGGAGCAAGCATTTTACAAGGGCCGCACCACGGCGCCCAAAAATCAACTACAACCGTTCCTTCGCCTTCAACTTCATTCACGAAGGTTTGGTCGGTAACATTGACGATAGCCATTGTATTCTCCTCCTCACAGGATAAGATCGGGTATAGTGCAAATCATAATTGTCGAATGGGTCGACGAATTTAGTATACCACAATCGGCCCGAAAAAGTGAAATATACTCACCTAAAGAAAGAGGATTTCACGGGATTTTTATGCAATCTTTACAAATGATTTGCGCATTGGGTATACTACTAGTAACAAGTCGGGTGACTGTCAAGTTTTCGTGTTCACACGACATGTTCACCTTTTGAGGAGGCAAGCACCATGGATGTAAACGTACGCGTTAACGATCCACGGGAGCACATCAATGAAGAACCACGCAATGACTTTGGCGATTTGATGATGGGCTTCGTGGGGATGTTCGGTTTCATGACCATCATCTTTTTCGGATTCGTTATTATCAAGTTCCTGGTCGGCTAATTGATGATTCCTTGTGCAGCATTAAAAAGTCTGATCCCGCCGCGTTCTGTACGCTAACGGGATCAGACTTTTTACGATTTCCGGGAAGTTTGTCCATGATAAAGATGTGACCGCCGCAATCGATCTAAAATTTACCTCGCTGGTTCTCGCCGAATAAGTGGACCACATCCACAAAAGGCGCAATCCGGTTCATCAACCGCTGCCCCTTATGGGCTTCTTCGCCGTCCTTGCTTGTGAAGCTGAGATGCTGCTCAAGTCCGTCGAGCGGATAGTTTGACGTATAGAAGGTCGGCAGCCGGTTCATCCGGAAATTCAGGATGGAACCAAGGACATGATCCCGAACCCACGGATTCAAGTTCTCCGCACCAATGTCGTCAAAGATTAGCAGATCGCAATGCTTCATGGTCTCCACCATTTCCTTCAGCTTCTGTCCATCCTGCATCATGGTTTTCAGATCCTCCACGAAATCAGGCATGTACACAATGACGCCCGAGTGGCCCACCTTCGCGAGCTCATGCATCAAATACCCCATCAGATAGGTCTTCCCGGTGCCAAACGAACCGGTAAGATACAGTCCTCGCGGAGACAAGCCGTTCTCCTTGGTATCCCGGATATATTTAAAGACCTGATGAACCGCAGGTGCCCGCAAACGGTCCTTTGCCATAATCTCCATATTGTTATAACCTTCGTTCAAGGCATGCTCATCCACATAAAAGCTGCGAATCCGTTTCTTGATCTGGTCCTCGCTGGTCTTTGCAATCTGCAAGGAACAAGGAGCCTTCCGCTCATAAATTTCTACCGTTCCATTCACCCGCTGAATATCCAGCTTGCTGATATGCCCCTGGAAATCATTTGGACAGCGGTCCAGCCCCGGACACGACTGGCAATGGGCCTGGTCCCCCGCATATTGATACAGTTTACTTAAATTTAAGCGTATGACCCGATCATCGATTTCCGGGAATTCGCTCCGCAATGCTTGTATCAGAGGATTCTTGAGTAAATCCTCCGTAATCTGCTCGGTTCTGCGCCGAAGCGCAGGACTTTTCATACTCTCTAGCAGTTCACCAAGGGACTCCATCTCTTTTTCCTCCTCTCATGAGCGGTATCTCATTACCCGCCCTTCTTATTGCCAGCTTGCATTTCTGCTGCAAATCGCATCATTTCTTCGAACTCCTCATCCGATACGGCCTCGCCCTGATCGGACTCCAGCGCCACCGGGATTTCCGGCTTCACCTTCCCGCCCTTAGCGTATGTACGCGTACGTTGCGTGGTTGCCTTCTGTTTGCCTTTCATCTTGGCTTGATCACGTATATATTGAACAGCTTTCTCGTAGCTGTTAACCTGCTTCAGCAGCATGTTGGAAGCGATCGCTTCCACAAAATTGCGGTTGATCCGCTGCTCGCCGCCTGCGGCAATAAGCGACATTAAATAATGAATGAGCACGTTGATGACTTCACCCGGCAGTTTGTAGCTCAGATCAATCTTTTCAAAGATATCCAGGAACTGTGCAGGAACGGAGCCTGGAAAGAACGTCTGCAGCAGCCGGGTATAGGGTTCGTTGCGAAGCATCATATTATATTGGTGTATATCACATTTCGATTGGAACTGGGCTGGAACCTCCACATAAAATTCCGTCTGTACCGCATGCTCCTGTACGGGCTCGTCCGGATCGGCTGTCATCTCCTGATGGAGAGCGATCACTTTGCCTGCCGTAATCTGCCGCTTCTCCTGCATCTTCATTCCTTGACGGAAGTGAAGGCTGGCCTTGTGCTGCAGATCATCCAGCACGACCTCGCCATGCTCGGTAAATATGCCGTCCTCATCCAGCAGCCGGCACAAGTCCTGCGTGCTCAGATCGTATTTGCGCACAACGTAATTCACAATGCCCATTTGCTCGTGATCATAGCGGAGCCGCTCCACAAAGACCCGATTGCGGGATTCACGCGGGAAGCGAAGAATGATGTCGGCATAATTCAGGCCATCCCCTTGCGGATTCGGCGGCAGGATGGACTTACGCGACACCGCGACCTCCTCCAGCGCTTGCTCCAGCTCATAATCAATAACGTGCGTGTTCAACTCAAAAATATCATAAAAGGGAACCGAAATGTTCTCCTTGTTTAAGGAAATACCGGACCATTCAAGAGGCTCCTTGCTCCACAGCTCTTCCCTTAGCGACAGGACGGCAAATTTCCCCACCTTGTCCCGAAGCAGCAGTGTCAGATGCTGTGTGTTGAAGAACTCCGCCGGACTGAGCGGCGCCTGCAGCTCATATTCATATACATGGTCATCCGTTTCCGGGACGAACATCCGGCTTGTCTGCAGTAACCCTACCGCTTCAAGCTTGGAGGTTTGTTCAATGAGATAACGGCGTCCTTTTTCACTAGGATCAAGTCCCAGAGTCAGGAATAATCGTCGCTGCTGTTCAATGGCCGAATAACCCACCTTCTCCACCGGTACATGGGAAACGAGAAGACGGTACAGACTGACCGCAAACGCACCAACCATCGGTTGATAAATCGAACCAAGCATTTTGTCATCCAGGCCGCTTAAACAGAAGTCACGGTATACGCAGTAACGGTGGTTCTCGGTAAAATGTAAAAAATTAGTCATGCGCATCGTTTATGCTCCCCCTGTCGCCCAAAAATAGACTTCCTCTATTCTATCATAAATCCGAAGATCAGAAGTCGGTTCTTTCGCATCAAAAATTATGGAATTCGCGTATCCAAGCTTTGCATGGTTCCACAAATAATAAATGACGGCCCCCGGGTATTGAAGAGCCGCCATTAACACTACATTCAATTTGCGCCAAGCGCACTAAAACATTCTAAAGCCTTTAATACGCAATGTCTTAATGGTCCATCCGCTCAAATAAGCACCGATCAGACCTGCAACCCCCGTTAAGTAATCAACCAGTTGGAATGATCCGACGTGAGTCCAGAACGACATTTGGCCCCGATCCCACAAGCTGTATACAACGACTGGCAAGATAACAATCACAAACAAAAAGCATGGAAACCAAGTCGTTTTCATCAACATATTCAGGATAAAACCGATACCGAACATCATGACAAAAAACAAAATCATCAGCACGAGCACAGGAATAAATTGAAGCATGATCGCTGTTTTCACCTCTTCTTTATCACCTACGCATAGCAGCTATTCTACAATATTGCAGCAAGAAACAGCACACCAAGCTTTAGCTAATAGCTAGTTTACTAAAAATCATGTCACAGATCAACGAACAATCGTGAATACATTGTGTCATCGTTTGCCCTTCCGACCACGCTTACAGTACAATGAAGGGAGTTAATGCAAGCGGTTATCCGCTTCAATGATAACGAACATAACGTTTAGGAGTGATTACATGAACGAAGCTGCAATGACGCTGGAGGGCTGGTATGCGCTGCATGATTTCCGTACCATCAATTGGCCGGCCTGGAAAGCTGCAGATGAAGAAGTACGCGCTTTTGCGCTGGACGAGCTGAATGCGTTCCTTCAGGAATGGGATGCCATCGAAGCCGCTAAGCAAGGCAGCACCGCTGTATATACGATCGTCGGCCAGAAAGCCGATTTTGTATTCATGCATTTGCGCGAGACGCTAGAAGATCTAAACGCGATAGAGAATGCCTTTAACAAAACGACGTTTGCGCAGTTCACCACCAAGGCTTATTCCTATGTAAGCATTGTTGAGCTGAGCAACTATCTGGCCGGCTCTTCCGATGAGGATCCGATGCAGAATCCGCATGTTATCGCTCGTCTGAAGCCAGCCCTGCCTAAATCGAAGCATATTTGCTTCTATCCGATGAACAAAAAACGAGACTTGTCGGACAACTGGTACATGCTGAGCATGGATGACCGTAAATCCATGATGAAGAGCCATGGGATGATTGGCCGCGGCTACGCAGGCAAAGTAAAACAAATCATTACCGGTTCTGTTGGACTCGACGATTGGGAATGGGGCGTAACGCTGTTCAGCGATGAAGCCCTTCAGTTCAAAAAACTCGTGTATGAAATGAGATTTGACGAAGTGAGTGCACGTTTTGGCGAGTTCGGTCCTTTCTATGTCGGCAACCTGCTTGACCAGGCTTCATTTACCGATTTGATGAAGGTATAACTCCTTCTAACACATAGATAACATGTACAAAAAAAGGGATGCTCTCTAATTCAGGAGAGCATCCCTTCTTCATTCATTATCGTTTTCCTCATCTTGTTCTTGCTTGCGCAAGGTTTCAAGATATTCCGCTGTCGCCCGGTCGCGGGCACGTCCTTTATCCTTTAGCCGCTCGATGGCAGGAAGAATAAGAATGTCGACTTCCTGCTGAATCGTATACGCAAGATCGTATTGATCTTGCGACTCCAGATAGGAGCCAACCTCCATTAAGGCGTTGTAACGATCCAGCTCATCTCTTGTGAGCAGCCCCCGTACTTGAACGCTGCAGTGTCTCATTTACAGAAACCTACCTTTTTTCAGGACGAGCGGAATCCCCCCGATAATAAAGAGGTAGCGGAGATCAACCAATTTTTTCAGCTGAGCCGCTTTCCAGCCCTGATATTTCTTATCCCCGACAACAGCAATGCCTTCACCTCGGCCGAGGGAGGCTACCGTGCCTTTATTACTGAACTCGAACTTGCGCATCGACTTGTCCCGAATTGCCGCAACGATATTCTGGGCGCAGCATACACCCTGCTGCATCGCCATCTGGGCGGTCGGCGGATAAGGACGGCCTTCCTCATTAAAAATCAGGGAGTTATCGCCGATAATATAAATATTCTCATACCCGGGAGCACGCAGATATTCATCGACCTTCACGCGGCCTCTCATCGTTTCGAAGCCTGCTGCTTCAACCAAGCGATTGCCGCGGATACCGCCGGTCCATACCACCGTTGCCGCTCTGATCTCTTCGCCGTTGTTCAGCACGACGCCGCCCGGCAGGCATTCCTTGATGGCAATGCCCATTTTGAAGGTTACGCCCTTCTTCTCAAGAACGTTCATGGCGTACTCCACCAGCTCCGGTGCAAATCCCGGAAGGGCAGCTGGCGCGGCTTCTACGTTATAGATATTCACCAGTGTCGGATCGACATCATATTCCTTGCACAATCTCGGAATGCGGTCCGCCAGCTCGGCTACAAACTCGATGCCGCTGAAACCTGCCCCGCCCACAACAAAGTTAATGCGCTCTTGCGGTCTGCGCTCATTCTTATATAAAGCAAATTGATACTCAATATGCTCACGAATCAATCGGACCGAGTTGATGCTTCGGATGGTCATCGCATGCTCGGCGAGCCCTGGAATACCAAAGGTTTCCGGTTCCCCTCCAAGCCCGATGACTAGGTAGTCGTAAGATAAAGTGCCATCTTCAAGAATCACCTTCTTGTCGTGAAGACGGATCTCCTGCACCGAGGATTTGACCAGATCGATTTTAAACTCGTCAATCAGCTTCGAAATGGATACCCGGGTGTTCTCAATGCTGTCTGTTCCTGCTGCCGGCATATGCAAATGCGTTGTAATATAATGATAATCATGGCGATTCACCAATGTAACATCGGCCTCATTATAATTCAGCTCTTTTTGCAGCCGCTGCGCTGTCAATATGCCCCCGTAACCCGCGCCAAGGATTACGATCTTCGGTATGCTGCTCATTCTACTGCTCCTTCCAGCTTACTCTTTATATATACAGTATGGTACACATGTTAACATTCTGTGAATTACACCCAAAAAAAGAGAAGAGCCCTTATCAGAGCCCGTTTCATCATTTGACCTGATTATCCATTTTTGTTCAAAAACAGCTGTCATTCTGCGGTTTCCGTACAGTTGCTACTATTATCAAAATATATTGCAACCCTGTAATGAACACAAGTTATCACGTTAATCATATGCATAAACCATGCAAATATCAAGATTTTTTTTGCCATTTAATATGCAAATTTATCCACCTTTTATACCCTGACATACTAAGTAAGCGCAAACATTCCAATGTTAGGTATTTTAGCTCAATTCTCGTCTTTTCATGCTGGTTCGGGGCGATTATAATAGGTAAGGAATTCATGAATCAGCTTAATCCAGGCAAGAACGTCTGTCTGATTCGAATATAATCTCATTTTATGGAGGTGCTTACCGCATGACAACGATGCCACAAGACAACAACATGACGGATCTTTTGATTATCGGTGGCGGACCTGCCGGCATGTTTGCCGCTTTTTACGGCGGAATGCGCCAAGCTTCGGTAAAACTTATCGAGAGCATGCCTCAACTCGGAGGTCAACTGGCTGCGCTGTATCCGGAAAAATATATTTATGACGTAGCAGGCTTTCCGAAAGTGACCGCTCAGGAGCTTGTGAACAATCTGTCCACACAAATGGAGCTCTTTCAAACGGATATTCGTCTTGAAGAAAAGGTCCAGGCTGTGGAAAAGCTCGAGGAACGTCATTTTGTCGTGAAAACCGATCTGGGGGAACACCATGCCAAAGCCGTGATTATCACAGCAGGTGTAGGTGCGTTCCAACCCCGTCGTCTGGAAGTTGAAGGTGCCGAGAAATACGAGAAGAGCAACCTTCATTATTTCGTAAACGATCTCAGCCGCTTCAAGGGCAAGAAGGTTCTCATTAGCGGCGGTGGCGATTCCGCTGTGGACTGGGCACTCATGATCGAACCCATTGCAGAGCAAGTCACCCTGGTTCACCGACGCGACAAGTTCCGTGCTCACGAGCATAGTGTCGAGCAGCTGCTGGCATCCAAGGTGAACATCATTACACCAACAGAAATCACCGAATTGTTTGGTGAGGAAGCCATCTCCAAGGTTACCCTTTCCCATATCAAGACCAAGGAAACGCAGGAGATTGAAGTGGACGATGTGATTGTCAACTTCGGATTTGTCTCTTCCCTCGGTCCAATCTCCGAATGGGGCATTGCGATTGAAAGCAACTCCATCGTTGTGGATTCCCGCATGGAAACCAGTATTCCCGGAATTTTTGCGGCCGGTGATATCACCACCTATCCGGGCAAGGTTAAACTGATCGCCGTCGGATTTGGTGAAGCGCCAACCGCTGTGAATAACGCCAAGGTATACTTTGATCCTGAGGCCAGACTCGCTCCGGGCCACAGCAGTAACATGAAATTATAAGGTACATGACTTCGACTTCATATAGAACGTTATTATAGAAAAAAAGGTATCTTCGTTCTGAAGGGCTTAAGCCCGGCCCAGAATCGAAGATACCTTTTCTATTTCGTCAAAGCCTATGTAGAACTTGGTTGAAAGCTCCCACATTATATACGTATCATGTCGTAAGTTATCTGCTCTATATACGAAAAATCTGATTAATGCAGGATGCTGCCGGAATCGGTGTCCAAGTTCCGTTTATGAATTTCAGCTAATAGTAGAGTGATGAACTCTCGCTCCAACTTCAATTCAACAGCCATATGATAGGAATCGAGAAGCATCTCATCCGTCAACATAGCCATCCCTCTCACACCCCTTCCTCAAATTTCCTGAATCTATCATATCAGACATACTAAAGCGGAACAACTGTTCGCTTATCCACAGCCTTCTGTGGAAATCCTGTGTATAATTTGTTGGTAAGTGTAAAAAACAGGGTCATATCAAAGTGGATTATGGGGATAAATGTTATACACAGGATTTGGAACAACTCTACTATAAAAAAAAATAATCAATTATTATATCGGAAACTTGTGGTTATTTTTTAATTACCCTATTAAAAAATCATATAAACGAATATCAGGGGGAATAACGAACAAAAAATCAGCTTGGTCTTGTATTAACTTCCAAAATCCAAATCTTCCCTTCGTTGTCCAGACCGTAATCAAACCCCAGTTCCCCGATTCCCGGAAAGCGTGATTCCATTATTGAAATACACTGCCTGGTTACACGACGCATTTCATTTCGCTTTTCCCTTGCATTGATATGGGGCAGCGACAACCGAAGCGCGTGGCGACACCGAAGCAGCGTTCCCCCTTTGCAAATATTCGTAACAAACAGCCCCGGGCTGGCGAGCCGCCCAAGCATTGCTCTGAACTCCCATCTCCCTCTCTCCTTAACCACCTTCACCCGGTAATCCAGTGGACGCCCATGGATTTTAGCCAAATGAATGCCCTGCTGAATCATGTAACGCCGTTTCAGTTTCATTCTGCCCAGTACCTGCAACAGGGAATTCAATGTATCTGCATGAACCGTACGTCTCTTATGGGTTACCAGGTACCCCGTCCCGTCTTTCTGTATTCGGATGACTCCGTTACCACCGGTACCTACAATCGGCTTGATCACGACCATTTCGTGTTCCGCCAGCATTGAGACCAGGGTATCCCCTCCATACGACTCGGTAGCCGGAATGTAGGGAGCAACCTGCGGATCGGTCAGCAGTGCCTCCGTCTTTAGCCACTTGCTGGCCAGCTGTCTTCCCGCCATGCTGCTTTCGCCTCCTTTTATTCATGACATACGTTATTCTATTCCCGTATCCGCGCTTTTTCTTGGATGATTGTCCGTGAGAGTATGCCTAATAATTTGTCTATCCGGTGTTGTCGCGATGGCTTCCCTTTCCAAATGAGGTGATCTATCGTATAGTAAGAAAAGAGCTTTGTCCGTAATAAATCCATCACGCTTGGATAACGATAAAGGAGGCTTTGTCACCTTGGCAGAGTTGTTTGAAGTATTGTACTGGATTGCCATTGTCGGCATGTCCGTTGCCCTTGCAGCCATCACCGTTCTTATCTTTGTCATGGGCTTCAAGTTCATCAAAGACAAGCGCCGGGTACTCGGAGCGGGCTGTATCGTCTTTTCGCTTGTGGCAGCCGGTATGATTGTGCTGATGCTGAACGACACCTTCTTCTTCCCGGTATGATCGGTTAAGGAGAACATAAAAAAATGCAGCTTACCACCTCTATGTCGGGCGGGCTGCATTTTTTTGTTATGTGCCTCTGAATTATGGCCTGAGTTTCTTCTTCATCTATATATTATGTAGGAAGCGGCAGGTGTTACACAAAAAAAGACCGCTGCGACGAGAAACGTTGCAGCGGTCCTATTCTCATAGGATGTTACCGTAATGGTTTCATCACCCTTCTCAATTACAATTGCCTCAAAAAGAGTCCACTGAAAACACAGGAGGTATAAAATGTTAAAAAAGAAAACGTCATTAATCTTAACAGCTATTATTTCGTTAGTATTATTGTTCTCCTCAAGTGTATACGCTTACGTATCTTTAAAAACTGGGTATTTGTCACCAAGTATAAGGTTTGCCCCCCAGGGTTTTTACCTTCACAGTATGAATCGGCCCTCATCAGCGCTGCGGCTTCTTGGAATGCGGCTTCTACTAAAGTGTATATTAGCCGAGATGCTAACGCTGATAATACTGTTATAATGGGTAATTTATCCGATACTCAAATTTTTGGAAGCTACACGCCACAGTTTTTAGATAGACATGGTCAAGCTTCTCAATTTCAGATTTGGATCAACCAAACTGCAGTAGTTAATCAAACAACTCTAGGGAAGGATTTTTGGAATGTTGCTCAGAGTATATTCGCTCATGAATTGGGCCATGCATTGCATATAGGTGACCTCAGATCAGGCGATGTACTAATGAATCAGCTTAGAGATCGAAATAAAATAGTTAAACCTCAACCAGATGATATTAATGGTGTAAACGCTTATGTTTACCCTAAACAATAAGAATGGGGGAGAATCCATGAAAAAACAAACTATGAGATTTCGGAGGGGTCACGCGTCAGAGGCATGCGGCAGGAAAATCGCGCAAACTCACAATAAATCACAACGTATAAATCGCCCTTCCGTAGATCCGCTCATTTTCGACCGTAATCTGCTAATGTCGTCCGTGTCGTTAGGACCGCAATATTCCGACTATTTGTAACGCTGCGTAAACGTGCTCAATCCAAGAACCGGAAGAGAAACGATCAGAACAAGCAAGATACTTCGTTAGGCAGTATAATTTGCTTGATCCCGGCGGCTTACGGAACGATGTTTCGATCTAGGAGAAAAATGTGCATTGGAGTGTTGATTCAGTCATACAACGAGGGGAAACCTAATAATCATAAGTCGTTAAAACTACACGAACTAAGGATCGGATGAGAGATACAGGACACGTAATTCTTTGCCGAAGCAAAGGTATAGTGAACAATAGTGAAAATTAAAAATTATAAATTTATACTGATCTGTGAAATAATATCAATTAGAATGGAAGAAGGTCCTTATACCTCAAGAGGGGAGGAAGATAATGTTTATTGATAAGTTGCTAGGAGTTTGCGGAGGATTGTGTAGCGTTGTGATTTATATTATCGTTTGTTTTTTCAACCCTACCGAAATGTTGAATTGGGGTACTATTACGATCTTACTCTTTATGTTATTTATCCCTGGTTGTTTGGCAGTTTTTTCAGCCATAGCACGTAGAAGAGGACTCATGCTAATTTCTATAGTTTGGTTGATACCTGTGGCTCTTTATTTCTCTGGGGGAAATGGAGTATATAGATATACGTGGATTATAATCGTGTTGTTATCTGTTAGCTTTATCTTAATGAACTTTAAGAAACCGACTACCCATAGTAGGTAGTCGGTCATTTTCACTTAATATATTTCGATTGTACTCCATAACAATAGTTCGCCTTCACCAGTTATGTCCTGAATCGCATCATAGTCAAACCCAGCATTGTTTTCTCCCCAAACATAGACATTGTGAGTAACCCATGTTCCTTTATTATGGTCACCAAAATCATAATTATGAAAACTCCCATATGCTGCTTGTCCTACTGCAGTGCCATCTTGCCTATCATTTCTCCATGATTGTTCAAGATCAACGTACCAATTAGTTTTGAGTGGAGAATTTTTAACAGCCCAAGTTGCAGATCCGCCAGTACTATAAGCAGGATACCCATTCTGTGAATACCAGTATAGCAGAGCTTTTGTATAGACAATATCCCAATTCGCGGGATCTTTTGTTAACAACTTAATTTGCTTGTTCCACAAGGGAGCGAAAAGCTCAATCGTTTTTTGGTATTTGGGGTCATTAGACAGGTCAGTTCTGATAACGTTATACGTATTATTCTCGGAGTTCACTTTAATGTCTAATCGAACTGGGTTATCAGCAGCATTACCTGAGCCACTAAAAATCCTTCTCTGTGTTCCATCAGAAAGTTGTTGAATGGTCACCTTCAAACTCTCATTCTTTTCTACCGATGACAGAATAGTCTCCTTAACAACAGCCTTTGGACTTTCTTTTTCTTCTTCTGCAGACGCTACTCCAGAAAATAAACCAGCTACTAGTGTCAGAGAAAACAAAATACTTAATACCCTTCTTTTCTTCATTGTTACCCCTTCCCATTTCAAGATTTAATTACCTTTATATAGTAATATATGTATATAAAATGTGTCTATAAATACTAATAAATTATTTTTCTTTATTGATAGAATATTCATATAATCGTGTAGCCATTTAACGAAGTATCCGTAATGCTTCTCATAATCCTTTATCGTACGATCACGCAAAACCCTCCGCCTTCTTCTCGCTGATTGCCATGTCGAGCGCTTGCTTAAACGTTAATTGCGAATAACTCTTATCAATATTGATTCGTTTCGTGCGCTTTTTTAAAGACATAAAAAACGACCTCCATAACGGTTATTTACCGTCATAAAGGCCGTGATCCACAATCATGGCGCCTATGCTTCCGCAAGGCACATCCGGAACCGTCAACGCTGAAAACCCGCTTCTTAACAAGGCTCCTCGCTCGGTTTGCCTGCGTCTTCTCGCGTGCGGAACGACGAACCGCAGCCGCAAGTAACCGTAGCATTCGGGTTGTGAATGGTGAAGCCGCCGGTCATGCCGGATTCTTCAAAATCAATCTCAAGACCGTTCAGGTATTTCAGGTCGTCCTTCTCAACGACCACCTTCATATCCTGCAAGTCCATATATACGTCTGCTTCCGTTTCACTGTCATCAAAGCCCATTGCATATGAAAAACCACTGCAACCGCCGGCAGTGACACCCAATCGAAGGAACATATTGGGCGTTTCCTGTTCAGCAAGCATTTCTTTCAACCGTTCTGCAGCCGTTTCGCTGATTGTTATCATAGGTCACCCTCCTTTTCGTTCACCCTTTAAGTATACTCCTCTTCGCGAATTCGCTCAAGGTTCTTATGATGGTCATTTTGCCATATGAACAATTACCTGTTTTCAATTCCTCTATTTGTATTGCTACCCCGAGGGGTCAGGTTTATAATAGGGAAGGAACATGGGCGGCAACTGTTGGATAATTGTCACATCCCCCGGCTTAAATGCGGCAAAGGTTATGGCTGGTCCACAGTTGTATATTTTTTCACAAACTCCATTAATTATTCAGCCCATTATGGATGCAGCAGTTATACCATTATAGACGGACCGTTCCCTACGGGGAGTGATCCACTTTATGATCACTTGGCTGCTGAATGTTCAGACAGATCAAGTGTGAACAGGAGGATTGAACATGTCCACGATTGTAACACCCTTTACCGATCAGAGAATGGCCGAAATCGTTGCCAAAGTCCGAAGCGGCGAACGCCTGAATCTCGAAGACGGTGTGTATTTGTACCAAACCGATGACCTGCTGACCCTCGGGCAGCTGGCTAATGAGGCAAACCTGCGCAAGAACGGGAAAAAAGTATACTTCATCGAGAACATGAGTCTCTATTTCACGAATGTATGCGAATCCCACTGTGCGTTTTGTAATTTCCGGAAGGATCAAGGCGAGGAAGGCTCCTATACCCTATCCGGTGCTGAGATGATTGAATATGTGGAACAGCATATTCATCCAGGAGTTCGAGAATTCCACATCGTTGGCGGACATAATAATCATGTGCCTTTCCAGTACTACGTAGATTCCCTGAAGGCATTGAGCGAACGTTTCCCGGAAGTGACCCTGAAAGCCTACACCGCGGCAGAGATCGAGTTCTTCACCCGAATCAGCGGGCTTAGCACGAAGGAAGTGCTGCAGGAACTGCAGAAGGCCGGTCTGCAATCCTTGACAGGCGGCGGTGCCGAGATTTTATCGGACCAATACCGTCAGAAGATGAAGGTGGATAAAGCCAATGTGGATCAGTATCTCGATGTTCACCGTACTGCACACAAGCTTGGCATGAAGACCCATACAACCATGTTGTACGGATCTATCGAGAGCCATGAGGACCGTATCCGCCATATGCTGCAAATCCGGGATCTGCAGGATGAAACCAATGGATTCATGGTATTTATTCCACTGTCCATGCAGCCTAAGAATAAAAATGCGGGCATTATGCGCCGGAACTCGGCTTACGAGGATCTCAAGACCATTGCCATCAGCCGCTTGATGCTCGATAATATCGACCACATCAAGGCCTATTTCATTAATATCGGAGCACAGTTGACTCAAGTGGCGCTCAGCTTTGGCGCTTCCGATGTGCATGGTACCATCCTGAAGGAACGCATCAGCCATGCTGCAGGAGCTTTAACACCGGAGGGATTGACACGCAAAGAGCTTGTGTGGCTTATCAAAGGCGCTGGCCGCATTCCGGTTGAAAGAGATACATTCTACAACGAGATCAAGGTTTACGAATAACCCTTATCAGCAGCGATGAATACAAGCAGACGTTCCAAAAAACGGAAAACAGGTTAAAGAGATAATATAGCGTGGGTACCCTAAGCCGCTTTTAGCGGCGTTTTTCTTGCGAACATCCACTCACCTTCTTATCTCTTGAGAAAGGAAGAAATTTATGAAAAAGCTCGTCATTCTCGGTGGAGGCTATGGTGGTCTTGCCTTAATTCAGGAATTATTCAGCGGCTATCTTCCTCCAGACGTGGAGGTCGTGCTCATCGACCGCATGCCATATCAAGGACTCAAAACCGAATATTACGCGCTGGCAGCAGGCACCGTGGCCGATACCGCCGTTCGTGTGAAATTTCCAGTGTATAATCGGCTCCATATTCTATACGGTGAAGTTACATCCGTTGACCTTGAGAAGAAGCTTGTTAACCTGACAAACAACGATCCTGTGGAGTACGATCAGCTCGCCATTGCCCTGGGATGTACGGACCGTTATCATGGAGTACCGGGCGCTGAGGAATTTACGTTCAGCCTGCAATCTTTCTCTGCATCCCGGGAAACCTATTTGAACCTGAACAACCTGCGACCTTACGGTCAAGTTCATATCATTGGCGGAGGCTTAAGCGGCATCGAACTCGCTGCCGATCTTCGTGAAAGCCGACCTGACCTTAATATCGCCATACTGGACCGGGGACAACGCGTTCTTTCTTCTTTTCCTAACCGTTTGTCTGCTTATATTCAACGCTGGTTTGAGGAGCATCACGTGGATATCCACAGCGGCGTTTCCGTATCCCGGGTTGAGAAGGACGCCGTGTACAATCTCGATGTGCCCATCGCAACCGATCTGGCTGTTTGGACGGCTGGCATCCAGCCTGTAAAAGTCGTGCAGGATCTCGATCTGCCAAAAGACCGCAGCGGGCGCATTCTGCTAAACGAGTGGTACCAGGTTCCTTCCCATCCGGAAGTGTATGTCATCGGCGACTGCGCCAGCCTTCCGTTCGTCCCGAGTGCCCAAGCGGCCGGAGCTCAAGCCGAGCAAGTGGGACATGTCTTGAAAGCGGTTTGGCGTGAGGATACGCCTAAGGTATCTCCGCTGAAGCTGAAGGGAACGCTGGGTTCCCTTGGCAAGCATGCAGGCTTTGGCCTGATGGGCAGCACTTCGGTTATGGGCCGAGTGCCAAGAATATTGAAGAGCGGTGTACTCTGGAAATCCAAGCGCCACTACTAGTCTGAAATATGACGAGTCGCTCATGGAAAACTGCAGCTCAGCCTTGCTCCTGATTGGGCTCTAGGCTCTCCAACTTGCGCACTACGGTCTCAAGCAGCGCTTCAGCCGTGGGGGCTTCCATCCAGTCGCCATCGACATAGGCGAAGGGCGTCAAATAGCACTGGCCGCAGCTTGTCAGGCAGCCATATTCAATGACTTGACAATCAAACCTGGCTTCAAGCGGTTGTAAAACTTTATCCGTTCCGAAATAGGAATTACTTGTACAAAACTCAATCATGATGGACATTGTTATTCAACCCGCCTTAAGATTGGCATTTTAATTTGCCGGTTTATGTACTATAATATAGGGAGGAAAGGAGTTGAACAAGATGAGTGAAAACACGCAAACCACTGTATATGATGAAGTGGCTGAAGTGCTTGATAAACTTCGTCCGTTCCTGCAGCGCGACGGCGGTGACGTGGAATTGGTCGACGTTGAAGACGGCATCGTTAAGCTGAAATTGATGGGTGCATGCGGCAGCTGCCCAAGCTCCACCATTACTCTGAAGGCAGGGATTGAACGCGCCCTGGTTGAAGAAGTAGAAGGCATTCAAGAAGTAGTTCAAGTATTCTAAATCTTCTTTAACTATAAAGAGTCTTGGTTTCCTTACGGAACCAAGACTCTTTTTTTTGAGAGAATATAATGAGATCCTATTCCGGTTTGATTAACGGCCGGATCGGGTCCAGTCCGCCGGAAATGTCCATAATATTGCCGGTAATGAAATCCGATTGATCCAGACATAAATATTCGATTACCCTGGCGATGTCCTCCCCGCTTCCCGATCGTCCGCGCGGTGTCAGACCGTCTTGAATACCTGACACCTCATCAATGGACTTCTCCTTGTTTGCACCGCGTATATCTCCAGGGCAGATCATATTGACCGTGATTCCATATGGCGCTTCCTCCACCGCAAGCGTCTTGGTAAACGAAACAAGGCCCACTTTGGCAGCCGCATAGGCTGCGCGTTGAGGCCACGCTCGTGCTTCGCCGGCATGCCCGAAGCCGAAATGGATGATCCGGCCCCATTTTTTCGCACGCATGGCAGGTAGAACGCGATGGTCCAGCAGCATGACACCGGTTAGGTTGCCATTGACCATATGTACAATTTCGTCGCGGGTATACTCCGAGAACAGGCGGCGCTCCCGAATGAAAGGGCCTGCGTTATTCACCAGGATATCGACGCTGCCAAGACGGTCTTCCGTTTGGTCCACCAGAGAATACAATTCCAACTCGCTGGCGATATCAGCTTTAATCGCTATCGACTTGACGCCAAGTCCTTCAATTTCACGAGAAAGGGATTCTGCCTCATCCTTGCTGTTTACATAATTTATAGCCATATTACATCCCTGCCGCGCTAACGACAGAGCAGTCATTTTTCCTAAACCTGTCGCACTGCCTGTAACCAGCGCCACTTTTCCCTTCAAGGCTTTCCCTCCTCAGATGGATATCCTTCCTTCAGTATAAAAGATTTGATCCAACCTCACAACTTGTGGGGGGCAGCGACTAAGGTAAACAAAAAAAGGGGCCTACCCGATAGACCCGCAGGTCTTTTCGAATAATGCCCCTCTATTCATGGATACAGCAGATACCTGCTATGATCCATTAGAATGCCGGAATGACGGCACCTTTGTACTCTTCTTCAATAAAAGTCTTCACGTCCTCGGAAGTCAGTGCCTTCGCCAATTTTTGAATGGCATCGGAATCCTTATTATCCGGACGGGCTACCAGCAAGTTTGCATAAGGGTTCTCTTTGTCCTCGATAAAGAGAGCATCCTTCGTTGGGTCGAGTCCCGCTTCAAGCGCATAGTTCGTGTTGATGACAGCCAGATCCAGCTCATCCAGCATACGCGGCAGCATGGCGGCTTCAACTTCCTTGAATTGCAGGTTCTTCGGATTTTCCACGATATCCTTGGCGGTAGCTTCAAGCTTCGTCTCATCCTGCAGCTTAATTACGCCGTTCTTGGACAACAGGGACAATGCACGACCAGCGTTCGATGGGTCGCTAGGGATTGCTACAACGGCTCCATCCTTCAACTCATCCGCAGACTTAATCGTTCTGGAGTAAGCACCCAGCGGTTCAACGTGTACCGCAATCACCGATTCCAAGCTCAAGCCGCGTTCCTTGATTTCATTATCCAGGTAAGGCTTGTGTTGGAAGAAATTCGCATCGATTTCTTTGGAATCTACTTGCGTATTCGGCAGAACATAATCGGTGAACTCCACGATTTCCAGGTTCACGCCCTCTTTTTCAAGCGCAGGTTTGATATGCTCCAGAATTTTCGCATGTGGTGCAGGCGAAGCCCCTACTTTCAAGGTTACGGTCTCTTGACCGCTGCCTCCCGTTGTTCCCCCTGGCTCCGAAGCGTTATCCGCAGGCTTGCTGCCGCATGCAGCCAGCACCGCAACCAAAGTCAAACTGATGAGTGCCAATGTCCATTTTTTCATTCTTAAACTCTCCCTCCGAAAATGTATTATCTATATAATGTCTGCCTTGATGCTTTACCAATCCCGTTATTTTCTTGTAAAATGCCGTACCAGGCGGTCCCCTGCCATTTGCAGCAGCTGCACCAGCACAATCATTAACACAACGGCCAGAATCATGATCTCCGTCTCATAACGGTAATAGCCGTACTTGATGGCCAAATCCCCTAAACCGCCGCCGCCGACCTGACCCGACATCGCCGTATAGGATACCAGGGTCACAATCGTGATGGTCATGCCCGCCAGCAAACCCGGACGAGCCTCTGGAAGAAGCACCCTCCACACGATTTGGCTTGTCGAGGAGCCCATGGCATGAGCGGCTTCAATGACGCCTTTGTCCACTTCATTCAGGGCCGTCTCCACCAGTCTGGCGAAGAACGGTGCTGCCCCCACAACGAGCGGCGGAATGGTTCCCAGGACGCCGTACGATACACCCACAAGCGACTTCGTAATCGGGATCATCGCAACGATCAGGATGATGAACGGAACCGAACGCAGGATGTTCACAATGAACGACAGGATCGAATATCCGAAGCGCACCAAGCCCGATGTGGATCTTGCAGCCATATACAGCAGCACGCCAACCGGCAGCCCGATAATGAAGCTGAACAAAGCCGAAGCCCCCAGCATTCGCAGGGTATCCAATGTTGCCGTACCGATTTCTTTCCAGTCGATCTGGGTAAAATCGAGCTCCAACATTAATGAATCACCTCCACGTCTAATCCTTGTTGAAGCAGCTTCCGAATCGTCTCTTCGATGGCTCTCTCTTCCCCTTCGAAGCGTACGATGAGCTGACCATACGGTGTTTCCTTGATCGTGGAGATCGTGCCCTGCAGAATCGCAAAATTCACGCCCGTCTCATGAACGGTATGGGATAGAATGGAATCGTACGTTTTCGATCCCAGGAACGTAATTTGCACCGCTTGGGAAGAGCTGTTCGCCTGACCCTGCATGGCCAGCCGGAGCGCTTCTCCGCTGTCCAATTCTTGACGGATGAATTCCTGCGTCACCTCATGTTTAGGTTTCAGGAACACTTCCGTCACCGGCCCCTGCTCCACAATGCCGCCCTGATGAATAACGGCCACCCGATCACATATGCTCTGGATGACATGCATCTCATGGGTGATCAACACAATCGTGAGATGAAATTTCTTGTTAATATCCAGCAGCAGGCGCAGGATCGAATCCGTGGTCTGCGGATCCAGCGCTGAAGTGGCCTCATCACACAGCAGAACCTCCGGATCGCTTGCCAACGCTCTGGCTATGCCGACCCTCTGCTTTTGCCCTCCTGACAGCTGGGACGGATACTTGTCCCGGTGAGCCTCCAAGCCAACCAA
This sequence comes from Paenibacillus sp. LBL, assembly GCF_029893715.1. Classification (NCBI taxonomy): domain Bacteria; kingdom Bacillati; phylum Bacillota; class Bacilli; order Caryophanales; family Paenibacillaceae; genus Paenibacillus; species Paenibacillus sp. LBL. The sequence goes on along the minus strand of NZ_JARXYU010000010.1, from coordinate 28,115 downwards.
GGCCAACAGCTCGGATACTTTGCGTTCCATCTCAGCCTTCGGCGTCTTGATCAGCCGCAGCGGAAAGGCAATATTATCGTAAACCGTTGCGGATGACAGCAGGTTAAAGTGCTGAAAGATCATCCCGATTTTGCGACGCTCTGCTTGAAGCTGCTTCTTGCCGAGCAGTGTCAAATTCTTACCGTTAACCCACACCTCGCCGGAGGTGGGACGTTCCAACAAATTGATACAACGGATCAATGTACTTTTACCTGCGCCGGAGTGTCCGATCACACCGAAGATTTCTCCTTTTTCAATCGACAAATCCAATTCGGACAAGGCTGTGGTTAGCGTTCGGGCTTTTCCGTACTGCTTCGTCAATTGCTTGAGCTCAATCAATCCGATAATCCTCCTTTTTCCATAGCCTCATATCTATTTACCCAAAATAAAAGAGCCTCTTTTTGTAGAATCAAAAAGGGCTCTCTTTACGTAAAAGTCAACGCCTTTTCTCATCTGTCAAAGCCATAGGATGATCCTGCAGCTTTGAAGGAATTAGCACCATGTCACTCCATCCGTCATCGCGTTACGCGATATACGCTGGAGCCGGTTGCCGGGCTTCATCGGGCCTGTCCCTCCGCCTCTCTCGATAAGAAAACATCGATATGAAATTTTTCCAATTAATTTGATCTGATTTAATAACATTTAATGAATGCAATAGTTAGTATAGATTCTTTTCAGGTTTTTGTCAAAAGGAATTTCATGGCGATTTTGTGCCTAAACCCGCACTCCTTTTTCCGCCCAGATCCGATTAGTATATCGATACGAGGCAGCCAAGCTTCGGCATACCATATCCACACCCTGCTTAAGATCCTCGAGGTGCTGGTCGATATCCTCCAGCTCGATTTTATCCGACAGTCCCTGATGGCGCTGCCACAGATCATCCTGCATCTCTGAATTCATATAGTGGATCTCAGCGTTGCGGCGTTTCCGAAGTGTGTTCAGCGGTATTTTATAGCGTTCCTTGATGGCCTCCAGCTCGGACGCCAGCTCACCGTGTGCCTTTAGAAACTTGAACTGCCGCAGTGCCGTAAAGTAGGAGAAATGAGCCTTAACCTTCGAGGTGTGGAGATCATACAGCTCATTAAGCACCGTACCCAGCTTGTCAAGGATGGAGAATACGCGTATAAATCCGTTTTTGTAAAAATACACATACCTTTGATACTCGCCCTGCTCCTGAATTGACATATCATCGATATAACCCGATTTAACCGATTGACTGAAATGCTTGGCCGCATTCCAGCTCTGCTCCAGCTCATCAAGGGATACAATCAATCCGCGGGTCCAAATCTCAAGCTTGCGAAAATCATGCGTTGGATCCTGATGTTTCTCCATTTCCTTTTGCAGCAGCCGGGTTGTCTTGACCATCGATTCGATGGCCTCCTCAAGCAAGCCATTGTTGTGTCGGGGCTGTTCCCCGAGTAACATTCGCAGCATGGCGGTACCCCCTCGCGTCGTCAGATTAACCTTCTTTCATGAATTGCTATTTGCCAAAATAATCGCTCCAGCGAGCATCCACCGTCTGCACGATATCTTCTCGCGGGGACAGCTCCTCCGGATATCCCGGTTTCATTCGTGCATCAATAACCAGCGGAAGTTTATAGGATAGATGATGATGCTGGATATCAGCTGCCGCATGAATATCCGTTGCCGGATTGAAGCGGGTGAAAACCGTCCACAGGAATGAGGTTTGTGTGGCCGCTGCCGCTTCGGCATCATCAACCACAATCACCAACGGCCATGCGGTATCCCGTGCTTTTAAATACCCCATCACTTGCTGGGTCAGTCCGGGATCGTCCTCATAGGATGCCCCCGAAACGACCAGACAACCCCCACAGTATGGAGCCATTTGAGATATGCCCGGAATTTCACCTTCGGTATAACTGCGCGGCAGCTCACGAATTGGCCGACCGATACCCATGAGCACGGCCTTACTGCCATGATTGAGCTTATTCCCCGTATAATCCAGGGTATCATGGGACGTTTTATTAAATATAAACAAATCTGATGCCGGATTAAACCGTTCCAATACCGCTTCCAATGTTTCACGAAAATCGGACAGATCGAGCGGACGGTTGGTCAGGAGCAGCATTTTGGTTAGTGACAACTGCCCTTCGCCCAAAATTCGGAATGCGGACACAAGCGCCTCACGGGAATAGCTCTCCCGTACGACAGCTGCGGTTAAGGCATGGAAGCCGGTTTCCGCATAAGTCCACAAGGAGCGTACCGATGGCATAACCATCGGGAATGCCGGGGAGAGTAGCCGTTGGAGGAATTCACCCAGGTAATAGTCCTCCTGCCGCGGTTTACCGACGATAGTAGCCGGATATATCGCCTCCTTGCGATGCCACATATGCTTCACATGCAGGACCGGGAAATCATGGGCAAGGGAATAATAACCGTAGTGGTCCCCAAAAGGGCCTTCCAGACGGCGTTCATGCGGTGGCACCACACCGCTAATCGCAAATTCCGCCTCTGCCGGAATGCGATGTCCTCCCAGCGGGTTGTCGGTCATTGGCAGTTTCCCGCCAAGAATGAGGGAGGCCAGGAGCAATTCCGGCAAATGCTCCGGAACCGGTGCAATCGCAGAGGCAATCAGAGCTGGGGGTCCCCCTACAAATACTGAGACCGGAAGCGCCTGATTCTGCTGCTCTGCTTCAGCATAATGGAAACCGCCACCTTTATGGATCTGCCAGTGTATACCCGCCTTGTTGTCATCGTAAATCTGAAGCCGGTACATGCCCAGATTATGATCCTTCGGTTTGGATGGGCTCTCCGTGTATACAAGCGGCAGTGTAACAAAAGGTCCGCCGTCATCCTGCCAGCTGGTCAGCCGCGGCAGATCCTTCAGCGGATTCTCCGTCACTTTTATTGCCATCACAGGCGCTTCATGCTGCGGAACTGATTTCATGCCTACCTTTAAAATGTCCTTAAGCAGCCCCCGTTCATTCCACAGCGCTGAAAAGGTTGGTGGAAGCAATGTCTCCGCAGCACCGATCAGCGATTTCATCATTTGCTCGGGCCGGGGCCCAAAGGCCATATCGACTCTGCGCGGCGTGCCGAACAAATTCGTAGCCACAGGGAAGGGCGTGCCTTTCACATTAGTGAAGAGCAAGGCCGGCCCTCCCTCATCAATCACGCGCCGATGAATCTCGGCCAGCTCCAAATACGGATCTACCGGGGTATCAATGACAGCAAGATCATTCTCCTTGCGTAGCGTTTCGAGCCACTGGCGAAGATTATGAACGATCAACGACTCCCCTCCTTCCTATAAGCAAAGCCTATACAACAAAGCCCTCGAACTGCATTGCTGGCCCGGGGACTTTGCGTACATCTATGTTATTAAAAATTTCGATCTGATCAGGCTCAGGCATGAGCCTTTACTACTTACACAATCTTCGAATACCTTGGTCCCGCTGCAATTTCGCTTCAAGCGGCTTGCTTAGCTGCCATGCTCTCACGCTTAAATAACAAAGTACGCCGAACAGCGCCGAGATCAGCAGTGTATGCCCCAATGCGGAGAATACATAAACCTCCTCATTATGGATCGTTGCCATGATGAGGGCACCGCTGAACACCTGCAGCAGACAGAGCACGGCTGCCGAAATCCCCAGCATCTGTATCTCCCTATTGTTCCGGTTACGCCAATAAGCAAAGTGCCCCATAACAGCCACCACAATCAGCAGCAGAAGGGCTGCGACGCGGTGCATAAAGGCAATCCCCACGCCACCGGTCAGCTCGGGTATTACTTCTCCGTTACACAGCGGCCATCCCGAACAGCCTTCCCGCGAATCGGTATGGCTGACGAATGCACCGATATAAACAACGACGTAGCTGTACAACGTGGTTCCCCACACCAAATTACGGAACCCTTTGGTTACCCGCGGCAGCCGCTCCCGATCAACGGATTCCTTGGCCTGTTCTACCCGCCGCATGCCCAGAGCCAGCATAACCGAGCTGGCAAACGCAATCAGCGAGAATCCAAAATGCAGCGCCATGATGGCTGCCGACTGGGGCTTGACCACGGCAAAGGCTCCCATAATAGCCTGTACCACAACAAACACCGAGGTGCCAATGACGTAAGCCATCAGATCCCGCCGGTCCCGCTTATATCTCCAGAACGCGATAAGCGAGGTCAGAGCTGCCAAACCCGCCATTCCGCTAACTGCCCGGTGCGAGTATTCGATCATGGAGGAAACCGTGTAAGCGGGAACAAATTTCCCGTTGCATAGCGGCCACTCCTGGCCACAACCGAGTCCCGAGCCCGTCTTCGTTACAACCATGCCTCCAAAAGTCGCACAGAACATAACGATGCATGTTATGTAACTCAACCATTTTAATTGTTTATCATTCACTCATCTCACCTGCTGCTCGTAATCATTAACTATCTGGAACCTTTACAGGATCGCATCGAACACAGTCCACATTCCATTATACCTGATTCTGGAGCTACGGTCACTTGAGCGATTGTGACAAAATGTTCAAAAATGAGAAAATCATTCTTGGACACGCTTGGCTCTTCAACCCAAACCCTTTGATATGTAAAATAGCACCGCCGCCCGATATAGCTATGAGGCGGCGGTGCTATTATCCATGCTTTACTTGTGAATCGTATCGTATACATCCACAGCGCGCTGCAGGAAGTCTTCAATCTCTTCTCGCGATTTGCGAAGTTTGTTAACATAGCGAACCAGCTCGCGTCCGTCTGTATAAGCAACAAAACTTGGGATTCCCAAAATATTTTGCTGCTGACTCACGTCACCGACAGCATCGACGTCAACTTCTACCAGAGTCAGTTGATTCGAGAATTTAGTCTCTACCTCCGGCATGAACGGATCGATAAACTTGCAATCGCCGCACCAGTCTGCTTTAAATACGGCAACGGTCAGTCGCGGAGACTGGATTGCAACCTGAAATTCTGCTTCTGAAGTGATTTTTTCCATTGATTATCTCCCCTTTACGTCGAATTCCTTCACCCTTAGTGAATCAAAATGTTGAGTGGAAGTCAAATTTTAGAGGCATACTGACATTACCATGTTGAAACCCTGGAATTTCATCAGAAAGTGCAGGTGACAACTGCAATGCACTCGCACGGAACCAGAGATAATAAAAAGGGGGGAAAGGATGTGTGGGCCTGGACAGCCGCCATTCCGCATGCCCTTGCAGAATCTTGGTCCGGTACGCTCGCCTCATGGCAAATTTCCTTAAAACTCACAACCAACAAGCATGAATTACGATGGGATTACGCAGCAGTAAGAACCATCCGTAGGAAACTTAAGGATATCCTCTCCTCCCATCCCTATCTTCAACCGCCCGGTTCACTGATGTCCTCTACAGAAGGATACAGCAGCATTCGAAGTCATAATCAACTTCATAACCTAACCCAGGAAGAGCAAGAGCTGATTCTTCTCATTCAGGAGGCTGCAGCGAATGCGAATCGGAGCAATGTGACCCGTACACAAGCGTATTATGACTGCTATAAGTCATATCCTGAGCTGCACTGGGCTTTGCTGGCCCATATGGTATCACGAAATGCCGGGTGGAATATGAGTGATCTGAAGGGTGGATTAATGTCCGATCTCACGGATTCACAGTTCAAGAACCATCTGTACCGGTTCCTCGAGCGCTGCAATGCTCTGATCTTTCAGGATGCCTATCCACAGCTGCTTCTCTATATCCACAGTCGGAAAAAAGGAGCTCCTTTATTCCATTTGCTCCCTCACTTCCATATTTCGGCCTTCATGACTCCGTTTTGGGAGCAGTTCTGGCTGGACCGTGGGAGTTCGCTGCTCACGGTTGCCCTGATCATTAACGAGCAAAACTATATTGAAGGACGTGTGGCAAGGCACCCTTTTTACCTGGAGCATGTTCTGGAGCAACCCTTCTTTCGGATCCATGAGCTGGCGAGACTGAATCAGATTGTATTTCCACTTGGACAAGTCAGCGGGCCCGAGGCGGACACGATGGCTTCCCAAGAGCCGCCTGACTCAACTAGGCCTTTAGCCGGAATGACGCTCCTCAAGTTTGCTGATCTGAGCATTCGGATCAAGGCGGGCAGAACGTTATACGCTTTGTTGTTTGGTTATGAGGAAATATTCCACTCCGTGCTGGCATTCGCGCAGTCGACCAAGCATCGGGGATCGCGGGCCGAATATTGGCCTGCATTGTTTACCCCGACCCTTGAGTCCGCTATGAATAATACTCACGAGAGTCGCAACCTGATCCAGTCTGAGTGGCTGCCGGAGGGAGGGCGTCTATACAGCCCCCATATTGAGGAGATCTGGCAGGATGAATCCCCGGAACCCATTCCCCGGTACGATTGGTATCAAGGCCGCGTGATGCTCCGTCACATTCGCAAGCCAATACGCCCACTGCTGCCGGATATGACCCACGCCCATCGCGCGGCGCTTGAGAAGACCTCCATCGTGCATGACGTATCGGAGCGAATCCATTCCCATGAAAACAGGAAGAGACCATCCCGATGAGGTTGGGATGGTCTCCATTCTATTGTGTGCTGCTGCTCTCTTAAACTCTGGGTTATCCCCGATCCCGCATCCGCGAAGGCTGCAGTCTCATCAGCGGACGGAACACCTTCTGCAACGGGCGCGGGTAACTGCTGAGCTCGGATTGACGCAGTACGCCAAACACCACCAGCAGCACCAGATATACAATAACAACAACTACGCCCACCATAAGGCAAGTCAGCAGGAATGCCAGTCGTGCCGGCATGACGTCAACCAATTGAATACCGGCCTGATTCAGGCCATAGCCGATTCCGCCGGCTGCAATGACGGTCAATCCAAAGCCTGTCCAGCGTTTGCCCAGGATGGAGAAAGAAACAATCGCTTTAATGGATCGCAGATTGAGCATCGTGATCACCAGGAAACATAGAGCCGTGCTTGCAATGATGCCATAAATGCCAAACAACGGTGCAAGCAGGAAGCTCGCGGCCAGTTTGACCACAATGCCGATCATAACGTGAACCATTGATAGCTTGGCCTTGCCGATACCGAGCAGAATCGAGTTCGTGGTCATCATCGTAATCTGAAAAATGGTGCCAAACGTCAGAAAGCCAATAATCCCGCTTCCCCCGAGGGAACTGAACAGCAAGCCGTTAATGGAATACGCGGCAACGCAAAGTGCGATAACAACCGGCATTCCCGTCAATATAGCAACACGCATAGCAAGCGTCACTTGTCGTTCCAAATGCTCCTGATCCTTTCGGGCAAAGGCTGCAGAGATGATCGGAATGAGCGAGGTGCTCAGCGCAATCGCTAAGATCGGCGGAATTCCTGCCACGCTCTGTGCCCGGTTTCCTAACACCGCAAGTACTGCTGTTGCTTGCTCGGGACCAATCTGTCCCATAAGCAGCGGCTTAACAATGGAACCATCAATGAAATTGACGGCTGGAACTGCCAGCGACGATAAGACAATCGGAATGGACAGGGTAAAGATATCCCTGTATATTCCCCCGAGCGGAATGGAACGGTCGGCTGCCGGTAGCTTGAGTTCCCGGTCACTTCGGCGAAGTTTTACCGTGAAGTACAGCATCACCGCAAATGCCCCGATGCTGCCGAGTACGCCACCAAAGGAAGCGCCTGCCGCAATCCAGGTATCGTCATAACCCAGACGCAGAAGCACATATGCCAGACCAATAGCAGTTAAAACCCTTGCAATCTGTTCGATGATCTGAGAGATGCCGCCTGCCGTCATATTGTTGCGCCCCTGGAAATACCCCCGCATCATCGCGATGGCCGGGAACAGCAGCAGGGCAGGAGCCAATGCTTGTATCGCAGCTGCGGATTCCGGCACCTTAGCTATATTGGTTGCATAGAAGGGTGCTCCAAAATACAGCAGGAGCGTCATGATGACGCCGGCCGCTCCGGCAAAGATAAGCGCTGCATGATAGACGCGCTGTGCCTCGGCAGGCTTATTCAGTGCATGCCGCTCCGAGACCATTTTGCTTAGCGTGCTGGGAATTCCTGCCGTAGCTACGGTTAACAGCATTAAATATACGTTATTAGCAATCGTAAACGAGGCATCCCCTATATCATTTAACATATGCTCAAGCGGCACCCGCTGCGCAAGCCCAAGTACACGGGCCACCAGCGCAGCAACGGCCAGGATGATTGTGCCTTTAATAAATGATTCTTTCTTTGACAAAACCGTACCCTTCTTTCTCCTCCAAAACGCCTCTCACAGCGATCCAAACGTCTATTAGAAAATCCAGATGAAGAAAATAATAATCATCGCCAGCTGTAAAACGATCTTGACCACAATGCTGCTGAACAATCCGATGACCGAGCCGAACCCCACCTTCGCGGATTTGCTTGGTCCTGACCCCGCGAACATTTCACCCAGAAATGCGCCGAGGAACGGACCGATGATCAATCCGAAAGCAGGGATTACAAAGGGACCGACGATGAGTCCAATCGTACTGCCCCATATAGAGGCTTTGGATCCGCCCAGCTTCTTGACTCCCCATGCGTTAACCGCATAATCGGCGACAAACAGCACAACCAGAATGATCGTCTGGATGATCCAGAACCATGAATTGTAATGCTCGAATGTAAAAAACCAGCCGTAAACGAACAGCGCCAGGTAAATGGCGACAACCCCCGGCAAAATAGGGTAAATTGCTCCGGCCATACCAATGATAAACAGAGCGATTACGATTATCCAGCCCAATACGTCCATCTACATCTCACCCTTCGATCAAAATATGATCCCTGATGACCTCCACGATGCCGTCCTCATTATTGCTTGAAACCACAAGGTCTGCCTCATCCTTAACGGTCTGCTGGGCATTGCCCATAGCCACGCCAAGGCCCGCCTCCTGAATCACGGCCAGATCGTTCAGGCTGTCCCCTACCGCTACAACCTGGGACATGCTGATGCCGAGCAATTCGCATACCTGCCCGATTCCCGTCGCTTTATTGACGCCCTGCGGATTGATCTCCAGGTTTATGGGAGAGGAGTTCGTGATCTCCAATCCGCCCATGTCCTGCAGCCGCATCAGAATCTGGTGGCGCACCTCATGATCCTTCGTAGTATAACCGAATTTCAGCCATTCCTGATTCGCAATATCATCTGTCCAGTTCTCAGAGTTATATAATCTATCTACTGAATACGCCCAGAACCAGGATCCGGTTTCAATAGCCAGCGCATGCATTTGTTCCACCAGCTTGCTGTCCAGCAGCGCGCGGCGATACAGTTCATATGGCGCACGCCACACTTCACCGCCATTCACTGTCACCATCGGTGTCGTCAATTCAAGCTGTTTGGCATAAGGATAAGCCTCCGCAAACGGCCGACCTGTTGAGAGACAGACATGGATGCCTTGACGGACGGCTTCCTTGATCCACTTCACCGTTTCCTCCGACACCTCATGATCATCCTGAAGCAGTGTTCCATCCATATCCAATGCTAACAAACGATATTTATAATTCATGGTATTAATTAACCCCCTTATCCATCACAAGCAAACATAACGACATTTTACCACAAAAGAGGGTGCGCCAAAACATTCCCCCGTATCGACGGCATAAAAGAAACGGCAGCCAACCCATTCGGGCTGTTGGCTGCCGTTTTGCCGTTACCTTTTACTCCGTTTCGCCGTCCTGGTTCTCATCATTATTGGTTTTAGGATGAGGCGTACCGTCCAGACCGTATATTTCATCATATGCATCAAATATTTTACGGGCCACCGGCGCCGCACTTTGGGAACCAAAGCCGGCCTCCGGGATTACGACGGCAACGGCCAGTTTAGGGTTCTGCCGCGGTGCAAATGCGATGAATACCCCGTTCTCTACCCTAATCCGGCTTCCGTTTTTATATATATCCTGCTCCGATGTTCCTGTTTTCCGGGCAAAATCATATTTGAAGTCTTCAAAAGCCCGAAGCCCTTGGGTGTTCATCCCTGCAATAACTTCATTCCAATACTGCTGCGGAAATTCCACTTTATCCAGTACCTCGCGTTTGAATTCCTTGACCACATTGCCATCTTGATCCTCGATCTTGCTCGCAAGCTGTGGCCGAATGCGCTCGCCCTGATTGGCAAGCGTGCTGGTATATTGCGCCAGTTGAAGGGTCGTATATTTACCCGACTGGCCAAATGAAGCGTAAGCCATGGCAGCCAAATAACTTCCCGCCTGCTCAATGTTGGTATACTCGATAATTCCTTTATGCTCCTTCGGCAGACCGGATTCAGTGGATACACCCAGACCGAACTTCTTCATGTATTTATCCCATATTCCAACGGATTCGGAGCCATATTTGTTATATAGCTTTTCCCCAATCCAATCAACCATAAAGGCGTTGGAGGAATGCTCAATCGCTTTTCTTGCGTTGAGGGACCCGTAGGATTTACCACCGGAATTTTGAACCCTTGAGTTATCTTTACCAAAGAATGCAGCACCAGAATCATAGTAGTAGTCGTTGGGCCCGAATAATTTCTCGTTCAAACCAATCAACACACTCAGTGGTTTTATCGTAGAGCCGAGCAGCACAGTCGATTCCAGATTGTTGCCGGAGCGCCCAGAGCTGTACGGAGAGATGGTTCCGTTCCCGTAATACTTCATGACCGTCTCCCAATCTTCGGTCCCGAACTCCCACACATTCGGATCATAATCAGGCATGCTGGCCATGGCCACGATGTTGCCGGTATCCACTTCCATGGCCACTGCATAACCCGTTTGTGCATTCGGGTGCGTTTTGCCGGAAACCGGGTTGGCATGAAGCCATTTCAGCTGATCCATGATCGCCTGCTGGGTAACCTTCTGGATATCCTTATGAATGGTGGTATGAATGTTGTACCCCTTCTCCGGAGCGATCATTGTTGGGACCCCGTCCGCCATGTTCTGCGGATTAATCGGAATGCCGATATATCCGTTCTTGCCGCGCAGCTCATCCTGGAACATCATTTCCAGGCCATCAACACCAACCTTTTCCTGCTCGGTGTAGATGAGTCCCGGATCTTTTTGCTTCTTGTTCTGCTCATCAATCTCTTTATATTTCTCCAGTGTCTTAATTCCGCGGAACTCTTTCAAATAACCGATGGTCTGAACGGCGATTCTATCCTGATTGTATTGTCGCTGACTTTCTTCAACGACCTCCAACCCAGGATACTCGTTCTTGTGCTCCATGAAATAAGCCACTTCTTTGGTTGAAAGCTCGGACTTGATGCGTCTCGGCTCATAACCCGGCTGCTTATTGAACTCCAGGTCCATCGCTTTGATCACGTCGTCCACCGTCAGCTTCTCTGCCTTCGGGTCCCCATGCTGATCGAATATCTTAACCATTTCCTCAGCCAACTTCTCAATTTCCGGACGGTTCTTCTTCCCTCTCTCAGAGGAACTGTAATCCTTTAACAGCGTTAAATACAGTGCTTGGGAGGGTGTCGAGTAAGCGAGCGGCGTTCCGGAAGCGTCGATGATGCTCCCCCGGATGGGTTGCAGCGGGAAATTCTTAACCTGCCCGCCGGTTTCGAGCTCTTTCAGCTCAGGCCCTTCGACAAACTGCAGTATCGCAAGACGTATAATAATGACACAGAATATGATAAATGTGCTGAAAAAGAACAGATTGACCCGCAAATTAAACTGACTGCCGGCATCCCCTTCTTCTTGTTTGCGTTTATCCGGCCTAAACCCTTTCACGTATGCTTCTCCCCTTTACCCACAATCACATAAACCCATCTTAACATAAACGCCCCCCCACTTCACGCGGAGGGCCGACCTCAAGAGAAGGGCAGACTTCCCTTGTGAAAGTCCGCCCCTGTCCATCATCAAAACACTTGCTCTTTAATATGAGTCTCATTGAAGCGCGGCGGGTTAAACCAGTTGCCGCTCTGTGCCCAGGTTGGGTCCAGCGGAATCCACCGCTTTTCTTCACTCAAATAAACCTCATTCCAGGCATGGGGGCCATAACCGCCTTGTCCATTGTAGCCCCTGCCGGTCACCACCCTGACTTCGAGGTCCTGTGACCGTGCCATCATGGCATATAGCCGGGCATAGTCGATACATACGCCTAACCTTGTATCATACGTATCCTGGGGCGTCTGCTCTTTCCATATCCGCTGCTCTTCGTACAATGTTACCTTGTCATGATCATACGAGATGCGGCTGCCAACCCAATCATAAAGCTTTCGAGCCTTCTCTTCGTCGGTGGCTGCCCCCTTCACGACATGGGCGGCTGTCTGTTCGATTCCCTCGGGAATCTTATGGTCGATCACCTCATACTTGCGCTGTATGATTCCATTCAGTTCATCCTGAACGGATTGGGTGAATACGGGCAGCTTTTCCTTGACAAGCGAACCAGATAGCGGCTCAATGACAGCTTGTGCACCCTGCTGATATACGGGTGAAGCTTCAACATACCGGCTAAAGCCGTGGTCCGGATTCAGGCTGACATAGATGAACAAAATCGCGATCACGATAATGCTCCGCGCAGCACCCATGATGGCTCCGATACCCGCACCTGCAAGCCGGCTGGGCAGCGATGCCCGGGTTTCTTTTCTCGATCCGAAGACTCCCATCCTGCTTCCCATGATCAGGGAAACAAGCAGCCGAAGCATAAATACAATCAGCGCATAACTGAGCATAAACAGCACGGCGAACCTCAGCAGCGGAAAATCCGCCAGCGATTTTAGAGCCGTATAATAAATCTGCTCCCAGAATTGCAGTTCACGATTCGGCAGCGTTGAGGCAGCACCCAACCAGTCCCCTGCCTTGGGTGATAACCACAATGTAAACGGAACGGAAATTGCAAGACCAACCAAACGCAGCACCGCATCCCCCAGAAAAAAAACAAGCTTCCCGGCTGAGCGGGAGGCTCCACGATTCCACCCCTGCCATAATGAAAAAGCCACAATCAGCAGCAGCAAGATAGTAATTCCGTTTCCATCGAGCACGCTATCCTTCCATGCCGACATCATACGGTATCCCCTCCTCTCCCTAAGATGTCTTGTCTACCGATGTAAGAGGGCAGGCTTGCTGGCAATAAGATAAACTTGCCCACGCTGCCTTACATCCGCATCCGATTATGGTAGTATTCTTTATTTAGTGGCTGTATTGGACTTGGCATCGTTGATAAAACTCCGGATCGTATCATTGATATCCCACTTTCCTACCGAAACCCCGCGGAAAGTGACCTCAACCTTTTCTGAACCAGCACTGCCCTTTAGCTCCAGGTTGGGAGCTTTAATCGAGTAGGTGCCGTCCCCATTCGATGTATATTTGGCTTCCTTCGCTTCCTTCATCATCATATTCATCGCTTCCGCTTTTATCGTATCCACCGTCTCTTCCTTCACCGTGGACACCACTTCCCCAATCTTATCCAAGGAAATTCCGCTGTACACCAGCAATCCCCCAATGATAAGGACCGCAAGTACCCACTTGATTACGGTTCTTAACACATTCAGTACAATAAACAAGATAATTAAGGCAATCGCAATGACCAGCCAGTTTTGTTTAAGAAATTCAATCCAGACCTGTGTATCCAATTTATTTCACTCCCGTCCATACTTTCAGGCGGCGTATTTTTTGCCGTCTTATTAATTATACATGATACCCCGCAAAGCTGTCAGCCAACCGGGTCTTTTCACAAAAAGGTATAAGCTTGCCCCTTCGAACGTACAAGTAGTAATATCGAACTCTTGCCGGATAGGAGGGTGCCATATTGAAAACCGCTTTATGGCTCTATATGTTTTTGTTTCTGGCGTTTTTTGATTTGCATGCTCAGTATCCCGTGCTGACACCTTTTGCGATTTCCCTTGGTGCAGCTCCCACGTTTATCGGGTGGATGATGGGAATTTATGCTTTGACGCATCTGCCTGGAAATTTGATTGCAGGTAATCTAATCGACCGACACGGCAGCAGACGCTACATTATTTTCAGTTTAACCGCGGCTGGAGTTATCCTGCTACTCCAAGCTCATGTCCAATTGCCTTGGCAGCTGCTCGCGCTTCGCTCGATCAGCGGCTTTGTACTGGCTTTTTTATCACCAGCCTGCCTGGCGCTGTTAGCTTCTCTCTCCCGTGATCCGGTTACGCAAGGCAAATACATGTCCGGTCATGGCGTCGTACACACCCTTGCCTCTGTTTTGTCACCGGCAGCAGGAGCTTTTATTGTCGCTAACGCCGGTTTTTCCGGTACATTTCAGAGTTTGGGCTGGCTCTTGATCTTTACCGGGTTTATGGCATTCTTCAGTCTACCCAAGCGGTTATCAGCCACGGCCGCCAATAAAGAAAATGCTTTGACTTCCAAGGAAGAGAAGCCGGCACGGCTTCCGTTTAGCTTGCGCCTTTATTTAATTCCGTTTGCTATCGCCTGCTCTCAAGGCATACTGTTCTTCGAAATTCCGCTTCGCGAAAGCGGGAAGGCAAGCATAATGTCTACGGGGATTTTATTCTCCGTCATTAGCCTTGGGGCTCTGGTCACGTTAAGCATGCTGTTCCTGAACCGTTATGCGCCTCATGTCAGGGTCGCTTTGGGCGTGCTGGGACTGGCGATCTGCTTTTACGCTCTGGCTGCAGCAGACCATGTGCCGATTATGGTTATCCTGTTTTCCCTGGGTCTTGCCAAAGGCCTGCTGTTCCCGGCGTTATCCTCCCTGTTTATTGAACTAAGCGGAGGAGGCAGACTCGGCAAAGTATTCTCTTTGCAATCCATTGCGATGTCGCTGGGGTCCTTTGTCGGACCGATTGCAGCTGGACAGTTCCGGACGATAGTGTCTCCTTATTTTATCGCATTCCTCATGCTGATGACAGTCCTGCTCATGCTTCCGAAACGCAATCGTGAAGCACCATCAACGGTCATCTCACCGTTATAGTCTGAAATGACTAATGAACCTGTACCCTGTTATGATGAAGCGCCCAAAAAGTGGCGGATAGGCCAACACACAATCCGTATGGGTAAAACCACATAAGATACAGTGTGGCAAATGACCACGGACATCTAACCAAGGGGTGAAGTAACATGAGTCATGTTCATCATCATAAGCACTGTCATGGAGGCCATGGAAATTCTGTAGGCATGGTACTTGTATTGTATATTCTGCTTGTCATCATTTTGAGCTGCTTCTACTAGAATACATGGATTAGCTTAAACGGCCTTCCACTCGGATGGCCGTTTATTTCGTTTGCTTTGCATGATCAACAAAAAACAAGTTACACTATACATACATCATTCGACGTCGAATCAACATTTCCCGGGGAATGCTGCCAAGGATCTCCGTATCATGACAGAGGTGAAAAAAGATGCCGATATTCCTCATTGTAGAGGGCAAGAACGATCGCAGCCGAATCCGCAGATTGCTGACATCAGATATAACCATCCTGTGTACATTCGGAACATTAAACACCGCCAAGCTTGAGAGCCTGCATAAACAGGTGAAAGACCAGGAGGTTTATCTGTTTATGGATAATGACAGCTCCGGCAAGAAAATTCGCGGGGCCCTGCGAGATGTCTTCCCAGATGCCGGGCAAATCTATACACGCCGGGGGTATGCCGGTGTTGAAGGAACCCCGGATGAATACTTGATTGCCCAGTTGGAGAAAGCCGGGCTGGAAGAATTCATTATTTATCCGCCACCTGATGAATTCTGATTTACCCTGGGTAAGAACGCCTGATTTGGTCCAAAGCCTTTTATGAGCCAGTTGAAGAATATAAAAAAGACGCCCTCCATCTTTAACGATGAAGCGCGTCTTTTGGTTTTACCACTATGTTATTCCTTAACTAAGGTCTTAATGTCCTTCACAATATCCTCGGTCTTCACTTGCGCCGGATCCGCTGCGTTATAGGTCTTCCGAATATTGTTATTCCGGTCAACCAGCGCGATGGAGTTGCCATGAGTGAAATTGGTCGAGTTATTGCCAAGCAGCGGAATCTTGAAGGATTCCTGCATCAGCTTCCGCGTTTCCTCCTGATCACCTCGAAGGAAGTACCAGCCGCTATAATCGGCATAGAATCGGTCCCCGAATGCCTTAATCTTCTCTTTCGTATCGGTTTCCGGATCAAAGGAGATGGACACAAAGTTAACTTCTTTTCCAAACAAACCTTCTTTTTTCAAGTCTTCTTGTATCTGTGAAAGGACCAGTGTTGTAATCGGACATACATCCGGACAGCTGGTGAAATAGAAGTACATCAGTTTCACCTTGCCTTTGGTATCTTCTGAAGTGATGGTCTTCCCATCCACATTTTCCATGGAATAGGCGGCAACCTCACGAACAATCGGAAATTTTTCTTTTCCGAAGCCGAGCGAATTGTAAACCAGATAAACAGCTGCAACTACACAGACAGCAAGCAATACCCAAGTCCATTTATACCGTTTGAATGCACTCATGACCTTCCTCGTTCTCCCTTCGTCTCAAACAAACCAGTTCCTAATCAGGTGATATACTGCCTATAGCAACTCCACCTTATTAAAAAGTGGTGTTAAGTATGAGAACGATCAGGCTCAAGGTCAAATAGTTAATGGAGATAATAAATACTTTTTTGGACCAGGCTTCGTCGTCCTTGGCACGGAAACCCTGCAGTGCGGCGTAAAGCCACCAAATAGCCAGAAAGAGTCCGATAACCAGAAAAAATATACCTGCATACCCATACGCGTACATCAGAATCGGTATTGGAATGAGAAGCACCAAATAAGGAATCATCTGTATCTTCGTGCGCGGGATTCCTTTTACAACTGGCAGTAGAGGGAAGCCCGCTGCCCGATATTCCTCGACCCGACGAATGCCCAGCGCCCAGAAATGGGGCGGTTGCCATAGGAATAACAGCGCGAACAGCAGAACTGCTGCCATATCTACGCTTCCTGTCACTGCCACATAACCGATCACCGGAGGCATTGCTCCAGAAATCGCGCCTACCGAGGTGCTCCATGTCGAAGAGCGCTTTAGCCACAGTGTATAGACAACCACATAAACAAACATGCCGATAGCTCCGAATATACCTGCCAGTACACCGGAGAACGAGAATAGTATAGCTAGTCCGACCACCCCAAGAATGACGGCATACCAAAGAACAACCTTTGGCGTCAGCCGTCCGGTTGGAAGAGAGCGGTTCCGGGTCCGTTCCATCTTCATGTCGAGTTCACGGTCAAAATAGTTATTGAATACACAGGACGAAGCCATGACAAGCACGGTTCCGAGAAGTGTCATAATCATCAATCCAAATTGGATATCCCAACGCGATGCTAGCCAAAATCCGGCAAAAGCCGCTATCAAATTTGACCGGATGATTCCGGGTTTCGTCACCGTGATAAAATCTTTCCAAGTCCCCGCCTTATCGGGAGGTGCAGGCGCTGCCGAGGCCAGTGCCGCGGATTCTGAAGGAGCCTGGTATCTCAAGTGATTATCCACGTGTAAACGTTCCTCCTTGTATCTGTCGTTATGGAGGAAGTACTGCCTCCGCTATAAAGTTTATCATATCATTAGTAAAAAGTGTTTAGCAATCCTTCGGAATTCGTTCCATCTATATGACAATTCAGTGACATTTGGAAGCGATATAATCTTGACGTTATACCGTTGTTTAAGGCACAATTTGTCTATGTATTAGAATGCGTGTCGAGCCTCTGAAATGAATACAAAGCCCGGAGCGCAAATATTGCGCTCCGGGCTTCCCACTCACGTTATGAGAAAGATATTACAGCGTGCGGCCAGATCCAGAAAGAGCCTGTTCAGCTTGCTGTACCAAACGTTTTGTAATGTATCCGCCCAGGGATCCTGTTTCACGGGAAGTATAGTTACCATAGTAACCGTCCTGAGGAATCGTTACGCCTAGTTCTTGAGCAGCCTCGAGTTTCAAACGTTGTAATGCTGCTGTTGCTTGAGGTACCACCAAATTGTTGCTGCTGCGTGCCATATTAAATATCTCCCTTCACTGAATGTCTGTAATTCCAGTGCAAGCTTGCAAACTTATTATGGCTCCTTCTTGCAGCGTTATACGTATTTTTTAAATTTTTTATCTTTGGAGGTTTTTTCATATGAGTAAAGGCTTATCTCTTTGGTTTGCGGTATCTTCCATCGTTCTACTGGCGGCTGCAGCCATCTCCATCAGCTATAACGGATTTCTTGCTGTCGGTCTAGGGATCCTATCCATTTTCAACATCGGCTGGGGCTTCATTATCAAAGCGAAACGCAGACCTTCTTAAACAGATTGGACAGCGTTATCTCGGAGCCAGGAAGCCCATTTTGTCTTTCACGCCATCCAGCACCTGAGTCGCAGTTCTTTGTGCCTGCTCCGCTCCCTTGGCTAGAATGTCATGAATTTCACCGGTTTGGCGAATTTCGTAGTATCTGTTTTGTAGTGGCTCCAGAGCAGACACCACCACTTCGCCAAGCTCCTTCTTAAACGCCCCGTACATCTTTCCTTCAAAGCGTGCTTGCACTTCCTGCAAAGACACTCCGGCACATTCGGAGTAAATGCTCATGAGATTGCTGACTTCCGGTTTGGCTGATGGATCATACACCACTTCTGTTCCGGAATCGGTTGTGGCACGGCTTATTTTTTTGCGAATTTGGTCCGGCGTATCCAGCATCGCGATATAACTTCCCTCTACCGGATTGCTCTTGCTCATTTTCTTAGATGCATCATCAAGCGACATAATCCGAGCGCCTACTTCAGGGATGAAAGGCTCCGGTACATTGAAATACTCACCGAACCGGTGATTAAACCGCGCAGCCAAATCACGCGTAATCTCAAGATGCTGTTTCTGGTCATCCCCCACCGGTACCAGATTGGCATTGTAGAGCAAAATATCTGCAGCCATAAGCGCTGGATAGACGAATAGCCCGGCTCCTACGGAATCCTTGCCTTCTGATTTGTCCTTGAACTGCGTCATCCGTTCCAATTCACCCATGTTGACGAGGGTTGTCATGATCCATCCCAGCTCAGCGTGCTGCGGCACATGGGATTGCAAAAAGATATTCGCACGATTTGGATCAATTCCGGCAGCAACGTATAGTGCGGCAACCGATTCAGAACGTTCTCTAAGCGAGCTCGGCTCCTGAGGAACGGTAATGGCATGCAGATCGACCACCATAAAATAACAATCATGTGCTTCCTGCAGTTTAACAAAATTTTTGATGGCGCCAATATAGTTCCCCAGTGTCAGGTTACCGCTTGGCTGAATGCCCGATAATACAGTTTTCATGATTAGCCCTCCAATTTATCTCGAAAAATTCTTTCAATCCCGAATCTGCCCCGATATACGAAGCATGCCTACGTGCCTATATGAACGCAAAAAAGGCCACACATCCGCAAGGGACGTGTGACCGTGGTGCCACCCTTATTCGCTGCAACAGCATATCAAAAAATCGATGCAGCCTTAGATTCTTGTAACGGAGAATACCCGGCCGGCATATTAAGGAATAACAGCATTCTCCCGTTCAGCTCGGCACTCGAAGGTCCATTCAGCAAAGCGGATCCACCGGTTCACATCAACCACCGGCTTTCTGAAGGATAGACCGCACTGCTTACTTGTCCTTGTCATCGTGTTTCCATCATTATGGTTCACTATTACATGCAATGATAAAACTCTTGCTCTGCCTTGTCAATTCCAATTTGGAATCAGGTTGTCTTGGGTTTTGAAGCTTTTCTTTTACCCTTTCCACAAAAATCTGTTATGATGTGTTTAATCGTCCAGACCATGATTTCTGTTAGTAAAGGAGCATCGATATGAATCAAGTGACCAAAGGCCAGTGGAATGGTTACGACACCTATATTTTAAACAGCGGCCGTCTTGAAGTGACTCTCCTTCCTCGTCTAGGTAACAACGTCATTGGGATCAAAGACATCGAGAACACACGCGAAATTCTCCGAAGACCAGATGAAAGCGAGCTTGCATTCTATCTGCAGAAGCCTTACCACTTCGGCATCCCGATGCTCATTCCGCCAGGTCGAATTTCCAAGGGCCATTTCGAATATGGCGGAACAACGTATCAATTTGATCAAAATACCGCGAACGACAATCATATCCACGGACTCCACCGTTCACAGGCTTGGTGTGTCAGCGACATTGAGGAAGAAGATGACGGTTGTGCCGTTTCGACAGAGTTCATCTCATCGGATGATCCAAAGTGGATTGCTCAATTTCCTGTACCGCTGAAGCTGGAGATGACCTTCCGCCTTCAAGGTACCCGCCTGTCGCAGAGTCTTCGTGTAACCAATCTCGGTTCTAGCCCTGTACCATTCGGCATGGGCTATCATACGTGGTTCCTGTTGGATGGCGAACCGCATCGCTGGACGCTTGATCTGCCTGTAGAAGGTATTTATACCTTGGACAACGAACTGATCCCAACCGGTGATCTCTCGCCGCTTGGCGATCTGGAACTACTGAATACAGGACTCAATATGAAGGATGCCGATCTGGATACGATCCTGAGAATTCCTGAAGGCAAGCCGGCAGAGGCATTGCTTAAACGGGATGACGGCTATCAAATCCATTATTCGGCTGATCGTGATTTTTTCAAGCACTGGGTGCTCTATACCAAGGGCGTCGCAGAGGAATTCCTCTGTATCGAACCCTATACCTGGCTTCCTAACGCTCCCAATCTGAATCTCCCGGACGACGAAACCGGACTGATTCATTTGGAACCGGGACAGACCGTCAATCTGAATACCAAGATCAGCATCCAGAGAACTTCACCGGAAACGCATCAAGATTAGTTCACTCTATCCCTGCTGGATGACCAGCATCTATACTTAACTTATCCAAACCAGAGTTGACCTTTGAAACCAGGGTGCTGCTCTGGTTTGTTCTATATAAACGACGATTTTTATGAATCGGCTAATTTTACCAGTGATCAATCTTCCTCCAGAACGAATGAGACCCCTAGCATTCAGGTCATAATATCCTCATACAACATCAAAGGAGGTGACATGACATGGCTCAAGGTCGTTCTTCTAACAATCTTGTCGTACCTCAAGCAACTGCAGCTCTTCAACAATTGAAGATGGAAGCTGCACAAGAACTGGGTGTAACGATTCCACAAGACGGTTACTATGGAAACTATACTTCCCGTGAAACCGGTTCATTGGGAGGTTACATTACTAAACGTCTGGTTCAATTGGCTGAGCAGCAATTATCGGGTCGTTCGAACCTGTAATTCGCATCTCTTCCCTCCAGCCACAAATAGAAAGAGGCGATCTTCTCCCCAAAGATCGCCTCTTTCGTTATATGTTTTATATGATAAATGATTTCAGGATTCCGAAGCAGCTTCGGCATATGTATTACGAGGGTACCGAATCATTAGATTGGCCATGTTATAGTTCGATTCAAGAATAGCATCTACCACGACAATTCCTTGCCGTACCATAAATTCATAACTAATTTCGCCATGTGTCCAATGGCGTTTATGCTTCAAACTCTCAAGCGCCATCGTACGAAAAGAGAATTGTTGAGCTTCACTAAGCCCCTCTTCACAAGGAGCAATGACCCCGTTTCGCCCAGCCAATGGATTATGCCGTATGCCAAATTTACCAATTACATTGTTTCGTATTTGTACAAATACTGTCCCTGAACTTAGACCTCCCAACTCTTCTTCCAGCTCTTTAAAAACAATGTCCAATTGTCTAGCCAGTGATAATTGATCTAGTTTTACCATCTCTTCTCCCCTCCTTTATTAGTAAATCTTCCCTATTATTAGGGCTTGTGACTCATTATAGGATAAAGAAATCAATGTATCAACAATATTCAACACAATTGGGTATTTATTACTAAAATTGCACAAATATTTTAGATTTCCACTCCTTTTTTGCGTCAACTTTCTTTCTTTTACGACAAAAAAAGAAGCTCGCTGGGAGCTTCTCTATTTTGACGGGATAAACATGAATATGGATAGAGATATCCATTTCAGGAACGGCCTTTTTATCTGTTTTTCCGATGATAATCAACAAATTATACCAAAGTTTCAGTCATTTGCAAGAATTGTCTGATATCGGATATGCAAGAATCCGCCGCACTTTGCCAGAAATCACGCTGAGTCAAATCCACATCCAGATGCTTTTTAGCCAAATCCTCAACGGACATGACACCTGTATCCTGAAGAAGCGCGTCATATTTATCAGCAAAGGTCGGACCTTCTTCCAATGCCCGTACATATAAGCCTGTGCTGAACATATAACCGAAGGTGTATGGGAAATTATAGAATGGTGTACCCGTGATATAGAAATGAAGCTTGGATGCCCAGAAATGAGGATGGTAGGATGTCAGAGCATCGCAGTAGGCTTCCTTCTGTGCCTCAACCATCAATTCTGAAATCTCCTCGCTGCTGAGCAGTCCGCTCTTCCGTTTGTCATAGAAGCGGGTTTCAAACAGGAACCGTGCATGAATATTCATAAAGAAAGCTACGCTGTTCTGAATTTTCTCTTCCAGCAGAGCCAGCTTCTCTTCTTCGCTGCCGGCACCCTTCACCATTGCATCAAAAACAATCATCTCGGCAAATGTAGAGGCCGTCTCAGCAACGTTCATTGCATACTTCTGGTTGAGAACCGGAATTCCGCCCATCAGATGCTGGTGGTAAGCATGACCGAGTTCATGAGCCAGCGTCGAAACATTCGAGGCGGTTCCGCCAAATGTCATGAATATGCGCGTCTGGCTGCTTGCCGGAAAGGATGTACAGAAACCGCCGGGTCTTTTCCCTGGACGATCCTCGACCTCAATCCAGCTCTTGTCGAAGGCCATTTGCGAGAAGTCTGCCAGCCTTGGACTAAATTTGCGGAACTGCTCGACAATGTTGACGGCAGCATCATCGTAGGAGATTTTGGCAGCCGAAGTACGAAGCGGTGCATCCACATCCGTCCACGACAAGCCTTCCAAGCCCAACAGCTTCGCTTTACGGTTTAAATACTCCACCAGTACCGACTTGGTGTCCTGAATGACGGCCCACATGGCATCCAGAGTCTCACGGCTCATTCGGCCAATGGCGAGCGGCTCTTTCAGTACATCGTCCCAGCCGCGGTTCTCATACAGCTTCAGGCGGTAGCCCGATAGATGGTTAAGGGTATCCGCGCAGTAATCGGCAGAATCTCCCCAAGCCTGCTCCCATTTTTCAAACATGGATTGGCGTACTTCTCTGCGAGGATCATGCATTCTATTGAATGCCTGTCCTGCAGACAGCATGACGGTCTTGCCATCTTCCTCATATGGAATCTGGATTTTCTTCACGATGGTATCATAGAATTCTCCCCAACCGTGATAACCGTCAACGCCGAGGGACAGAGCCAGGCTTTCAAGCTCAGGGCTCATTTTATCCTTGGCAAGGTTGCGGGCTTCGTTCAATACAAAGTCCAGCTGAGACACTTTATCTGTACCTGTCCAAGCGGTCCAAAGCTCATCGTTCATGCCGCGGAGCACATTATCGAATTGGTTCTTAACCGATTGCAGGGTTGCGGACAAGGAAGTTACCCGGCCGGTCAATTGAACCGCCTTTTTGTCATTCACATTCTGTGCGGTCAAACAGCTCACAAATGCGGAGACTTCACGGATACGGGCATAGGCGCTTTGAAACTGCTCTAGGAAACGCTCAAGGCTCGCCGCACGCTCGACGGTTTCCGGAACGGACAGTGCCTGTACATCCTGTTGGAGCTGATGTACATCCTGCTCAAGGGTCTCAAGAAAGCTCACGAGCTGTGGAGAGGAAGACCCTCCAGGAAATATCGAATCTAAATCCCATGTTTGTTGAAGTGCCATCGAACATTCATCACCTTTCGAATCATAATATGAATCCATGCAGTAATACCATTTGTGCGAGCATAGGGAAAAGTGTATAACTATATATAAATCAAATTACTGCTATAACTAAAAGGAGCTGGAAGCCATGAGACCTTTACAAATATCACCGGAGACGGCGGTTACACTGTCCAAGCAGCTGGGCGTTCCGCTGGAACAGCTGATGCATATGCCACAGCATATATTGATGCAGAAAATTGCCGAGCTTGCCAAAAATGATGAAGGGCCATCCTCGAAAAAGGACGATGAGCCTCACTCATCGGAGAACTCATGATCCCTTTTTCTAATACGTGGCCTTACGATGTCGTTGGAAACGACGTTTATGTACACAGCTGCCCTTTCTGTGGAACTGACAATGTATTACTGCCAATGAAGCCCAAAGAATTAGTGAGTGTTAGAGAGGGGAAAAAGAAGCTGCTGATTTTCCCCTGCTGCCATAATAAAGTAACCGTACTGGACAGCGACATCGACTACTTGCTCACGGATCAGCGACTTCGCTGACTTCGCTTAGTACGAGTAAGAATGAGCATTCTTATCAGCCTGCTGGCATTTCATTCGGCGGGCTGTTTGCATTTTGCATTCATTAAGATTCCGCCTTTGCAGCGTTCTTCTGTTCCCGTATCTGCTCCGAGATCAGCTTCCACTGCTCTCTGGAAGCCCGGATCATGGCAGCATCCATAATCTTCTCGTCCTGGACCACTCGGGAGAACCATTGAACCGCCTCCTGGAATTGTCCCAGCCTGCGGTGGATCTCTCCAATCAGGAATAGAAGACGGGCATCGTTTGCTCCTACTCCTTCGTGTTCAAACACCCGGATATAGGATTCAAGACTGTATTTCAAGAAGCGGTTCTCCTGGTCCTGATTGCCTTGATACCGATACAGCCAAGCAATATGATGCAGCAGGCTGGCCACAATCCGATCCCGCTCCCCGATCACTTGCGCACAGAGGAGAGCCAGCTTATACGCTTCCAGGGCATCCTCCAGACTGCGTGGACCGCCCATATCCCTCTTGTCCCATCGGCATCCAACCTGCTCGTAGAACAGCGTCTTCTGCCGCTCATTCAATTTCACAGTCGAATTCTCCGTTGAGGCAAATCCGCATTCAGGACAGACACGCACCACGTAGAAATCAGGATTCTCCGATTTATAATAAGCGCAGAAGTCCGTATCTGTTCGGAATGCCTTTTTGAAGCTTGGTCTTACTCTAGATGTTAAATATTCTTGCTCACAGTGCGCACAAACTACCTTGATGGAATACAAGGGTTCTAACTTCACGCCATTCGCCATCCCTTCATTCGCGTCTAATTCCAGTCCACTTCTAGTTCCAAGGCACTAAGGTGTATTGACGAAATGGTGAGCGGGACCGGAAAGACGCTGTAGCACAAAATCACGCAGATCATCCTCCACGCCGATTTCGATCAAGGCTCCTGTCATACAGCCAAGCCATTCTTCAGCGTGGCGGTCCGTAATCGGAAATTTCATATGTCTGGCCCGCATCATGGGATGACCGAAGGCTTCGGAGAATAGGGCAGGCCCTCCAAAGAACTGACTCAGGAACATATATTGTTTGTCCATCACCGGCATGATGTCCTCCGGAAACAAGGGCGAGAGCAATTCATTTTGCTGAACTCTCGGATAAAAAGCTTCGACGAGCGAACGTACACCCTCGGCACCCCCGAGGTTATCATAGATGCTTAAGTTCGGATTCATATCCGCTAATTCTCCCATCTGTTTATGATTCGCTTTCGATTGGATATACCTTTTTATTATAGCAAAAACAACAAAAAAAGGCGCTAAGCAATGGTTAGCACCTTTTAGAAACTTATTAATAACTGCGCCAGTCTTCTTCACTCTGGACGAGAGAAGCACGTATTACATAAACGAAGGCGCATACTAGGATACCTGCGACTATGCTCATGATCATCACTCCATCCAAACATAATACGAAAGATGTGCTTTGATGTTTTTTATTATAGCACAATATCCTCGAAAATAAAGCACATTTGTAACCGCTTTCTCATGTTTTTTTATACTGTTTGTCCTATATCCTGCATAGATTTTAAATTAATGGACCTATATTTCAGTAGTTCACATCGATGCCAGGGGGCGTATTCATTATATGACCATGAAAAAAATGGGCTGGTTCATGCTTGTAACGGCACTCCTCAGCGTAATTATCCTGATGGCTGTATTTCCCGATGCCGCTCTTCAATCCGCTCTTCGGGGCCTGGCGATATGGTGGGACGTTCTCTTTCCGTCCCTGTTCCCGTTCTTTGTCATTTCAGAGGTGCTGCTTGGGTTTGGTGTGGTGCACCTGATTGGCACCCTTCTGGACCCTATGATGAGGCCCCTGTTTCGTATTCCGGGAGCAGGGGGATTCGTTGCCGCAATGGGATATGTATCAGGTTACCCGATCGGTGCCAAATTAACCGCCAAACTGTGGGAACAAAAAATGGTAAGTCGAGAGGAAGGCGAACGGCTCGTGGCCTTTACCACTTCCTCTGATCCTATATTTTTAATCGGAGCAGTCTCCATCGGCTTTTTTCACGATCCTAAAATCGGTATCATTCTTGCAATAGCCCATTATGGCGGTGGATTCCTTGTCGGACTGCTAATGAGGTTTCATGGCAAACATGACGCTAAAAGCTCATCTGAATCGCCGCTTCACCTGTCTCAGGTTAAGACAAGCCGGGTTAAAGCCGCGATTCGTGCGATGCATGCTGCGAGGAAGCAGGATGGCCGGGACTTGGGGACCTTGCTGAGACAAGCGATACAATCATCGCTCCAGCTTAATATCGTGGTTGGCGGGCTCGTGGTATTCTTCTCCGTCTTTCTCGAGCTTTGGACCCGTGCCGGCGTTATCCCGGCGCTTACCGAGGCTATCGGTTTGATGCTGTCCCTGGTTGGCATGCCCGAGTCCCTCTCCACTGCCATCGTAGGAGGGATTTTTGAAGTAACACTCGGAGCGCGTTACGCCGGGGAAGCGGGTGCCGCCATTCCGTTGGCGTATAAAGCGGCTGCAGCGGCCTTCATCTTGTCTTGGGGCGGCTTGTCCGTTCATGCACAGATTATCAGCATCCTGAACTCTACGAACCTCAGGTATTTCCCGTTTGTCATCGCAAGACTCGTTCATGGCCTGATTGCCGCGACAGCAGTCATGCTGTTGTGGAAGAGCGTGATGGGATCTTCCATTCCGACCATGGCCCTGCCGGCTGTTTCGAATTCCGTTCTAAACGGGTATACCCATATTATGGCGGCTTTTTGCATGCTGCTTGGTTTCCTCATAACATTTACGTTGTTGATCCAGTTCATAAAAGGACTGCAGCAGAAATTCCGCAAATTCCCAAGGTGAACATTGTGTTCTTCTTCAAGATTGATTATCATCTTTATATAACCTTTACAAAGGAGCTTATCAACTTGAGATATTATGTTCTGGACCGCGGTGACCCATTGTCTGTAGAGCTGACCCAGCAGTTTCACAAGCTGGCGGAACAGCGGGGGTTTGTGCTGGATGCAGAATCTCCGGAGATTGTGGTCTCCATCGGTGGAGACGGTACGATGCTGCACGCCTTTCATACTTTTATTGACCGGATTCCTGACCTCGCTTTTGTTGGTGTCCACACGGGACACTTGGGATTCTATGCAGACTGGAAGGCGGATGAACTGACGGAGCTAATTGATCATATGAGCGGAGAAGGCGAACACAGCGGCATGAAGCCGCGTCTCGTCAAGTATCCCCTGGTTCAGCTGGAAATCCATAAGAAATCAGGGACGTCCTCTTACATTGCCTTAAACGAATTTACGCTTAAGGGCGTTGACGGCACTGTCGTCGCTCAGATTGACATCAACGACGTAACCTTTGAGATGTTCAGGGGAGATGGCATTTGCGTGTCCACGCCGTCCGGCAGCACGGCCTATAACAAGAGTGTCGGCGGCGCCATGGTACACCCCTCCATCGATGCCCTTCAGATCGCGGAGATCGCCTCGATTAACAATCGGATATTCCGTACGCTGGGCTCACCGCTCCTCCTGCCCAAGCATCATCATTGTGATATATTCTCGCGTAAAGAGCAGCGTCTGCTGCTGACCATCGATCATGTCAACATCTCGATTGATGATCTCGTTTCCGTGCGCTGTCAAGTGGCGGAGCAGCAGGTCAGCTTTGCCCGTTATCGGCCGTTCCCGTTCTGGAATCGTGTGAGGGATGCATTTCTTGGCTGATTGAACTAAAAAAAGATCGGTCATCTGTTTAACAGAGGGACTGACCCCATAGCGTGAGACAAATTAAAACACCTTCAAGAGAATGCAACCATGTCGTAAGATATGGAGACAACCTTGGAGGTGTTTTTGC